>NZ_CDBK01000087.1 GCF_000819785.1 Aeromonas caviae | reverse complement strand
GAAGGGGGCGGGAGGCAGGGGCTACCATGACCCTTTTGTTGCGAGGAGGCTCCATGGCACTGACAAGGTTGCTGTCCCCCCTGACCAGTCTGGTGATCTTCATTCTGGGTCACGGTCTGTTCAATACCCTGCTGACGGTGCGTCTCTCCGCCGAGCAGGTGTCCGCCCAGGCCATCGGTCTGGTGTCGGCTGCCTATTTCGGCGGCCTGGTGCTGGGGACCTTCATCAATGCCCGCCTCATCATCCGGGTGGGGCATATCCGGGCCTATGCGGCTTATGCCTCCCTGCTCTGTTTTCTGTTTCTGCTGCACGGCATGGTGGTGGAGCCTGTCACCTGGGCGGCGCTGCGGCTGATCGGGGGGTTTGCCACCGGCGGCCTGTTCGTGGTGCTGGAGTCCTGGATGCTGGTCTCAAGCACCCCGGCGAACCGGGGGCGGTTGATGTCCCTCTACATGATCCTGCTGTACGGTTCACTTGCCCTGGGCCAGCTGCTGCTCAAGCAGGTGGACCCCATGGTGCTGACGCCGTTCGCCCTGTGCGCCATGGCGGCGACTCTCTCCGTGGTGCCTCTGGCTCTCTCCCGGGTGGCGACGCCGGCCATGGTGGCACCCCAGCCGGTGGGAGTGCTGGAGCTGGTGCGCCTCACTCCGGCGGGGATGGGCAGCAGCTTTACCTCGGGCCTCATCCTCGGGGCCATCTATGGGCTGTTGCCGCTCTATTTCACCGACAGCGGCGCCTCCCTCTCCCAGGTGGCGGACATGATGGCGCTGGTGATCCTGGGGGGGATGTGTCTGCAATATCCCATCGGGCGTGCATCTGATCGTTACGACAGACGGTTGGTGATCCTGCTGCTCTGCGCCCTGCTGACCCTGATCGCGTTGTTGATGGTGCTGCTGCCGGAGCCCTGGCGCGAGCCAGTCGAGGGGACTCTTGTCTTCCTGCTGGGGGGCATGGCGTTCTCCATCTATCCCTTGAGCCTCAGCCATGCCTGCGATGAACTGCGCCCGGATCAGGTGCTGGGGGCAAACCAGGGGCTGCTGCTTGCCTACAGCCTGGGGGCCATGATAGGGCCCCTGCTGGCCCCCTTCGTCATGGTGCAAGTTGGGCCAGAAGGCTTGTTCGTCTACTTTGCCCTGTGCGGTCTGCTGCTGTCGGCCTATCTCGGCTGGCGCAGGCGCAAGCGAGCCCCCATTCCGCTGACGGAGCACCAGGTCTTCATGCCGGTGCCCCCCAACACCCCCATGACGGCGGAGCTGGAGCCAAGAACGGATCTGGAAGGGGAGGCAGTGCCGGCGAGCTATCCCGCGACTGATGCAGAAGAGAGAGCGGTGAGTGAAGAGGGGCAGGAGAGGGACGCGCCGCAGGGGCGCTGAAGGCTGGCGACCCAACGACAGGGATAAAAAAACCGACTCCAGGGAGTCGGTTTTTTGTTGGGCGGTTATCAGGCGGTCACGGCATCGGCCTGGGTAGCTTGTGCTTCCGGCGCCGGGTTGCGAATGAGGTAATCAAACGCACCCAGAGCGGCGGTGGCACCTGCCCCCATGGAGATGATGATCTGCTTGAACGGTACCGTGGTGGCATCCCCTGCGGCATAGACGCCGGGCAGGGAGGTGGCACCCTTGGTGTCGATCTCGATTTCGCCAAAGCGGGTCAGGGCAATCTCGCTTCCTTTGAGGAACTCGGTGTTCGGCACCAGGCCTATCTGGACGAAGATGCCGGCCACAGCCAGATGCTTGATCTCGCCGGTGGTGCGATCTTCGTAATCCATGCCCACCACCTTGCTGCCGTCGCCGATGACTTCGGTGGTGCGGGCGCTCATGATGATGTCAATGTTGCCCATGGAGCGGGCCTTCTTCTGCAACACGTCGTCGGCACGCAGGGTATCGGCGAACTCCACCACGGTGACATGCTCGACGATGCCAGCCAGATCGATGGCCGCCTCGATGCCGGAGTTGCCGCCCCCGATCACCGCAACCCGCTTGCCCTTGAAGAAGGGGCCATCACAGTGCGGGCAGTAGGCCACACCCTTGGTACGGTACTCGAGTTCACCCGGCACGTTCAGGTCGCGCCAGCGGGCACCGGTTGCCAGGATCACGGCGCGGCTCTTCAAGGTGGCACCGGAGGCGAGGTCCACGTTGACGTAACCATCCTTGCTGATGGCGGCGGCGCGCTGCTCGGTGATCACTTCCACGCCGTACTGCTTGACGTGCTGCTCCAGGCTGGCGGCCAGCTTGGGGCCCTCGGTGTAGGGCACGGAGATGAAGTTCTCGATGCCGACGGTGTCCATCACCTGGCCACCGAAACGTTCGGCGACAATGGCGGTGCGAATGCCTTTGCGGGCGGCATAGATGGCCGCGGCGGCGCCGGCCGGGCCACCGCCCACCACCAGCACGTCATAAGGCGCTTTTTCGCTCAGCTCTTGCGCCTTGCGCTCGGCAGCGCCGGTGTCGAGTTTGGCGACGATCTCTTCCAGCGAAATACGGCCCTGGCTGAACGGCTGACCGTTCAGGTAGACGTTCGGGACCGCCATGATTTGACGCTCGTTCACCTCATCCTGGAACAGGGCACCGTCGATCATGGTGTGGGTGATGCCGGGATTCAGGGTGGACATCAGGTTCAGGGCCTGTACCACGTCCGGACAGTTGTGGCAGGAGAGGGAAATATAGGTCTCGAAGTGGAACTCGCCCTTGAGGTTCTTCACCTGCTCCAGCACGGCCGGATCGGCCTTGGAGGGGTGACCGCCGCTTTGCAGCAGGGCGAGCACCAGGGAGGTGAATTCATGACCCATGGGAATGCCGGCAAAGTGCACGCGCGGGGCCTGGCCCTGGGGCGCGATGCTCATGGAAGGCTTGCGGGCATTGGTGCCATCGGTCAGGGAAATTTTGGGGGACATCTCGGCGATCTCGCTGGCCAATGCCAGGAGTTCGGCGGATTTGTCGCTGTCATTGCCGGACACGCTGATCTCGATGGGATTGACGATGTACTGCAAGTAACCGTTGAGTTGTTGTTTGAGGTTGGTATCTAACATGGTCGAATTCCTTCTTGCTGAATGCGGGTCGGCACGATGACCGGATACAGAAAACAGAGGTCCACACAGCAGACCGGCGCATTTTCTGAGGGCCGTAAACAAGACCGGCCCTTGAACGGGCCGGTCTTCAGAGCGGGGAGGCTTAGATTTTGCCTACCAGATCCAGGGACGGGGCCAGGGTGGCGTCGCCTTCTTTCCACTTGGCCGGGCACACTTCACCCGGGTGGGAAGCAACGTACTGGGCAGCCTTGACCTTGCGCAGCAGTTCCAGTGCGTCACGGCCGATGCCGCCAGCGTTGATTTCAACGATCTGGATGACGCCTTGCGGGTCGATGACGAAGGTACCGCGGTCAGCCAGGCCAGCTTCTTCGATCATCACGCCGAAGTTGCGAGTGATGGTGCCGGTGGGGTCGCCGATCATCGGGTACTGGATCTTCTGGATGGTGTCAGAAGTGTCGTGCCAGGCCTTGTGGGTGAAGTGGGTGTCGGTGGAGACGGCGTAGATCTCGACGCCCAGCTTCTGGAATTCGGCGTAGTTGTCGGCCAGGTCGCCCAGCTCGGTCGGGCAGACGAAGGTGAAATCAGCCGGGTAGAAGAACACCACGGACCACTTGCCTTTCAGGTCAGCGTCAGACACCTGAACGAATTTGCCATTGTGGTAGGCGGTGGCGTTGAACGGCTTGATTTCAGTGTTGATGTAGGTAGACATGTATTTGCTCCTTGGTGATGTACATATGCCTGTCTGGTGTTGAAGAGTCGTGCCAGACGAGGCGCTTAACTTTCGATGGAGTCATCATAGTGACTTTTTCTAATCGGTCAAAGCCACAATTTTGAATCACATAAATCTATTTATTAGATAGACCATCACAACTGTACCTAACATGAATATCTCAGGCCTTCGGAGATAACTCATTGTCGAAGTTCAATTTCTGTCCTGCATGTCACATTTTCAAGGGCTGGGCCGGATTTGTTTTCATTGCGTGAGCAGAGAAGGGGGCAGACGAGGCGGCGCAGTAGAAAAAAGAGGGATAAAAAAATCCCGGCGCCGTCGCACAGACAGGGCCGGGTCATCAAACAAGGAATGGCGATAAATATGCTTTACAGCAAAGACTAACTACGGGGTGTGCAAACTTGCAGACATATGAAGAGAAGATGGCGGGTGCACAATCCTCATCTCCTCTTCGGCAACCATTGCATGGTGGGCATCATAGTGTGATGAATGTCACAACGCAAGTTTTGTGGTGTAATTTTACAGTCAAACTGAAAGTGTTTCACTTAAATAGCCGTTAAATTAGGCTGAAAACGCTTTTGTTGTAATTTTATTACAGGATTTTGGGATCAAAAGTCGGTTGGGGGCTCCTGCTCCTCCATCAGCTCCAGCAGATTGATGGCCACGGCGATGAAGTCCGACTCGGTGACGATGCCAACCAGCTTGCGCCCCTTGAGTACCGGCAGACAGCCATATTTGTGGCGCTGCAGATACAGAGCTGCCTCCTTGATGCCGGCGTGGGGATCCACGCTCGCCACCTGACGGGTCATGATCTCGTCGAGCTGGACGCTGTCGGTGAACTCCGCCTCCCGCTCGGGGTTGATCAGCAGCAGCTTGGATTCACGGGTGGCCAGGATGTCCGAGAGGGTGACCAGACCGAGCAGATGCTGGTGTTCATCGACGATGGGAACGTGACGGATCCGCTCCTGCTGCATCAGCTCCATCGCCTGCTTGACGCTGTTTTCCGGACCCAGGGTAAAGGGGTGTTCAGTCATGATCTCGGAGAGGGTCATCATGGTGGGCCTCCTTGTGTGTCTGCTTCCACCCTAGCCCAGCCCCCGTCGCCAGAACATGATCGGGGTCAATACAAAACCTTAAAGGTTTTTTAACGGGCCCAACCTCACAAAATGGCCCGCTATCCCTTGTCTTCCTTGGGTTTTTAGTCTTTTGGGTTGCCTTGGAAGAGGGGGATAACTAGACTAGCCGCCGATTCCCCCGAGGTGAAAGATGCAAGTATCCGATTTTCATTTTGATCTGCCAGACGAGCTGATTGCCCGCTATCCCATGGCGGAGCGTACCGCCAGCCGCCTGCTGCAGCTCGATGGTCAAACCGGCGCCCTGCGCCACGGTCATTTTGTCGATGTGCTTGACCAGCTCAACCCCGGCGATCTGCTGGTGTTCAACAACACCCGGGTCATTCCGGCGCGCATGTTTGGCCAGAAGGCCAGCGGCGGCAAGCTGGAGGTGCTGGTGGAGCGCATTCTGGACGAACACAGCGTGCTGGCGCACGTCCGCTCGTCCAAGTCCCCCAAGCCAGGTACCCGTCTCCTTCTGGATGGCGGTGCCGACGGCGTGCCCGTCGAGGCCGAGATGCGTGCCCGCCACGACGCTCTGTTCGAGATCCACTTCCTGGACCCGCGCCCTGTACTGACCATTCTGGATGCCATCGGCCATATGCCGCTGCCCCCTTACATCGACCGTCCCGACGAGGATGCCGACAAGGAGCGCTACCAGACCGTCTACAACCAGAAGCCGGGTGCCGTGGCGGCGCCGACCGCCGGTCTGCACTTCGACGAGCCGCTGCTCGAGCAGATCCGTGCCAAGGGCGTGGAGATGGCCTTCGTGACCCTACACGTGGGGGCGGGCACCTTCCAGCCGGTGCGCGTCGACAAGATTGAAGATCACCACATGCACTCGGAATACGCCGAAGTGCCCCAAGAGGTGGTGGATGCCATCGCGGCGACCCGCGCCCGCGGCGGTCGTGTGGTTGCGGTGGGGACCACGTCGGTGCGATCCCTTGAGAGCGCGGCCAAGGCGACCCTGGCCCAGGGCATGCCGCTGGCGCCCTTCTTCAGTGACACCGACATCTTCATCTTCCCCGGTTACGAGTTCCAGGTGGTCGATGCCATGATCACCAACTTCCACCTGCCCGAATCCACCCTGATCATGCTGGTCAGCGCCTTTGCCGGCTATGACAACGTGATGGCCGCCTATCAGGCCGCCGTGGCGGGACAGTACCGTTTCTTCAGCTACGGGGACGCCATGTTCGTCACCCGTCGCCGGGTGCAGGGTTAAGCCTTGCCCTTCAGAAGTCGTTCAGGCTCTGCTTGTCAGTATGCCGGCCGGCTTCATATTACCGGGCCCCTCGGGCCCTTTGTTGTCAGACTGTTTCTCTGACTGAATAGAGGTAGCAATGAAATTTGAATTGAAAACCACCGATGGGCGTGCCCGTCGCGGTCAACTGGTGTTCGAGCGTGGCGTGGTCCAGACCCCGGCCTTCATGCCGGTTGGCACTTACGGCACCGTCAAGGGGATGACACCGGAAGAGGTACGTGAGACCGGTGCCCAGATCCTGCTTGGCAACACCTTCCACCTCTGGCTGCGCCCGGGTCAGGAAGTGATGCGCGCCCACGGCGATCTGCACGACTTCATGAACTGGCAGGGGCCGATCCTGACCGACTCCGGTGGTTTCCAGGTGTTCAGTCTGGGGCACATCCGCAAGATCACCGAGGAGGGGGTGCACTTCCGTCATCCCATCAACGGCGAGAAGATCTTCCTCGACCCCGAGAAGTCCATGGAGATCCAGTACGATCTGGGTTCCGACATCGTGATGATCTTCGACGAGTGCACCCCGTACCCGGCCACTTACGAGGAAGCGCGCAAGTCCATGGAGATGTCCCTGCGCTGGGCCAAGCGCTCCCGTGACAAGTTCGATGCGCTGGGCAACAAGAACGCCCTGTTCGGCATCATCCAGGGTTCTGTCTACGAACCGCTGCGGGATGTGTCGCTGGACGGTCTCCTTGAGATCGGCTTCGACGGTTACGCGGTCGGCGGTCTCGCCGTGGGTGAGCCCAAAGAGGACATGCATCGCATCCTTGACCATGTCTGCCCGAAAATTCCGGCCGACAAGCCGCGCTACCTGATGGGGGTGGGCAAGCCGGAGGATCTGGTGGAAGGGGTGCGCCGCGGTATCGACATGTTCGACTGCGTGATGCCGACCCGCAACGCCCGCAACGGTCATCTCTTTACCACCGATGGGGTGGTCAAGATCCGCAACGCCAAGTACCGGGAAGACACCAGCACCCTGGATGCGGACTGCGATTGCTACACCTGCAAGAACTACACCCGCAGCTATCTGTACCATCTGGACAAGTGCAACGAGATCCTCGGTGCCCGTCTGAATACCATCCACAACCTGCGTTATTACCAGCGCGTGATGCAGGGTTTGCGGGACGCGATCGAGCAGGGTAAATTAGACGACTTTGTAACTGAGTTTTACCGTCGGCAAGGGAAGCCTGTGCCTCCACTGGCTGAAAATGACGTGAAATAACAACGACATATAAGTTAGTATTCAAATCTACATCAATAAGAGGTTGTTAAATGAGCATTATCTCCAAGGCGTATGCAGAAGGCGCGGCTCCGGCAGCACAGGGTGGTGGCATGGAAATGATCATCATGCTGGCCGTGTTCGGTCTCATCTTCTACTTCATGATCTACCGTCCCCAGGCCAAGCGTGCCAAGGAGCATCGCAATCTGATGAGCTCCCTCTCCAAGGGCGACGAAGTGCTCACTTCCGGTGGCCTGGTCGGCAAGATCGCCAAGGTTTCCGCCGACAGCGACTACATTGTGCTGGCCCTGAACGATCAGACCCAGGTCACCATCAAGCGTGACTTCGTCTCTGCCGTTCTGCCCAAGGGTTCTATCCAGTCCCTCTAATCTCCCGAGGAGCACAGCGTGTTAAATCGCTATCCGCTGTGGAAATACCTGATGGTGATCGTCGTGATCGCCATCGGTTTTCTATATGCAGCCCCCAATCTTTACGGCGAAGACCCGGCCTTGCAGGTCTCTGCCAGCCGTGGTGCCGAAGTCAAACTAGAAACCCTCGATCAGGTGAAGGAAACCCTCGACGAGGCGAAGATCCCGGTCAAGCATGCGGCGTTCGAGCACGGCTTCATCCTGATCCGTTTCAACAACACCGAAGACCAGCTCAAGGCGCGCGACATAGTGGCCAACAAGCTGGGCGACAACTTCATCACCGCCCTCAACCTGGCACCCTCCACCCCCGCCTGGCTCGAGGCCATCGGCGCGGCGCCCCTGAAGCTCGGCCTTGACCTGCGGGGCGGTGTGCACTTCCTGATGGAAGTGGACATGGCCGAAGCGCTGGCCAAGCAGCAGGAACAGATGGTGCAGGATTTCCGCGCCGAGCTGCGCACCCAGAAGATCCGCTACTCTGGTGTACGCCGGGTCGGGGATCAGGTGCAGGTGGTCTTCCGTGACGAGGCCGATCAGGCCAAGGCACTCTCCTTCCTGCGTCGCCAGAATGCGGATCTTGTCTTCACCACCGACCAGAAAGGGGATGACTTCATCCTGCTGGCCAGTCTGAGCGAAGCCAAGGTCAAAGAGGTGAAGAAGTATGCCCTCGAGCAGAACATCACCATCATCCGCAACCGGGTGAACGAACTGGGTGTGGCCGAGCCGCTGGTCCAGCAGCAGGGCGGTGAGCGTATCATCGTCGAGCTGCCGGGGATCCAGGACACCGCCCGTGCCAAGGAGATCCTGGGGGCCACCGCGACCCTGGAGTTCCACATGGTCGATGAGGCTGCCGATATCCAGGCCGCTGCCGCAGGCCGCGTGCCGCCGAGCTCCAAGGTCTACAACGATCGCAACGGTCGTCCCGTGGTACTGCAAAAGCGCGTGATCCTGACCGGTGACCACATCGTGGGTGCCCAGTCCGGTTTCGATGAATACAGCCGTCCCCAGGTCAACATCAAGCTCGATGGTCAGGGTGGCAACAAGATGGCCAACTTTACCAAGGACAACGTTGGCAAGGGCATGGCGACCGTCTTCATCGAGTACAAGCCGGTGGGTCAGCCTGGTCCGGACGGCAAGCGCAAGTTCCGCAAGCAGGAGGAGGTGATCAACGTCGCCACCATCCAGTCTCGCCTGGGTAGCCAGTTCCGCATCACCGGGATCGACAACGCCAACGAAGCCCACAACCTGGCGCTGCTGCTGCGTGCCGGTGCCCTGATTGCCCCCATCCAGATCGTCGAAGAGCGCACCATAGGCCCGAGCCTGGGTCAGCAGAACATCGACAGCGGGATGGAAGCCATCGGCTGGGCCATGCTGGTGATCGTGCTCTTCATGGGGATCTACTACCGTGCCTTCGGCTGGGTGGCCAATCTGGCGCTGACCATGAACCTGGTGCTCATCGTCGGTATCATGTCGATGATCCCGGGGGCCACCATGACCCTGCCGGGCATCGCCGGTATCGTGTTGACGCTGGGCATGGCGGTGGATGCGAACGTGCTGATCTACGAGCGTATTCGTGAAGAGATCCGCAATGGTCGCGGGGTGCAGCAAGCCATTCACCTGGGCTTTGATCGCGCCTTCTCCACCATCGCCGACTCCAACGTCACCTCGCTCATCACCTGCGTGATCCTGTTCGGTATCGGTACCGGTGCCATCAAGGGCTTCGCCCTGACCCTCGGGATCGGCCTGACGGCGTCCATGTTCACTGCCATCACGGTATCCCGCGCCATCATCAACCTGGCCTGGGGTGGACGGCGCATCGACAAGCTGCCGATCTAAGGAAGAGACATGTTTCAAATTCTACATTTTGAAAAGCCCATCCCCTTCATGCGTTTCGCCAAGCTGGGTATGGTCCTCTCTGCTCTGGTAACGGTGCTCGCCCTCTACGTTCTGTACGATCGTGGCCTGAACTGGGGGCTGGACTTCACCGGCGGTACCACCATCGAGGTGGGGTTCCAGCAGTCGGTGAGCCTGGACAAGATGCACGAGGCGCTGGATCAGCAGAAGATTGACGGGGCGACCCTGCAGTTCTTCGGCTCCAGCCGTGATGTGTTGGTGCGCATGGCCCCCCAAGAGGGCGTCAAGGTCGAGCAGCAGGGCAACGAGGTCCTGGCGGCCGCCAAGCTGGTCGACGAGAGCGCCGTGCTCAAGCGTGTCGAGTTCGTCGGTCCCTCCGTGGGTGACGAGCTGGCCACCGACGGTGCCCTGGCCATGCTGGCCTCCATCCTCTGTATCCTGATCTACGTGGCGGTGCGCTTCGAGTGGCGTCTGGCCACGGGGGGCATCCTCTCCCTGGCTCACGACGTGATCATCACCCTCGGCATCTTTGCCTACTTCCAGTACGAGTTCGACCTGACCGTGCTGGCGGCGCTGATGACGCTGGTGGGGTACTCCCTGAACGACACCATCGTCGTGTTCGACCGGGTGCGGGAGAATTTCCGCAAGGTACGCCGTGGGGACACCGCGGAGATCATGGATCTCTCCATGACCGAGACCCTGAGCCGGACCATCATCACCTCGGGGTTGACCTTCGTGGTGGTGGTGGCGCTGCTGCTCAAAGGCGGGCCTCTGATCCACGGTTTCTCCATCGCCATGGTGATCGGGGTGGCCTTCGGGACCTACTCCTCCATCTATGTGGCGAGCGCCTCAGCCATGTTCCTCGGGATCAAGCGGGAGCACATGCTGCCGACCCAGGTGGAAAAAGAGGGCGCGGATCAGCAAGAGATCCTGCCGTAACAGACAAGGGCGCCGCAAGGCGCCCTTTCTCTTGTGGCCGGGGTGAGTCATGATGCTCCCCACAACCCAGCATCCATTACCCAAAGCAAGGAGCAAGCCCATGCAACACAATCCCCGTTTTCTGGCCCTGGTCGAGGCCATCCGCCCGCAGGTGCAGGAAACCGATGTGCATCAAATCAAGCGCTGGCAGGATGAGGGCCGAGCATTTCATCTGATCGACGTGCGCGAAGAGAGCGAGTGGGCCAGGGGCCATCTGCCGGGGGCCACCTATCTCGGGCGCGGGGTGATAGAGCGTGACATCGAGACCCGGTATCCGGATCCCGACACCGAACTCTACCTCTATTGTGGTGGGGGATTTCGCTCCATCCTGGTGGCGGATAACCTGCAGAAGATGGGTTATTCCCGGGTCGTCAGCGTCGATGGAGGCTTTCGCGGCTGGAGCGACGCCGGATACCCTGTCGAATCCTGATTTATTTGAGGGAGAGGGGCTGCGCCACATGACAAACGGCCCCGTGATCTTTACCATATGCGGGGTCAAGCGTAAGCGTCGGAGTGTTCATTGAACGTCAGGATAGGGATTGGATACCTCACGGGTATCCTGTTGTTGCTCCCCTTGTGGGGTTGCAGCAGTAGCAGTCAGGTAAAAGCGCCTCAAGTTCCCAAGCCGCAACCCGCTTCACTGGTATTGGCGACCCCCTTGCAGGTCTCCTACCAGAGCGAGTTGGCGTTGGCGCGACTCGGGCAGATGCTCAGTGAAATGGAATTGACGACCGAACAGCGGGCAGAACTCTTCTATGAGCGTGCCGTGGTGTTTGACCGGGTGGGCTTGCGTTCCCTGGCGCGACTCGACTTCAACCGTGCCCTGCGGGAGAAGCCGGATTTTGCCGAGGCCTACAACTTCATCGGTGTCTATCTGGTTCAACAGCAGAACTACGACGAGGCCTATGAGGCGTTCGACTCCGCCCTGGAGCTCGCCCCGGATTACGACTACGCCTATCTCAACCGGGGAATCGCGCTCTATTACGGCAATCGCCCCGAGCTTGCCGCGGCGGATATGAAGCGCTTCTACGAGGCGCAACCGGAAGACCCTTATCGGGTGATCTGGCTCTATCTGGCCGAGCAGAAGCTCAACGGACCGGCGGCCATGAGCCGGATGCGCGAGCGGCTCAACAAGTATGACGACGACGCCTGGAACTGGGATCTGGTGCGCCTCTATACGGGCGACATCAATGCCACCCAGTTGATGAGCAACGTGGTGAAAGGGGTTAAGGACAACAGGGAGCTCGCCGAGCGCCTGTGCGAGACCTACTTCTACCTCGGCAAGTTCGAGCTGGCCAAGGGTAACCGCAAGGAAGCCATCAGCTACTTCAAGCTGGCGCTGGCCAACAACGTCTATGACTTCATCGAGCATCGCTATGCCTTGCTGGAGCTGGAACTGATGGCGCGCAAGCCCCAGCCACCCGGAGCCCAGGGCAAGAGCGGCAAAGCGTGACTAAACGGGTTTGAACCCCATGAAAAAGGCCTCTTGACGAGGCCTTTTTGCTGTCTGGTGACACGGGGTGTACCGCTACTCCACCAGGCTCATGCCGGGGATCTGGCGCCAGTAACCGTTGCAGTCCCGCTCCTGCTGCAGGGGCAGGGGGGCCATCCCCTGTTCGTTGGCCTTGAAGCGCTCCAGCATCGTCAGGGTCTCCATGCCTTCGGGCGAGAGGCGCACCACATCCACCAGGCCCTCCATCCCCTTGAGCTCGTTGCCCAGGTTGTAGCAGTAACCGGACTGGGTCTGGATGCCGTTGAGGTTGAACACCTTCTGCCCCTCGCGACTGCTGGCAAGTCGCCCGGTGGGGTAGTCGATGCAGGCCAGTTCGCAGTTGTCCTTGGGCCGGTCGAGGGAGCGGGCGGTGAAGCAGCGTGCCGAGTAGGCGAGCGGCAGATGACCATAGGCGAACACCTCCACCTCGAACTGCTGGCGCTCCCTGCCCAGATCCTGATTGAGCTGCATCAGCCAGTCGCGAGAGAGCTCCACCGGCATCACCCAGCGCTGCATCCCCTGTTTGAGCAGCATGCGCAGCACGTCGGCGTTGTAGGCGTTGATGGCGGGGCCGCAGACGAACGGCAGCCCGGCTTCACTGGCGAGCTGGACCGCCCCCAGATCGTTGGCCTCGATCATCAGCTCGCCGTTGTCGACCAGCCGCTTTACCTCCTTGAGCTCGGAGGGAGCTGAGATCAGCGCCAGCGTGGAGAGTACCGCCTGCTTGCCGGAGCCCGCCACCTGACGGGCGAGGGCAATCCAGTCATCCACTTTCAGTTCGCGCCGCTTGCTGCAGACGGTTTCCCCCAGATAGAGGATGTCGGCCTGGCTGGCGGCGGCCGCCTGATAGAAGGCCTGGGTGTCGGCCTTGGGCCAGTAGAAGAGCAGGGGCCCGAGTGAGAATTTCATGAACAGGGCTCCTTATTGCCACTGGCGATGATAGGCACCGAGGGTGGTCTGGCTCCCCTCGGAGACACGGGCGAGCTGGGCATCCCACTCAGCCTTGACCTGATAGGCCTCGGGGTTGGCCTGATAGGCGTCGATGGCGGCGCGCCAGACCCGGGTCACCTGCTCCACATAGGCGGGGCTGCGCTGGCGCCCCTCGATCTTGACTGACTGGATGCCGGTCTGGAACAGCTCGGGCAGGAGGCCGAGGGTGTTGAGGCTGGTGGGCTCCTCCAGCGCGTGATAGGTCTGGCCATCCACCTCGAAGCGGCCCTTGCACAGGGTCGGGTAGCCGGCGTTTTCCCCCGGGCCGTAACGATCGATCAGCACCTCGTTGAGGCGGGATTCGAGGCCGCTCGGGGTCTCCTCCCAGCGCACGAACTTGGCCGGTGAACAG
The DNA here is from genome assembly GCF_000819785.1 of Aeromonas caviae. Lineage (GTDB taxonomy): Bacteria > Pseudomonadota > Gammaproteobacteria > Enterobacterales > Aeromonadaceae > Aeromonas > Aeromonas caviae. The sequence goes on along the minus strand of NZ_CDBK01000087.1, from coordinate 119,514 downwards.
GCACCGACGGTGTTGGGGCTCTCGCCGGTCATGTAGGAGGAGAGGTAGCAGCGCCCCTCCGCCATGATGCAGAGGCTGCCGAAGGCGAACACCTCGAGGCCGACGTTGGTCTCGCGGGCAAGCTGCCTGACCTGATGCATGGAGAGCACCCTCGGCAGCACCACCCGGCCGACGTTGAAGTGCTGCTGGTAGAAGCGGATGGCGGCGGCGTTGGTGGCGCTGGCCTGGACCGAGACATGCAGCTCCATGTCGGGATGGCGGCGGCTGGCATAATCGAGCACGGCGAGATCGGCGATGATCAGGGCATCTGCACCGAGCGCCACCCCTTTGTCCACGGCCTGCTTCCAACGGGCATCGGAGCCCGGGTGGGCAAAGGTATTGATGGCGATGTGCAGCTTGCGGCCATGCTGGTGGACATAGTCAACCGCTCTTTCCAGCTTGCTGTCGGTGAAGTTGAGACCGGCGAAGTGGCGGGCATTGGTGTCATCCTTGAAGCCGATGTAGACCGCATCGGCCCCGTTATCCACGGCTGTCTTCAGTGCCGGCAGGCTGCCTGCCGGGCAGAGTAATTCCATCGGGTACGCTCCGAGAGGGCAAAAATGCAAAAGTGGCCCGATTGTATTCATGCTTGCCCTCCCGCTTTTTGACCTGAGGCAGCTTTAGGTGGCTTTACCCTTCTTGAGGTAAGTGGGCACAAGTTTGATTTTCAACAGGATCTTGCCGAAGGGGCTGTGCTTGAATGCGCAAAAAACTGGGAGTTTATCGTGTTTCAACATCTGCAACGTCGCCTGGTCGAACAGGCACCCCGTCTCTTGCGCCACCCCCTCAAGCTGGTGCCCTTCCCTTTGCAACAAAACCTGATGGAGGCCCTGCTGGGCAGGGTGTTCCGGGAGGCCATCGAAGAGGGGGAATTTGCGTTTCTTGCGGGCAAGTGGCTGAAAGTGGAAGTCAGCGATCTGGGGCTATGCTGGTTTATCAGCGAGCAGGAGGGCAAATTGGTAGTGGCGAGGAAGTGTGAGCACGCCGATGTCTGTTTCAGCGGCAATAGCCAGGATCTTGTTCTGATCGCCGGGCGCCGTGAAGACCCGGATTCCCTCTTCTTCCAGCGCCGGCTGAAGATAGAGGGGGATACAGAGTTGGGCCTGGAGGTGAAAAATCTGATGGACAGCCTGGATCTGGACGGGCTGGGATTGATGAAATACCCCCTGATGGATCTGGCGACCTTTATCGAGCGGGCCCGCGAGACGCACGTGCCCACTGCAGCGACAATGAGCTGAGCCGTTTTCTTGCCCGAGTGCTGCGGAACAGGTGAACTTGAGCCGCAGTACCCCACTGTCAGCGTGACCACGCAGGGTGGGGATGTATCATCCGCCTGTTTGTGCAGAAATGCCTGGTCGGAAGCGGTGCCAAAATAGCGATTGGTTATGTTACAATTGCGCGCCATTTTTGACTGAAGATTGACTGGGCATGTTGGATCAGATTCGTATCGTGTTGGTAAACACCTCTCACACCGGCAACATGGGATCCGCGGCGCGGGCCATGAAGACCATGGGGCTGACTCAACTGGTGCTGGTCGATCCCCAGGCCCAGCCGGATGAGGAGGCCGTCGCCCTGGCGGCGGGGGCGAGCGATATCCTGGCTCGCGCCCGAATCGTGCCGACCCTGGATGAAGCCATTGCCGACTGTGGTCTGGTCATCGGCACCAGTGCCCGTTCCCGCACCCTGAGCTGGCCCATGCTGGATCCCCGTGAAGCGGGCGAGAAGCTGGTTGCCGAGGGCATGGAGCACCCGACCGCGCTGGTGTTTGGCCGTGAACGCACCGGCCTCACCAATGACGAACTGCAAAAATGCCACTTCCATGTGGCCATCCCCGCCAATCCAGAATACAGCTCCCTCAATCTGGCCATGGCAGTGCAGACCCTTTGTTACGAGGTGCGGATGCGCTGGCTGGAAGTACAGAACCAGGAGCATTCGACCCCGGAGGATGAGCGGGTCGAGTACCCCAGCGCCCAGCAACTGGAAGGGTTTTATCAGCATCTGGAGCAGACGTTGCAAAAGACGGGATTCATTGCCGATGACCATCCAGGCCATGTGATGAGCAAACTGCGTCGTCTATTCAACCGGGCCAGACCCGAAGCGGTGGAGTTGAACATCCTGCGGGGCATTCTCACTTCTGTCCAGAAGTCCAGGGCACAGGATTAATCCCGACTGATTTACTCAAGCATATACTTGACTGATTTAGTCGGGTATGTGACCATATGCCACATATTGATTGGTTCGCAAGACGGTAAGGCATATGAGACTGACCTCAAAAGGACGTTACGCGGTGACAGCCATGCTCGACGTGGCGTTGCATGCAGAGCAGGGGCCCGTGCCCCTGGCTGATATTTCAGAGCGCCAGGGCATCTCCTTGTCCTATCTGGAACAACTGTTTGCCCGTCTGCGCAAGCATGGTCTGGTGAGCAGCGTACGTGGCCCCGGTGGCGGTTATCGCCTCGGTCTGGCCCCTGGCGAGATCTCGGTCGGTCAGGTGATCACCGCGGTCGATGAATCGGTCGATGCGACCAAGTGCCTCGGCAAAGGGGGCTGCCACGGTGGTACCCAGTGCCTGACCCACTCCTTGTGGCGGGATCTGAGCGAACGAATCTCCAGCTTCCTGGGGGATATCACCTTGGCCGAGCTGGTTGGTCAGGCCGATGTGCGCCGTATCGCCGGCAAGCAAGATGAACAAATGAAGACCGTGTTGTCCCTGGTTGATCGGGCCGAACGCGGTGATGTGAGCTTGAAAGTCCAACTATAAACGTGCTTTCCACGACGAGTCGCTGTGTGACCCCGTCGTAACGGAGAAAAAGATGAAACTGCCTATTTACCTTGATTATTCGGCAACCTGTCCGGTGGACCCGCGTGTCGCAGAAAAAATGATGCAGTGCCTCACCATGGACGGCCTGTTCGGCAACCCAGCCTCCCGTTCCCACCGTTTCGGCTGGCAGGCCGAAGAGGCGGTGGATCTGGCCCGTAATCAAGTGGCAGAGCTGATCGGCGCGGACCCGCGCGAGATCGTCTTTACCTCCGGTGCGACCGAGTCAAACAACCTGGCCATCAAGGGCATCGCCCATTTCTACGCCGGCAAGGGCAAGCACATTGTCACCTCCAAGACCGAGCACAAAGCCGTGCTGGATACCTGCCGCCAACTGGAGCGGGAAGGCTATGAGGTGACCTACCTCGAGCCCATGCCCAACGGCCTGTTCACCCTTGAGCAGATCGAAGGCGCCCTGCGTGATGACACCATCCTGGTCAGCATCATGCACGCCAACAACGAGATCGGGGTGGTGCAAGACATCGCTGCCATCGGCGAGCTGTGCCGTTCTCGCAAGATCCTGCTGCACGTGGACGCCGTCCAGAGCGTGGGCAAGATCCCGGTCGACGTGGAAGCGCTCAAGGTTGATCTGCTCTCCATGTCCGCCCACAAGGTATACGGCCCGAAAGGGATTGGCGCCTTGTATGTGCGCCGCAAGCCCCGTGTTCGTCTGGAAGCCCAGATGCACGGCGGTGGCCACGAGCGCGGCATGCGCTCCGGTACCCTGGCAACCCACCAGATCGTCGGCATGGGGGAAGCCTTCCGCATCGCCAAGGAAGAGATGGCGAGCGAGAGCCAGCACATCATGGCCCTGCGCCAGCGTCTGTGGAATGGCATCAAGAACATCGAAGAAGTCTATATCAACGGGGATCTGGACCAGCGTGTACCGGGTAACCTGAACGTCAGCTTCGCCTATGTGGAAGGGGAATCCCTCATCATGGCACTGAAGGATCTGGCGGTCTCTTCCGGTTCTGCCTGTACCTCGGCCAGCCTGGAACCTTCCTACGTGCTGCGCGCCCTGGGTCTGAACGACGAGCTGGCACACAGCTCCATCCGTTTCAGCATCGGTCGCTTCACCACCGAAGAAGAGATCGACTACGCAATCAAGCTCATCTGCGACTCCATCGGTCGTCTGCGCGAGATGTCCCCCCTGTGGGAGATGTTCAAGGATGGCGTCGATCTGAACACGGTCGAATGGGCACATCACTGATCCTTGCCAGCATGGCAAGGATCTGGTGAACAACGGAATTAGCAGGAGTTAGATATGGCTTACAGTGAAAAAGTAATCGACCACTACGAGAATCCCCGCAACGTCGGTGGTTTTGACAAGAACGATCCCAGCGTCGCCACCGGCATGGTCGGTGCACCGGCCTGTGGTGATGTCATGAAGTTGCAACTGAAGATCAGCGACGATGGCATCATCGAAGATGCCAAGTTCAAGACCTACGGCTGTGGTTCCGCCATCGCCTCCAGCTCCCTGGTGACCGAGTGGGTCAAGGGCAAGACCCTGGACGAAGCGGCCGGTATCAAGAACACAGACATCGCCGAAGAGCTGGCGCTGCCGCCGGTGAAGATCCACTGCTCCATTCTGGCGGAGGATGCCATCAAGGCCGCCATCGCCGATTACAAGCAGAAGAAAGGTCTTTAAGGTCCGGAGAGCAGTATGGCCATAACCATGACAGATGCCGCAGCGGCGCGGGTTTCCTCCTTCATGATCAACCGGGGCAAGGGCATCGGCCTGCGCCTCGGCGTCAAGACGACCGGCTGTTCTGGCCTTGCCTATGTGCTCGAGTTCGTGGATGAGCTGGCTGCCGAGGATCAGGTATTCGAGCAAAAAGGCGTCAAGATCATCGTGGATGCCAAGAGCCTGATCCACCTGGATGGCACCGAGCTGGACTTCGTGAAGGAAGGCCTCAACGAGGGCTTCCAGTTCAACAACCCGAATGCCAAGGGCGAATGCGGTTGTGGCGAAAGCTTCAGCGTGTAAGTGGTTCGATTGACCGATCGCCCATGTTTGCAACGCCTCGCAGTCCCAAGGGTGAGCCCTGTTGCGGCGAGTCTCTTGTGATCAACACCTTGCTCATCAACACAGTGGTGTGGACGCCAGTCCATGCCACTGCTTTCAAGTTCAAGACGAGTGTGGTTGCACTCCCAGCGCTATTGTCTGAGGACGAAGGATGAATCATTTCGAGCTGTTCGGGTTGGCTGAGGGCTTCGAGCTCGATACTCGCCAACTGGCTGACACCTATCGTCAGCTGCAGACCCAGTTCCATCCCGATCGTTTTGCGACTGCCCCCGAGCGGGAGCAGCTTGCTGCCGTGCAGCGTGCTGCCCAGATCAACGATGCGTTTACCACCCTCAAGGCCCCCTTGCGCCGAGCCGAGTATCTGCTCTCCTTGCGGGGCACCGATATTCGCGGCGAGCAGCAGACACTGCAAGATCCTGCCTTTCTGATGCAACAGCTGGAGTGGCGAGAGCGGCTGGCTGATCTCAAGGGCGACGCCGACCCTGAGGGGGCCATCAAGGATTTTCGCCAGGAGATCAGGCATGATCACCTGGTGTTGATGCAACGGCTGACCGACTCTCTCACCAGGGGTGAGGATCTGCAGGCGGCGGATTGCGTTCGCAAGCTCAAATTTGTCGACAAGCTCCTCGAGGAGCTGGAACGATTCGAAGACTCGCTGTTCGAGTCTTGACCCTCTAACGCAGGAATTGTGATTACCCATGGCATTACTGCAAATTGCCGAGCCAGGCCAGAGCGCCGCGCCTCACCAGCATAAACGTGCCGTCGGCATCGATCTTGGCACCACCAACTCCCTGGTCGCCGCCGTGCGCAGCGGCCAGGCCGACACCCTCTGTGACGAGCAGGGGCGTGATCTGCTGCCTTCCGTGGTCCATTACCAGGCCGATACCATCCGGGTTGGCTTCGATGCCAAGCGTGAGGCGGCCCTCGATCCCCACAACACCATCGTCTCGGTCAAGCGGATGATGGGCAAGGGGCTGGCCGACATCGATACCCGCCAGCAGCCTTACGAGTTCGTGGCTACCGAGACGGGCATGCCCCAGTTGCGGACCCGCCAGGGGCTGGTCAATCCGGTGCAGGTCTCGGCCGAGATCCTGAAAAAACTGGCCGAGCGCGGTGCCGCGTCCCTCGGGGGAGACCTCGACGGCGTGGTCATCACGGTGCCCGCCTATTTCGATGACGCCCAGCGTCAGGGTACCAAGGACGCGGCCAGACTGGCCGGTCTGCACGTGCTGCGGTTGCTCAACGAACCCACGGCGGCCGCCATCGCCTATGGCCTCGACTCCGGTCAGGAAGGGGTGATCGCCGTCTATGACCTGGGGGGCGGAACCTTCGATATCTCCATCCTGCGCCTGCATCGCGGGGTGTTTGAGGTGATGGCCACCGGTGGCGACTCGGCACTCGGTGGTGACGATTTTGACCATCTGCTGGCGGACTGGCTCAAAGAGCAAGCCGGGTTGTCCGGTCAGCTCGATGCCCGTACCCAGCGCGAGTTGCTGGATGCGGCGGCCAGCATCAAGCACGGCCTCACCGATGCCGATGCCGTTACCTGCACCTTTGCCGGCTGGCAGGGTACCGTCACCCGCAGCCAGTTTGACGAGCTGATCCAGCCCCTGGTCAAGCGCACCCTGCAGGCCTGTCGGCGCGCCCTGCGCGATGCGGGTCTCGAGCAGGAAGAGGTGCTGGAAGTGGTGATGGTCGGTGGCTCGACCCGGGTGCCGCTGGTGCGCGAGCGGGTGGGCGAGTTCTTCGGCCGCACGCCCTTGACCAGCATCGACCCTGACAAGGTGGTGGCCATTGGTGCCGCCATCCAGGCCGACATCCTGGTGGGCAACAAGCCCGACGCCGAGATGCTGCTGCTGGACGTCATCCCGCTTTCCTTAGGGTTAGAGACCATGGGCGGCCTCGCCGAGAAGGTGATCCCGCGCAATACCACCATTCCGGTGGCCCGCGCCCAGGAGTTCACCACCTTCAAGGATGGCCAGACCGCAATGGCCATCCACGTGGTGCAGGGGGAGCGCGAGCTGGTGGCGGATTGCCGCTCCCTGGCCCGCTTCACCCTGACCGGCATTCCGCCCATGGCGGCGGGGGCGGCCCACATTCGCGTTACCTTCCAGGTGGATGCGGACGGTCTGCTGTCGGTCAGCGCCATGGAGAAATCCTCCGGCGTGCAGGCCGAGATCCAGGTCAAGCCCTCCTATGGACTGGGTGAGGATGACATCCTCAACATGCTGAGCGCCTCCATCGCCAATGCCCAGCAGGACATGGACGCCCGCATGTTAGCGGAGCAACAGGTCGAGGCCGACCGGGTGGTCGAGAGTCTCAACGCCGCCCTGGCCGCCGATGGCGAGGCCTTATTGAGCCCCGCCGAGCGGGTCGAGCTGGATGCCGCCATCGCCCATCTGCTGACCATGCGCAGCACGGGCACCACCAACCAGATCAAAGAGGCCATCGAGGCGGCGGACGCTGCCAGTGGCGAATTTGCAGCCCGCCGGATGGATGCCTCCATCCGCAAGGTGCTGACCGGACAAAACGTCAACAAGGTGTGATATGCCAAAACTGATTATTCTGCCCCATCCCGAGCTCTGTCCGGACGGCGCGGCCCTCGAAGGTGCGACCGGTGAAACCATTCTGGATATCGCGCTGCGCAATGGCATCGAGATCGAGCACGCCTGCGAGAAGTCCTGTGCCTGCACCACCTGCCACTGCGTGGTGCGGGAAGGGTTCGACTCCCTCGAGCCGAGCGACGAGCTGGAAGACGACATGCTGGACAAGGCGTGGGGGCTGGAGCCGGAATCCCGTCTCAGCTGCCAGGCCAGACTGGCGGACGAGGATCTGGTGGTGGAACTGCCCAAGTACACCCTGAATCTGGCGTCCGAGCGCCACTGATGACCCCTTAATTACACATGAGTGAATTGCGCGTGCAGCATCTCATGGTGCAGTAATGATATGGTGAAGGCCGTGACCCTTGAGGGAGCGGCCTTTTTTGTGCCCGTGATTTCCCTATTCGTTGATGAAAGTGCCAATAAAAAGGAAGCAAGAGAACATGGCTGACATGATGAACGTAAGGTTGTCGTCCCAGGCTGCCGCCGCCCAGTGGGGTGAGGGTGCCCTGCTCAGTTTCAACGGGGACGAGGCTCATCTCCATCTGGCTGCTGGCCAGGAGAAGGAGGCGCTGCGCGCCATCCAGCGCGGGGCCAGACGCCTCGAGTCGAGCGGCATCAAGCGCATCAAGCTGGTGGGCGAGGGGTGGGATCGGGAGCGTCGTTACGCCTTTGCCCAGGGCTTCTATGCCGCCAAGGGGGTTCGCGAGCTCGACTTCGGCGAGCAGAGCGACCAGGAGGCTGCCGAGCTGGCGGCTTTGCTCAAAGCGACCCACTGGGTGCGCGAGGTGACCAACGGCTGCCCGGAAGCCATCTACCCCATGAGCCTGGCGGAGTCCGCTCTGCTGCTCATTCGCAGCCTCGGCGGTGACAAGGTGACCGCCCGCATCACCGCTGGCGAAGCCTTGCGTGAATCGGGTCATATCGGGATCTGGTCGGTGGGCCGTGGCAGCGAGCGCGAGCCGGTGCTGCTGGAGCTCGACTACAACCCGACCGGGGATGCCAACGCCCCCGTGGTCGCGGCGCTGGTGGGCAAGGGGATCACCTTCGATTCCGGCGGCTACTCCATGAAGTCCTCCGACAACATGCTGCCGATGAAGTCCGACATGGGCGGCGCCGCCATGGTGACCGGCGCCCTGGCGCTGGCCATCAGCCGTGGCCTGAACAAGCGGGTCAAGCTCATCCTCTGCTGCGCCGAGAACCTGGTCTCCGGCCACGCCTTCAAGCTCGGCGACATCCTCACCTATCGCAACGGCATCTCGGTCGAGATCCAGAACACCGATGCGGAAGGTCGCCTGGTGCTGGCAGACGGCCTGCTGGCCGCCAGCGAAAGCGGGGCTGCCTACATCCTCGACGCTGCCACCCTGACCGGCGCCGCCAAGACAGCGCTGGGCCGCGACTACAATGCCGTGTTTGCCCTCGATGAGGCGGAGCAGGTGCGCGCGCTGGCTGCCGCCAACGCCGAAAACGAGAAGGCCTGGCCGCTGCCGCTCGAACCCTGGCACGCAGGCCAGCTCACCTCGGCCTTTGCCGAGCTGGGCAACGTGGCGTCCGCCGAAGGCACTGCCGGTGCCACCACCGCAGCGGCTTTCCTGTCGCGCTTTGTCCGTGACGAAGGCAAGGGCTGGGTGCACCTGGACCTGGCCGCTTCCTATCAGAAGTCGGGCAATGATCTCTGGGCGACCGGTGCCAAGGGCCATGGTCTTCGCACGATTGCCCGCTGGTTGCAGGAGGTGTGCGCATGAACGTCTGGTTGAGCCGAGAGTTTGCACCGGCCGAGTGGGGGGAGGGGGCACTGCTCTCCCACCGTGCCGACGGCATGGTGATCCATCTGGTGAGCGCCACTCCCTTGCTGGATATCCAGCAGGCGGCGCGGCGCCTGTGCAGCCAGGGGATCCAGCAGGTGGTCCTGGCTGGCCACTGGGAGCGGGAGCAGCAGTGGGCCTTTGCCCAGGGGCTGCAGACGCCCAAGGCGGAAGTGGGGTTGCAGTGGGCCACTTCGTCCGAGGAGGACAGGGAGGAGCTGGAGGCGCGCTGGCTGTGCGGGCGCTGGGTGCGGGAGATGACCAACGCCACCCCGGAGCAGCTGGGGCCGCTGGAGCTGGCGGTCGAAGCCGCCGCCTTCCTCACCGAGCTGGCACCGGACCGGATCAGCCATCGCATCCTCAAGGGAGAGGCGCTGCAACAGGCGGGCTGGGTCGGTCTCTATCAAGTGGGTCGTGGCAGTGACCGCGAGCCCGTGATGCTGGAGCTGGATTTCAATCCGGGCAAGGATCCCAAGGCGCCGGTAGCGGCCGCCCTGGTGGGCAAGGGGATCACCTTCGATTCCGGCGGCTACTCCATGAAGACCTCCCAGGGCATGCTGACCATGAAACACGACATGGGCGGTGCCGCCATCGTCACCGGCGCGCTGGCGCTGGCCATTCTGCGTGGCCTCGACAAGCGGGTGAAGCTCATCCTCTGCTGCGCCGAGAACCTGGTATCCGGCCATGCCTACAAGCTGGGTGACATCCTCACCTACAAGAACGGCACCACGGTGGAGGTGGTCAATACCGACGCCGAAGGGCGTCTGATCCTGGCCGACGGCTTGCAACTGGCCGGCGAGTCTGGTGCGCCGCTCATCATCGACGCCGCCACCCTCACCGGGGCGGCCGTGATGGCGCTGGGAGGGCGTTACAACGCCCTGTTTGGACTGGACAAGGGGCTGGTGAGCCGCGCCATGGCCTATTCGGATGCGGAGCAGGAGCCAGCATGGCCGCTCCCGCTGGAGCCCTGGCATCGCCAGCAGTGCCCGTCCCACTATGCCGACACCGCCAACAGCCGCCCCGTGCCGGGCGGCGGACCGGGGGGCGCCTCCAACGCGGCGGGCTTCCTCTCCCGCTTTGTCCCTGATGAGGGAAGAGGGTGGCTGCATGTCGATCTCGCCGCCTGCTTCAGCGAAAACGGCGATAGTCTGTGGGCGCCCGGGGCCAATACCCTGGGGATGCGCACCATCGCCCATACCCTGATGGCGGAGACGCGCTGAGTCAGTGAACGGCATCACAAGGGCACCTCAGGGTGCCCTTTCCAGTGCTGCTTTGCTGAGCAATTGATACGGTTTTGAGGCATTAGCATGCCGATCGTGCGCAAGCGCACATTTTTTCTCTCTGCCCTGGCACAAGATGAGTCACCATGTTGTTTCAAGGATTCTTTTGTTTAACAAAAAGTTGATTTTTTGTGTGTTATTTCGTTTTTTGTTTACGTATAATCGCCGCCGAACATGGATTCCTACAATAAAACTCTGTAGTTAAGGAAAGAACTCAATGGCTATCGAACGTACCTTCTCCATCGTCAAGCCGGATGCGGTCAGCAAGAACCTGATTGGTGCCATTTACAGCCGCTTCGAAAGCGCCGGCCTGAAAGTCATCGCTGCCAAGATGCTGCACCTGACCAGCGAACAGGCCGCCGGTTTCTACGCCGAGCACCAGGGCAAGCCGTTTTATGATGCTCTGGTCGGTTTCATGACCTCTGGCCCTGTCATGGTACAGGTGCTGGAAGGTGAAGACGCCATCCGCCGTCACCGTGAAATCATGGGCGCCACCAACCCGAAAGAGGCTCTGGCCGGCACCCTGCGCGCCTGCTACGCCGAGAGCATCGATCGCAACGCCGTCCATGGCTCCGATGCCCCGGCCTCTGCCGCCCGTGAAATCGCCTACTTCTTCTCCGACGACGAGATCTGCCCGCGCGGCTGATGTTGTCTGCTGGTGACCAAGGGAGCTTCGGCTCCCTTTTGTTTTTTGGTCATCCTGCCAATATCCACTTATTCTCCAGGTGGAAAGCCAGACCCATTATTTGTACAATGCCGCCCCCTGACGTAGGTCAGCCGATAATTTATGAAGTGTGTGAGCTGAGGCCCCTGATGAGCGAAACAAAAACCAACCTGCTGGATCTCGACCGGGATGCCATGCGTGCCTTCTTCGTCGAGTTGGGCGAGAAGCCGTTCCGGGCAGACCAGATAATGAAGTGGATCTATCACTTCGGTTGTGATGATTTCGATCAGATGAGCAACGTCAACAAGGCGCTGCGCGAGCGGCTCAAGGCCATTGCCGAGATCCGTGCCCCCGAGATCAGCCGTGAACAGCGCTCCGCCGATGGCACCATCAAATGGGCGCTGCAGGTGGGCGATCAGGAGGTGGAGACCGTCTACATTCCGGAAGCGGACCGCGCTACCCTGTGCGTCTCCTCCCAGGTGGGCTGCGCCCTGGCCTGTACCTTCTGCTCCACCGCCCAGCAAGGGTTCAACCGCAACCTGAAAGTCTCCGAGATCATCGGCCAGGTGTGGCGTGCCGCCAAAGTGGTGGGCGGCAAGCGCCCCATCACCAACGTGGTGATGATGGGCATGGGTGAGCCGCTGCTCAACCTCGCCAACGTGGTACCGGCCATGAAACTGATGATGGATGACTTCGGCTTCAGCATCTCCAAGCGCCGCGTCACTCTCTCCACCTCCGGTGTGGTGCCGGCGCTGGATATGCTGGGGGACCAGATCGACGTTGCCCTGGCCATCTCCCTGCATGCGCCGAACGATGCGCTTCGCTCCGAGATCATGCCGATCAACGACAAGTACAACATCGAGTCCTTCCTTGCCGGGGTACGCCGCTATCTGGCCAAGTCCAACGCCAACGGCGGCCGGGTGACCGTGGAGTATGTGCTGCTCGATCACATCAACGACGACATGCAGCATGCCCATGAGCTGGCCAAGGTCCTCAAGGAAACCCCTTGCAAGATCAACCTGATCCCGTTCAACCCCTTCCCGGGCAACCCGTTTGGCAAGCCGAGCAACAGCCGTATCGACCGTTTCTCCAAGGTGTTGATGGAATACGGCCTGACCGTCATCGTGCGCAAGACCCGTGGTGACGACATCGACGCCGCCTGTGGGCAGCTGGTGGGGGAGGTGATCGACCGCACCAAGCGCACCATGAAAAATCGGATGCAACAGGATGGGATTTCCGTCAAAATGGTTTAACTCCTAAGCCATTGTATAGACAGGAAATGGATATCCGTACATTGATCGTAGTGGCAGCGCTCTGTGCGCTGCCAGGCTGTGTCACAGAGACCACTTACGCTGGCCAGAATTCGACCCAGCGTGAAGTGGGTCCCGACCTCAAGGCTGCCGCCCAGACTCGTCTCGATCTGGGTATCCAGTATCTGCGCCAGGGCAATGCCGAGCAGGCCAAATTCAACCTCGACCGCGCCCTTCAGTACGATCCCAACAATCCTCAGGTCTACATCGGTTTTGCCTATTTCTACCAGCAGGTGTCGGATTTCAAGGCCGCCGAGGCGAGCTACAAGAAAGCGCTGGCCATGGATCCGTCCAATGCTGACGCGATGAACAACTATGGCGCCTTCCTCTGCAACCGTGGCCGCTTCGACGAAGCGGAAAAGGCGTTCTTGCAGGCCGTCAGTCAGCCCGATTACGTGAAGATCGCCGATACCTACGAAAATGCGGCGCTCTGCTCGATGCAAAATCACAGAAATGACAAGGCTGGCGAGTATTATCGTCTGGCCTTGGGGTATAATCCCCGCAATCCTAGGTTATTGCTGGACATGGCCGAGCTTTCCATGAAAGATGGCAAGCTTCCTGATGTCCAGTCTTACCTCGCGCGCTTTGCCGATGTGGCAGAGGAGAACGAGGAGAGCCTCTGGCTCCGGCTGCGGCTGGCCCAGGCCATGGACAAACCGGCATTACTTCACCAATTCGGGACTGAGCTGGTAAGGCAATATCCCACTTCGCAACAAGCCAAGCGTTACTTAGCCAATGACTACTGAACAGCCACACGATTTCCAAGACGACTCCCAGGCAGTTGGCCCAGGCCAGCTGCTGCGCAACGCCCGTGAACAGCTCGGCTGGACCCGGGAACAGGTTGCGTCCCGCATTCACCTTCGTCTGACCCTGATCGCCGCCATCGAAGCGGATACCTACGACAAGCACACGTCCCATACCTTCATTCGTGGCTATCTGCGGGCCTATGCCAAGCTCGTGGGTATCCCCGAGGAGACCATCCTCGCCGCCTACGAAAAGCTGGGGCTGACTCCCCCCGACAACATCGACATGCAGAGCTTCTCCCGTCGCTCCCGCCAGCAGGCCAATGACAGCCGGCTCAAGGTGGTGACCTGGCTGGTGATCCTGGTGCTGATCGGGCTCTCCGTCGCCTGGTGGTGGCAGAGCACGGCGCGCCGCTCCGCCGGTGACGACGCCCTGGCGGCGACCGAGATGAGCGCGACCGTCAATACGCCGGAAGCGAATGTTGCCCCCGCCGTGGAGGTCGCCGAGCCCGTGCTGCCCGCAGCGTCCGATGCCGTGTCCACCCAGGTTGTGGTGAGCGGTGCCACCGCGACCCTGCCTGTGGTCGCTACGGATGCCAGCGCAGCCGTCCCGACGAACGTTTCCGGTGCGGTCTCGACTGCCGAGAGCACGACCACCGAGCCCGCCAAGGCGCCCCAGCTCAAGATGAGCTTCACCGCCGATTGCTGGCTGGACGTCAAGGATGCCAACGGCAAGACCCTGTTCAGCGGTCTGAAGAAGGCGAACGACGAACTGGTACTGGAAGGACCCGAGCCACTCAGATTCATCATTGGCGCGCCCATGGCGGTCAATCTCGAATATCAGGGCAAGTCCTTCGACATGAGCCGTTACAACAACGGCCGGACTGCCCGCTTCTCACTGCCGCAGGAGTAATCAGTCCGCCATGTCTGTTCACGAAAAGCCCGCACACGAATCACCCATCGTTCGTCGCAAATCCAGACAGATCATGGTCGGCAACGTGCCGGTTGGGGGCGATGCCCCCATCACGGTACAGACCATGACCAACACCAAGACCACGGACGTGGCCGCTACCGTCGAGCAGATCCAGCGGATCGAGCGGGTCGGCGCCGACATCGTCCGGGTCTCCGTCCCCACCATGGAGGCGGCGGAAGCGTTCAAGCTCATCAAGCAGCAGACCCGCATCCCCATCGTGGCCGACATCCACTTCGACTACCGCATCGCCCTCAAAGTGGCCGAGTACGGGGCCGACTGCCTGCGCATCAACCCGGGCAACATCGGCAACGAAGAGCGGGTGCGTGCGGTGGTGGATTGCGCCCGTCACTACAACATCCCCATCCGCATCGGCGTCAACGGCGGTTCCCTTGAGCGTGATCTCCAGGAGAAATACGGCGAGCCTACCCCGGAGGCGCTGCTGGAGTCCGCCATGCGCCACGTGGATTACCTGGATCGCCTCGACTTCCAGAACTTCAAGGTGAGCGTCAAGGCGTCCGATGTCTTCCTGGCGGTCGGTGCCTATCGCCTGCTGGCCAAGCAGATCGATCAACCCCTGCATCTGGGCATCACGGAAGCGGGCGGTTTTCGCGCCGGCGCGGTCAAGTCCGCCATCGGTCTTGGCATGTTGCTGAGCGAAGGGATTGGCGACACCCTGCGCATCTCCCTGGCCGCCGATCCGGTGGAAGAGGTGAAGGTGGGCTTCGACATCCTCAAATCCCTGCGTATCCGTTCCCGCGGCATCAACTTCATCGCTTGTCCCTCCTGCTCCCGTCAGGAGTTCGACGTCATCGGCACTGTCAATGCCCTGGAAGAGCGGCTCGAAGACATCATCACCCCGATGGATGTCTCCATCATCGGTTGCGTGGTGAACGGTCCGGGGGAGGCGCTGGTCTCCGATCTCGGCCTTGCGGGCGCCGCCAACAAGAGTGCCTTCTACGAGGGGGGCCAGCGGGTCGACCGGCTCGACAACAAGGATTTGATCCCGACCCTGGAGCGTCGCATCCGTGCCCGGGCTGCCATGCTGGATCCGGCCAACCAGATCCAGGTGGACAAAGGTTGAACGATGACGGGGCCACCTGGGGTGGCCCCGGCTTTAGGTTGTTGATTTTACATCCCGCATCCGGGCACCCGATTTTACCTCGGGGTCGAAAATCCCTATAATGCGGCCAAATTTTACCTCTTTTTCTCGAGTATCAACGTGGCAAAACAGATCCAAGCTATTCGCGGTATGAATGATTGCCTGCCGGAGCAGAGCCCGGTATGGCAGAAAGTAGAACAGATCCTGCGCCAGGTCGTGGCCAGTTATGGCTACAGCGAAGTGCGCATGCCCATCGTCGAGCAGACCCATCTGTTCAAGCGTGCCATCGGTGAAGTGACCGACGTGGTCGAAAAAGAGATGTACACCTTTGAAGACCGCAACGGCGACAGCCTGAGCCTGCGTCCGGAAGGGACCGCCAGTTGTGTGCGTGCCGGCATCGAGCACGGTCTGCTTTACAACCAGGAACGCCGGATGTGGTACATGGGCCCCATGTTCCGTCACGAGCGTCCCCAGAAAGGTCGCTATCGCCAGTTCCACCAGTTCGGGGTCGAGCTGTTCGGCATCAACGGGCCGGACATCGATGCCGAGCTCATCATGCTGACTCACCGCCTGTGGCGTCTGTTCGGCATCAGCGATCACGTCACCTTGCAGCTCAACACCCTCGGCCAGAGCAGCGAACGTGCCGCCTACCGCGATGCCCTGGTCGCCTATCTGGAACAGTACAAGAGCGAGCTGGACGAAGAGAGCCAGCGCCGCATGTACAGCAACCCCCTGCGGGTGCTCGACTCCAAAGACGAAAAAGTGCAGGCCATCCTGGTGGGGGCGCCCCGTCTGTTCGATCACCTGGGCGAAGAGAGCCTGGCTCACTTCGAAGGGCTCAAGCGCCTGCTCACGGCGGCCGGCATCCAGTTCGAGGTGAACGAGCGTCTGGTGCGCGGCCTCGACTACTACAACCTGACCGTGTTCGAGTGGGTGACCAACAGCCTGGGGGCCCAGGGCACCGTCTGTGCCGGTGGTCGCTACGACGGCCTGGTGGAGCAGCTCGGTGGCCAGCCGACGCCAGCTGTCGGGTTTGCCATGGGGATGGAGCGTCTGGTGCTGATGCTTGAAACCCTCGAACTCAATGCTGACATCCGCCCGGCGGTGGATGTTTATCTCTGCATGGTGGGTGAGGGGACCGAGCAGGCTGGCTTTGCCCTGGCAGAGCGCCTGCGCGATGCCCTGCCGGACTTGCGCCTCATGAGCCACTGCGGCGGCGGCAATTTCAAGAAACAACTCAAGCGTGCCGACAAGAGCGGCGCGGCCATTGCCCTGATCCTTGGGGAGACCGAGGTGCAAAGCGGGGAGATCACCATCAAATATCTGCGTGGCCAGGCCGAGCAACAGACCGTCTCGGTCGATGCCGCCATTGCCCTGCTGGCAGCGAAAGGAGAGTAAGCTGTGGAAGTGTATACCACTGAAGAACAACAGGTTGAGGTCATCAAGAGCTGGTGGAAAGAGAACGGCACCTCGGTGATCGCAGGAACTGTTATCGGTCTGGTCGGCCTCTTTGGCTGGCGCTACTACAACGAGATGCAGCAGAACAACCAGGAAGCCGCCTCCCAGGCTTACAACGAGATGACCGCCCAGCTCGCCAAGGGGGATGACGCCGCCCTGGAGCAGGCAAAGAGCTTCATTACCGCTCACAAGGGTGACGCCTATGCCGAGCTGGCCGCCTTGCAACTGGCCGCGGCCGCCGTCAAGGCGGGCAAGCTGGATTTGGCTGCCGAGCAGCTGACCCAGGTGGCCGCCAGTGGCGACGACAGCATCAAGCCCATCGCCGCCCTGCGTCTGGCACGGGTCCTGAGCGATCAGGGCAAGGCTGACGAGGCCCTGGCCCAGCTTGGCAAGATCAACAACGACGCCTTCAAGGCCCAGGTGGCGGAAGTGCGCGGCGACATCCTGCAAAAGCAGGGCAAGGCCGAAGAAGCGCGTGATGCCTATCAGGCAGCGGCGGATGCCGGCGGCCTGCAGAGCAGCGCCGAACTCAAGCTGAAGATGGATGATCTGGCGCTGCCAGCCGTCACTGCGGGCGAGGCTCCGGATGCGTAATCTGTACAAGCGAATGGCGCTGGGGGTGGCTGTCTCCTTCGCCTTGCAGGGGTGCTCCCTGTTCAGTTCGGAAGAGGATCTCAACCCCATGGCGCCCCTGCCCAAGGTCGAGTCCGCGTTCACTGCCGATACCGCCTGGTCCTCCTCGGTCGGGGATGGCATCGGCAACTTCTACTCCCAGCTCAAGCCGGTGGTGGAAGAGGACCGCATCTATGCAGCGGCCCGTGATGGCGATGTGACCGCCTTCGAGCGCGAGAGCGGCAAGGAGCTGTGGAGCGTGGATCTGGCAGATCTGCCCATCAACGCCGACAAGCGCAGCGCCCGTCTCTCCGGCGGCCTGGTTTCCCGCTACGGCAAGCTGTTCCTCGGGTCCGAAAACGGGGTGGTCTACGCCCTGAACGAGGCCAACGGCGAAGTGCTGTGGCAGACCACGGTGCCGGGGGAAGTGGTGGCGAGCCCCGCCGTCGAGGATGGCCGCGTGGTGGTGCTGACCACCTCCGGTCGCCTGGTGGCGCTCGATACCGACGAGGGCAAGCTGCAGTGGACCCTGTCCGAAGAGCAGCCGCCCCTGACCCTGCGCAGTGCCGGCGCCCCCATCATCACCAACGGTGCCGTCATCTATGGCCGCGCCGATGGCAAGGTGGGCATCGCCCTGCTGAGCAACGGTCAGCCGGTGCGTCAATCCAAGGTGGCTGACCCGCGCGGCGCCACCGAACTGGATCGGATGGTGGACGTCGATGCCAGCCCGCTGATTGCCGGTGATGAGCTCTACGCCATCGCCTACAACGGCCAGTTGATGGCGCGCAAGCTGATGAGCGGCGACGAAGTGTGGAAGCGCAAGTATTCCGGTTATCGCGACATGGCGGTGACCGGCAATGCCATCGTGCTGACCGACAGCCGCAGCCATCTGTTTGCGGTCGATCGTCGCAACGGTCTCGAGCTGTGGTCCAACACCCAGCTGGAAAACCGCACTGTGACCGCCCCCGTCATCCTGGGTGACTATGTGGTGGTCGGCGATGTGGAAGGTTACCTGTATTGGCTGGACCGTACCGACGGGACCATCAAGGCCATGCAGCAGCTCGACAGCAGTGGTCTCTATGCCGCTCCGCTGGTGGAGGGTGACACCCTGTATGTGCAGAGCCGTGACGGCAAGTTGTACGCCCTCAAGCGTCCTTGATCGTCCGATAATGTGAATATCCGGCTCCTGGTCTTCGGACCCGGAGCCTTTGTCGTCTTGAGAATGAGGCTTTTATGACTCCTGTAGTTGCCCTGGTGGGCCGCCCCAACGTGGGGAAATCCACCCTGTTTAACCGCCTGACCCGTACCCGGGATGCCCTGGTTGCCGACTTCCCCGGCCTGACCCGGGACCGCAAATATGGCCAGGCGAAGCTGGGCGAGCTGGAATTTATCGTGGTCGATACCGGCGGTATCGATGGCACCGAGGAGGGGATCGAGCTGAAGATGGCCGAGCAGTCCCTGCTGGCCATCGAAGAGGCCGATGTGGTGCTCTTCATGGTGGATGCCCGTGCCGGTCTCACCGCGGCGGATCAGGCCATCGCCGAGCACCTGCGCAAGACCCACAAGAAGGTGTTTCTGGTGGCCAACAAGACCGACGGCATCGACGGTGACTCCGCGGTGTCCGAGTTCTACGGTCTGGCCCTGGGCGAGGTCTACCAGATGGCGGCCGCCCACGGCCGTGGCGTACTGAGCCTGCTGGAGCTGGCCTTGGCCCCCCACCTCGAGACCCTGGTCGGCTCTGCCACCGAGGCACAAGAGGAAGAGGAGCTGGAGGAGTTCGACGAAGAGGCCCTGCTGCGCATGGTGGCTGCCGGTGAGCTCGACACCCGGGAAGACACCAAGGAGACGCCGTTCGCCGACCTGCCCATCAAGTTCGCCATCGTCGGTCGTCCCAACGTTGGCAAATCCACCCTGACCAACCGCATGCTGGGTGAAGATCGGGTCATCGTCTACGACATGCCGGGTACCACCCGCGACTCCGTCTACATCCCCATGGAGCGCGACGATCAGAAATACGTGGTCATCGACACCGCCGGCGTGCGTCGCCGTGGCAAGGTGCACGAGACGGTGGAGAAGTTCTCCGTCATCAAGACGCTCAAGGCGATTGAAGATGCCAACGTCTGCCTGCTGGTCATTGACGCCCGGGAGACCATCACGGATCAGGACTTGAGCATCCTCGGCTTCGTGCTCAACAGCGGCCGCTCCGTGGTACTGGTGGTCAACAAGTGGGACGGCCTGGATCAGAAGGTGAAAGAGGACGTCAAGAACGAGCTGGACAGACGTCTGGGCTTCATCGACTTCGCCCGGGTGCATTTCATCTCCGCCCTGCACGGCAGTGGCGTCGGTCACCTGTTCGAATCCATCAACGAGGCTTACGAGTCCGCGACTCGCCGCACCAGCACCGCCATGCTGACCCGCATCATGCAGATGGCCCAGGAAGATCACCAGCCGCCCATGGTGAATGGTCGCCGGGTCAAGCTGAAGTATGCCCACGCCGGTGGTTACAACCCGCCGCGCATCGTGATCCACGGCAACCAGTTGAACGACCTGCCTGACTCCTACAAGCGCTACCTCATCAACTACTTCCGCAAGTCGTTGAAAATCATGGGGACGCCGATCCGGGTGGAGTTCCAGGAGTCGGTCAACCCGTTCGAGGGCAAGAAGAACACCCTGACCCTGAGCCAGGAACGCCAGCGCAAGCGCCTGCTCAAGGCCAAAGCGAAGAAATAAAGCCCTGCGGCTGCCCTTACCGGCAGCCGTTTTTCTTGGTGGCCCTCCTCAGGGCAGACAAATCGGGGGAGGGGCTGCAAGTGACGCCGGTGCACAGTGACGTAAAGAGGAGTCGAGAAGAGAATGAACACGCTGACCTGCCCTGCCTGTCAGGGCGAACTGGACAGCCGCAGCCGCGAGACGACGTGTGGCCAGTGTCAGGCCCGTTATCGCATCCGGGCCCTGTGTCCTGCCTGCGGGCAGGAGCTGGAGCGGCTTCGGGCTTGCGGCGCGGTGGATTATTTTTGCAACCACTGCAACACCCTGGTCTCCAAGCGCACCGTTCTGTTCGAGGCGCAGCCTGACCAGGCATAAAAAAACCCGGCTGATGCCGGGTTTATACTGTGTGCTCCGCTATCAGCAGCGTGAAGGAGCGGTTTCTGTGCCAGATCTTGCGTTTCATGTCGGCCAGCTTGAGCTTGCGTCTCGGGCTCCAGGCACATTTGGTTTTTCGGGCCAATATGGCTCTTCTGCGTGCTCGCATCCTGTTCTCCTCCCTGGTCTTGCGTGGGGCCGAAAGGGCCCTTGGCAGGAACTGCAACGCAATGAATACGTTGCAATAAGCTCGCTCCAGCGCCCCTCGTATACCCAAGGATGGTAACAGAGAACAGGGCAGGAAAACACACCCCCGGCGAGGCTAGGGGGTGATGATCTGTTTGACCACTTCGGCGATGATGGCCGGACGCTGCGCTTGCACGTCCGGCTCGCTGCTGTCGTCCTCGTCCAGCTCCTCCCGACGATGGGCCTTCTGCTGTTCGTTGTCGAGCCAGAGCAGGCTCTGGTAGTACTGGCGCACGTTGTTGACATAGTTGCGCGCCTCGCCGCCACGGGCATAGCCATAGCGTACCTTGCGATGCCAGCGTGACTGCTGCAACAGGGGCAGCACCTCTTTCACGTCGCTCCAGGCGTCCGGGTTCTTGCCCAGCTCCTTGGTCAGGCGGCGGGCATCCATCATGTGGCCGTAGCCGATGTTGTAGGCGGTGAGGGCAAACCACACTTTCTCGTCCGCCGGGACCGAGTCGGGCACCTTCGCCATCATCTCCTGCAGGTAGCGGGCGCCCCCCTTGATGCTCTCTTCCGGGTGGGTGCGATCGTTTACCCCCATCGCCTTGGCGGTCGGACCGGTGAGCATCATCATGCCACGCACCCCGGTGTAGGAGCGTGCCTGGGGATCCCAGTGGGATTCCTGATAGCTGATGGCGGCCAGCAGCCGCCAGTCGATATCCTTGGCGTGGGTCTGGAACAGCGCCTGGTACTTGGGCAGCAGGCTCTTGGCCCGTTGCAGGAAGGTACGGGTGTCGACGAAATCGAAGTTCTGCACGTGGCCGAAGTACTTCTCGTCGAGCTTGGCGATGGCGCCATCCATGAAGCGCTGACCGAAGAAGTCGATGATGCTGGCGTAGAGGCTGTCGTCGGGCAGCTTGGTCATGGCCCAGGCCACGGTCTGCTTGCTGGCGAGGGTCAAACCTTCGGTGAGTTCGGGGTAGTAGCGCTGGGTACGAGCCAGTATGGTGTCCTGCACCACCGTGTAGTCCACCTTGCCGTCGGCCACCTGCTTGAGCAGTTCCTCCACGTCCGCATCCCGATTGGTGCTCCATTTCAGGTTGGGGTACTGCTTGGCCAGCTCCTTCATCAGGTCCTCGCCGGTGGAGCCCGCCGGCACCACTATGTTGCCCTTGATGTCACCGAGGTTCTTGGGCCTGGAGGAGCCGTTGCGATAGACCAGCTTGGGGGAGACCTGGTAGAAGCCAGGGCCGAAGCGGAACAGCTTGCGCCGCTCCGGGGTCACGACGATGGCGGCGGCGGCGAGATCCAGCTTGCCCTTTTGCAGTTGCTCGACCAACTCGGCGGTGCTGTAGGCCGGTACTATGGTCAGCTTGACCCCCAGCCAGTCGGCGTAAAGCTGCGCCAGCTCGTAGTCGAACCCCAGTGCGGTGTCGTCACGCTGGTAATAAGAAGTGGGGCCGTAGAGGGTGCCAACCCGGATCTCGCCTCGCTGGCGGATCTGCTCCAGTTGGCTGGAGGGGTGGTAGAAGTCGCAACCGGCCAGGGCCAGCGTCAACATCATCCCGATGAACAGTCGAAAAATGCAGCGCAAGTAGGTGAGTACCCTTGTTGAAAAAATCGGCATTTGTCAAAAAAGAGGCACCTTTATACCAGAGAGTATGAAGGGAGTCACACCGCGCGAGATGAGAAAAACGTTTGTTCAGGATGGGCCTGATCCCTATAATACGCGCGTCTCAAATCCCCCCACACTCTAAAACTTGGTGAGAAAGGTATATGGAAATCTTGCGTGGTGCCCCAGCACTGTCTGAGTTTCGTGTCCACAAGCTGCTGCAGAGCTGCGCACAGAGAGGAGTAGAGATAGCAAGCATCTATGCGGAATACGTGCATTTTGCCGAGCTGACGAGCCCGCTGTCGCCCCCCGAGCGAGCGACCTTGGGCCAGCTTCTGCGCTACGGCCCGACCATCCCGGAACACACCCCCAGCGGTCAGCTGTTCCTCGTTACCCCCCGCCCCGGCACTATCTCCCCCTGGTCTTCCAAAGCAACCGACATCGCCCACAACTGCGGCCTGAAACAGGTCAAGCGGCTTGAGCGCGGCATTGCCTATTACGTGCAGGCCAAGGGTGAGCTGAGCGTGGCCCAGCGCAGCGAGATCGCGGCCCTGCTGCACGATCGCATGATGGAAGTGGTCTTTGCCGAGATGAACGAGGCCGCCGCCCTGTTTGCTCACCACGAGCCGCGCCCCTTTACCCAGGTAGATGTGCTGGGTGGTGGTCGCGCCGCCCTGGCAGAGGCCAACGTGACCCTGGGTCTGGCCCTGGCCGATGACGAAATAGATTACCTGGTGACCAACTTCACCCGGCTGGGTCGCAATCCCAACGACATCGAGCTCTACATGTTTGCCCAGGCGAACTCCGAGCACTGCCGCCACAAGATCTTCAACGCCGACTGGACCATAGACGGCGAACAGCAGCCCAAGTCGCTGTTCAAGATGATCAAGAACACCTTCGAGCAGACGCCGGATCATGTCCTGTCTGCCTACAAAGACAACGCCGCGGTGATGGAAGGCAGCCAGGGTGGCCGCTTCTTCCCGAGCCCCGCCAACGGTGAGTACCAGTATCACCAGGAGCGCGTCGACATCCTGATGAAGGTGGAGACCCACAACCACCCGACCGCCATCTCTCCCTTCCCGGGTGCCGCCACCGGCTCCGGCGGCGAAATCCGCGACGAGGGTGCGACAGGCCGTGGCGCCAAACCCAAGGCGGGCCTGGTGGGCTTCTCCGTCTCCAACCTGCGCATCCCCGGTTTCGAGCAGCCCTGGGAGCAGGACTTCGGCAAGCCGAGCCGCATCGTCAGCGCCTTTGACATCATGCAGGAAGGGCCCCTTGGCGGCGCCGCCTTCAACAACGAATTCGGTCGCCCTGCCATCCTGGGTTACTTCCGTACCTTCGAAGAGCAGGTGCCGAGCCACAACGGCGTCGAGGTGCGCGGCTACCACAAGCCCATCATGCTGGCGGGCGGTATCGGCAACATCCGCAGCGAGCACGTCCAGAAAGGGGAGATCCCGGTGGGGGCGGCCCTCATCGTGCTGGGTGGTCCGGCCATGAACATCGGCCTGGGTGGCGGAGCCGCCTCCTCCATGGCGTCCGGTCAGTCTGCCGAAGATCTCGACTTCGCCTCCGTGCAGCGCGACAACCCCGAGATGGAGCGTCGTTGCCAGGAAGTGATCGACCGCTGCTGGCAACTGGGGGACGACAACCCCATCGTCTTCATTCACGACGTGGGCGCCGGTGGTCTCTCCAACGCCATGCCGGAGCTGGTGAGCGACGGGGAGCGCGGTGGTCGCTTCGACTTGCGTGCTATTCCGAACGACGAGCCGGGCATGAGCCCGCTGGAAGTCTGGTGCAACGAATCCCAGGAGCGCTATGTGCTGGCCGTGGCTCAGGACAAGCTGCCTCTGTTCAAGGCCCTGTGCGAGCGCGAACGCGCCCCCTATGCCGTCATCGGCACCGCCACCGAAGAGAAGCATCTCACTCTCTCTGATGATCACTTTGACAACCAGCCCATCGATCTGCCGCTGGACGTGCTGCTTGGCAAGGCGCCCAAGATGCACCGCGACGTGCAGAGCCTGCCCGCCCAGGGCAAGGCGCTGCAACTGGACGGCATCACCCTCAGCGACGCCGCCGAGCGCGTGCTGCGCCTGCCGACCGTGGCGGAGAAGTCCTTCCTCATCACCATCGGCGATCGCACCGTAACAGGCCTCGTCAACCGCGACCAGATGGTCGGCCCCTGGCAGATCCCGGTGGCTGACTGCGCCGTCACCGCCGCGACCTACGACAGCTACCACGGTGAAGCCATGTCCATGGGCGAGCGCACCCCGGTGGCGCTGCTCTCTCATGCCGCCTCCGCTCGCATGGCGGTGGCCGAGGCCCTGACCAACTTGGCGCCTGCTCACATCGGTTCTCTCAAGCGGGTCAAGCTCTCTGCCAACTGGATGTCCGCCGCCGGTCACCCGGGTGAAGATGCCGGTCTCTACGAAGCCGTGAAAGCGGTGGGCGAGGAGCTCTGCCCGGCCCTTGGCATCACCATCCCGGTGGGCAAGGACTCCATGTCCATGAAGACCCGCTGGCAGCAGGACGGCGAGGAGCGCAGCGTCACCTCGCCGCTCTCCCTGCTCATCTCGGCGTTTGCCCGGGTCGAGGACGTGCGCAATACCGTGACGCCGCAACTGCGTACCGATCTCGGTGAGACTGACCTTATCCTCATCGACCTTGGCAACGGCAAGCAGCGCCTCGGCGCCTCGGCCCTGGCCCAGGTTTACCGCCAGCTTGGGCAAAGTGCACCGGATCTGGACAACCCGGTCCAGCTCAAGGGCTTCTTCAACGCCATCCAGGCGCTGGTGGCGGATCGCAAGCTGATTGCCTACCACGACCGCTCCGACGGCGGCCTCTTCGTCACCCTGACCGAGATGGCGTTTGCCGGTCACTGCGGCCTCGACATCCAGCTCGATCGCGTGGGTGGCGACCTGCTGCCGGCCCTGTTCAACGAGGAGCTGGGTGCCGTCATCCAGGTTCGTCGCGAAGACAAGGAAGCGGTGCTGACCCTGCTGGCCGGTCACGGTCTGGCAGCCTGCTCCCATGTGCTGGGCACGGTGCGCGAAGACGACCTCATCCTGTTCCAGCGTGCCGGCAGCGAAGTGTATCGCGCCAGCCGCACCGCCCTTCGCACCCTCTGGGGCGAGACCAGCTGGCAGATGCAGCGCCTGCGCGACAACCCGGAGTGCGCCGATCAGGAGCATGCCGCCCGCCAGGACGCCACCGATCCGGGTCTGCAGGCCAGGCTCACCTACAACCCGTCCGACGACGTGGCCGCGCCCTATATCGCTCGCGGGGTTTCTCCCCGTCTGGCGGTGCTGCGCGAGCAGGGGGTCAACTCCCACGTGGAGATGGCGGCCGCCTTTGACCGCGCCGGCTTCACCGCTGTCGACGTGCACATGAGCGACATCCTCGAGGGGCGCATCAAGCTGGAAGATTTCCAGACCCTGGTGGCCTGTGGCGGCTTCTCCTACGGCGACGTGCTGGGGGCGGGCGAAGGCTGGGCCAAGTCCATCCTGTTCAACGACAACGCCCGTGAGCAGTTCCAGCGCTTCTTCGAGCGCGGCGATACCCTCTCCCTGGGGGTGTGCAACGGCTGCCAGATGATGTCCAACCTGCGTGACCTCATCCCGGGGGCCGATCTCTGGCCGCGCTTCGTGCGCAACCGCTCCGAGCGCTTCGAGGCGCGCTTCAGCCTGGTGGAAGTGCAGGACTCCCCGTCCGCCTTCTTCGCCGGGATGGCGGGTTCCGTGATGCCGATTGCCGTCTCCCACGGGGAAGGGCGCGTGGAAGTGCGCGATGCCGCTCACCTGGCTGCGCTGGAACAGAGCGGTCTGGTGGGGCTGCGTTTCGTGGACAACCGCGGCAACGTCACCGTGCAATACCCGGCCAACCCCAACGGCTCCCCTGACGGTATCACCGCGGTGACCAGTGCGGACGGCCGCGCCACCATCATGATGCCGCACCCGGAGCGGGTGTTCCGCACCGTGGCCAATTCCTGGCACCCGGACAACTGGGGAGAGGATGGCGCCTGGATGCGCATGTTCCGCAATGCTCGGGTTCGCCTGGGCTAAGCGCCAGCAAGAAACCAAAAACCGGCCCCAGTGGCCGGTTTTTTTATGGGCATGGGTCTGAGAATGGGGAGGGCAGGAGGAGACGAGCACGATGGGGGCGAGGCCGTCTTCAGCTCGCTGCTCCGCCAGCTGCTTGCTGGAGGATATGGGATGGATTGAGGGGAGGGATCTGGTATCGCCTGCCAGATAGGCAAGCCGGACCGGGCCTTGGCGGACATAAAAAAAACCGGCCATGGAGGCCGGTTTTGCTGTGTGAGCTGAACCTGAGGCTAGCGCAGCACCACGTGTTGGAAGCCCTGCACCAGGCTGATGACGGGCTGGGGGTAGATGCCGAGCAATACCACCAGAATGGCGGAGAGCAGCACCACCAGGCCCCCGGAGGAGAAGGCCCAGTCGGCCCTGGCATCGCGCAGTTGCATGCCGGGTTCACGCAGGTAGAGGGTGACCATGACCCGCAGGTAGTAGTAGAGCCCCAGGGCACTGCCGAGCACGATGGCGCCACTGAGCCACCACAGCTTGGCATCGACGGTGACGCCGATGAGGTAGAACTTGCCGATGAACCCCAGCGTCATGGGGATACCCGCGAGGGAGAGCATCATCACCGTCATCACCGCCGTCAGATAGGGGCGCTTCCAGAACAGACCGCGATAACTGTGCAGGGAGTCCGCATCCTTGCCGCGATAGGGGCTGGACATCATGCTGATGACGCCGAAGGCCCCCAGGCTGGTGAACAGGTACATCAGCAGGTAGACACCCGCCGCTTCCACCGGCATCTCGCCGAGGCGGCTTGCCACCACCACTGCCAGCAGATAGCCGAAGTGGGAGATGGAGGAGTAACCCATCATCCGCTTGATGTTGGTCTGGATCAGCGCCAGGAGGTTGCCGACCACGATGGAGATGACTGCCATGGCCGCCAGCAGCCAGTGGATCATGGGATCCGAGGTGGCGGGTACCGCCAGGTAGAAGCGCAGCAGCACGCAGAACACGGCTATCTTGCTCACGGTGGCGAGGAAGGTGGCCACCGGTGCCGGCGCCCCTTCATAGACGTCCGGGGTCCAGAGGTGGAAGGGGGCGAGGGACAGCTTGAACGCAAAGCCGACCAGCATCAGGCCAAAGCCCCCCATCAGCAGCGGATGGTGAGCCGGGCTCTGGGCCAGGGTCACACCGAGATCGCTGAAGCTCAGGCTTCCGGCCTGGGCGTAGAGCAGTGCCATGCCGAACAGCAGGAAGGCGGTGGCACTGGCGGAGAGCACCATGTACTTGATGCTGGCTTCCAGCGAGTGCCGCTCGCGATAGGCATACCCCACCAGACCGAACATGGGCAGGGTCAGCATCTCGATCCCGATGAAGAGCGAGGCGAGGTGACGGGAGGCCGCCAGCACCAGACCACCGGCGGTGGCGATGAGCAGCAGCAGGTAGAACTCTTCCCGGTTGTCCGGATAGCCCTTGAGCCAGGTGCGACCGAAGGTGCAGGTGGCCAGGGCCCCGATGAGCACCAGCCCCATGTAGAAGACCGCGTAAGCGTCCACTTGCAGCAGGGGAGTGACCCCCTGATCCCCCTGGGCCATCACGATGGGCAGGGAGAAGAGCGCGAGGTTGAGGCCGATGATGGTGACCACGAAGGCGGTGTCGTCACAGCGCTTCCAGGCGATGGCCAGCATCAGGGCCACCATGGCCCCCGTGGTCAGCAACAGGGGCAGCAGGGCCAGCAGTTGAGAAACAGTAAACGTCATGACAGTGCTCCCGACATGGACAAGGAAGGCGAAAGAGAAAGCATCATTGCAGCGCCCCCGTGCCCGGCAGCGCGTACCAGTGCAGCACGCTCAGGAGGCTGCTGCTGGCGGTGTCGAGCACCGGCTGGGGATAGAGACCGAGCAGCACCAGGAGGCCGGCGATGGTCAGCATCATGGTCAGTTCCCGGGTATCCAGCCCCTTGAGCATGCTCTCCTCCCGGGGCGTCCCGAAGCAGGCCCGCTGCAGCATGATGAGGGAGTAGACCGAGGCCAGCACCAGCCCGAAGGTGGCGATGACGGTGATGACGGGGGCCACCTGGAAGCTGCCGATGAGGATCAGGAACTCGCCGACGAAGTTGCCGGTCCCCGGCATCCCGAGGGATGCGACGGAGAAGAACAGCATCACGCCGGGCAGGTAGCGCAACCGTCCCCAGAGACCGCCCATCTGGCGCAGATCCCGGGTGTGCAGGCGCTCGTAGAGCTGGCCGCACAGGATGAAGAGGCCGGCGGCCGAGATCCCGTGGGCAATCATCTGTACCACTGCCCCTTGCAGGGCGAGCTCGCTGCCGGAGTAAATGGCGATCATCACGAAGCCCATGTGGGAGATGCTGGTGTAGGCAACCAGCCGCTTGATATCAGTCTGGGCAAAGGCCAGCAGGGCGCCATAGACGATGCCGATGAGGCCGAGCACCATGGCGTAGGGGGCAAACTCGGCGGACGCCTCGGGGAAGAGCGGCAGAGTGAAGCGCAGCAGGCCGTAGGCCGCGGTTTTCAGCAAGATGCCCGCCAAGTCCACGGAGCCTGCGGTGGGCGCCTGGCTGTGGGCATCAGGGAGCCAGCCATGGAGCGGCACCAGGGGCATCTTGACCGCGAAGGCGATGAAGAAGCCCAGCATCAGCAGCCACTGTACCGTGCTGCTCATGGGGGTGTTGAGCAGTTCCTGATAGTTGAAGGTGAAGACACCGGTGGCGGCGTGGTGGGTCAGTACCAGGCCCAGGATGGCCACCAGCATGATGAGGCCGCTCGCCTGGGTATAGATGAAGAACTTGGTGGCGGCGTTGATGCGCGACTTGCCATCGGTGACCGAGTGGCCCCAGAGCGCGATCAGGAAGTACATCGGCACCAGCATCATCTCCCAGAAGAAGAAGAAGAGGAACAGATCCACCGCCATGAAGACGCCGAGCACGCCCCCCAGGATCCACAGCAGGTTGAGGTGGAAGAAGCCGATGCGCTGGACGATCTCCTTCCAGGAACAGAGGATGGCCAGCACGCCGATGAAGCTGGTGAGGATCACCATCAGGAGCGACAGCCCGTCCACGGCGAGGTGCAGGGAGATGCCGAAGCGGGGGATCCAGGGTTGTTGCCACTCGGCTGCCCAGACGGGGAGGCCGGGGCTGGCGAGGGTGAAGTCACCACCGAGCCAGATGGCGCTGGAGAGCACCAGACAGGCGCTCATGGAGGCGAGGGCCACCCAGCGAACGAATTGTCCGCCGAGCCGCTCCATCTGCCAGCAGAGCAAGCCGCCGATGAAGGGAATTAGCAAGATCCAGAGTAAGGTCACGATATCAGCTCTCATCTAGGTTCTAGTCGGGCAGGCGCTGAGCCTGCCACACAATATTGGGCTCATGGATCAGCCGAGCAGCAGCAGGGCCAGGATCAGGGCGGCGCCCATCCCCATGGAGGCTGCGTACCAGCGCAACTTGCCGGAGACGGTCCAGGCCAGCAGCTGATGCCCCCCCTGGGCCAGCACGGCGGGCAGGTTCATCATCCTGTCCAGCGGATCCTTGCCGAGCAGGCGAGTCGCCAGCAGGTAGGGCTTGACCCAAATCAGGTCATAAAGCCAGTCAAAGCCCCAGGCATTGAACCAGAGGGTGGACAGAGCCCGCCCCGGTGCACTCTCGGCGATCCCCTTCGCCAGGCGACGTTCGCCGAGGAAGAGGAAGGCGGCCAGCGCTATGCCTGCCACGGCGATGACGCCTGAGAGGATCTCGAGGCCATGGCGTCCCTCTTCGATGTGATCCCCGGGGCCTGCCGGCAGTACTCCGGCCAGCGGCGGCACTATCAATGCACCCACCCCGGTGGAGAGCACCAGCAGCACCAGCAGTGGCAGATGGTGGGCAAGGCCCTGTCCGGCGTGAGCCTGGGTCTGCTCCTTGCCGTGGAAGGCGATGAAGATGAGGCGGAAGGTGTAGAGGGAGGTGAGGAAGGCACCACCCAGACCGGCCCACAGCAGGGCGCTCTGGCCGCTGGCCTGCACCTGCCAGAGGATGGCGTCTTTACTGTAGAAACCGGCGGTCACCAGTGGCAGTGCGGCGAGCGCCGAGCCCCCCACCAGGAAGCAGGCGTAGACCAGCGGCAGCGATTTGCGCAGCCCCCCCATCTTGAAGATGTTCTGCTCGTGGTGGGTCGCAACGATGACGGCCCCGGCGGAGAGGAACAAGAGCGCCTTGAAGAAGGCGTGGGTCATCAGGTGGAAGATGGCCCCTTCCCAGGCACCGACCCCCAGGGCCAGGAACATGTAGCCAATCTGGCTCATGGTGGAGTAGGCCAGGATCCGCTTGATGTCGGTCTGTACCAGGGCGGCAAAACCGGCCAGCACCAGGGTGATGGCACCGACCAGCGCCACCAGATGGAGGATCTCCGGGGCCAGCAGGAAGAGGCCGTGGGTGCGGGCGATGAGGTAGACGCCGGCAGTCACCATGGTGGCCGCGTGGATCAGCGCCGAGACCGGGGTCGGGCCCGCCATGGCGTCCGCCAGCCAGGTCTGCAGCGGCAGCTGGGCGGATTTGCCGACCGCGCCGCCGAGCAGCATCAGGCAGGCGAACGACAGGGCAGGGGAGCCTTCTGCGAACATCGCGGGGGCGCGCACCAGCAGCTCGTGAATGTTGAGGGTGCCGAGCTCGCGATAGAGCACGAAGAGCCCGATGGCGAGGAAGACGTCGCCGACCCGGGTCACCACGAACGCCTTGAGGGCGGCGGCGCCGTTGTTGCGATCCTTGTAGTAGAAGCCGATCAGCAGGTAGCTGCACAGCCCCACTCCTTCCCAGCCCAGATAGACGAACAGCAGGTCATCGGCCAGCACCAGGAACAGCATGCTGGCGATGAAGAGGTTGGTGTAGGTGAAGAAGCGTGAATACCCCTCTTCCCCACGCATGTACCAGGAGGCGAACAGGTGGATGAAGAAGCCCACCCCGGTCACGACCCCCAGCATGGTCAGTGACAGCCCGTCCAGGGAGAGACGGAAGGCGGGCTGGAACTCGCCCACCGTCATCCACTGCCACAGGGTCTGGGTATAGACGCCGCCTTCCGGCATGGTATTGAGGAAATCGATGCCGACCCACAGGGTAGTGAGGGCCGAGAGACCGATGCTGCCGACACCGATGAGCGCCGAGGTGCGCTCGCCGAGGCGGCCGAGGGAGAAGGCCAGCAGCAGCCATCCCAGCAGCGGGAACAGGAAAGTCAGATATAGGAGGCTCATCCGCGCATCTCGCTCACAGTGTCCACGTTCAGGGTGTGGTAACGACGATAGAGCAGCAGTAACAGGGCGAGGCCGATACTGGCCTCCGCTGCCGCCAGAGAAATCACCAGTATGTACATGATCTGGCCGTCGGCCTGGGCCCAGCGGCTACCCGCCACCACGAACGCCAGGGCGGACGCGTTCATCATGATTTCGATACTCATGAGGATAAACAACAGGTTGCGGCGTATCAGCAGGCCGCACAGGCCGATGGCAAACAAAATGGCCGCCAGCAGGAGGCCGTGCTCCATTGGAATTCCACTCATCGCCATGCTCCTTGTGCTTGCTGGATGGAAAGGGGGCGGGCTGCCGGCAGCGAGCCATGCCTCACCACGGGGATGTCGCTCATTGCTGACCTCCTTCCTGTGTGGTGCGAGGCACGGAGAGCACTTCCCCGCTCTTGTCCTCGCGGCCCAGGTGATAGGCGGTGACCAGACCCGCCAGCAGCAGGATGGAGGCGAGCTCCACCGCCAGCACATAGGGGCCGAACAGGGCGATACCGACTTCCTTGGCGCTGACCTCGGTCAGACCCAGTTCACCGCCGGTCACGCCGAGAATGCCGTGGGCCAGAAAGCCCAGCAAAATGAGGGAGAGCAGGGCCGGGCCACCCCAGGTCATGGGGGTGAGCCACTTCTTCTCCTGATCCTGGGCGCTCCCCAGGTTCAGCATCATCACCACGAACACGAACAGCACCATGATGGCGCCAGCGTAGACGATCACCTGCAGGGCCCCCGCAAAGGCGGCGCCCAGGCAGAAGAAGATCATGGCCACGGCGATGAGGGAGATGATGAGATTGAGCAGCGCATGCATGGGGTTGCTGGTGCTGATCACCCGCAGCGTGCTGTAAACGGCGACCAGGGCCGCGGCATAGAATGCCAGTTCCATGATTGACTCCTAGGGCAGCAGGCTCTTGACATCGATGGGCTTGGCTTCGTTCTCGGCATCCCCTTTGGGTTTGCCGTCGATGGCCATCCCGCTCATGCGGTAGAAGTTGTAGTCCGGGTATTTGCCGGGGCCGCTTATCAGCAGATCTTCCTTCTCGTACACCAGATCCTGGCGACGATACTCCCCCATCTCGAAATCCGGCGTCAGCTGGATGGCGGTGGTGGGGCAGGCCTCCTCGCACAGGCCGCAGAAGATGCAGCGGGAGAAGTTGATGCGAAAGAACTCCGGGTACCAGCGGCCATCTTCCCGCTCCGATTTCTGCAAGGAGATGCAACCGACCGGGCAGGCGACCGCACACAGGTTGCACGCCACGCAGCGTTCGTCGCCGTCAGGATCCCGGGTCAGTACGATGCGACCGCGAAAACGGGGGGCGGCGTAGACCGGCTGCTCCGGGTAGCTCAGGGTTTCACGGGGGCGCCAGGCATGGGAGAAGACCATCCCAAGACTGCGCAACTGGGTGCCAACACCCTTGATAATGCTCGTAATTTTCATAGGTGCCTCACTGCACATTTATCAGCACTGGCGTCTGGGCGCTTCCTTGCCGCAGACCGCCGAATCATCGTCATGTCCATCTCGTTTTGCTCACGCATTCATCAGCACCACGGCAGCGGTGACCAGCATGTTGAGCAGGGTCAGGGGCAGGCACACTTTCCAGCCAAAGGACATCACCTGGTCGAAGCGCGGGCGGGGCAGGGAGGCCCGCAGCAGGATGAAGAACACCATGAAACAGGCGGTCTTCAGGGCGAACCAGATGAAGGGCGGCAGCCAGGGGCCGTGCCAGCCACCGAAGAAGAGGGTCACGATGAGCGAAGAGATCAGCACGATGCCGATGTACTCCCCCACGAAGAAGAGACCCCACTTCATGCCCGCGTACTCGATGTGATAGCCGTCGGCGAGCTCCTGCTCGGCCTCCGGCTGGTCAAACGGGTGGCGGTGGGTGACGGCGACCCCGGCAAACAGGAAGGTGACGAAGCCCAGGATCTGGGGGATCACGTTCCACATGCCGGCCTGGGCCTCGACGATGTCACGCAGGTTGAAGCTGCCGGTCTGGATGACGATGCCCATGAGCGAGAGGCCAAGGAACACCTCGTAGGAGAGGGTCTGGGCCGAGGCGCGCAGGCTGCCGAGCAGGGAGTACTTGTTGTTGCTCGACCAGCCGGCGAACAGCACGGCATAGACCGCCAGCCCGGCGATCGCCAGGATATAGAGCAGCCCCACGTTGAGATCCGCCACGCCCCAGGTGGGGGTGATGGGCACCACCGCAAACGCCAGGATGAAGGCGGTGAAGGCGATGATGGGGGCCAGCACGAAGATCCGGCGATCCGCAAAGGGCGGGATCCAGTCCTCCTTGAAGAACATTTTGACCATGTCGGCCGCCAGTTGCAGCAGGCCGAAGGGGCCAACCCGGTTGGGGCCGTAACGGTCCTGCCACAGTGCCAGCAGGCGGCGCTCAATGAAGCTCATGAAGGCGCCGGCCCCCACGATCCCCACGAGCACGACCAGGGCCTTGCCGACCTCGATCAGCAGATCCATCAGAGAGTCGCTCATGCGATGACCTCCTGCAGGTTATCGATCAGGGCGTGGTGCAGGGCGGTCGGCAGGCCGTTCACCCCGAGTGGCAACCCTGCCAGGCCCGGAGCCAGCGCATCGCTCAGGCGCAGACGCAGACGCCAGTGGTTGCCACCCCAGGAGAAGGCCACCAGTGCGTCAGGGGACAGTGCCAGGCGCGCGGCATCCGCCGGGTTCAGTACCAGGGTGGGTTCACCCATGCGAGCCTGGATGACCGGGCTTCTGGCGGAGAGCTCCTCGCCACCGAACAGCTGGTCATAGCTCACCACCTGCAGGGATGCGGCGGGCTGGAAGGGGGCCGGGATGGCGCCAAACCAGCCCAGGTTGCCTTCGCCCGGCTCCAGCAGGCGGCGACCGGGATCCCCGGCACGCAGGTTGCCACCCACCTCGTCCTGGAACTTGTTCCAGGCGGAGGGGGAGTTCCAGCCCGGCGCCCAGGCAAACGGTACCTGGGAGAGGGGCTGGCGGGCACCGGCGTAGCCTTCCATGGAGAAGGCGAACGGCGAATCGGGATCCTGGGCGACTCTGGGCTCGCTCACGTTCTGGTTCGCCAGCATGGAGGTGCGACCACTGTAGCGGTGCGGCTCCCGGGCGAGCTTCATGCCGCGAATGCGCAGGCCGGCGTTGGGTGCAGCTTCACCCATGGTGGTGAGCAGCGGGGCGCTGGCGGCGCAATCGCGACTCACATCGTCGAAGGTGTTCCAGCGAACCGAACGCGGTTGCTGGCTCCCTTGCAGGGCATCCAGCCAGCGCCAGCTCTCGCGCACCTGGATATCGGCGTTGTAGAAGGCGGGAGCATAGACCTGGAAGAAGCGCTGGGCGCGGCCTTCCATGTTGACCAGGGTGCCATCGCCTTCGGCAAAACTGGCGGCAGGTAGCACCAAATCCGCCTTCTTCGCGGTGGCCGTCTCCTGATGGTCGATGACCAGCAGGTGTTGCAGGCGATCCAGGGCGGCGTCCACCCGGCTGCGGGGGGCTCGGCGGTAGAGGTCGTTCTCAAGAACGACCAGGGCAAGCCTCTCTTCCCCTTCCATACGCTCGAGGGCTGCCTCCAGCGGGGCGGCATGCCGGGCCAGCATGGCCAGCCCCAGGCTGTTGGCTTCCTGAGCCACCAGGGCAAGTTCCGCGGCCTGGCCACGGCCCTTGAGGGCGCGGGCGATGTTGCTGGCCGCTTCGATCAGCGCCTCGTTGCGGGCACCATTGCCTGCGATGATGAGGGGCTTTTTGGCGTTGCCAAGCAGATCGGCCCATTGGGCGGCGAGGGCCTGCTGTTCGGGGGAGAGATCCGTTGGTGTCGGTGCACTGGCATCCAGCAGGTGGGCGATGGCAAACCCGAGGCGCGCCTGATCCGCGTGGGGGGCGTGCAGGGTGCTGCTCGCCACGTCATCCAGGCGGGTGGCATCCAGACTGGTGATGAGCAAGGGGTAGCGCTGGTTCTGGGCCAGGGTCTGCACGGCAGCGACCTGCCAGAGATCGACCTTCAGCTTGCGGGCAATTTCGCGCCCCTTGCCTTTCACCGCCTGGCGCAGGGCCAGGGCGATGCGGGCGGCGGTCTGGGTGACATCTTCCCCGAGCACCAGCACGGCGTCGGCCTCTTCCATGTCGCGCAGGCTGGGAGTACGCACGCCGCCGTGCTCCAGAATGTCCAGCATCTTCTGCAGGCATTCCCATTCGCTCTGCTCGACCCCGGAGTAGAAGTTGGCGGCCCCCACCAGTTCGCGCAGGGCGAAGTTGCTCTCCAAGGAGGCGCGGGGTGAGCCGATGCCGATGACGCCGCTGGCGGTGCGCAGCGCATCCGCGGCCCGGTTCAGGGCACCATCCACCGTGATGGCCAGCTTGTCACTGCCATCTTGCAGCAGGGGCTGGCGCGGGCGGTCGGTCAGATTGACGTGACCGTAGCCGAAGCGGCCGCGATCGCAGAGGAAATAGTGGTTCAGGGCGCCGTGGAAACGGTTCTCGATGCGGCGCAGCTCGCCGTAGCGCTCACCCGGGCTGATGTTGCAGCCGACCGAGCACCCCTGGCAGATGCTGGGGGCGAACTGCATGTCCCACTTGCGGTTGTAACGCTCGGAGTGGGTCTTGTCGGTGAAGACGCCGGTGGGACAGACCTCCACCAGGTTGCCGGAGAATTCGCTCTCCAGGGTGCCATCCTCGACCCGGCCGAAGTAGACGTTGTCGTGGGCGCCATAGACCCCGAGATCCTCGCCACCGGCGTAATCCTTGTAATAGCGCACGCAGCGGTAGCAGGCGATGCAGCGGTTCATCTCGTGGTTGATGAAGGGACCCAGATCCTGATTCTGGTGGGTGCGCTTGGTGAAACGGTAGCGGCGGCTGTTGTGGCCCGTCATCACCGTCATGTCCTGCAGGTGGCAGGCGCCACCCTCTTCGCACACCGGGCAGTCGTGGGGGTGGTTGGTCATCTGCCACTCCACCACCGTCTTGCGAAACTCCTTCGCCTCTTCATCCTCGATGGAGATATAGGTGCCATCGGTGGAGGGGGTCATGCAGGACATGACCAGGCGGCCGCGCTTGTCGTCGGCATTCTGATACTGTTTGACCGCGCACTGGCGGCAGGCACCGACGCTACCCAGCGCCGGGTGCCAGCAAAAATAGGGGACGTCCAGACCCAGCGACAGACAGGCTTGCAGCAGGTTGTCTGCCCCGTCTACCTCGTACTCTTTACCGTCTACATGAATGGTTGCCATACAACTTCCCTGAAACCTGTTTTATGAAATCGGCTATTGCCCGATGCGTCCTGGCGCTTACCAGCGCTCGCCCAGCAGGTTGGGCTGGATACCCTTGAACAGCTTGTGATTGTCATGGGGGGCCTTGACCCCGGCCTCGAACTCGGACCGGAAATACTTCATCGCACTGCCAAGGGGCTCGACGGCGCCGGGGGCATGGGCACAGAAGGTCTTGCCCGGGCCCAGGAAACTGACGAGCTGTTCCAGAGTCGCGAGATCCTCGGGTTGGCCCTCGCCCCGCTCCAGCGCCCGCAGGATCTTGACGCTCCAGGGCAGGCCGTCGCGGCAGGGGGTGCACCAGCCGCAGGATTCGCGGGCAAAGAACTCCTCCATGTTGCGCAGCAGGGAGACCATGTTGATGCTGTCATCCACCGCCATGGCAAGGCCCGTACCCATGCGGGTGCCCACCTTGCCGATGCCGCCAGCGTACATCTGGGCATCCAGGTGCTCGGGCAGCAGGAAGCCGGTGCCGGCGCCGCCCGGTTGCCAGGTTTTCAGGCGATAGCCGGGCTTCATGCCACCGGCGTAGTTTTCGAACAGCTCGCGGGCGGTGATGCCAAAGGGCAGCTCCCACAGGCCGGGATTGTTGACCTTGCCGGAAAAGCCCATCAGCTTGGTGCCGTGATCTTCCGAACCCGGCAGTGCCAGCCCCTGATACCAGGCCACACCGTTGCCGATGATGGCGGGGACGTTGCACAGGGTTTCGACGTTGTTGACGCAGGTCGGCTTGCCCCAGACGCCGGAGACGGCGGGGAAGGGGGGTTTGGCCCGCGGGTTGGCGCGCCGTCCTTCCAGGGAGTTGATGAGGGCCGTCTCTTCGCCGCAGATGTAGCGACCTGCGCCGGTGTGGACGAACAGCTCGAAGTCAAAGCCCGAGCCCAGGATGTTCTTGCCAAGGAGCCCCGCGGCCTTGGCCTCTTCCACGGCGCGGCGCAGGTGGATGGCGGCATCCACGTACTCGCCGCGCAGGAAGATGTAGCCGCGATAGGCCTTGAGAGCCCGGGCACTGATGATCATCCCCTCGATCAGCAGGTGGGGCAGCTGCTCCATCAGCATGCGGTCTTTGTAGGTATTGGGTTCCATCTCGTCGGCGTTGCAGAGCAGGTAACGGATGTTCATGCTCTCGTCTTTGGGCATCAGGCCCCACTTCACGCCGGTGGAGAAACCGGCGCCGCCGCGTCCCTTGAGGCCGGCATCCTTGACGGTGCTGACGATGTCATCCGGGCTCATCTGGCCAAGGGCCTTGCGGGCGGCCTCATAGCCCTGTTTTGCCTGATACTCCTCGAGCCACACCGGCTGGCCGTCGTCCCGCAGGCGCCAGGTGAGAGGGTGAGTCTCGGCGGTGCGGGGGATGCGGTTGGCGGTGCCGAGGGAGGCAAGCGTCTTGCCTGGCTGAATGCTCATGGGTAAGCCTCCAGGGTTTTCAGCAGGCTGACGGCATCGAGTCCGCCATAGGTATCGTCATCGATCATGATGGCCGGCCCCTTGTCGCAGTTGCCGAGGCAGCAGACGGGCAACAGGGTGAAGCGGCCATCCGGGGAAGTCTGACCGGGGGCCAGATTGACGACCTCTTTCAGACCGGCAAGCAACTGCTCGTGGCCGTTGATGTAGCAGACCATGCTGTCGCAGACGCGGATGATGTGACGACCCACCGGCTGGCGGAAGATCTGGCTGTAGAAGGTGGCGACCCCTTCCACGTCGCTGGCGGGGATGCCGAGCTCGGCACCGATGGCGTGAATGGCGCCGTCAGGCACCCAGCCACGGGCCTGTTGCACTATCTTGAGCGCTTCGATGCTGGCTGCACGGGGATCTTCGTAGTGGTGTTTCTCGTGTTCGATGGCATCGCGCTCAGCCTGGCTCAGGACGAAATCTCCCTGCTGGCTGCTGCATGCCCCTTGCCCTTGTGGGGTCTGGTTATTGTGACACTGACATTGGCTCATGACTTGACCTTTTGTGGCTTGTCCCTTTACTGCGCGTCTTGCCCTTCGCCCCGGCTGCCGGGGCGAGAGGACTCAACGATCCACATCTGACATAACGAAATCGATACTGCCCAGGTAGACGATAAGATCCGACACCATCTGGCCGCGGATCACCGAGGGGATCTGCTGCAGGTGAGCAAAGCTCGGGGTGCGGATCCGGGTCCGGTAGCTCATGGTGGATCCGTCGCTGGTCAGGTAATAGCTGTTGACCCCCTTGGTCGCCTCTATCATCTGGAAGGACTCGGCGGCCGGCATGACAGGCCCCCAGGAGACTTGCAGGAAGTGGGTGATCAGGGTTTCGATGTCCTGCAGGGTGCGCTCTTTGGGCGGTGGCGTGGTGAGCGGGTGATCCGCCTTGAAGGGGCCCTCAGGCATGTTTTTCATGCACTGCTCGATAATGGACAGGCTCTGGCGGATCTCCTCGATGCGTACGGTGGCGCGGTCGTAGGCGTCCCCGTTGCTGCCCACCGGTACCTCGAACTCGAACTGATCGTAACCGGAATAGGGGCGCCATTTGCGCACGTCAAAGTTGAGCCCCGTGGCCCGCAGACCGCCCCCCGTGGTGCCCCAGGCCAGGGCCTGGGCCGTGTTGTAGGCGGCGACGCCGATGGTGCGGCCCCGCAGTATGCTGTTGCGCATGGCCGCCTTTTCATACTCCATCAACCGCTTGGGCAGCCAGCTCAACAGGTTGTCCTGGATGAGGCGGGTCCAGCCGGCAGGCAGATCGTGGGCCACGCCGCCGATGCGGAACCAGGCCGGGTGCATGCGGGCTCCGGTGATGGCCTCGATGATGGTGTAGATCTTCTGGCGGTCCGTGAAGGTGAAGAAGACCGGGGTCATGGCCCCCACGTCCTGAATGTAGGTGCCAAGGAACAGCAGGTGGCTCTGGATGCGGAACAGCTCCGCCATCATCACCCGGATCATGTCGACCCGCGCCGGCACCTTGATGCCGGCCAGCTTCTCGACCGCCAGCACATAGGGCAGGTTGTTCATCACGCCGCCCAGGTATTCGACCCGGTCGGTGTAGGGGATGTAGCTGTGCCAGGACTGGCGCTCGCCCATCTTCTCGGCGCCGCGGTGGTGATAGCCGATGTCGGGCACGCAGTCGCGGATCTCTTCCCCGTCGAGTTGCAGCACCAGGCGGAAGGCGCCGTGGGCGGAGGGGTGGTTCGGCCCGAGGTTCAGGAACATGTAGTCCTCGTTCTCGTTGCCGCGGGCCATGCCCCACTCTTCCGGCTTGAACAGCAGGTTGTCCTGCTCCTGATCCTGCTTGACCGCATCGAGCATGAAGGGATCAAACTCGGTGGCGCGCGCCGGGTAGTCCTTGCGCAAGGGGTGCCCTTGCCAGCTCTTGGGCATCATGATGCGGGTCAGATGGGGGTGGCCATCGAAGGTGATCCCCATCAGATCCCACACTTCCCGCTCGTACCAGTTGGCGTTGGGGAAGTGGCGGCTGACGGTGGGCAGATGGAGATCGCTCTCCTTGAGCGCCACCTTCAGCATCACGTCGGCGTTACGGTCGATGGAGATGAGGTGATAGAAGACGGTAAAGTCGCTCTCTGGCAGGCCGTGGCGATGGCTGCGCATCCGTTCGTCGGTGGCGCTGAGATCGAACAGCATCACGAAGGGGGAGGGCAGCTTTTGCAAGAAGCCCATCACGTCCAGCAGCAGATCCCGGGAGAGCCAGATGACCGGCACGCCGGTACGGGTGCTCTGCACGGTGAAGCGCTCGGCACCGAAGTGGGCGAACAGCTCGCCGACCACCTGGGCATCGGCGTGATCGGCGGTTTGCCACTGGGCCATGGTGTAATTGCTTGGGAATTCTCGAGTCAGTTTCATGATCAGATCTCATCCGGCGTGCGCAGGTTGGTCACGTTGATCCGCTCGCCGCGCTTGCGTTCCTTCTCGGATTGCATCTGGGGACGGTAGATCCCCTGATCCCCCACCACCCAGGAGAGGGGGCGGCGTTCCTTGCCGATGGACTCCTGCAGCAGCATCAGGGCTTGCAGGAAGGCTTCGGGGCGGGGCGGGCAGCCCGGAATGTAGACATCGACCGGCAGGAACTTGTCCACCCCCTGTACCACGGAGTAGATGTCATACATGCCGCCGGAGTTGGCGCAGGCCCCCATGGAGATGACCCACTTGGGCTCGAGCAACTGCTCATAGAGCCGCTGGATGACAGGGGCCATCTTGATGAAAGGGGTGCCGGCAATCACCATGAAGTCGGCCTGACGGGGGGAGGCTCGTATGACCTCAGCACCGAAGCGAGCCACGTCGTGGGGAGAGGTGAAGGCGGTACACATCTCCACGTAGCAGCAGGAGATGCCGAAGTTGTAGGGCCAGAGGGAGTTCTTGCGGCCCCAGTTGACGGTGTCTTGCAGCACCTCTTCGAGGCGCCCGATCATGATGCCGCGGGTCGCTTGCTGCGCCAGTGGATCATCGACGGTCTGGCGCTGTTCCTGGGGGTAGCGCTCAACGGGCGCATCCGGGTCAATCCGGGTCAGGGTGTACTTCATGGTGCAACCTCAAAGAGATAATCGGTAGTTCAGTCTGGTTTCTTGTCAGTCAGGACACGCTTTTTCGGGGCCCAGTCGAGGGCACCAATGCGCCACAGGTAGAGGAGGCCTACCAGCAGCAGGGTGATGAAGATGGTGGCTTCGATGAAGCCGACCCAGCCGCTCTCCCGAACGGAGACGGACCAGGCAAAGAGATAGAGGGCTTCGACATCGAAGATGACGAAGAACATGGCGACCAGGTAGAACTTGGCGGAGAAGCGCAGGCGGGCGTTGCCGACGGAATCCACCCCGGATTCGAAGGGTTTGTTCTTGGCACGGCCATAGGCGCGTCCCCCCAGCAAGGCCGCCAGGCCTATCATGGTCAAGCAGATACAGATGGCGCCAATGACATAGACAGCAAAAGCCCAGTGCTGGACGGCAATATCAGCAAACATATAGGTTTTTCCCTAACCAAATTAATCATGTGACTTAACAATGACGTTACGTAGTATGCCACTTTCGTACTGATTTACATGTCATTTCAAAGGATTAATTATTAATCAACGGGATGAAAATTGTGTTTTGCTAGCGGGGTCAACTTTCTCGTTTGAGAATTGTTTTCAATCGTTTTTGTTTAGCAGAAAAAAACCGGATAGTTTGAAAATCCGGTGGATGGCAGGAAACAAAAGACCCCGCATGGCGGGGTCTGTTTCAGGGTTGGAGAACGGGGAGGCTCTGCTCTGCCGCCTTGCCCTGGGAGAGCACGATCTCCACCCGGCGGTTGGCCTGGCGGTGAGCCGGGGTATCGTTCGGATAACGGGGTTGGGTATCCGCCACCCCCTGGGCGATCAGCCGTCGTGAATCCAGCTTGGGGTTGGTCAGCAGGGTGTGGGTGATGGTGGCCGCCCGCAGCACCGACAGCTCCCAGTTGTTGCGATAGAGCTCCACCGGCGCCTGGGAGTTGTCGGTGTGACCGGTGACCACCACCATGCCGGGAATGTCCGCCAGCACGTCCGAGACCTTGTTGACCAGGGGAATGAACTGGGGCTGCAAGAAGGCGGAGTCGGCCGGGAACAAGGTCTTCTCGCCGATGCGGATCACCAGTTGGCTGCCAAGCTGCTCCACCTCGATCTCCTTGGACTCGATTTGGCTCTTGAGCTGCTGATCCAGCTTCTGCTTGGTGACCGTGACCCAATCCTGCTCCTTGGTCTTGTGGGGC
The DNA here is from genome assembly GCF_000819785.1 of Aeromonas caviae. Taxonomy (GTDB): domain Bacteria; phylum Pseudomonadota; class Gammaproteobacteria; order Enterobacterales; family Aeromonadaceae; genus Aeromonas; species Aeromonas caviae. Next base: position 76,943 of record NZ_CDBK01000087.1, on the reverse strand, counting down.
CAGGACTCCGTGGCCGTAGGTTTCTCCGAGGAGCCGATGGTCTCGTTGAAAGGGTCGGCCGCCGCTGCGGGCGTCTGGGTATCCAGCACCTGCTCTTTCTGGGAGGTATTGGGGGTGGTCTTGGACTCGGGTTCCAGTATGCCTGTGCCCCCCTGCATCACGGGGGAGCCGGCGGGAAGGGAAACCAGCCCTATCTTGCCAAGAGATTCGATAAAGCCCTGAATGAGCACGCGAGTCTCCGACTGCTTGGCCATGGCGAAGGAGTAGAGCACCACGAATAGGGCGAACAGCAGTGTCATGAAGTCGGCGTAGGAGACCAGCCAGCGTTCGTGGTTCTCCGGCGCCTCAGCCTTTTTCTTTTTCGCCACTGTGGCCTCCGAGGTAAGGCTCAAGGGTCACTTGCAGCCGTTGCTGTGACTCGCCGTCCACGATGCAGAGGATGCCGGTGAGGGTCATCTCCTTGTAGTGGCGGATCTGGTGGGCAAACGACTTGTAGCGGTTGCCGAAGGGCAGGAAGATGAGGTTGGCGGCCGACACCCCGTAGATGGTGGCGATAAAGGCCACCGCGATGGCGCCCCCCAGCTTGTCGGGGGCATCCAGCAGGCCCATGGCGTGAATGAGGCCAAATACGGCCCCGACGATCCCCATGGTCGGGCAGTAGCCCCCCATGGCCTCGTAGAATTTGACGGTCTGTTCGATATCTTCCTGCTCGAACTCGATCTCGTTTTCCAGTACCTCGTGGATTTTGGTCTTCTCGTAGCCATCGACCATCATCTGTACCCCTTTTTGCAGGAAGGGATCCTTGATGTCGTCGATCATGCCCTCCAGTGCCAGCATGCCACTGCGCCGTGCATTGCCCGCCAGAGTTTCAAGCAGTTGGGCCTGCTCCAGCATGTCGAGGCGCAGGGGAGTGATGAGCCACTTGAAGCGCTTGAGGGTTTTACCAACCACGGAGAAAGGAAACTGGGTCAGTGCGGCACCGACGGTACCGCCGATCACGATGAGAAAGGCGGGCAGATCGAGCAGGGCGCTGGGGTGCCCCCCTTCTATCATGTTGCCACCCAGAATGGCTGCCAGGGCCAGCAGCAAGCCAATAAGACTCATTTGTCCATATCCCTATGCGATGTGTGAGGCTAGTGTAGCCATTTAACTATCAGTTTTTCAAAACGATATCCAATCGGTGAGCAATATCCGAGAGGTTGCGCAGACCCGGTAGTGTCCGGTGGCATCGGCCTGTGCCGCCTGATCTGCAGAGCAGGTTGACGGTGCCGGCATGGCAGGACGAGGCGGTTATCCAAGTGATATCACAATATACTGTGCTATCTGTGAGAGGGTGTTGGTTATTTATATCGTCATTTTCTCTTTGATTGGCGTAATGCGCTGTCAACGAGAGAGGGCTGGCTGCCCTCGGGGCATATCCCTTGTCGGCAGAGAGCAGAGAGCAGAGAGCAGAGAGGCGGAAGGGGTGGGATTGGCTGGGCGGCACTTGGCCAGGTATCGCGGCAAGCCGTTTTTTCTGGCCCCGCCGATGACGGGTTTCTCCTGCCAGGGGGTTGGCAGACACCTTGAAGCAAAAAAACCGACCCTGAGGTCGGTACTTCAAGCTGTACGCTGGATCGGGATTGACTCGCACCATCCCTGGCGCTCGCCCTGCGGGCGGCCTCTGGCCGTCCAGTCGGGCTATCCTGCCCGCCTGTCGACAGGGGTCGAACCGAGCCGCCCATCATCGGAAAAAGTAAAAGGCCCCGTCTTGCGACGGGGCCTTTTACTTTATCTGGCGGTGAGGGAGGGATGATTCACCACTGCATGGCTTACCCCTTCGGGGCGGCCTGCGGCCGTTCATCGCAGCAAGCTGCTCTGCTCGAACCCGACGAGGCTTCTCACCTTCTCTCCATCGACATCGGATGTTGCCATGTCACCAGATGCAAAAAACCGACCCTGAGGTCGGTTTTTACAATTTGGCGGTGAGGGAGGGATTCGAACCCTCGATACGTTGCCGTATACACACTTTCCAGGCGTGCTCCTTCAGCCACTCGGACACCTCACCAAATTTTTACTGCTTGAAGTGGCTTTCGGAGCACGCTGCGCGTGCATCTTGCCGACTTCGTCGGTGGGCAGCCTCTCGGATACCTCACCAAATTCTGCTCTGTGATTTAACGTGTTCAGCCAACACGGTGTTCGCTGCGCCGTTGCGCTGGAACGGGGCGTAATTTAGGGGAAAGGGCTGCCTGGGTCAACCACTTTTCCCCTTATTTTTCATAATCTTTATCGAGTGCCTATCCCTTGAACAGAATGCCGGTTTTTTAATCCCGTTCAAGGCTTGTCGAGAATGATCAGGCTGTCAGGCAGCTCGTTCTGATCCCGGGTGGCGGGGAAGGCGTCGGTCAGAATGGCGCTGGTGCGCTCCACGCACTCCAGGAACCCCTGCTCGACCTCCTTGTTGCGTACCCGAACCACGAAGTCGTCGATGATCTGCTGCCACTGGGTGTTGTCGATGTGCTGGGCGATCCCGTCGTCTACCAGGATTTCCACATAGTGCTCCGCCACCGAGACGAAGATTAGCACCCCGAGCCGGTCCCGGGTGCGGTGAAGTCCCTGCTCGACAAACTGCAGGCGGGCCATCAGGGCGGCCCGGTGACGGCGTACCTTGTGGGGGATGAGCCGCATCTTGATGGGTGTCCAGTGGAACAGCAGGCTCAGCAGCAACCAGACCGACCACTGCACCAGCAGGATCTCGTACCAGCCAAGCCAGAAGCCGAGCTGGAAGACCAGCAGGGGGGTGAGCATGGCCAGCAGGGCGGCCCACAGGGTCGGGATATAGCGATAGCCATCGCTGGCCGGGGCCAGCACGGTGACCAGTTCGGCATCCGTGGCCTGCTCGGCCTGTCGAACCCTGGCCTGCAAGGTGTGGAAAAACTGTTTCGAAATCATCTTGTTGTCTCTTTTTCCCTGATTACCAACCGCCAGATGCACCGCCGCCGCCAAAGCTGCCGCCGCCACCACTGAAACCGCCACCACCGCCGCCAGTGCGGCCGCCAAAGGAGCCGGCACCGAATCCACCGGCCATGTAGGCGGTCCGGCGACGTCCTCCCGGCCCACCGCCGCCGCCGCGCAGATTGTGCAGCACGATCATCGCAATCACCACCAGGATGAAGAGCCAGGGACCTCCCTGCTTGTCGGCCTTGCTGGTGTTGTCCACGGGCTGATACTCCCCGGCCAGGGCCTGCATGATGCCCTGGCTGCCGGCGAGGATGCCGGCCACCATGTCACCGCGCTTGAAGGCGGGCAGGATCCGGGTCTGGATGATATTGGCGGCGATGGCGTCGGGCAGGGCACCTTCCAGGCCATAACCCACCTCGATGCGCACCTTGCGCTCGTCCTGGGCGATGATCAGCAGCACGCCGTTGTTCTTGCCTTTTTGGCCGATGCCCCAGTGGCGACCGAGCTGGTAGCCGTACTCTTCGATGGTATCCCCCGCCAGCGTGTCGATGGAGACCACCACCAGCTGGACGCCGCTGCGCTTCTCGAAGACGGCCAGTTGCTGTGCGAGTTGGTGGGCCTGCTTGCGGGACATCAGATTGGCCTCGTCCACCACCCGCCCGGTCAGGGCCGGGAAATCGGGGGCGGCATGCAGTGCCGTGGCACAGAGCAGCAGACAGAGCGCCAGCCAGTGTCTCATCACGTTCATTGGAAGCTGACCTTGGGCGCCTCATCGGCACCGGGTTTGGCGCTGAAGGTGGGTTTGGCTTCCAGATCGGAGTAAAGCAGCTTGGACCAGATGACCCCGGGGAAGGTACGGATCTCGGTATTGAACTGGCGTACTGCCTCGATGTAATCCCGTCTGGCCACCGCGATGCGATTCTCGGTGCCTTCCAGCTGGGCCTGCAGGGTCAGGAACTGCTGATCGGCCTTCAGATCCGGGTAGCGCTCGACCACTACCATCAGCCGGGAGAGGGCGCTGGAGAGCTGCTCCTGCGCCGCCTCGAACGCCTTGAGCTGGGAGGGGTCACTCACCTGCACGCTGCCGACTCGGGCACGGGCATCGGTGACCGCCTTGAGGGTCTCCTGCTCGTGGCTGGCGTACCCCTTGACGGTGGCCACCAGGTTGGGAATGAGATCGGCCCTGCGCTGGTACTGGTTCTCGACCTGTCCCCAGCTCGCCTTGACCTGCTCATCCAGGGTCGGAATGGTGTTCATGCCGCAGCCGGTCAAACCCAGCAGCAGGGTCAGGGTCAGCAGGGCACGGGTACCACGCTGCCAGAGTGAAGTGGCCATCTTGTTGTTCTCCATTGATATTTCTCTCGGAAATAGGTTCACCATAACAGCTTGTGGTCAGCCCTCACAACGCCTGGGTAACAGGGGGGCGCGGTAGCTCATCGACACTTTGGGCAGCTGGGGTTTGTCCTTGAACCAGGAGGTCAGCTCCTCCCCACAGCCATTGCCGGGGGGAATGGGAGCCTGGGGCTGGCAGTCCGGACTGTTTGCCGGGCAGCGCAGGCGCACGTGAAAGTGGCTGAAGTGGCCGACCCAGGGGCGCAGCTTGCCGACCCAGGCTTCACCGGGTGCCTGTTTGCACACCTCGGCCTTGATGACGGGGTTGACGAAGATACGCGCCACCTCGGGGCGATCAGCCGCAAGGCGCAGCAGATTGAGCTGCCTTGGGCCGAATCGGCCGGGCAGCATCCGGTAGCTGGGTTCGTCGATCAGCGCCCACTCCCTGGGGGCATCCTGCTCCCAGCGGCTGATGGGTCTGTCAGCCATCCTGAACCAGATGTCGGCATCCAGGCCGGTCTGGTGGCTGCGATGACCTGAGGTAAAAGGCCCCCCGTGCATCATGGCGAGGTCGGCGATATAGAGATCCGGCATGCCGGCCAGTCTGGTCTGGTTGGCCAGATGCTGCAGGTAATGGATGAGGTCGGGGTGACCGTAATAGCGCAGCCGTTTGGTGCGGATCACCTGATAACCAGGGCCTTCGAGGGGCAGGGCCACGGCATTTTTCAGGCAGCCGGCGGAGTAGCCGCCGATGGCCTCGGCATAGAGTGTGCTCGCGGACAAGAGCAGGGCGGTGGCGAACATGGGACTCCCGGGATGGCGCCCAGTGCGGGCTCAGACAGCCCCAAGCATACCAAGAGTGGCGGCTGGCCGTCATCCGTGTCGCGGTGGCGGTTGCATCGCGGCGCGTCGCTCGCGCACAATGCGCGGCAACGCAGCGACGGCAAGGCCGTTCGCATCACAGAAGGAGAAGAGAAGATGAGAGTCAGTGAGCTGGCAGCGCAAGAGAACGTGAGCTGGCTGATGCCCCCGGCCCGGCGGTTTTACGGGGTCATGATCTGCCTGTTGCTGGCGAGTCTCGCCACTGTGGTGGCCGCCCTCTGGCTGGGATATCCCGACATGGGCCTGCTGCCCTGGGTCGGGGTGGTCTTTGGCGGCATCGTGCTGGTGATGATGGTGTTGCCGCGCAACTGGCAGCGCTGGCGTCTGGCGGAGCTTGCCTGGGATGAACGCCATCTCTATCTGCTCAATGGCGGCGAAGACCGGGCGTTGGCCCTGCCCAGAGCCGTGCTGGTGGGCATGGAGCGGGATCGCAAGGTGGGACACGATGGTCAGTGGCTCGATTTCAGCCTGGATCTCGGGCTGGATGAGGTGACCCTGGCGACGGCCACCAGCCTGCTCGGGTTGTCCCGGGAAGGGACTCACGAAGTGGCTCCCGGGGTCTATCGATTCGGGTTCAAACGTGCCTGGCATGGGCGTCGTGCCCTCGGCACATTGCTGGCCGAGCTGCACCCGATCTGACTATTTTCTCGACAATTCATCCCAATGCTCAGATACTGCCTCTGATTCGATTTGATCTTTCCTGCTCCGATAGCCCAAGAGATCAAGGACTTGGGATACGAAGCTGGAAGTGCCATGGCATGATGCCGTGGCTGGTCCGGCAGGGGGGTTGTGCCCTTACTCCCAGGTCGGTGGATGCATAGATAAGGCACCTTGAATCGAGAGTGGATGGCATGAAGATTTACGTAGGTAATCTGTCGTACCGGATGACGGCCGACGAACTGACAACCGTGTTCAGCCAATTTGGGCAGGTAGACAAGGTCGATATCATCATCGACCGCGATACCGGTCAGTCCAAGGGGTTTGGTTTCATTGAAATGCCGGTCAATGGTGAGGCCGAGAAGGCCATCGCCGAGTTGCACGGCACCGAGGTCGGCGGCCGCACCATCACGGTCAATCAGGCCAAACCGAAGACGGATGCACCCCGTGGTCGCCCCCAGCGCCATCGTTGAATCGTCTCGATAACGGAAAACGGCATGGAATCCTCCATGCCGTTTTTGTTTTCAGGGTCTGGTGCAGACTCAGGGAACGTCATAACCCAGAGCGGCCTTGCGGATGCGGAACCACTGCTGGCGAGTGAGCTCAATGGACTCGGCTGCCACAGCGGCGGCGATCCGCTCCCGTTTGCCGGAGCCGATGAGGGGCAGCGGCTGACTCGGCAGCATCATCACCCAGGCGTAGACCACCTGCTCCAGACAGTCGGCGCCCACCTCCTGGCGGATCTGCTCGAGTTCCGACCGCAGCGGGGCATAGTCGGGGGCATGGAACAGCCGCCCGCCGCCAAGGCAGGACCAGGCCATGGGCTTGATGCGCAGTTGCTGGCATTGATCCAGGGCACCATCCAGCGTCCCCTCCTGATGGAGCGGGGAGATCTCCAGCTGGTTGGTGACCAGGGGGAAGGGCAGGCGGGATTGCAGCAGGGCGAACTGGTGGGGCGTGAAGTTGGAGACCCCGGCGTGCTTGATCTTGCCTGCCTGCTTGAGGGTGATGAAGGCGTCGGCCACCTCGTCGGCGTTCATCAAGGGGTCGGGGCGATGGATCAGCAACAGATCCAGATGATCGGTGCCGAGCTTTTGCAAGGAGGCTTCGGCACTGGCGACGATGTGTCCCTTGCCGGTGTTGTAGTGATTCAGGGCGTGGGCCGGATTGGCGGTGAGGGCGATGCCGCACTTGCTGACGATCTCCATGCGATCGCGCAGGGAGGGTTCCAGGCGCAGGGCATGGCCGAAGGCCTCCTCGCATTGGTAGCCACCGTAGATGTCGGCGTGATCGATGGTGGTGACCCCGAGATCAAGGTGATATTTCATCAGGTCCAGCAGGGCGGTGGGGGAGAGCTGCCACTCCATCAGGCGCCAGTAGCCCATGATGAGGCGGGAGAAGGTGGGGCCTTGCTCATGCAGGGCCAGACGGGATACGGACATGGTGACTCCTCTGGAGATAACAATGCGAAAAGAAAGGGGCAAAATCATGTGCCAGCATCTTGGTCTCTTCCGGCGGACAAGGCAATAATGCCCCCTTCGCGAATTCGAACTATGGTTCTGACTCCGACGGGTCAAGATCCCGGTGTCAGTGAGAGGAGAAGGGGTGATGGAAGGATTTGCCGCCAGGCTGCAAAGCCTTATTGGGGAGGGGAGCGTGAGCGCCTTTGCCCGCAAGGTGGGGTTGAGTGAAGCCCTGATCCGCAAGTATCTGAAAGGGGCCGAGCCCGGCCTTGGCAAGGCGAACCAGATTGCCATGGGAGCCAACTGCTCGCTGGAGTGGCTCGCCACCGGTTGCGGGTATCTCTATCGTCAGGCCGAGGTGGTGGACAGGGACGCGCTGGCGGCGGCGGGGTCGCTGGTGCAGGAGACCCGTCCGGGAAAGCCCATGCCGGACGAGGAGCAACTGGTGACCCTGCTCGCCTATTACCAGTTCCTGCGCAGCCACAAGCAGGCGGACGGTTTTCTGGACCTGGCCCGGGCGCGGGAGTTTGGGCGCCATCTGGCCGAGGCCTGAGCCTGACGGGGGCTCCCGGCAGTCCGCCATTCTTCTGATACCCTCTAAGCAGTGATCAAATCCAAGGACACGCAGATGAGCTATCTGATCCTGGGCAGTGGCGGGTTGGGCAGTGCGCTGGCACGGGAGCTGGCCAGACGGGGAGAAGAGTGGTTGCTGGCGGGCAGGCAACTGCCCAGGGGGCTGGACCCCGCCTGCTACTTTCCGCTGCAGGAGGTGGACTCGCTCTCTTTTGAGGCCCTCTTCACCCTCTATGACAGCACCACCCTGCCGACGGTAGTGATCAACACCATAGGCCTGCTCCATGATCTTGCCCACATGCCGGAGCGGCGGGTGGAGGAGGTGACCCCCCAATGGCTTGAAGAGAGTCTGCTGGCCAATGCCTGGCCCCACCTGGCCCTTGGTGCCAACCTCAGTCGGCGCATGATGCCCCAGAGCACGCTCTGGCTCTGCACCCTCTCGGATCGGGCGGGAAGCCTGGAGGAGGGGGGCCAGGAGGCCATGTGCCACTACAGCTACCGTATGAGCAAGGCCGCCCTCAACATGGGATCCCGGATCCTGGCGGGTGAGTGGGCCGGACGTTTTCCCGGCGCCGGTGTCATCACCGTGCATCCCGGCCTCATGAATACCCCCATGCAGCAACCTTTTCTTCAGGAGATGGATCCCGCCCTGCTGCAGGACCCCGCCGAGGTCGCCGTCCGCCTGCTGGATCTGATGGCCACACTGACGCCGGCGCACTCGGGCCGTTTCGTGGATCTGCAGGGTCAGTCGCTGCCCTGGTGAGCCGCCGGGCTCACATTCCCGCTTGCTGTTTCTTGCCAGCCGGGTGTCGGCTGGTTAATGTCATCGTCCTGCATCAGGAGGATGACATGCGCTATATCGATTTACGAAGTGATACCGTGACCCAGCCCACGGAAGCCATGCGCCAGAGCATGCTGCATGCCGAGGTGGGAGACGATGTCTATGGGGAAGATCCCAGCATCAATGCGCTGGAGCGCCGCGGCGCCGAACTGCTTGGCAAGGAGGCGGCCCTGTTCGTGCCCTCCGGCACCATGTCCAACCTGCTGGCCATGATGAGTCACTGCCAGCGTGGGGAAGGGGCCGTGCTGGGGGCGGCCTCCCACATCTATCGCTACGAGGCCCAGGGCTCTGCCGTGCTGGGCTCGGTGGCCCTGCAATCCGTCCCCATGCAGGCGGACGGCACCCTGGCCATCGAGGATGTGCGGGGGGCCATCGCTCCCGATGATCCCCATTTCGTCCAGACGCGCCTCGTCTGCCTGGAAAATACCCATAACGGCAAGGTGCTGCCATTGACCTACCTGCGCGCCATGCGCGAATTCGTCGACGAGAAGGGGCTGAAGCTTCACCTGGACGGGGCTCGCCTCTTCAATGCGGTGGTGGCAAGCGGGGAGCCGGTGGCCGCCATCGCGGCGCCTTTTGACAGCATCTCCGTCTGCCTCTCCAAGGGACTGGGGGCGCCGGTGGGGTCCCTGCTGGTGGGATCGGCTGCGTTCATCGCCCGTGCCAGGCGGCTGCGCAAGATGCTGGGGGGCGGCATGCGCCAGGGAGGGATCCTGGCCCAGGCCGCCCTGTTCGCGCTGGATCAGCACGTTGCCCGGCTGGCGGATGATCATCGCCGCGCCAGGCGTCTGGCAGAGGGGCTGGCCGCGTTGCCAGGCATCGCACTCAACTTGGGGGAGGTGCAGACCAACATGGTATTCCTGCGCCTGACCCAGGGGGATCCCGCCACCTTGCTGGGTTTCATGAAGGAGCGCGGTATTCTCTTCTCCGGCTACGGGGAACTCAGGCTGGTGACCCACCTGCAGATCACCGACGATGACATCGACGAGGTGATCGACGCCTTCACCGAGTATCTGAGTGGCTGACGCCATTCTCCATCGCAACAACAAGGGCGCCATCGGGCGCCCTTGTTGTCATGGCAGGGTCGGTCATCCCTGGCGCTGGCCGGTGATCAGCATGGCCTCGTCGGTGGCGTCATAGATCATGATGGCCAGATGGGTGACCTCTCCGGCGAAGTCGGCCAGCGGCACCAGGGTCAGGTTCTGGTACATGTAGGGGGCCGATCCCGTGATGGGGCGGTAGTTGGAGAAACGCAACAGGTAGGGGCGCTGCTCCCAGGTGCTGAAGGCACGGTTGTTGAGCTTGAATACCATGTTGGCCTTGCGCTCGAACCAGGCCTTGTCCACATCGGGGAAGAGCGAGAACAGCCCTTGATCGCGCACCTCGCCTGCCAGCCGGCCGCTGTGACTCTCCATGAAGCCGTTCCACACCTGGATCCGGTACTCCCTGTCGAGCACGACCAGCCCCACGTCCAGATTCTGGACGATGTTCATCAGCCAATGAAATTCCCGAATGTCCATGGTCACTCCTGGTGGTTGCTGCCGCGGGACGGTCAGAGCATGTGCATGATCTTGTTGTTCATGGTGGCGATGGAATCTTCGGTAAACAGCAGCAAGAGATCGCACTGCACCGCATAGCCCTGCACCCGATAGTTGATCTCGATGGCCAGAGTGCGGCGCCAGCGGCTCTGGTTGGTCCGAATGAGATCCTGAATGGGCCTGTGCTGGCCCAGCACCACGGGGTGACCCTGGCTAAAAGGGGTGTCGAGCTGGTTGGCGTAGCCGCGCAGGAAGGCACCGATCAGCACGTTGGCGGTGTCCATCAGCAGTTCCAGTTCGGCGCCGTGATCCAGCTCCCCCTGATGGTTCATCAGGCGGGCCAGGTCCTGGAAGCTGGCATCGTGGAACAGCAGCAGGGCCTCCCCGGCGATCCCGGCCCCGATGAAGCCTTGACAGACCGCAGAGAGCGTCTCCGACTCGGCGGCGGCCGAGAGCGCCATGTGCAGCTCGGAGACCTCCAGCACGTTGACGTTGGGGATGGGGAGCAGCACGAAGGCGCCGAGCAGGCGGGCCAGCAGATCCGCCCCCTGGCCCATGGCGACGTTGGCCAGTTCCTGATAGACATCCCGCAGCTCGGGGGTGAACTGGATGCTGCTCTGGGCAGCCTGGTGGCTGGCGACGGGCTGGGGCTGGATGGCCGTCACCTGGGTGGCCGATTGCCACAGACCGTGGCGCTTGAGCAGGGCAAGGAGGGTGTCCGGGGAGGCCGGCTTCTTGATGAAATCGAGGGCGCCAAGGGCCATGACACGCTCATGGGCTTCCGGCTGGATGTCGCCGGAAACCACGATCACCTTGCTGCGCACCCCTTCTCGCTTGAGGGTCTCGAGAACCCCATATCCGTCCATCTCCGGCATGGTGAGATCGAGAAAGATCAGGTCCCCGTGCCCCATCAGGATCTGCTCGACCCCTTCCAGCCCGTCCGCGGCCTGGTGCAAGGTGACATCCCAATCGGCGGGCAGGGCGCGCACCAGCTGTTTGCGCGCGAACCCGGAGTCATCACATATCAATACATTCATAGTGTTAGCCGACCTGTGCAACGAGGATTGCGCTAAGTGTGGGTCATCAGCCGTCAGATGCAACGGGCAGCGGCTGCACCGGTGAAAATTGATCGTTCTGCTGGCGGGTGCGATAGCGCTCGGAGTGCTTCTCGACGAAATCGGCGAACATCTTAACACGCAACGGGGTGAACCGGGGCTGGCAATGGAGCATGTAGAAGGGACGTTTTCCCGACTGCCAGTCAGGCAGGACGGGGACGAGCTGACCATCTTGCAGGAAGGGATGCACATAGTGCTGCGGGGCGTTGACGATGCCGAGGTGGCGCTGGGCTGCTCGTACGGCGGCCTGGGTCTGGTCGATGCAAAGGCGGGGTGTGCGTTTGATGCAGATCGTCTGTTCGTCCCGCCCGCTCAGTTGCCAGTGCTGGTGGGGCCAGCAATAGATGAGATCGTGCTCTTCCAGCTGGGTCGGGTGGGAGGGCACCCCCATCTTCTCCAGATAGAGGGGGGAGGCGAACAGACCGTACTGGATGTGACCCAGACAGAGGGCGTTGGGCAGGGTCTGGGGAAGCTCGCCGTTGAAAAAGACCAGGTCCCTGTCCTGATCCGCCTGGAGGGCATGATCGTTGGACTGGCGGATGTCAAACTGTACCCCGGGATAGCGCAGGCCGAAGTCCGCCAGCATGTCGACCAGGATGGTGTTGGAGAGGGCGATGGGGGCCGCGAGGCGGATGAGGCCGCTGATGTCCGTCTCCTCACCCCGGATTTCGCCGGTGGCCTGCTCTATTTCCGCAAGGGGGGTACAGAGGCGCTCGTAATAGCGCAGCCCTTCGTCGGTGAGACGCAGCTTGCGGGTGGATCTGTGCAGCAGGCTGCATCCGAGCTGCTCTTCCAGTTGGGAGATACGTCGACTGATGGTGCCGGTCGGCATGCCCAGCGCAGCGGCGGCGTGGGAGAAACCGCCCTCTTGCACCACCTTGACGAACAGATAGAACTCTTCGATGTACTTCATAGCGGTTTTAGGGGGTGTTCTGACTGTAACAAGCCAGTGACCTTATGAAGAGTCACCGGGCTTGGCAAGCGCAATCCGGCGTTTAATTGATCTGGATTAGATTCGACTCGCGCTGGTATTGCTGGAGCAGATGGACGAAATCTTCCGGGGATCTGTCCAGGCTGTTGTCGGGCACCAGCAGATCGTACCCCAGCAGGTCACGCAGCCGTGCCATGCGGTTGCCGAGCATGGCGATCACCCCCTCATAGCGCTGGCCGGAGGGTGAGCAGAAGCGGCTCTCCTCCAGCAGTCCCTCTCCCAGGAGCCCACTGCCGCACCCTCCGGTCGGGCAGTCGGGGCGCTCGCTTCGCATGGCCTGCATCAGCACGGCGCGCTGCTCGGTCAGCAGACGGACGGCGAGCCGGGGTGTGATCAGCGTCAAAAAAGCGTCGTAATCCTTTATTTTCAGACCAATGTAGGGCAGGTCCACCAGATCCCACCCCAAATGGATACGTGGTTGGTCAATTCGCTGAATATTTCTCCATTTCAGGATCCAGCCGCCGTACTTGTGATGGTATTGCAGGCAGTCCTGACACAAAGAGAGACTAAAATGAGGCTCACCCAGTTTCCAAACCCCGACAAGAATTGTCATCAGGCCCGCCAGGAGGAGGGAAATGGCGGGGATTAGTAGTTGTTCACGAAGAAAAAAAAGTATAAAAATCATAGCAATGGTTACCACCATGCCCAACAATACCAGTGTGAGTCCATTTCTTCGTACCATGGGGATCACATGTAGCGTTTTCATATGATTTCGGCCTTTTTTCATCCGTTTGTTATCCGATTATGGGCCGGAACGGATTTTGTACCAGCGTGAATGCTCCTGTCAGGGGGCGCAAGCGACTGGTTCGACCATGAGCTTTCAGCATGAATCATCACTCAACATGAATACGCTAGACGAACGCCTGCTCACCGTGATGGATGTCCTCCACACGCCTGTCTGGGTCTATGACATCCAGCGTCATCATATTTACTGGGCCAACGATGCTGCCCTCGGGCTCTGGGAGGCGAGCTCCCTGGCCGAGCTGAAGTCCCGGGATTTCTCCGCCGACATGGCCGCCGCCATCGATCTGCTGCTGCAGCGCTATCTCGGCGATTTCCAGCAGGAGCGCAGTTACAACGAGTGGTGGACCCTCTCGCCCAAGGGGGTCAAGAAGCAGGTTTATCTGCGTCTTTCCGGGATCCAGCTTGCCGGACGGCAGATGATGATGGCGGAAGCGGTCATCGATGCCGACACCCTCTATCAGGAGTCCTCCCTCGCCACCGGCGACACCCTGGCCTGTCTCTTTGACAACGAGGGGCGCCTCGAGAGCGGCAACCATCACTTCGACATGTGCTTTGGCACCGGCATTCTGACGCTGCCCCAGATCTTCTCCGGTGCGGACGAGGCCTTCTATCGTCGCCTCTCCCGTCTGGACGAAGTGGTGGCCGAAGGGGAGTGCCGCACCCAGAAGGGGATGCGCTGGTTCCAGTACCAGTTTCGCCATATCCAGCAGGGGGCACGGATCCTGCTGACCATGCGGGACATCACGGATCGCAAGCTCGAAGAGCTGGAGCATCGCCACCTGGCCTGGCACGACTCCCTCACTGGGCTGCTCAACCGCTACGGCCTGATGAAATCCCTGGAAGCCTATTGCGGCCTCGGGGGGCGCTTTGCCCTGGTGTTCATGGATCTGGACAACTTCAAGCTGGTCAATGACAACTACGGCCACAAGGCCGGGGATCGCCTGCTGGAGCGGGTCGCCGGACGGCTCAAGCAGATCTGCCCGCGGGATGTGGAGCTGGCGCGCCTTGGCGGGGACGAGTTCACCGCCCTGGTGCCCCTCAACCAGGCGAGCGATCGGGCCCAGGAGGTGGCGGATCTCATGCTCTCCCAGATGAGCAAGCCACTGCAGCTGAGCGGTGTCCCCGAGGTCACCATCGGCGGCAGCATCGGCATCGCCATCTACCCGGACGACGCGGATGATGGCGACAATCTCATCACCCGTGCCGACATGGCCATGTACCAGGCCAAGCAGATGGGGCGGCTTCGCTGGCAGCGCTTCACCCCCAGCATGCAGCAAAGCCTGCATCGCAAGCTGACCCTCAAGCAGTTTCTGGCCAAGGCCGTCGGTCGGGGGGAGCTCAGCCTGCGCTATCAGCCCCAGGTGGATGTGGCGCAAGGTCGGGTCATCGGTTTCGAGGCCTTGGTACGCTGGTACAATCCCGTGCTTGGCCATGTGTCGCCGGCGGAGTTCATTCCGCTGGCCGAAGAGATGGGGCTCATCCGGGAAATCGGAAGCTGGGTGCTCTCCACCGCATTGGCCCAGATGGGGGAGTGGCAGCGACAGGACGGGGTGAGGGTGCCGGTGTCGGTCAATCTCTCGGGCTTTCAGCTCTCTGCCAGTTTGCCGGAGCTGGTGGCCCAACTGCTCGAGGCATTCTCGGTGGAGGCGGCACTGCTGACCCTGGAGCTGACCGAGACGGTGCTGATGCTCGACATGAAGGGGTGCATCGAGATCCTCGACGCCCTGAGCGAGCAGGGGATCAAGATCGCCATCGACGACTTCGGGACGGGCTACTCGTCGCTTGCCTACCTCAATCGGTTGCCGATCGACACCATCAAGCTGGACCGCTCCTTCGTGGTGGGGCTCAACCTGCCGGTGATCCGGGCGACGGTGGCCATGGCCACCAGTCTGGGGCTCGGGATCCTGGCGGAAGGGGTGGAGGAGGAGCACGAGCTCGCGGCCCTGCAGACCCAGGGTTGCCACGTCTTCCAGGGATTCCTGTTCAGCCGTCCCATGACCCCGGAAGAGGTGGCGGCAGCGGGGTTCGCAGTACAGTGCCGGCTGGGCCGCTATCCCCTCGCAAACCATTGAGCAAGTTGTCGATAAATGTGCGGCATCTCCCATTTATGAAGTGTGAGATGCCAAATTAAACATAATTAATCGAATTTTTGTCTCATATCATGGGATCCATTAGACGTTATCGCTAGTATGCGCGCTCATTCCTTGGTAATGGAGTATCACCATAATGAGTCAAGCTGCAGTGAACGAGCGTCCGGCCCCTCCCAACGGCTGGTTGAACCGCTTTCTGAACGGGGTGGAGAAGGCGGGCAACAAGCTGCCGGATCCCGCCATGCTCTTCCTCTATGCCTTGCTGATCGTCTGGGTTGGCTCCTGGATAGGCTCCCAGTTCTCCTTCGATCTGGTCAATCCCCGCACCGGAGAGGCCGTGGTCATCAACAACCTGTTGACCGGGGCAGGGCTGGCGGACTTTCTCGCCAGCATGGTCACCACGTTCACCGGGTTTGCTCCCCTTGGCATCGTGCTGGTGGCCATGCTGGGGGTCGGGGTGGCTGAACAGTCCGGTTTCATCAACACCGGGCTCAAGAAGCTGCTCAAGGTGACGCCGGCGCGCTTTCTGACCCCCATGCTGATTCTGGTGGCCATCGTCAGCCATACCGCCGCCGATGCGGGCTATGTGCTGGTGATCCCCATTGGCGGCATCATCTTCCATGCAGCGGGTCGCCACCCGCTGGCGGGGATTGCCGCAGCCTTTGCCGGGGTTTCCGGCGGGTTTGCCGCCAACTTCCTGCCCTCCGGCGGGGATGCGCTGCTTCAGGGTTTCACCCAGTCTGCAGCCCAGTTGTTCGACCCTGACTACATGGTCAACACCCTGTGCAATATCATCTTCACCGGCGCTTCTTCCTTGCTGATCATCTGCGTGGGCTGGTTTGTCACCGAGAAGATTGTCGAGCCGCGCCTCAAGCTGGTGCCCCTCAACGAGGATCTGGAGAGCGCCGACGAGATGGGTCGTTACAGCGCCCAGGAGAGCCGGGCCTTCAACTGGGCCGGGTTCGCCATGTTGGCGGCCGTGGTGCTGCTGGGGCTGGCGCTGGCCCCCGGCGACTCGCCGATGCGGGCACCGGACGGTTCCCTCACCACCTTCGCCGCACCGGTGATGAAGTCCATCGTGCCCCTCATCTTCCTGCTCTTCATCCTGCCCGGGATCGTCTACGGCTTTGTCGCCGGCAGCTTCAAGAGCGGCAAGGATGTGATCGACGCCATGTCGGCCACCATGAACAAGATGGGCTCCTACATGGTGATGGCCTTCTTCTGCGCCCTCTTCATCAAGGCGTTCGGGGATTCCAACCTCGGTACCCTGCTGGCGCTCTCCGGTGCCGAGGTGCTGCACGCCCTGGCGTTGCCGGGAGAGGTGACCATCGTCGGCATCATACTGCTGACGGCCACCGTCAACCTGGTGGTGGGCTCGGCCTCCGCCAAGTGGGCCCTCATCAGCCCCATCCTGGTGCCCATGCTGATGGCGGTGGGGATCTCGCCCGAGCTGACTCAGGCCGCGTATCGGGTGGGGGATTCCGCCTCCAACATCATCACCCCGCTGATGGTCTTCTTCCCCCTGGTGGTGGTCTATTGCCAGCAGTATGTGAAGAGCACAGGCATCGGCACCCTGGTCTCCATGATGCTGCCTTACTCCCTGGCCTTCCTGGTGAGCTGGACGGGCTTCCTGCTGCTCTACTGGGCGCTGGGGTTCCCGCTTGGGTTGCAGGCCCCCTATGTCTATCCTGCCCCTTGAGGGTGACGGGGGGCCTTGGGCCCCCCGCTTTTTTTGGGTAGAGTGTGACCTTCATTCCGGAGGTACCATGAACCCGACCATCGATCTCATTCTTTCCCATCGCTCCATTCGCCAGTTCACCTCAGAGCCCGTCAGCGCAGAGCAGTTGGATCAGATCCTGAGCGCCGCCCAGAGCGCCGCGAGCTCCAGCTTCCTCCAGGCCAACAGCATCATCCGGGTCACCGACAAGGGGTTGCGGGCCACCCTGGCGGAGCTGGCCGGCCATCAGGCCTATGTGGTCGAAGCGGCGGAGTTTCTGGTGTTTTGTGCCGACTACCATCGTCACAGCCAGATAGTGCCGGAGGCCCGCACCGGCTTTGTGGAGCAGCTCATGATCGGGGCCATCGATGGCGCCCTGATGGCGCAAAATGCCTTGCTGGCGGCCCAGTCACTTGGGCTGGGGGGGGTCTATATCGGCGGCATTCGCAACAATCCGGCCGAGGTGAGCGAGGTGCTGGGTCTGCCCCATCAGGTGATCCCGCTGTTTGGCCTCTGCCTGGGTCATCCCGCCCAGCGGCCGGAGCAAAAACCGCGGCTGCCCCGGGCGCTGGTGGTGCACGAGAACCGCTATCCTGCCACCCTGGACCGCGCCCTGCTGGCCCGGTACGACGGGCAGATCCACGACTACTACCAGGCCCGCAGCAGCAACAACAAGGATCAGACCTGGAGCGGACAGATCAGGGGGATCCTGGGCAAGGAGGCGAGGCCCTTCATGCTGGGATTCCTGCAGTCGAAGGGTTTTTGCCTCAAGTAATGGGGGCGGCGGGCGATATGGAGCATGACGCACCGGATGCGGTCACCGCCTGCGAGCGTTCTTGTGAGGCAATACGGGATCTGGGCGCTACCCTATGAGGCTAAGCTGTTGTAGGATCTCGCAATTGGATTGGGACTGGAGTGTGAACACCCTATGATTTTAACCCTGATATTGCTGTCAATCGGCGCACTCCTGTTTCTGGTCATCGCCTATAACGTGGTGCAGCAATACAAGCAGAAGGCCGAATCGGACAAGCGCCAGGCCATTGCCCGTCACAAGGCGGTGGCAGACGAGACCGAAGAGGTGTTGCTGAACGTCAACCTGGTGCCCTTTTCCAAAAACATGGTGCTGCTGTTGCAACACCGGATCTTGGATGCCTACCGCGCCATCGCGCTGGTGATGCCCAATGCGCAGGTCAAGCAGCGCATCGCCGACGTCCAGCTCCAGATCAAGAACGTGCAGGAGAACTACAGCAGCCAGGACGAGGGACATTTCAAGACGCCGGAGTCCGACCGCCAGGCCATCCAGATGCTGCAACTGGCCAAGAAGATGCGGGCCGTGCTGCGGGTCGAGCACAACAAGGGCAAGATAGATCCCCAGGGCTTTGCCCAGGAGGATCGCCGCCTCGAGCTGATGCAGCTCAAGATCAACATCGCCAACCTGCTCAAGCGGGCCATGGATGCCCAGATCCAGGGGCAGTACGGCACCTGCCGCCAGCTCTACACCAAGGGACTGGGGGCGCTGGCCAATGTCACCGACAAGGATCCCTACCTGCTGGCGCGGGAAGAGGACATGCGTCAGGGGATGCGCCAGCTGGAAGAACACCTGCAGCAGCACAGCGAGAAGGAGCTGCAAAACATCAAGGACAAAGAGACGGACGAACTGGACGTCCTGTTCCAACCCAAGAAGAAATGGTGATCATGTCACATCCCCTGGATTCCACACTGGGGCCAATGGCCCCATTTGTTTGCCAACTGCTCACGGAAATGCGTGCCGTCATGGGAGTCAACGGCTCCCCCGTGGTGGATCACCTCTGCTACCGCGCTGCCACCCTGCCGGAATATCTGGAGTTGAAAGCGGTGCTGGCCGCCCACGGAGTCTTGCTGGTTGAGGGGATGATAGGCGGTCGTCCCATCGCCACCTATCGCTTGCACCAGCCCGTCTGCTGGGAGCAGGTGACTGTCCCCTGCATCGAACTGGCCGCCCCCAAGGCGGGCCGAAGCCATCAGGCCGGGCTCGAACATATCGAGCTGGTGGTGCCCTCGCTCACGGCCTTGGTGGCGACGCATCCCGATGTCCCCTTCAAGACCGGCAACATCGATGACGGACGCAATCCGGATATAGGATTGATGCTGCCTTCTGGGCAGATCAAGTTTCATCTGCGCCCGCTTGACGAGGTGATAGACGAAGAGCTGTGCACCGGCGCCGTGCTGCCGGTACCGGCGGACTATTATGACGGTCTGTGAGGGGAGGGCCCGTTGACGGGAGCCTGACCCTGTGGCGTCAACGCACAAGCGGGCGCCACACGTCCTTTCAAGTGACCGAGCCAGAGGCTCAACCCCGCGGTGATCATCAACACCAGCTCGATGCCGAGTACCAGACCCCAGAGCCCCCCCTGCTCCCAGAAGGGATGCAGATAAAGCCCACCCAGACTGGCTCCCAGGTAGTACCCCACCAGATAGAGCGACGAGGCGAGCGCCCGGTTGTGCTCCACGTGCTGGCCGACCCAGGCGCTGGCGCAGGCGTGGGCCAGGAAGAAGCCAAAGCTCGAGACAAGCAATCCCCCGATGATGGCGACAAGGCTCCCCTGCAACAGGGCCAGGCTGCCGAGTGCCATCAAGGTTATTCCCGCCAGCAGCAGACGTTGTGCTCCCCAGCGATGGGCCCCGCGGCCGCTCAGTGAAGAGGCGACGGTACCGGTGAGGTAGGTCAGAAACAGCATGCCGAGCCACTGGGTCGGCAGGGAGAAGGGGGCCTTGGCCAGCAGGAAGGTGAGATAGCTGTACTGATTCAGGAAGACCATGAAGTTGAGGCCGCCGATGAGATAGGCCCCCACCAGCAGGGGGTTGCCAAGGTGACTCTGGATGGCGCGGCGCAGTTGCCCAGGCGCTGCCTCCACGGCCACGAAGCAGCGCTGGGCGGGCAGCAGCCAGATGACCAGTGGCAGCAGGGCGAGGCTGATGATCCCGATACCGAGGAAAGTGTGCTGCCAGTCACCAAACCAGCCAGCTAGCAGACCGCCGACCACCCGGCCCGCGATGCCCCCCAGGGAGTTGGCCGCGATATAGACGCCGACGGCTACGATCAGGGCACGTTTGTTGAACTCTTCCCCCATGTAGGCAATGGCGGTGGCGGGGAGACCTGCCAGCAGGACGCCTTGCAGGATGCGCAGGCTCACCAGCACATCAAAGTGGGTGACCCAGGGGATGCACAGGGAGAGCAGGATGGCGGCCGCCAGGGTCCACAGCATGATCCGCCGCCGTCCGAACCGATCAGCCAGACGGGCACAGACGAGCAGGGAGCCTGCAAGCCCTGCGGTGCAGCCTGCCAGCGTCCAGCTGGCGGACAGGGCGCTGACGGAGAAGACCTCTGCCAGGAGCGGCAGCAGGGGATGGGTCTGGTAGAGGTTGAGGAATACCAGGAAGGAGCCCAGGCTGAGGGCCAGGGTGGCGCGTATCCATTCGCGACTGCCTACTTCGATCATATGGAGTTGTCCCGACGACTTTTGTGCAGGGTAGTGCGACGAAACGTATAAATATAATATATTTAAGTTATTACCCTGATAAATAAAATTGATATGGATCTGAAACAGCTCGGATACCTGCTGGCGGTGCGCGATGCCGGCTCCTTCACCAGGGCGGCCCAGGGGCTGAACGTGGCCCAGCCTGCCGTCAGCATGGCTATCGCCAAGCTGGAGCAGCAGCTCGATCTGCGGCTGTTTGACCGGCAGGACCGCAGCGTGCGCCTCACCCCGGAGGGAGAGGTCCTCTGTCGCCACGCCGAACGGCTGCTGCGCCAGATGCACCAGGCCGAGGCCGAGATGGCCGAGCTCAAGGGGCTGGAGCGGGGGGAGGTGCGCATCGGCATCCCCTACATGATGGGATCCTATTACTTCCCGCCAATCCTGATGGCATTCAAGCATCGCTACCCCGGTTTGAAGATCCGGGTGGAGGAGGCGGGCACCCGGGAGCTGCTCAGCCGCATGGTGGATGGCAGTCTGGATCTCGCCATCCTCATCACCAGCGATCTGCCACCGGCCCTCGAGGGGGCGCAACTGCTGCGGGAAGAGATGCTGATGGTGGTGGGGGAGGAGCACCCCCTGCGCGGCGCTGCGTCGGTCTCGCTGCCACAGTTCTTCGGCCAGGAGCTCGCCATGTTCCGGCGAGGCTTCTACCACAGGGAACACATGGAGGTGTTGGCGCAGGGGCTGGGGGTTGAGCCTGACATCGCGTTCGAAAGTAATCTCATCCCGCTGCTCAAGGCGGTGGTGCGCCAGGGATTCGCCGTGACCACCTTCCTGCGCATGGCGCTGGAAGAGGAGCCGGCCCTCACCGGCATCCCTTTTTCACCCCCCATCTTCCTGGATCTCTGCGTAGCCTGGCGACGGGGGGATCCGCTCTCCATGGCGAACCGGGCATTGCGGGATTTTTTGCTGGCACAAGGGGATGTTTCTCACCATTGCGCTACAGATACTCAATGATTCAGTGGTATCACCAATAAAAACGCCTCCAATCTGGAGGCGTATGCTGACAAGGTGGATGCAACCTTATTTCTTGAACAGGTGATCCAGCTTGTTTGCCTTGGTGGAGAGATAAAACTCGTTGTGGGGATTGCGACCTTCCTGAAGGGGCACGCGCTCCGCCACCGGGATGCCAAAGGATTCCATCGCCTTCAACTTGCGCGGGTTGTTGGTCATCAGGCGCAGGGACTTGACCTCGAGCGCCTTGAGCATGTCGGCACAGATGGTGTAGTCGCGCATGTCGGCGGCAAAGCCAAGCGCCACGTTGGCCTCCACGGTATCGGCCCCCTGATCCTGCAGATGATAGGCCCGGATCTTGTTGAGCAAGCCGATGCCTCGCCCTTCCTGACGGACATACAGCAGGACGCCGCGGCCCGCCTTGGCGATGTTTTCCAGCGCGGCCTGCAATTGGAAGCCGCAGTCACAACGCAGACTGAACAGGGCATCCCCGGTCAGACACTCGGAATGAATGCGTCCCAGCACGGGTTCGCCGTCTGCGATATCGCCCATCACCAGCGCGGCATGATCCTTGCCCGTGCCGGTTTCCTGAAAACCAACCAGCGTGAAAGTGCCCCAGGGGGTCGGCAACTTGGATTTGGCCACGAGGGTAACGCTGCTCATATGGTTGCTCCTGACTACAGCTGCTTAAAAAAGGGCGGCCAGTTTAGCGCGCATTGTTCGGAACAACCATAAGAACAAAACCTTGCGTGAGAAGTGGGTTAACCCGATTGGTCAGAATAGGTGCAATCGCGACGACTTTTGCGCAATTGTGTGCCCTGACAACTGCCAGCGACGGCGCATTCGGGTATAATCGGCGCCCATTACCCCATCCCGACAGGGATGTGTGCAACCAGTCAAGATGCCGAGTGCGCAGGAGAAACGTTATGGCTCAGATGGCCCCAGTGATGACTATTGATGGCCCAAGTGGAGCAGGAAAAGGCACCTTGTGCCAGTTGCTGGCTGAAAAACTGGGCTGGCACCTGCTCGATTCCGGTGCCATCTACCGGGTGCTCTCCCTGGCAGCCCTGCATCACGATGTGGAGCTCGATTCCGAAGCCGCATTGGTTCCCCTGGCCGCCAATCTGGATGTGCAATTCCAGGTAGAAGGGGAGCTGGTCAAGGTGATCCTCGAAGGGGAGGATGTTTCCCGCACCATTCGTACTGAAGAAGTGGGCAACGCGGCCAGCAAAATCGCGGCGTTTCCTCGGGTACGTGAAGCCCTGCTGCGTCGTCAGCGTGCATTTCGCCAAGCCCCCGGTCTCATCGCCGACGGTCGCGACATGGGTACAGTGGTTTTCCCCGAGGCGAATGTGAAGATTTTCCTCGACGCCAGCGCCGAGGAGCGGGCCCAGCGCCGCTATAAGCAGTTGCAAGATAAGGGCTTTGATGTTAACTTTGAGCGTCTTTTAACCGAGATTCGGGAACGTGACGATCGCGACAGAAATCGCGCCGTCGCTCCCCTGAAACCCGCGGAAGATGCTCTTGTTGTAGACTCAACGTCCATGACCATAGATGAAGTGCTGGCAACGGTGCTTGCCTATGCAGAGCAACAACTTGGTGATGTCAGCGCAAACTGATGTCAGTCGTCTGCACCAAGGATGGCGCAGATAATTTAAAACAACCCCGCTTGTGCCGGATTGCAAGTGGATGTTTCATTTGTGACATAAACAATGATCGAATCTTTTGCTCAACTCTTTGAAGAGTCCCTGAACGCCGTTGAAACCCGTCAAGGTTCCATCGTCAAGGGCACTGTCGTTGCTATCGAGAACGGTTTCGTACTGGTTGATGCCGGTCTGAAATCCGAGTCTGCTATCCCGGCTGAAGAATTCAAGAACGCCATGGGCGAGCTGGAAATCAACGTAGGTGACTCCGTTGACGTGGCTCTGGACTCTATCGAAGATGGTTTCGGCGAAACCAAGCTGTCCCGCGAAAAAGCCAAGCGCCACGAAGCCTGGCTGCAGCTTGAAAAAGCTTACGAAGAGCAAGCTACCGTTATCGGTATCATCAACGGCAAGGTCAAGGGTGGTTTCACCGTTGAGCTGAACGGCATCCGTGCCTTCCTGCCGGGTTCTCTGGTTGACGTGCGTCCGATCCGTGACACCGCTCACCTGGAAAACAAAGAACTCGAGTTCAAAGTCATCAAGCTGGACCAGAAGCGCAACAACGTTGTTGTGTCCCGTCGTGCCGTGATCGAGACCGAGAACACCTCCGAGCGTGAAAGCCTGCTGGCCAACCTGCAAGAAGGTCAAGAAGTTAAGGGTATCGTCAAGAACCTGACCGACTACGGTGCATTCGTAGATCTGGGCGGTGTTGACGGCCTGCTGCACATCACCGACATGGCGTGGAAGCGCGTTAAGCATCCTTCCGAAATCGTCAACGTTGGCGACGAGATCGCTGTCAAGGTTCTGAAGTTCGACCGCGAGCGTACCCGTGTATCCCTGGGCCTGAAGCAGCTGGGCGAAGATCCCTGGGTTGCTATCGCCAAGCGTTACCCGGAGACCACCCGTCTGTCTGGCCGCGTGACCAACCTGACCGACTACGGCTGCTTCGTTGAAATCGAAGAAGGCGTTGAAGGCCTGGTACACGTATCCGAGATGGATTGGACCAACAAGAACATCCACCCGTCCAAGGTTGTCAACGTTGGCGACGTGGTTGACGTGATGGTTCTGGACATCGACGAAGAGCGTCGTCGTATCTCCCTGGGTCTGAAGCAGTGCAAATCCAACCCGTGGCAGCTGTTTGCCGAAACTCACGCCAAGGGCGACCGTGTTTCCGGCAAGATCAAGTCCATCACTGACTTCGGTATCTTCATCGGTCTGGATGGCGGCATCGACGGCCTGGTTCACCTGTCTGACATCTCCTGGAACAACCAGGGCGAAGAAGCCGTGCGTGAATTCAAGAAGGGCGACGAGATCGAAGCCGTTGTTCTGCAAGTGGACCCGGAGCGTGAGCGCATCTCCCTGGGCGTCAAGCAGATCGAAGAAGACCCGTTCAATAAGTACCTGTCTGACAACAAGAAAGGTGCTATTGTGAAGGGCAAGGTTACCGAGGTTGATGCCAAGGGTGCCGTGATCGAACTGGCTGACGGCGTAGAAGGCTACCTGCGTGCCTCCGACGCTGCTCGTGACCGCGTAGAAGACGCCACTCTGGTGCTGTCTGTTGGTGACGAAGTTGAAGCCAAATTCATGGGCGTTGATCGCAAGAACCGCACCGTGAGCCTGTCTGTCCGTGCCAAGGACGAGGCTGACGAGCGTGTTGCCATCGACAGCCTGAACCAACAAGAAGAAGTTGTGTTCAGCAATGCCATGATGGAAGCGTTCAAAGCCGCCAAGGGTGAGTAATCCTTGATGCAAGAAAAGGGCGGCATTGCGCCGCCCTTTTTTATCTTGGCAAAATGATTATTGCATGTGATCGGGGAAGGAGATTTAACCTTATGACCAAATCAGATCTCATCGAACAACTGGCAGCCAGCCGCATGCATATGCCGGCCAAGGATGTCGAAGCCGCAATCAAGGAGATCCTTGAGCAGATGGCATCGACCTTGCAAAACGGCGACCGGATTGAAATCCGAGGATTTGGCAGTTTCTCGCTGCACTATCGTGCGCCCCGCGTGGGTCGCAACCCCAAGACCGGGGACAAGGTTGAACTGACCGGGAAATATGTCCCGCACTTCAAACCTGGCAAAGAGTTGCGCGAACGCGTCAACATCATCGAATAATGCAGAAAACGGCATACCTGAGTATGCCTTTTTCATTTTTATGGCCTGGAGTCTGCCCGTTGTCGGGTTTCTCACACTCTTTTCCCATTCGCGCTAGAGTCTGCCTGTGATTTTAAGGATAATCAGTCACTCATTCGCTACAGACAGGGAGCTCCCATGAAGCGTATCTTGGCCCTCATTCCACTGGTGCTGGTGTTTGTCCTGACCCTTGCCATCGGTTCTCAAAATGGTCAGCTGGTGCAGTTCAACTACCTGATTGCTCAGGGGGAGTTCTCGCTCTCCATGTTGCTGGGGTTCTTCTTCGCCGGCGGTTTTCTGCTGGGCTGGCTGGTATTTGGTCTGCTGTTCCTGCGTCTCAAACTGCAAAATCGCACCCTGAACCGAACCATGCGTCGTCAATCTCGCGAGTTGGAGCTTGCCCGGTCGACAGCCAAGGAATAATGTCCCTCGATGCTTGAACTGCTTTTCCTGCTGTTGCCCATCGCCGCCGGTTATGGCTGGTACATGGGCCGCAGGAGTGTTCGCCAGGACACCCAGCAACAGAGTAACCAGTTTTCCCGCCAGTACGTGGCGGGCCTCAACTATTTGCTCTCTGACGAGTCGGACAAGGCGGTGGATCTCTTTATCCAGCTGCTGGAAGTCGACAGCGAAACCATCGAAACCCACCTCTCCCTCGGCAACCTGTTCCGTCAACGGGGCGAGGTCGATCGCGCCATCAAGATCCACCAGAACCTGGTCGCCCGTCAGCTGACCCGTGAGCAGCGTCAGCTTGCCTTGCAGGAGCTGGCCCGTGACTTTCTGGCTGCCGGCTTGCTCGATCGGGCCGAAGCACTCTGGAAAGAGCTGTGTGATGACAGCGATTTCGAAGAGACGGCTCTGGCACAGCTCCTGATCATTCATCAGCAGTTGCGTGACTGGGACAATGCCATCGCCGTGGCGGTGCGTCTGCAGAAATTCCAGGGCAAGAAGCTGGCCGAGCCCATTTCCCACTTCTATTGCGAACAGGCGGAGAGTGCCTTGCGCGATGGCGACAAGCCTGCGGGCATCGCCAAGCTCAAGCGTGCGCTCGGTGCCCACCCGGCCTGTGCCCGCGCCAGCCTGCGGCTGGCGGATCTGGCGATGGAGGAGGGCAGGTTCGAGGATGCGGCCAAGGAGCTCCTGCGGGTGTTCGAGCAGGACATCGACTTTGCCTCCGAAGCCATGCCGAAACTGCTCGAATGCTATCGCCAGCTTGGTCGCAGCCAGGAGCTGATCCCGCTGCTTGAAAAAGCGGTAGAGGATCATGCGGGGGTCAGCGTGACCCTGGCGCTGGCCAATCTGGTGGAGGCCCGCGATGGGTTGAGCCAGGCCCGGGCCCTGGTGCTGCGCCAACTGCGTCGCCACCCCTCCATGAAGGGCTTCTATCAGCTGGTCGGTTTCCAGTTGGCCAGTGCCGAGGAGGGGCCTGCCAAGGAGAGCCTGGAGTTGCTGCAACAGCTGGTCGGTGAGCAGATCAAGATCAAGTCGACCCACAAGTGCCGTCAGTGCGGCTTTGCCACCCATTCGCTGTTCTGGCAATGCCCTTCCTGCCGACAGTGGGGCACCATCAAGCCGATCCGAGGGCTGGATGGAGAGTAAACGCCAGCGAGGCCAACACGCCCGGGCAAGTACGGATACCCAAGAATTTCAGATGCCAGCGTGCAACCGGGCCCCGGCTCTGCTGCGCCTGGCTGTGGCATAACAATCCATAGGAAGTGACATGCAAGACCCCAAAGTACTGGTCGCGCTGGATTATCAGCACGAAGCCGACGCCTTTGCCTTCATTGAGCAGATCTCACCGGCCCAGTGCCGCCTCAAGGTAGGCAAGGAGATGTTTACCCTGTTTGGTCCCCAGTTCGTTCGCCAACTGGTGGCCAAGGGGTTCGACGTCTTCCTGGATCTGAAATTTCACGATATTCCCAACACCGTCGCCAAGGCGGTGGCGGCCAGTGCGGAGCTGGGCGTCTGGATGGTGAATGTCCATGCCAGCGGTGGCGAACGCATGATGCGTGCCGCCAGAGAGGCGTTGCTGCCATACGGCGACAAGGCGCCCCTGCTCATCGGGGTAACCGTGCTGACCAGCATGGAGCAGTCCGACATGGTGCCCCTGGGTCTGGATGTGACGCCGGCAGAACAGGTGATCCGCCTGGCCACCCTTGCCAAGACGGCCGGGCTGGATGGTGTGGTCTGCTCCGCGGAAGAGGCGAGTGCGCTGAAGGGGCTGCTGGGAGCCGAATTCAAGCTGGTGACGCCGGGCATTCGTCCGAGCGGATCGGCTGCCGGTGATCAGCGCCGCGTCATGACGCCGCTGGCAGCGGTGGAGGCGGGGGCGGATTATCTGGTGATCGGTCGTCCTATCACCCAGTCCTCGGATCCCGCCGCCGTGCTTGGGGCTATCAATGCCGAGCTTTGCCGGTAACGGCGTCATGGGCGAATGAGCGCAGGCCGGATCCCAGATCCGGCCTGCTGCATTTTGGCCGTGGGCTGGCTTTGCCTATGGGGAGCTCAGGAGTGGACGGTCTGGGCGTCCAGACGAATGGGGAAGAGGCCTAGCAGCAGGCCGGCGAGAGCGCCGATGAAGTGTGACTCGATGTGTACCCGGGCACCGATCAAGGCGGAGACAGGGCTCTCGCCGGCACTGTAAAAGTCCACACCGAGCTTGATGGCGACGCCCGCCAGCATCAGCCAGCCGGAGTGACGGCGAAAGCGGATGTCCTGCATGGCACCCCATACGAACAAGCCGTGCAGCAGGCCGGAGAGTCCCATGTACCACTGGGTTTGCGGGCAGCCCCACCAGATGCCGAGTCCGACCGCCGTCCCCAGCAGCAGCAGCAGCACGGGCAGGCGCCATCCCGTCAGGTACTCCTGAAACAGGCTGTAGAGCACGGCCAGACCGCTCAGGTTGAGCAGCAGATGCCATCCATTGGTGTGTGCCAGATTGCCTGTTATGATGCGCCACCCTTCGCCCTGGGCGATCAGGTCGCGATCGAAGGCGAGCTGATGATTTGGCACGGTGAAAAAGAGCAAGGCAGTGACGAGCGAAAGCGCGATGACCCAGAGCAGACCCGATTTTCCTGACAACATGAAGCAGCCCAACGACAAAGAGAGCCGATACTGTACACGCTGTACCCGGGCCCTCAAAGCGTGCCTGTGCGATTATATTCAGCGTGTGCCGAACCTGGCTGCGCTCCATATCCTGCAACACCCTGCCGAAGTAGGTCACCCCAAGGGGACGGCTGCGTTGCTGGCGGCGTCCCTGTCCGATGTGCGCATCCATGTGGGGGAGGACTTTTCCGACGATGAAGGGCTCAATGCCCTGCTTGCTGACCCCGCTGTCCAGTGCTATTTGCTGTGGCCCGATGAGGAGGCCCTGACCCTGATAGAGGCAAGGGAGCATCTCCTGAGGAGTGGGCGCACCGTGCGAGCCCACTTCATCCTCCTCGATGGCACCTGGCGCAAAGCCTATCGCATGTTGCACAGCTCGCCTGCACTGCTCGGGTTGCCGCGGATCACCCTCGGCGCCATTGCCGGGCAATATTCCATTCGCAAGAAGCCCTTTGAGGAGGCACTGTCCACCCTGGAAGCGGGCTACCATCTGTTGTCCCGGTGGGAAGGAGAGCCTGAGCGCTTCGCCCCGCTGATGACCCTGTTTACCCATTTGAACCGGCAGTGGCATGACTTTGCACAAGGCCGCCGCCGTTGAGTTGCCCAGAGGAGTGAAAAACATGAAAAAAGCCGTCGTGGTCTTCAGTGGCGGGCAGGACAGCACCACCTGTCTGGTGCAGGCACAGGCCCGCTATGACGAAGTGCATGCCATCACCTTCGATTACGGCCAGCGCCATCGGGCGGAGATTGACACCGCCCGCCATCTGGCGACGGCGCTCGGGATCGCCGCCCACAAGGTAATGGATGTGACCATGCTCGGGGAGCTGGCCATCTCTGCGTTGACCCGGGACGACATACCGGTGAGCTTCGAGCTTCAGGAGAACGGCCTGCCCAACACCTTCGTGCCGGGACGCAACATCCTGTTCCTGACCCTGGCGGCCATCTATGCCTATCAGGTGGGCGCCGAGGCCGTGATCACCGGGGTGTGCGAGACCGACTTTTCCGGCTATCCCGATTGCCGCGACGACTTCGTCAAGGCGCTCAATCAGGCGGTCTCCCTGGGGCTGGATCGCCCCATCTGCTTCGAAACCCCCCTGATGTGGCTCGACAAGGCCGAAACCTGGGCGCTGGCGGATCATTACGGTCACCTCGATACCGTGCGTCACCAGACGCTCACTTGCTACAACGGTGTCCAGGGAGATGGTTGCGGGGCCTGTCCGGCCTGCGAGCTGCGTCGCCGTGGCCTGGATCACTATCTGGCTGACAAGACCGGCATCCGTGCCAGACTGTACGAGAAGAGCGGACTGGGCGAGAAAAGCGGATCCTGAGCCTGTGCCTAGCCCGGGTTTGGGGTATAATCCGCCCCTTTTGCAGCAAGTCGTGACCAAGATGCACTACCCAATCAACGAGATCTTCCAGACCATCCAGGGGGAGGGGGTATTTACCGGCCTGCCCGCCATCTTCGTTCGCCTTCAGGGCTGCCCGGTGGGCTGCCCCTGGTGCGATACCCGCCACACCTGGGTGGTGGACCCCGAGCGTGAGGTGGCCCCTGGCGAGGTGCTCGATCGTTCCAATGAGTCCGACGGCTGGAGCAAGATGAGCACGAAAGATATTCTGGCCAGCTTTACCCGGCTCGGTTACCGGGCCCGTCACGTGGTGTTGACCGGTGGTGAGCCCTGCCTCTACGACTTGCGCGAGCTCTCTTCGGCCCTGGTGGCATCGGGTTATCAGGTGCAGATCGAAACCAGCGGGACCAGCGAGGTGCTGACCCATGAGCAGACCTGGGTGACTGTTTCCCCCAAGATCGGCATGAAGGGTGGGTTGCCGGTGCTGGTCTCTGCCCTCGAGCGGGCCAACGAGATCAAGCACCCGGTGGCCACCGAGCACCATATCGAGGAGCTGGATGCCCTGCTGGCCACCGCCCGGCTGCGCCCCGATGTGATGATTGCGCTGCAACCCATCAGCCAGAAAGCCAGGGCCACGGAGCTGGCCATGGCAACCTGCATCGCCCGTAACTGGCGACTCTCCATCCAGACCCATAAATACCTGAATATCGATTGATATGGATGGACTCAGCGATGAGCGCATCTTGCTGACGCTGGCCAGCAAGATGCCTTACGGGAAATACAAGGGGCGGCGCATCATCGATATTCCCGAGCCCTATCTGGTATGGCTGGCGCGAAGCGGTTTTCCGGCCGGTACCCTGGGCCAGTCTCTGGCACTGGCCTACGAGATAAAGCTCAATGGACTCGAGTCCATGATTATTCCCATTATTAACAGGATGTCAGAATGAGAATATATACAAGGCAAGGGGACAAGGGGCTCACGCGACTGGCCGATGGCACTTCCCTGGCCAAAGACGATAAACGTGTCGAGACCTATGGCGCCATCGACGAGCTGAATTCCCAAATAGGCTTGTTGATGGCTGAAATACCCGCCGGGGAGACGACTCTCCTGGCCGATCTCATATTGTTGCAGCAGGAGCTGTTTGATCTGGGGGGGGAGCTGGCATTTTCCAGTGAATCACAAACGGATACGCTGTGGCAGGTGAACGAGGCTTGGACGAACAGGCTCGAGCAACAGATCGATGCCTACAGTGCCGGGTTGCCGGTGCTGCGCAATTTTATTTTGCCGAGCGGTTCGCGGGCGGCGGCCCAGGCACATGTGGTGCGTACCCTGACCCGTCGCTGCGAGCGCCTGCTGCTTGGGTTGAGCCGCGTAGAGCGGGTGAATCCGGCCGTTTTGCCCTACCTCAACCGGCTGAGCGACTGGTTTTTCACCATCGCCAGATACCTGCTGGTATCGTCGGGTACCCCGGAGATCCTCTGGGTCAAGGCGGCTGACAGAGGCTGACCACCGCACGAAGCAGCAATAAAAAAACCTCGCCTTGCGAGGTTTTTTTATTGCTGTGGAAAGGGGTCTGATATTGCTGTCAGATAGCAAAGGCTTCCACGGATTTGCCTTCAGCAACGGCCTTGGCAATGACCGAGGGCATGCGGCCCTGACCGGTCCAGGTTTTTTCCACACCATTGTCCAGATAACGATATTTGGCGGGGCGGGGCGCACGTTTGCTGACCTTGGTATTCTCGGGCACCACGGTGTTGACCAATTCGGCGGGATCGATCCCTGCGGCCTTCAGCATTTCGGCATATTCGGCAATTTTCTTTTGATGTTCTTCACGGGCCTGGCGTTCGGCGGATTCATCTTGCCGACGTTCATCGACGATGGCGGAGAGCTTTTCCAAGCCTTCTTCCAGTTGTTCCAGCGTCAAATCGCGGCAAGCTGCACGCAGGCTACGGATATTCAACAGCACTTTCAGAAATTCGTTCATATTGGCTACCACGCGAGCAAAATATTAAGGGAAGAACTGGTTTTTCGATAATTTATAGGGGTGATTGGCACCAAGTCAAGCCTGCCAAAATAATTAATTAGGCTGATAAATTAAGTCTTGAAATAGGTATGAAGGATATTTTTATCCGTTTGATGGGCCAACATCTTCGAATGGATTCATGTCAGATGAAAATATCGCCAGCGGAGTCTTTGATGAACCATTTGACTACCTTTACAGATATGGGGGCCACAGAAACCTTGAAATTTAATCAAAAAACTTGCTATCACCCGGCGGCTCGATAAAATGTGCCGCGAATACCTTTAAGTAGAGGCGCGCTGCCTATGAGTAACCGAGCGGAGGGTGATGCCTGCGATGCTCGATGAAAGGAGTCGGCGCCGAAGTGACCAGGCCATCATACCGGGTTGCTGGTTCTGCATCTAATAGGTGCAGGACTGCCATAGTCATCCACTATGGAGCGCTACCTGAAGGGGCTGAGGAGTATACCCTCCCCATGGGTTTTGTTTCTTTGATCCTCTCGGTAGATCTCCACCTGTTGTCTTTAGGTGCAAAGAGATCATGGACATCGTTCATTACGCCGACTCCGGTTGGTCCGTCGTTCCCCCCCTGCTGGCCGTTGCGCTGGCGATCATCACTCGCCGCGTCCTGGTGTCGCTGGGGGTGGGCATAGTCGCAGGCAGCCTGCTGCTCAACCAGTTCTCTCCCCTTGCGTCCCTGCATTACATGCTCGACACCGTGCTCAGGATCTTCTGGGTCGACGGTGCGCTCAACCGTGACAACGTCAACATGATCCTCTTCATGTTGCTGCTGGGCGGCCTCATCAGCCTGATGAGCGTCTCCGGTGCGACCCGGGCGTTTGCCGAGTGGGCGGAGCGCCGCGCCAAGACCCGCAAGGGTGCCAAGTCCCTGACCGGTCTGATGGTGTTCGCCTTCTTCATCGATGACTTCTTCCACAGCCTGTCGGTGGGGGCCATCTGCCGTCCGGTGACCGATCGCTTCCAGATCTCCCGCGCCAAGCTGGCTTATCTGCTGGACTCCACCGCCGCGCCGGTCTGCGTGCTGATGCCGATCTCCTCCTGGGGGGCCTACATCATCGCCCTCGTCGGCGGCATCATGGCGGCTCATGGTCTGACCGACCAGAGCCCCATCTCCGCCTTCGTCGAAATGATCCCCATGAACCTCTATGCGGTGTTCACCCTGATCATGGTGCTGGTGGTGATCGCCTTCCAGCTCGACATAGGCCCCATGCGTCAGCATGAGCAGTGGGCATTGGAGGGCAAGCTGTGGGACGAGTCCAAGGGGCGCCCCATCGGGCTCGACATGGAGAGCCCGGAGGAGAGCAATGGCGGCATGATTGACATGGTGCTGCCCATCCTGACCCTCACCCTGACCACCGTCTATTTCATGATTGACTCCGGGGCTGCGGTGCTGGCCGACAAGGGGCTGCCGTTCAGCGTGCTCGGCTCCTTCGAGAACACCAATGTCGGCTCCTCCCTGGTCTATGGCGCCCTGTGCAGCCTGGTGGTCTCCATCGGTCTGGCCATGCGCCTCAAGCTCGGTGCAAGCAACTGGATGAAGGCGGCTCCGCAGGGGATCATGGCCATGCTGCCCGCCATCAACATCCTGCTGTTCGCCTGGACCATCGGCGCCGTGGTGCGCGATGTGGAAACCGGTAAATACCTGGCCTCCCTGGCCAATGGCAATCTGCCGGTGGAAGTGCTGCCCGCCGTGGTCTTCGTGCTCTCCTGCGCCATGGCGTTTGCCACCGGCACCAGCTGGGGCACCTTCGGCATCATGCTGCCGCTCGCCGGCGACATGGCGGCCGCCAGCGACATCAGTCTGATGCTGCCCATGCTGGCCGCCGTACTGGCAGGGTCCGTGTTCGGAGATCACAGCTCCCCCATCTCCAGCACCAGCATCCTGTCTGCCACCGGGGCCGGTTGCCATCACATCGATCACGTGATGACCCAGCTGCCCTATGCCCTGGCCATCGCCTTTGGCGCTGCGCTCGGCTACCTGGTGATGGGGCTGATGCACTCCGCGCTGGCCGGTTTCACCGTGAGCGGGCTCTGGTTCCTGATCTTCTCCGGTTACCATTTGCGCAAAGCCCGGGCGTATAGCGCCGTGGCAGTCGCATAAGAGAACAAGGGGCCTGCGGGCCCCTTGGTTTTGGCAGGGGCTTTGGTTAGCATGCGCCCCATCACTCCCGTTTCGGAACCCCATCATGGCTTCACTGCACTACAAATTTGCCACCATGAACTCAGGCAAATCGACCCAGCTCATCCAGGCCCACTTCAACTATCTGGAGCGTGGCATGTATCCGCTGGCCATGACGCCCGCCATCGACGATCGCTTCGGTGCCGGCGTCATCAGTGCCAGGGTCGGTCTTGAGCTGAAAGTGGAGGTGTTCAGCGACAGCTGCGATCTCTTCGAGATGGTCAAGGCGCGCCACGCAAAGCGGCACATCGATGTCTTCATCGTTGACGAGGCGCAGTTCCTGACCCGTGAGCAGGTCTACCAGCTCGCCCGCATCGTCGACGAGCAGGACATTCCGGTGATTGCCTATGGTCTCAAGACCGATTTTCGTGGCGAGCTGTTCCCCGGCTCCTACCACCTGCTCTGTCTGGCGGACAAGTTCGAGGAGCTAAAAAGCATCTGCTGGTGCGGCAACAAGGCCCACATGAACTCGCGGGTCAACGAGGCGGGGCAGGTGATGCGCGACGGTGAGCAGGTGGAGATAGGCGGCAACGATCGCTATGTGTCGCTCTGCCGCAAGCACTATCTGGAAGGACGGGCCTTCAAGTAACCCGTGGCTGGCTCGTGCAGCCTGGACACCAAAGAGGGCGCCCATCTGGCGCCCTCTTTGTCTGTGGGGGTCAGTCGATCTCGATGTCGACGGGGGCGATGATGGGGTCGGCCGCCGGCAGGCGGTGGAAGAGCTGGCGAAAATGCTGTTGTACCCGGCCTATGTCCACCAGGGACATGCCGGAAGCGAAGCCGAACCAGACGTAGAGCCCGGTGAGGTCGCGAAACATGGGAGGGAGGTAGCGGGGAGCGTCGATGAGCCCCTCCAGATAGTGCTGATAGAGCACGGGAATGTCGTCCAGGGTCACCTTGCCGACGAACAGCATGGGCAGGATCTCCGGCACCCCCTCCAGCACGGCGCTGCGAATGAAGTTAACCGTCTCCACATAGCCCTTCACATAGGAGAGATCCTTGGTAAAGCAGGCGCCCCCCTCGACCATGCCACCGCGAAACACCCGCTGGGTGATCTTGTAGGCGTCGTGCTCGCTGGCCCCCTTGGCCACGAAGTGGCGGAACACCTCGATGAAATCGGCGCCACGCTCCGCCATGTCGATGGCCATGACCCGATCCGAGATGCGCTTGGCCCTGTCCGGGAAGGAGCTGAACGTGAGGGTCTCGATGAGCACTGCCAACCCCTCCTGACAGGCGGTGATGCGGGGAGAGCCGGCGCCGAGCCAGGTGGCGTAAGATTGCTGGCGGCCGTTGAGGGTGGTGCCGACGTGAACCCAGCCTTCGTGTACCTCCAGCACCTGCAGATCGAGCTCCGAGAAACGGGCGTGGGAGTTGAGCTTGATGTAATCCCCCCCGGCGGCGGCATCGGAGACGATGCCATCGCTGAGCTTGACCTGGACTGTGCCGTCGCTGAAGTAGCTAGACAGCTTGCCTTGCAACCTCGCCACCGCGGCTTCCCCCTCGAACTCCTTGGGGTAGGGGCGCACCAGATGGCGGGCGCCGGGCAGGGAGAAGATGTCGCACAATCTGGCCCCCAGCTCCTTCAGGGTCTTGCGATCCCCGCGCAGGTGATCGCTTGCCGAGCCGTAGAGCCGCTGACTGTAGCGCTGGAAGTCAGGCTGCCCGCGCTGGCGCAGCATCTCGATGACCACCATGTACTGATCCACCGTCTCTTGCAGGATCCGGCCGAGATCGTCCTGGGGGCCGAGGCGCCGGCGGATCCTGTCCCTCAGCTCCTTGAGCTCAAGGTACTTGTTGCGGGGATCGAACCCCAGGGGGAGGGATTCATAGAAGTGCCTGTCGATGGCGGGCAGTGCCTTGCCGCCACTTGCCAGAAAGTCGCTTTGCAGGTGACGGGGCCATTTGATGGCATCCAGGATGCGGATGGGTTTTTGCAGGGCGAGCAGTTCATCCGAGAGGGATTTGAGGTGCAGGCGATACTTTTCTTGGATGGTCATCGGGCTCTTTGGAGGCGAGTGCGCTACGAGAATGGCTGAGTATAGGCACAGGGCCTGTCAAAAAGAAGCGAGACGACGGGGATCCGGCCTGTGTGCTTTTGGTTGTCTGAAAATTGGTTTAGACTGCGCCCCTTGATCTCTACCGTGTCGTGAAAATGATGAATATCCCCAGCTCTGAAATGATAATGCGTTGGTTGCAACAGGCCCGGATCGAGCACTATGTGTGCGATCAGTGTCATGGCATCCACATGGTCTCCCTGCAGTCCGTCGAGGGCATCCAGGAGAGCCGGATCTTCGTGGAAGAGGAAGGGCTGCTGTTCTCATCCGAGCTGGAGGTGCGCCCCTCATCGCTGCTGCCCCTGGTGGCCGAACTGGGTCGTCTCAACATGCAATATCCGTCCCTCAAGGTGTTCCTCGACATCATCGATGACAACCTGCCACGCCTCGTCGTGGGTCACACCGTCTTTACCAAGGCGGGTCTCACCGTCGAGCAGTTCCTGCTGTTCGTTGAAAGCACCACGGCAGCCACCCATGAAGTGGTTTCCGAATGTGAACGCCTTGGCTTCCTCAATCTGCCGGAAATCCAGGTCGCACCGGAATCCGTGCACTGACCTCAGCACCGGAACTGTGCGTTTAATGTGCGAACGGTTCGCTGCGGCTAAAAAGCCGTTGACGGCGGCGGGGCTTTCCCCTAAATTACGCCCCGTTCCAGCGCAACGGCGCAGCGAACACCGTGTTGGCTGAACACGTTAAACCACAGACCGAAATTTGGTGCGGTATCCGAGAGGCTGCCCACCGACGAAGTCGGCAAGATGCACGCGCAGCGCGCTCCGAAAGCCACTTCAAGCAGTAAAAATTTGGTGAGGTGTCCGAGTGGCTGAAGGAGCACGCCTGGAAAGTGTGTATACGGCAACGTATCGAGGGTTCGAATCCCTCCCTCACCGCCAAATAAAACAAAAGGCCCCGTCGCAAGACGGGGCCTTTTGTTTTTCCGGTAACCGGCAATCTGGTCTCTACCCGGTATCGACAGGCGGGTGGACTAGCTCTGCTGGAGTGGCATAGGCCGTACACCGGGCGACACCGGGACATGGTCTGGTCAATGCCTCTCTTGCTGTCAGGTTTATCCTGATCGGTTTATCGCTCCCTAACCTTGCCCCGTCCCGTTATCTCTTCAACCTGGAGACATAGGGGATATTCCGGTACTTGTGCTCCCAGGGCAGGCCGTAGCCCACCAGCAGGTCATCGCTCGTCATCTCATAGGCATAAAACTGCTCGGCGGGGATCGCCACGCGCCCCGGTTTGACAAACAGGGTCGCGATGGACAGCGAGCGTGGCGCGAACGCCTGCAGGTGCGCGACCAGCCGCCTCATGGTACCGCCCGATTCGATGGCGTCGTCCATCAGGATGACGTCTCTGCCCTGGATGCCGACATTGTCGTGAAAGACGATGGGAGAGGCATTGTGGCGCTCCCCCGGAGTGTGGGGGCAGGAGATGTAATCCATGGCGACATCAAAGCGCAGCGCCCTGACGACATCGGCGGTAAACAGCATGCCGCCCGGCACCACGGTGATCACCACCGCCTCCGTGAATCGCTCGTTGAGCCGTTTGGCGATGACCTCGACGCCGAGCGCAATGTCCTCGGTTTTCAATACCACGTCGCCGAAAACAGGGTTTCTCATGGCAGCTCCTGACAGGTTGTAGAAAGAGGGATGGCCCGGGGTGCCAGCCCCACGCCTCTGCTGAGGAGCAGGGCCAGCACCATCAGCAAAACGACGCCGTGGAGGGCAGCCGGCAGACCGAAGGCGTCGGCGACAAAGCCGACCAGGGCGGGGCTGGAGAGCACCCCGACATAGCCTAGGGTGGCGTCGCTTATCTGGGCGTTCAGTTTGACGAAGGGGATGATGGAGGCCCAGGCCGCCGTGGCAAAGCCCGAGCAGAAGAAGGTGGCTCGGGTGGCGAGCCGCTCACCCCGGGGCCGCCGGCTGGAGAGTGTGGACAACATGGGGTCTCCTTGGATGACAATCGAAGGAGGGGCTGTGCCTGGGATCCTCCGAGCGAGGAGGTCATGCTATGATCATTTTGAGTTCATATGAACAAAAATGTTCTTGTATTTGTTTGTGTGTGTTCATTGTGGCGATATGATGACCGCGATCAGAATGCATACATCCGAGGTAACAGCATGATCAAACTCATCATCACGGACATGGACGGCACCTTCCTCATATAGCAGGGGGGATAACAACCGAGCCCTGTTCGCCGAGGTGGTTGCCGCCATGGCGCAGCAGGGGATACATTTTGCGCCCTGCACGGGAAAACAGGTCGATCGGGTCGAGGCGCGGCTGGGGGCGCAGAGCGCGAATTTCTGGATCCTGGGAGACAGCGCCACCCGCATCAAGCACCAGGGGCGCTACGTCTATCAGTCGCTGCTGGGTAATGCCCTGGGCCTGGCCATCATCCGTCGGTTGGCGCGTCTGCCGGGCGAGCATATCGTCATCGCCTGCACGGCGGCCTGTGCGGCGATCCGGGAGGCGGTGCAGGATCATCTGAAAGCCCTGGTGCGCCGCTCTTACACCCAGGTGCAGACGGTCGCCGATTTTGGCGACATCACCGCGGACGTTGTGAAGATCACCGTCTATGACAAGCAGGGCCGCTGCCTGGATCTGCGGGGCCAGCTTGGCGAGTGTGATAACGAAGCCTGCATAGTGGCGTCCGACAAGCAGTGGATAGACATCGCCAATGCCGGCGTGCACTAGGGGACAACGGTGGCCAGGTTGCAGCAGCTGGTCGGCGCCGGTCGCCATGAGACCCTGGTCTTTGGCGACGGGCTCAATGACATCGAGCTGATGGCGTGCGCCGACTTCAGTTTCGCCATGCGCAATGGCCACGACGGACCAAGGATGCCGCCCATTTCATCACCCGCTCGAACGATGAAGACGCCGTCATGCACACCATCTTGCAACTGCTCGCACTGCAGCGGCAGGGAGCGTGAGAGGGGACGGGCGGTGATCGCCCGGCCATTACAAGAGAACACCATGGACAAGTATTCACCGGAGGAGCGACGGCTCCTCATTCTGGATCTGCTGGCCGCGCACCACAAAGTGATGGCGGCGGAGCTGGCGGAGCCGCTGGGCACCACGGAGGCGACCATCAGGCGGGATCTGCGCTATCTGGCCGATGAGGGGCGCTGCAAGCGCATTCACGGTGGCGCCATCTCCCTGTCGCCCCAGACGGGGACCCTGACCGAACGCAGTACCCAGCATGTGGCGCAGAAGCAGGCCCTGGCCGTGGCCGCCCTGAGCCTGGTCAAACCGAACCAGCTGATCTTCCTGGATGCCAGCAGCACCCACCTGCTACTGGCCTCCCTCATGCCGGAACACCAGGGTCTGACGGTGGTGACCAACAGCCCGGCCATCGCCTGCCGGCTGCTGGAGAGACCCGGCATCAGGACCATCCTCATCGGTGGCGAGCAGGATCCGCTGGTCGGCGGGGCCGTCGACATCGCGGCGGCCGAGGGCATCAAAAAGTTCCGCTTCGACCTCGGCTTCCTGGGGGTCTGTGCCTGGTCCTCGGATCTCGGCTTCAGCGCCGTGCATTACCAGGACAGCGAGTTCAAGCGCCGGGTCGCGGAGCGTTGCGGCTCGCTGGCGGTGCTGTGCAATGACGACAAGCTGGAGTCCCTGGCCTCCTACCCCTTCCTGCACGCTGCGGATCTCGACTACCTGATCTGCACCCGGCAGGATCCGGTCCTGGTCAAGACGTTCGAAGGGGAGGGCTGCACCGTCATCACCGCCGGCTGACGCCGGGCAGGCTGCGCCGCCGCGAGAAGAGCGGGGAGAGGCCGGGGGCTGGAAGCAGCCCATAAAAAACGCCCCGTTCCCGGGGCGTCGGGAACGGGGCACCTGCCAGCGTCATCAGGCGAGATCGAAGCGATCTAGGTTCATCACCTTGGTCCAGGCCGCCACGAAGTCCTTCACGAACTTCTCCTTGGCATCCGCACTGGCGTAGACCTCTGCCAGGGCGCGCAGCTGGGAGTTGGAACCGAACACCAGATCGACCCGGGTTCCGGTCCACTTCACCTTGCCGCTCTGGCGATCACGGCCTTCATAGACTCCCTGGCTGCCCGCCGCCGGCTTCCACTCCGTGCCCATGTCGAGCAGGTTGACGAAGAAGTCGTTGGAGAGGGTGCCCGGGGCGGCGGTAAAGACCCCGTGGCAGTTGCCCGCGTTGGTGCCGAGCACCCGCATGCCGCCCACCAGTACCGTCATCTCGGGGGCACTTAGGGTGAGTAGCTGCGCCTTGTCGATCAGCATGGTCTCCGCGAAGCCCGCGCACTCGCCCGCGTAGTTGCGAAATCCATCTGCGAGGGGCTCGAGCACCGCGAAGGAGTCCACATCGGTCTGGGCCTGGGAGGCATCCATCCGGCCCGGAGTGAAGGGCACGGTCACGGCGACACCGGCTCTCTTCGCGGCCTGCTCGACCCCCACGCCGCCCGCTAGGACGATGAGATCGGCCAGGGATATCTTCTTGCCGCCGGTGGCGGAAGCGTTGAAGGTCTGCTGTATCCCGTCGAGGGCCTGAAGCACTTTCGCAAGCTGGGCAGGCTGGTTCACGGCCCAATCCTTTTGCGGGGCGAGCCGGATGCGGGCACCGTTGGCGCCACCGCGTTTGTCAGAGCCACGGAAGGTGGACGCGGAGGCCCAGGCGGTCGACACCAGCTCGGCCACGGACAGGGAGGTCGCCAGGATCTGCTCCTTGAGCAGGGCCACGTCCTTGTCATCGATCAGGGGATGATTGACGGCGGGGATGGGGTCTTGCCAGATCAGCTCCTCTTTGGGTACTTCCGGCCCCAGGTAGCGGGCGATGGGGCCCATGTCGCGGTGGGTCAGCTTGAACCAGGCGCGAGCAAAGGCATCGGCGAAGGCCTGCGGATCCTCGTAGAAGTGGCGGGAGATCTTGCCAAACTCGGGGTCAAAGCGCAGGGTCAGGTCGGTGGTGAGCATGGTCGGCTTGTGGAACTTGCCCGGGATGTGCGCATCGGGAATGATCTCCGGGGCATCCTTGGCCACCCACTGCTTGGCGCCGGCTGGCGATTTGGTCAGCTCCCACTCGTAGTTGAACAGATTTTCAAAGAAGTTGTTGCTCCACAGGGCCGGTGTCTTGGTCCAGGTCACTTCGAGCCCGCTCGAGACGGTGTCCTTGCCATGGCCGCTGCCGAAGTCGCTCATCCAGCCGAGGCCCTGGGCCTCCAGAGGCGCGGCTTCCGGCTCTGGCCCCTTGTGGGATTCGGGCGCGGCGCCGTGGGCCTTGCCGAAGGTGTGGCCGCCCGCGATAAGGGCGACCGTCTCTTCATCGTTCATGGCCATGCGACCGAAGGTGGAACGGATGTCCTTGGCCGCCTCCATGTAATCGCCGCTGGCGTTGGGCCCTTCCGGGTTGACGTAGATGAGGCCCATGTGGGTGGCACCGAAGGGGGCCGTAAGCTCGCGATCGCCCTTGACCCGATCGGGATCGACCCCGAGCCAGGCAATTTCATCCCCCCAGTTGACGTCCTGATCCGGCTCCCACACGTCGGGCCGCCCACCGCCAAAGCCGAAGGTGCGAAAACCCATGGTCTCCAGGGCGACGTTGCCGGCGAGGATCAGCAGATCGGCCCAGGAGATCTTGTTGCCGTATTTCTGCTTGATGGGCCAGAGCAGGCGACGGGACTTGTCGATGTTGACGTTGTCAGGCCAGCTGTTGAGGGGGGCGAAGCGCTGTTGGCCACGGCCGCCGCCACCGCGACCGTCGGTGGTGCGATAGGTGCCCGCAGCATGCCAGGTCATGCGGATGAACTGGGGGCCGTAGTGACCGAAGTCCGCCGGCCACCACTCCTGGGAATCCGTCATCAGCTTGACCAGATCTTTCTTGAGTGCCTTGTAATCCAGGCTCGCGAAGGCCTTGGCGTAGTCAAAGTCCTTGTCCATGGGATCGGCGCCGGGGGAATGCTGATGCAGCAGATCCAGCCGCAACTGGTTCGGCCACCAATCTCGATTGGTTCTGCCGACGCCGGCGGTGTGGTTGAAGGGGCATTTGCTTTCTTCACTCATCTCTGTCTCTCCTTGGCAGTCATGTGCAATGCAGACAACTCAGTATGGGAACTTTTCCTGCAACCGGCGGGGCATGTGACAGGCTGGGCCTTGGACCGGCATCGGGGGTTTATCAATAACTCCTTATATTTCAGCTAATTGATTAAGGATGGGATGACCGTATTACGAAAAGATGAATCGGTGCCATCGAATTTGGCTGCTCCTGGACAAGGGATAAGAGAAGGAAGGAGCGCCCTGGCAGCCGTGTTATCAATCTTTTTATCCATAACACGAGGGATCAGACCTGGACTTGCGCTGGGTCATGGCATGGGGAGGGCGTGTCTTGAGCGGGGTAGAAAACCCCATTTTTGTGACGGCGGTCCGGACTGCGTCCTGAGCGGGGCGCCGAGCGCCAGAGGATGGGGTGGGGGCGTTGCGCCAAAAAGCGGGCGGCGCAGAAACAAAAAGACCGGCCAGTGGCCGGTCCAAACAGACAGCGTGCTGCTGTCTCATCAGGCTGATCCCAGCCTGGAGGGGAATAA
The DNA here is from genome assembly GCF_000819785.1 of Aeromonas caviae. GTDB lineage: Bacteria > Pseudomonadota > Gammaproteobacteria > Enterobacterales > Aeromonadaceae > Aeromonas > Aeromonas caviae. The sequence goes on along the minus strand of NZ_CDBK01000087.1, from coordinate 34,535 downwards.
TGGGGTGGCTGATGGGGCTCGAACCCACGACAACCGGAATCACAATCCGGGACTCTACCAACTGAGCTACAGCCACCACTGAAATCTGCCTTCGATACAGCAATCAAACTCATCTGTATCGATGGCGCGCCCTGCAGGATTCGAACCTGCGACCCACGGCTTAGAAGGCCGTTGCTCTATCCGACTGAGCTAAGGGCGCGTTGTATCAAGAAATCCGGGGATTTCCCGATGAACCTGGTCGGTGATAAAGGATTCGAACCTTTGACCCTCTGGTCCCAAACCAGATGCGCTACCGGGCTGCGCTAATCACCGAAAATTCGCCATCCAGCATACCTTCGGCGGCACCACTGGGCAACGGGCGGGCATCATACCCAAGCGCCAAAGTCAGCGTCAATGACTTTTTCCGCCAGTAAATTCAAGTGCCTACTTATTGCCCTCCCTGCGAGAGCCGCTAACACCCGCGCCAAAAAAATGCGACAATGCGCCGCAGTTGAACACATGGTGAGTGAAGAACGATGTCTGCCAAAATCATTGATGGAAAACAGGTTGCGCAAACGATTCGCAATCAGGTCGCCGCGCAAGTCCAACAGCGGTTGGCGCAGGGGAAACGGGCACCGGGTCTGGCGGTGATCCTGGTGGGGCTGGATCCGGCCTCCCAAGTCTATGTGGGCAGCAAACGTCGCGCTTGTGAAGAGGTGGGATTTGTCTCCCGCTCCTATGATCTCAGCGCCACGGCGACACAAGCGGAGCTGCTGTCCCTGATCGACCAGCTCAACGAGGATCCGGAAGTGGACGGCATCCTGGTGCAGTTGCCCTTGCCGGCTCACTGCGATACCACCCAGGTGCTGGAGCGCATTCGTCCCGACAAGGACGTTGATGGCTTCCATCCCTACAACGTGGGTCGTCTGGCCCAGCGGATCCCGGCGCTGCGACCCTGCACCCCCAAGGGGATCATGACCCTGATCGAGACCACCGGCGTCAAGACCCATGGTCTGCATGCGGTGGTGGTCGGGGCTTCCAACATCGTGGGGCGCCCCATGACGCTGGAGCTGCTGCTGGCCGGTTGCACCACCACCACCTGTCACCGCTTCACCCAGGATCTGGAGACCCAGGTGCGCCGGGCCGACTTGCTGGTGGTGGCGGTGGGCAAGCCCAACTTCATTCCGGGGGAGTGGGTCAAACCCGGTGCCCTGGTGATCGACGTGGGCATCAACCGCCTTGCGGACGGCTCCCTGGTGGGAGATGTGGAGTATGAGACCGCGCGCAATCACGCCGCCTTCATCACGCCGGTACCGGGGGGCGTGGGCCCCATGACGGTCGCCAGCCTGATGGAGAACACCCTGAGCGCCTGCCAGGATTACCACGACGCCTGATGAGGGCGACGGGCAGAAAAGAGAAAGGGAAGGCATTGTCTTCCCTTTTTTTATTGCGTCACTCCCCCGGATCGCCACTGGATATCAGAGAAGGGCCAGGGCGGCGGCCAGATCGGCAATCAGATCGTCGGTGTCTTCCACCCCGATGCTGAATCGAAGGAGATCGTCATTGACCCCGGCGGCGAGGCGGCTCGCCTCGTCCATGGCGGCGTGGGTGGTGCTGGCCGGATGGCAGGCGAGGCTCTCGAGATCGCCGAGGCTCACCGCCTGCACGAAGAGTTGCAGGTTGTCGAGCAGGGTAGCGCAGCGCTCAAACCCGCCCTCCAGCTCGATGCTCACCATGCCGCCAAAGCCGCTGGCGAAGGCGCCGAGGGCATCGTGGCCCGGATGGCTGGCAAGGCCCGGGTAGATCACCTTCTTCACCGCCGGGTGGGCATCCAGGAACTCGGCCACCTTCTGGGCGTTGTGCAGGTGGGCATCCATGCGCAGGGGTAGGGTCTTGACCCCCCGTTGCAGCAGGTAGGCCTCCTGGGGGCCGATGGGAGAGCCGATGTGCTTGAGGGCCACGGTGCGAATCGACTTCATCAGCGCGTGAGAGCCCGCCACCACCCCGGCGATGATGTCGCCGTGACCGCCCAGGTACTTGGTGCCGCTGTGCATGACGATGTCGATGCCAAGCTCCAGCGGGCGCAGCAGATAGGGGGTGAGGAAGGTGTTGTCACACACCGTGATGGCACCCACCTTGCGGGCCGCCTCCACCACCACCCGCGGATCCACCACCTTGAGGGTGGGGTTGGTAAGGGTTTCAAAGAGTACCACCTTGGTGGCGGGGCGGATGTTGGCCAGCAGCGCCTGATCGCTCTCGTAGGCGGTGATCTTGATGCCGGCGCGGCTGAAGGTCTGCTTGAGGAAGGCATCGGTGCCGCCGTAGAGGGGGCCGATATAGGCCACTTCATCACCGCTGTCGGCCAGGGCATACATGATGGCACTCACCGCCGCCATGCCGCTGGCCACCACCAGTGCCTCATCTGCACCTTCGAGGGCTGCCAGCTTCTGCTCCAGTTCGGCGGTGGTGGGGTTGCCAAAGCGGCTGTAGATGAAGCCGGGGGCTTGACCTGCGAAGCGCTCCTTGCCCGCCTGGGCGTTGAAGTAGCTGAAGGTGCTGCTCTGGTAGAGCGGGGTGGTGAGGGCTCCGGTCTGGGGGTCGATCCGCTGGCCGCTGTGTACGCTCATGGTCTTGAATTTCATTTTTGTACTCCGTCATTGTCAGGTCGTTGCCCGACTGCTTGTGTTATCCGGGGCGCCGTCGCGCCCCTTTTCTCATGTGGTGTAGCGGGTTGTCAGACTAGCGCTGGCTCGCGCTGCGGCTCGCCTGCATAGTGGCGGGCCGCCACATCCGGGTGGGAGCGCAGCCTCCCCTTGAGCACGTTCTCCCCCACCTGATAAAAGAGCGGGTTGGCGGGATCGCTCTGGGGCCCTTCGGCCAGCGCCGCCAGCTCGGGGGAGAGGCTAAGCAGTGGCACAGTCGTATCCAGCCTTGCCGCCATGAAGAAGGCGCAGGAGAGGCGCGATACCCCGGGAGGGGGGCTCACCACCCGGTGCAGGGTGGCCTTGAGGTAGCCGTCGGACGCGAGCTCCAGCAGCTCACCGATGTTGACCACCAGGGCGCCCGGCAAGGGGGGCGCGGGGATCCAGCGATCCGCCGTCTCCACCTCGAGCCCGGAGTGATCGTCCTGCATCACCAGGGTCAGGTAGCCGGGATCCTTGTGGGCACCTACCCCCTGACCACTGCTGCCTTCGGGTTGTCTGGGGTAGTGAATGAGCTTCATGTGCTGGTAGGGGGCACCGCGAATGCTCTCGTCAAATACGCCGGCGGGCTGCCCCAGCACCTCTGCGAAAGCGTCCAGCAGGGTGAGGGTGATGTCGCTCAGTCGATCCTGCCATGCCAGCAGACGTGTTTTCATCTCGGGCAGGGCGGCGGGCCACTGATTGGGGCCGATGAGGCGCTGCCAGGGTTCACGAATGTGCGCCACAGGCAGGGCCTGGGCCTCGTTCATGATATCGAACTGCTCCCGCAGATCCGGCCGTGCCCGGGTGAGCTCTGCCCCCACCTGGTTGTAGCCGCGAAAGTGGGGGGAGTGGACCATCTGCACCGCCAGTTTTTCTTCAAGTGGCAGGGCGAAGAAGCGGGCGGCGAGCGCCAGGGTCTCCTGGCGCGCCGATTCGCTCAGATCATGGCCCACCAGATAGAAAAAGCCCACTTCGCGGGCGGCCTGGCCAAGCTGCGTCAGCATCTGGCTGCGTGCAGCCGGGGTGCCCTTGAGGGCGGCGAGATCGATGATCGGCAATGATGGGGTGGTCATGGGCATCTCCTCACTTTCCGTGAACGGGGTCTGCGTGCCCCGGCGTGCGGGGTGTTGCGAAACCGGGGCGCACTCTTCTTGAGTGGCGCCGTTTGGGTTGAGGGTGATGCTACTGTTCGAGGTTATAAGGTGGAAGCAATAAAATATTCTTAGTTATATACAAAATTCGAAATGGAATTCGGACTTGAGCGAATGGAACGAGCAACGGGCGGCTCAGGCGGCGATCTGCCGTACCGGGTGAGAGCGACATTGGCGTGACGGGATAGACGCGGGAGAGAAAAGGCGGAGGGAGGCATCCGCCTCCCTCCGTGTGACTGTCATGGGAAGGGTTGCTGGCGCGCCTTTCCTCAATAACCCAGGGTGAAACGCTGGCGCAGGTGAGCCGGTGCTTGCGCCTCGTTCAGCACCCCGTCCGCCAGATCGCCGACCGTGATCCCGGCGGGCTGCTCGCCGCTGAACAGCACCTGATCCGTGCCAAGGCGGTAACCGCCGCGCTTCTCGCCGGGTTCGAGGAACACGGGTGGGGAGACGAAACGCCAGTCGAGGGTGGTTTCCCGGCGAAGGGCGGTGAGACCATCCCGGGCCGCGAGGGCCCCTTGCTTCCACTCTGCCGGGAACTCCGGGGTGTCCACCAGCTGCACGCCCGGGGCGATTTCCAGACTGCCGGCACCGCCGACCACCAGCAGCCAGCTGTTGGCTGCGACGGCGGCGGCTACGATGGCGCTGGCCCCCTTGAGGTACTGATCGTAGATGTCCGGGGCACTCCAGCCCGGGTTGTAGGCACTGATCACCCGATCGTGCCCCTTGAGCACCCTGGCCAGTGCCTGGCTGTCCTGGGCGTCCACCGCCACGGCGGTGACTTGCGGGTGAGCGGCGACCTTGCTCACGTCACGCACGATGGCGGTGACCTGATGACCGCGGCTGACGGCCTCCTGGAGGATGGCTGAACCGACAAAACCGCTGGCACCGATGAGGGCAATCTTCATGGGAATTCTCCTTCACTGTGGGAATGGGGCTATCCTACGCCCCCGAGTATGATTTAATAATCCACTTAAAATTGCATTCACTTGTAAGCAGGGCTTCATAATGGATCAGCTCAGACGCTACGCCATCTTCGCCGCCGTGGTGGAGGCGGGCAGCATGACCGGCGCCGCCAAGGCCCTCGGCATGACCCCGTCCGCCGTCAGCCAGCATATCAGTCAACTGGAGAGCCAGCTCGGTCTGCCCCTGCTGCACCGCTCCACCCGCCGCCTCAGCCTGACCGAGGCGGGGGAGGTGGTGTGGCAGGGCTGCCAGTCGTTGCAGCAGACCCTGAACGACACCGAGCTGCGCCTCTCGGAGGTGCGCGACAGCCTGCTCGGAGAAGTGCGGATCACCGCGCCGGTGGGGATGGCCGGCCAGCCCCTGGCGCGGGCTCTCTCGCCGCTGCTGCAGGCTCACCCCGGCCTGGGCATCCAGATCATTGCCGACGACGAGAAGCGGGATCTCATCAAGGATCGCATCGACGTGGCGCTGCGGGTCGGCACGCTTGAAGATTCCACCCTGGTTGCCCGCAGGCTGGGTCAGACCCGGATGCTGCTGTGTGCCTCGCCCGCCTATCTGGCACGCAAGGGCACGCCACGCAGCCCGGCAGATCTGCTGGCCCACGACTGGCTGGCCTCGGACATGCTGGGGGGCGGGATACTGCTGCTGGACGAGAAGGGGGAGGCCCACAAGATCAAGCCCAAGCCCAGGGTGCTGTGCAACAACGTCTTGCCCCTGCGCCAGTTCACCCTGGCAGGGCAGGGGATTTCGCTGCAACCGGAAGGTGAAATAGAAGAAGATCTCGCCACCGGTCGGTTGCTCGTGCTGCTGCCGGGCTTTTTGGCCCCTCCCATGGAGATCCATGCCATCACCCCCCAGCGGGAGATCCCGGAGAAGGTGCGGCGGGTGATCAGCGCCCTTCGCAGCCACTTCGCCGAGCATGGCCAGAGCCGTCTACCCTGAGCGGGGCGGGATGAATAGCCAGGCGGTGCGCCGGCCTTGCGGTCGGCGCGACACCCCTGTTTAATGTGGCCCTCCCGGGCCAGAGCGCCCTCTGCTGGCGTGGTCTCAAGCGCATCATGACACCGACTTCTCCCCACCCACTCCGTGAGCCGGCACCCGAGGCGCGCACCCACCTCACCCGCATCGAGCGAGTGCTCGACTACATCCATGCCAATCTGGATCAGCCGCTCTCCCTGGAGGCGCTGGCCCGGCAGAGCTGTTGGTCCCGCTGGCAGTTGCAACGGGTATTCCTGCATGAGACGGGTCAGACGGTGGCTCACTATGTGCGCGAGCTGAAGCTGAGCATGGCGGCGGAGGCGCTGCTCTCCACCCGGCTGCGGGTGCTGGATGTGGCGCTGGATCACGGGTTTGGCTCGGAAGTGAGTTTCAGCCGCGCCTTCAAGCAGCAATTTGGCTGCTCGCCGCTAGCGTATCGCAAGCGGGCCCTGCGGCTGGGGTTGCGCACGCCCCTGGTGCGGGCGGCGGTCCCCCGCTCTGCCTCTCCCAACCTGGTGCAGGTGCGCATAGAGAGCCTGCCGGCGTTCACCTTGTTGGGGGTCAGGGGCACGATTCGGGGGTTGTTCGATGCCTCACCGGATTTTCAGCAGACGGTGCCCGCCATCTGGCGAGCGCTGCGCGAGACGGGGGCGCTGGGCTTGTCGAGGGAGTGGCTGGGGGTGGTGGATGTGTCGGGGGCAGGGGAGCGGCTGCCTTACTGGGCCGGAGTGGCCACGACGGCGCCTACGCCCCCCGGCCTGTCGAGTCTCAACGTGCCGGCTCAGGAGTATGCCGTGCTCACCCACAAAGGACCCATTGCCCAGCTGGGGGAGAGCCTGCACTGGTTCATCCTGCACTGGCTGCCGGAGTCGGCATACCGGGGGCTGGACGGTTTCGAACTGGAGCGCTATGCCCCCGGCTTTGACGGCCAGCAGCCCGACGCCACCATGGAGTACTGGCTGCCCGTCGCCCCCCGTTAGGGAAGGAGGCTCATTTCGGCATGGCGCCGGGATGGCTCCGGGCGTGTGGCGCTGGCCAGGAGATCAGTGAACTGGGCCGGTGGCAGCGGCTTGGCGAAGTAGAAGCCCTGCAGGTAGTCGATGCCATAGTGGCGTGCCATCTCGACCTGCTCCTGGGTCTCCACCCCCTCGGCGACCAGAGCCAGCCCCATGCGATGGGCGAGATCCAGGATGTTTTCGACGATATGGCGGGAGGGGCCTTCCTCTTTCATTCCCTTGATAAAGCTGCGATCGATTTTGATGATGTCCACATGGAACATCTGCAGATAGCAGAGGCTGGAGTGGCCGGTGCCAAAGTCATCGATGGCGATGAGCACGCCCAGCTCGTCCAGGGCATCGAAGATGGCGCGGGTCTGCTCGTCCGCATCCACCATCTCCCGCTCCGTCACCTCGAGCACCAGGCGCAGATCCTGGCCCGGGAAGGCGCGAAGAAAGTCGCGGCACTCGGCGACGATGTCCCGGTTTTTGAAGTGCTGGGCGCAGACATTGACGGCGACGTGAAAGCCGGGGGGCAGCCTGTCGGCCACCCCGACCAGATAATCCCGGGTCTGGGCCATCAACTGGCGGGTCATGGGTACTATGTAGCCGCACTCCTCCGCGAGGGGAATGAAGTGGTTGGGGGCAATCATCCCTTGTGTGGGATGACGCCAGCGCATCAGCACTTCACAACCGCGCAGGCGCCCCTGCCTGTCCATCACGGGTTGCAGGTGGGGGATGAACTCCCGGGCCGCCATGGCTCTGGCAAGCTCGCTGCGGGGGGAGCCGCTGCGCCCCCTCAGATAGAAGGTGAGCAGCCCCAGCAACAGCGCCAGCACAGGGGCGGCAAGCAGGTTCTCCTGGTTGTACGCCCAGGCAAACGCCAGCACTTCCTTGTAACCGTTGAGCGCCACCAGGCGATAGGGATGAGCGGTGGGCTCGCTCTGTTGCAGACGTTGTCCCCCTTCCAGCAGGCGGGCTGCGGGCAGGGTCCTGCCATGGCCATCGAGGGCCTGGTCCCCGAGGAGGAAGAAGAGGTTGTCCTCTCCCATCACGGCCTGCAAGGCGCCGAAGATGTGGAAGCCGTCCAGCTCCACCAGCAGGGTGCGATCGCCGGATGGCTGACGGTAGAGGATGGCGGTCTGCCCGGTGATGGGGCTGTGTCTGGCGAGGATCAGCGTCTGGTTGCCCGCCGGGCCGCGAGGAATATCCCGGGTGAGGATGGGCCTGTGCAGGGTGGTACAGCGCAGTTGCTGCCCCTCCAGCACATAGAGTGCCCGCGCATAAGGGGAGGCGGTGATGAGGTCGCGCAGGGCCAGTTGCTCATCCTGACAGCGGCCCATGGCGAGGGGGCGGGCGGCCTCGACCAGGGACTGACTGTCGTTGATGGCGCTCTCTATCATGGCCCGGGCATGGTTCAGGCTGCGCGCGTTGTCCTTGCGAAGGCCGCTGGCCGCCTGCAGGAGGTTGAGGGCGGTGAGGCCGACCAGCAAGAGGAACCCGAGCACGATGGCCAGACGCAGACGCTGTGCCAGGGGATCAGTCGGCATGGTGCACCCGATTCTTGCCGGCATCCTTGGCCTGATAGAGCGCCTGATCGACCCGCGTCAGCAGTTGCTCGGCGGACTCCTGTCGCCACAGTCCCAGCCCGGCAGAGAAGGTCACCACCAGGTCCGGTTCGCGCCATGGTCGCTGTGCCACCTGGGTGCGCCACTGCTCGAGCATCGTCAGTGCTCTGGTGCTGTCATCCCCGGGAATGATGATGGCCAGCTCCTCGCCGCCGTAGCGGTAGAGGGTGGCCTCCTGGCCTGCAATCTGCCGCCCTTCCCGGGCCACCGCCCGCAGGACGTCGTCACCGACCGGGTGGCCGTGGGTGTCATTGATGGATTTGAAGTTGTCCAGATCGATCAACCCCAGGCAGAAAGGGCGGCCGGCGATCAGCTGGTCGTCGAGTGCCTTGTCAAAGCAGCGGCGATTGCACAGACCCGTCAGGGCATCCGTGTTGGACGCCTCCACGGCTTCCAGCATCTGGCGATGGCCGCTCTGGATCTCCTGGCGCAACTGATCCCCTGGTTTGCCCGGGTGGATGCGTCCGGCGCGCATCAGGGCGATGATCTCGAAAATCATCTTGCTGAGCACATGACGCAAGGACCACCAGCAGAGCAGGCAGATCAGCATGCAGCCCACCAGGGTGATCTGGAGCTGGTGGGACTCGCTGCTGCTTACCTCCTTGAACCTGGCATCGCTGACGGCATAGATGACGAACCAGTCCGGGTTGGAGAAGGAGTGGTAGTAGAGGTGGGTCTGGCGCTTTGCATCGAAGAGGTGGTCGGCGCCGTTGGTCATCTGCTCGATGAGCCGGCGGTCCACGCGATGGCGAAACAGGTTCCCCACATCCGAATGCAGCAGGATGTCGCCCGCCCGATCGACCAGGTAGAACTCCCCCTTGAGAGGGCTCATGAGCTGACGCAGGGGATAGCTCATCTGCTCGAGATCCACGTTCATGGCCAGGGTACCGAGGAAGAACCCCTCCCTGTCGAGCAGGGGGCGGGAGACGGAGACGCTGCGGCTCTTGTCATCGAACTTGCTGGTGTAGTGGTCGGTGTAGTGCACGAAGAGGGTTCGTACGGCGGCCGCGAGAAACCAGGGGCGCTCCCTGGCATCAAAGTGCTCCCCGACCGGCAGATGAGGGACTGAGTTGAACCGCCCCTGCGGATCGGCGAGCAGGATGCTCTTCACATAGGGGGTGAGCGCCAACGTTTGCATCAGGGAGAGGCCAAGGGGCGTGTGATCCTCATTGAGGAAGGCATCCAGGCCTGATTCATCGATGACACTGCCCGTTTCGTTGAGGACATGCTCCAGTGACTTGAACTGTGGCTCGATGGACTGGGTCGCCATGTTGTGCACGAACATGGCCGCCACCTTGTGGTATTTGCGCTCGGCAGAGGTCCGGATGCTGACACTGACGGCCATCAGGGCGATAAGCAGGGTCAGGATGATGACTCCGAAGGTGACGTTGAGCTGGGTATCGCAGTGCAGATTTTGGTGGGCGGTCTCATTCATAGGCGTGTGCTGATGGCTTGGTATTGTCTCAATCAGGGCTGATAAAAGGGTGGGCATGCTATCGCCTCCTTTATCAATAGCGATTGACCAGGATCAACAAGGGGAGGGAGAACGCGACCATACTTGTCTGATGAGTGTGAATATGGGGGTGAAAATGCCGCCATGTTCTGAATATGTGATGGTTACTTGCCGATTGGCTGTGAAAGTGAAGGCGGTGACCTTCATCAGGCGGCCATGATGGACCCTCTCAGAGAGCCTCGACGACGTTGCCATGTTGCCTCCGATAGGAGATGGCATGCCTGCCACCCTCGCTTTTCCCGCTTCCCCGCCAACATGCCCCAAATTGTTAATATCGGGGCAAAATAGAACAATAAAATGCAAATGATATTTGTTACTATTCACATGCAGTAAGTAATCGAGGATCAGATGCAGCTTGTTCACCCCCCTTTGACCCTGGTCGCCGTGACCATCTCCACCCTGCTTGCAGGCTCTGTACAGGCCGCCGCGTCCGACAGCCAGGATACGGCCACCGCCGACGAGACCCTGACCGTGCTCGGCCAGACCTATCGCAACACCGCGACCAAGACCCGGCTCGACCCCATCGAGACGCCCCAGGCCATCTCGGTGGTGGATGGGGAGACCCTGTCGTTGCGCGGCGTCAGCTCGGTGAGCGAGGCGCTGCGCTACGTGCCCGGCGTCAACACCGAGCTGCGGGGCGGGGCGGTCAACCGGCTGGATCTGTTCAACATCCGTGGCTTTGACAACTACCAGAACTTCTATGACGGCCTGCTGCTCCAGTACAACGACTGGAACCTGCAACCCCAGATAGATCCGGTGGCCATCGAGCAGCTGGAGGTGTTCAAGGGGCCGACATCGGTGCTCTATGGCAGCATGCCCCCCGGCGGCATGGTCAACCTCATCGCCAAGCGCCCCCAGCGGGAGAGCAAGCACAACGTGAGCGTGGCGACCGGCACGGGCACCCTCAAGGAGATGACCCTCGACAGCACCGGTGCCATCAACGAGCAGCTTGCCTATCGGCTGGTGGGACTGGCCCGGGAGAAGGATGGCCAGGCGGTGACCTCGAAGGAGGAGCGCTACGTCTTTGCGCCGTCCCTGGACTGGCAGCTCGGCGAGCGCACCCTGCTGAACCTCAACCTTTACTACCAGAAGGATCCCGAGGCCGGCATCTACACCACTGTGCCCGCCAGCGGCTCGGCCAAGTCCAACCCCCTGGGGCAGCTTGGCAGCGACACCTTCCTTGGTGACGAGAACTGGAACGAGTACAACCGGGATGTGACCCTGCTGGGCTACAAGCTGAGCCACGACTTCAACGAGCGCTGGCAGGTGCTGCAAAATGCCCGCTACATGGATGCGTCCGCCTATCAGCGCAACACCTACAACGCGGCCCTGGCGGCGGACAACCGCACCCTGGCCCGCAACGCCTATCTCACCGATGAAGAGTCCCGGGGCGTTGTCATCGACAACCAGCTGGCGGGCAAGGTGCAGACGGGCTCTGCCCAGCACAACCTGCTGCTCGGGGTCGATTACCAGTACCTGGATGCCCATATCCTCTACCGGGATACCCTCGACTACTCGGCGCCCAGCATCGACATTTTCAACCCGAACCATAGCCAGATAGTCCCAGAGGCACTCACTTTCAACTACCAGGATAAAAAGGTGATCCGTCAGTCCCAGACCGGCGTCTATCTGCAGGATCAGGTGCGCCTCGATCGGCTGGTGGCCATCGGCGGCGCCCGCTACGACCGCTACCGGATGGACACCGACAGCCGGACCCTCTATCAGGGGGCGGACAGCCAGTCCCTGGCCCACCTCGATCAGGACAACCTCTCCTTCCGCGTCGGCGCCCTCTATGAGCTGGATGGCGGCTTCTCCCCCTATGCGAGCTATGCCGAGAGTTTCGAGCCGGTGCCGGGGGCGGACAAGCAGGGCCAGGCGTTCAAACCGGCAACCGGTCATCAGTGGGAAGGGGGCGTCAAGTTCCTCTCCGACGACATGAGCAAGACGGCGACCCTGTCGGCGTTCCACATCACCAAGAAGAATGCCCTGGTGACGGACCCGGACAATGTCTACGGGCCCAAGCTGCAGACCGGGGAGACGGTCTCCAGGGGCATCGAGCTTGAGGGGAGAGCCGATCTCACCAGCCAGCTGGATCTGGCCCTCAACTACACCCTGATGGACATGGAGATCACGCGCGACACCACCACGCTGCAGGGCAAGACGCCGGTCTGGGTCCCCAGACAGATGGCGTCGCTGTGGAGCAACTACTACCCCGGCGGCAACCTCGAGGGGATGCGGGTGGGCGCCGGCCTGCGCTACGTGGGGGAGGCCGAGATGGATGCCGCCAACACCGACAAGGTACCGGACTACCTCCTGATGGACATGTCCGCCTCCTACGATCTCGCCGCCCTCAGCGCAAGCCTGAAGGGGGTAGGTGTATCGCTTGGCGCCAGCAACCTGTTCAACAAGACCTACTACTCCTGCTACGACCAGAACAACTGCTGGTTCGGGGCCGAACGAAGCGTGGAGGCGCGACTCAAATACGCATTCTGACCTTGCGCCCCGGCACGCGCCCGGGGCCCTTTCAACGAATGGGCGAGGAGAGGGCACGCGGTGTACCGCGCAGCCTTGGCCGGGAGAAAGCGGACGCGGAACGCGCCCTCGTCTCGGATCACCAGGCCCTGTTCGCGGCGGCGGCCAGCCTGATCCCGTCCCTCAAGGGGAACCTGGTGGCGGCCGGTGACGTGCGCCCGCCACTGGCGGATGCCACCGGGGCGACGTCGGCCGAGGTGGCCGCAGCCCTCCATGCGCACTGGCAGCAGGCACACCCGGAGGCGGGGCCCGCCTACTGGCTCACCCGCAGCTGGGGCATGCTCTGCTGGCAATCCATCTATCTCGCCATGGTGGCCGTCTATCGCCATCAGGCCGTGCCTGCCCTCGACAGGCTGGGACAGGGGCATGAGGCCGGCGTGGTGTCGGGCTTTACCCTGCCGGCCGAGCCCATGATCAGAGGGGAGGCCGGCGTGTTGATCAAGACGGCAGGAGAGCGACTCCAGGCGCACTGGCAGGGGTTGTTCACCCTCCTTGGGACGGCGCAGCGGCTGCGCCCCGGTTTCGTGCGCCCGCTCCTGGCGGACGATCTGCTGGCGGCCCTGGTGCGGGTGCCCGATTTCTTCGGGGAGGTGAGTCGGGAGGAGGTGAGGGCCCATGCCCCCCTCTGGCTTGAATCCTGTGGCCTGCCGTCGGCACATCTGACGGGTTGGCGCGAGGCGGGCCTGCCCCGGGACGAGGCCTTCCCGGGCTATGTGCGCCAGCGCTGCTGCCTGCACTACAAGCGCCGGGATGGGGAACTGTGTGGCAACTGCCCGCGAAGGCAGGGTGGGGCGAGGGGTGACGAGTGCTGATGCCCGACTCTTCGTCTGCGCGGGCAACCCGTGATGAAAGCCGCCTGATCCTGGCGGCTTTTTTGTGTCCGGCTTACTGGGCCGCCATCCGGGTGCGGATGCGCTCGAACAGGCTCTGCAGGCAGGCCTGATCTTTGTCGGCGGCGCGCACGGCGCCATACATGTGGCGGCGAATGCCCTCCCCGAGAGGGCGCGCCTCAAGCAGGCCCTGGCGCACGAACTCCTCGCTGGCCCAGCGGGGCAGGGCGGCGAGCCCGAGCCCGGCGGCGGCCATCTGCAGCATGACCGAGGTGTTGTCCACCGGTTTGCAACGGGCGGGCTCCACCCCGGCCGGTTGCAGGAAACGGCTGAACACGTCCATGCGCGCCCGCTCCACCGGGTAGACCAGCAGCACCTCCGGCCGCAGATCGTCCGGTGCGATGCGCCGCTGCTGGCAGAGGGGGTGATCCGGCGCCATCACCAGGGTGAGATCGAAGGCGAACAGCGGCTCGAAATGAAGATCCCCGCGGGCCTGCACATCCGAGGTGAGCAGCAGGTCGAGCTGGCCGCCAAGCAGGGCATTGATGGCATCGAAACCCGGCACCGACTCCACCTCCAGATCCACGCCGGGCCACTGGCGGCGAAAGTCCGGCAACAGCGGGAGCAGCCACTGGATGCAGCTGTGGCAATCGAGGGCCAGATGCAGCCTGCCCGCCTCGCCGCTGTGCAGGGCGAACAGCTGGCGCTCGGTCTGGGCCAGGGCGGGCAGCACCTGACGGGCCAGGGCCAGCAGATGCTGGCCTGCCGCCGTCAGCACCAGAGGGCGGCTTTTTCGAAGAAACAGCTCCAGATTGAGGCGGGTCTCCAGCTCCTTGAGCTGGTGGGAGAGGGCGGACTGGGTGAGGTTGAGGGTGAGTGCGGCCCCGGCCAGGGACCCTTGCTCGGCCAGGGCGCTGATGGTCTTCAGGTGTTTGAGATCGATGCCCAGATTGCTGCTCTGAGGGGGGCTGGATGGGGTGGGCGCGACCATGGCACTGCTCCTTTGTGCGTCAGTTGAGAAATTCTTGAGAGCCAGTTGAAGAGGATTCAATAGCCAAGGCCACCTTATCTTGTCATTTTGGATGTGTAAACATCTGGATGGCCAAACAATCCAGATCCTCATCAGATAAACGAGCATAAGGAATGGAACCTATGACCTACGCACACACCCTGGGCTTTCCCCGTATCGGCGCCAAGCGCGAACTGAAATTTGCTCTCGAATCCTACTGGCGTGGCGAAACCACCCAGGCCGAGCTGGTCGCCGTGGGCAAGAGCCTGCGTGAGCGCCACTGGCAGGCCCAGCGTACCGCCGGGGTCAACCTGCTGCCGGTGGGGGATTTTGCCTGGTACGATCAGGTGCTGGGTACCAGCCTGCTGGTAGACGCCGTGCCTGCCCGTCACCGCCACGGCGACACCGACCTCGACACCCTGTTCCGGGTGGCCCGTGGCCGTGCGCCGACCGGCCCGGCGGCGGCCGCTGCCGAGATGACCAAGTGGTTCAACACCAACTACCACTACCTGGTGCCGGAATTTTACCGTGACCAGCGCTTCAAGCTGGGCTGGAGCCAGCTCTTTGACGAGGTGGAAGAGGCCAAGGCCCTGGGGCTGCCGGTCAAGGCGGTGTTGCTGGGCCCCGTCTCGTACCTGTGGCTTGGCAAGGAGAAAGAGAGCGGCTTCTCCCGCCTCGAACTGCTGGATCGCCTGCTGATCGTCTACCAGGAGATCCTGGCCAAACTGGCGGCCCAGGGGGTGGAGTGGGTACAAATCGACGAGCCGGCCCTGGCGCTGGACCTGCCGGACGAGTGGCGCCTGGCCTACCTCAAGGCGTATGAGCGCCTGAGCGGCCCCTGCAAGCTGCTGCTCACCACCTACTTCGGGTCCGTGGCCCATCAGCGGGACATCATCACCAGTCTGAAGGTGGACGGCCTGCACCTGGATCTGGTGGCTGCCCCCGAGCAGCTGGAGACCCTGGTCCCGCACCTGCCGGCCCAGTGGGTACTCTCGGCGGGTGTCATCAACGGCCGCAACGTCTGGCGTGCCAACCTGGCCAAGCTGGCGCCGACCCTCAAGGCCTTGAAAGAAAAGCTTGGCGAGCGCCTCTGGGTGGCCTCCTCCTGTTCTTTGCTGCACAGCCCGGTGGATTTGACCCTGGAGCACGAGCTGGATCCCCAGACCCGCAGCTGGTTCGCCTTCGCCCTGCAAAAGTGCTATGAGCTGGGGCTGCTGTCCGACTACCTGGACGGTGGCGCCCTGGACAAGATCGAGGCTTACAGCCAGCCCATCGTGGATCGGGAGTCCGACAGCCGGGTTCACAAGAAGGCGGTGCAGTCACGACTCGCCAGCCTGACCAACAGTGACTTCGATCGCCAGAGCGCCTACCCGGTGCGTGCCGACGCGCAGCGCTCGGATCTGAAACTGCCGCTCCTGCCCACCACCACCATCGGCTCCTTCCCGCAGACCTCGGAAATCCGGGTGCTGCGCCAGGATTGGCGTGCCGGGCGCATCGATGACCAGGCCTACGAGGCGGGCATCCAGGCCCAGATCAAGGACGCCATCGAGCGCCAGGAGGCCATCGGGCTCGACGTGCTGGTGCACGGTGAAGCGGAACGCAACGACATGGTGGAGTATTTCGGGGAACTGCTGGACGGCTTTGCCATCACCCGCTTTGGCTGGGTACAGAGCTATGGCTCCCGCTGCGTCAAGCCGCCGGTGATCACCCGTGACATCGACCGCCCGACCCCCATGACCCTTGAGTGGACGAAGTTTGCCCAGAGCCTGACCGACAAGCCGGTGAAGGGCATGCTGACCGGCCCCGTGACCATTCTCTGCTGGTCCTTCCCGCGGGAAGACGTGAGCCGCGAGCAGTCCGCCCTGCAGATTGGCCTGGCCATTCGCGACGAGGTGGCTGACTTGGAGGCCGCCGGCATCAAGATCATCCAGATCGACGAGCCGGCGATCCGCGAAGGGCTGCCCCTGCGCAAGCAGGATCACCAGGCCTATCTGGACTGGGCGGTGCGCGCCTTCCGCCTGAGCGCAAGCCCGGTGGTGGACAGCACCCAGATCCACACCCACATGTGTTACAGCGACTTCAACCTCATCATCGAGGCGGTGGCGGCGCTGGACGCGGATGTGATCACCATCGAGACGAGCCGCAGCCAGATGCAGTTGCTCGAAGCGTTCGAGCGCTTCAACTACCCCAACGAGATCGGCCCGGGCGTCTACGACATCCACTCGCCGAACGTACCGAGCCAGGGCTGGATTGAAGACCTCATCCGCAAGGCTGCGCAACAAATCCCGGCAGACCGGCTCTGGGTGAACCCGGACTGCGGCCTCAAGACCCGCGGCTGGGAAGAGACCACCGCCGCCCTCAAGGTGATGGTCGATGCCACCCGGGCGCTGCGCGCCGAGCTGGCCTGAGGGCTTCCATTCACCCGGACGAGCGCCCGGTGAGTGTCACCAAGACGAGAGAGGGAAGGCGACAGCCTTCCCTCTTTTTTGCATGGCCGCCCCCTAGAGGGGGATCAGGGCGGGCCGGTAGCGGGTGGGAGAAACCGACATCGTCACCGGGTGAGGGGCGCTTGCGAGCGCCTCGGCCAGCCACTGGTGGTCGAGGGGAATGGCATTGCGATCCTCGATCACCAGATTGAGGTGCTGGGCGCCCAGGCACCCGTAGCGGGCGGGGTCGGTCTGGGTAAAGAGGCCAAGACAGGGCACACCGCTGGCGGCAGCCAGGTGCAGGGGACCGGTGTCGGCGCTGACGAAGAGGGAGAGGCCGCCCGTGAAGCGGGCCAGCTCCCCCATGTTGCCAAGGGAAACGTGCACGTCCCCGAGCAGGTGCTCGGGGGCGGCGGGATCCGCGAGCTGGACCAGCAGGGCATCCGGGCTGTGACGGCGCAGATCCCCAAGCAACCGTTGCCACTGGGGCAGGGAGAGCCCCTTGCCCTTGCGGGCGCCGGTGAAAAAGCCGATCAGGGGACGGCCAGGATGGGCTCGTCGCAGCGCACTCAAGGCCGGGCTTGGCCCCTGCAACAGGCTGCCAAGGGGGATGGGTTCGGCCGGATTGCCCGGTATGCCGAGCAGTTGCAGGGGCTGGTGGGCGTAGTGGCACTCACTGTCCGCAGCCCGCGGACGCTGGAAGATGAGATCCCCATGGCCATCGTCGAAGCCGCATTTCTCACGGGCCTGTACCCAGGCGGCGATGAAGTGATCCGTACTGGAGGCGAAGGGGACGTAGACCCTGTCGTAGTGCTGGCGGCGCAGACGCGAGAGTGCCGAGAGGGCGCCCGGCAGGTGTCTGCCCTGCAACCGGATCTGATGAATGCGCCGCAGGGGCAGATCGGCCAGGAAGGGGATCAGGGTGGTGGGGCTGCACACCAGCTCCAGCTCGGCGTGGGGATGGGCGCGATGAAGCTGGTGCAGGAAGGGTAGCAGGAAGAGGTTGTTGCCGATGCGGTTGGTGCTGCGAATGACCAGGATCCGGCGGGGTGCCTGCGAAGAGGGCGGCAATGCGCTGCGACTGGCAAGCCAGCCGAGCAGGGTTCGCTCCAGTCCCGCCGTCCAGACCCGGCGTTGGCCGTCGAAGCGGCGCAGGGCATCGTTGAGGTGAGTCATACCGTTGGGCTCCAGTGTTGGGATGGCGTAAAGGGTGCCAGCGGACTCTTAAGACAATGTTAAGAAGGGAAAAAGCGTGCGGATGATGGCCATGGCGGAGCGGGGTGCTGGTGCGGGACGGGAGAAAGTGGCTAGAATTGCGCATTTGAAATAAATGTTATTGTCTGCGGGAGCACCATGCAGTTCAGGGATTTTTTGCCGGTATCGACCAATACCAGCGTCAAAGAGAGTTGTTACGGCGCCCTTGGCGCCCTCATCGGCTTGCTCGGCACCGCCTTGCTGTGCCGCTGGGGGCTGGGGCTCGAGGTGCACTGGCTCATCGCCCCCATGGGGGCCTCCGCCGTGCTGCTGTTTGCCGCCCCGGCCAGCCCCCTGGCCCAGCCCTGGTCCATCCTTGTGGGCAACGGGGTGTCGGCCCTGATGGGGGTATTGAGTGCGAGCCTGGTGCCGGACATGGCTATCGCCTCGGCCCTGGCGGTGATGCTGGCCATCGCCGCCATGTTCCTCACCCGCAGCCTGCACCCGCCCGGCGGCGCCGTGGCCCTGACCGCCGTCATCGGCGGCGAGGGGATCCGGGCGCTCGGGGTCGGCTACGTGCTGCTGCCGGTGCTGCTCAACTCCCTGTTGCTACTGAGTCTGGGCTTGCTCTACAACCGCGCCCTGGGGCGTCGTTATCCCCATGGCGGCAAGGCGGCGCCCAATCGCCACCAGACGGCGGATCCCCAGCCGAGTGCCCGGCTCGCCACCCAGGACATCGACTTTGCCCTGCAAAAACACGGGGAGCTGCTGGACATCAGCCGCCAGGATCTGCAGGAGCTGCTGCAGGAGGCCCAGCTTCACGCCCTGCGGGGGCGAGTGGGGACGGTACGGTGCCAGGATGTGATGTCGCGGGATCTCGTCGTGACGACGCCACAGGCGCTCGCCATGGAAGCGTGGCATCTGCTCTCCCACCACCAGATCAAGGCGCTGCCGGTGGTGGATGAGGGGGAGAGGCTGGTCGGCATCATCACCCTGCACGACCTGATGATCGACCGGGCGGGTCACCAGCCGAGGGCGAAGGAGGCCCTCGAGCAGCAGCAGGTCGCGGATCTGATGACCCGGGAGGTGCAGACGGCGCGGCGCTACCAGCCTCTCTATGATCTGGTGGAGGCCTTCTCCGACGGGGGGCTGCACCACATGCCGGTGGTGGAGGGGGAGCAGCTGGTGGGCATCATCACTCAGTCCGACATGGTGGCGGCGCTCTTCACGTTGGCCCTGAAACCCGGACTGACGAGCGAGGAGGCGACCCCGGTGTCGTCGTAGCCAGGGGCAAGAATAAAGAGGGCGTGCCAGGCACGCCCTCTTTTTTCGCAGACTTGCACAGACGGTGGCCAATGCCTAGCCGTAGCGGGCCAGGGTGAGCCCCTCGTCGCTGATATCCGGGGTATTGCCCGAGATGAGATCGCTGAGCAACTGGCCCGATCCGGCCGCCATGGTCCAGCCCAGGGTACCGTGGCCGGTATTGAGCCAGAGCCCGGGGATGGGGCTTGGGCCCACCAGGGGCGTGCCGTCCGGCGTCATGGGGCGCAGCCCGGTCCAGAAGGTGGCCTGCTCCAGATCCCCCCCCTGGGGGAAGAGATCCCTCACCACCATGGCCAGGGTATCGTGGCGCCTCGGGTTGAGCGCCAGGTTGAAGCCCGACAGCTCGGCCATGCCCCCCACCCGGATCCGCTCGTCGAAGCGGGTGATGGCGACCTTGTAGGTTTCGTCCAGCACGGTGCTGCGTGGGGCACCCTTGGCATCCGTCATCGGCAGGGTGAGGGAGTACCCCTTGACCGGGTAGACGGGGAGCTCAATTCCGAGGGGGCGCAGGAAGCCGGTGCCATAACTGCCGAGGGCACAGACGATGGCGTCGGCCTGGAAGCGCTGCTCGCCGGCACGGACCGCTACGGCGCGTCCCTTCGCGATCTCGACCTCGTCGATGGCGCAGTTGAAGACGAAGCTCACCCCGAGCTTGCGGGCCTCGTCAGCTAGGGCTTGGGTGAAGCGGAAGCAATCCCCCGTCTCGTCCCCCGGCAGGCGCAGGCCCCCCACCACCTTGCCACGCACCCTTGCCAGGGCGGGCTCGACCTCCTCGCAGCCGTCGGCATTCAGAGACTGATAGGGGACGCCGTACTCCTCGAGCACGGCGATATCGCGCTGGCTGGCATCGAGCTGGGCCTGACTGCGAAACAGTTGCAGGGTGCCGAGCTGGCGCCCTTCGTAGTCGAGCGCCAGCTCGCCCCGCAACTGCTTCATGCAGTCGCGGCTGTACTCGGCCAGCCGCACCATGCGCCCCTTGTTGACTGCATAGGCTGCCGGCGTGCAGTTGGCGAACATCTTCAGCATCCAGCGCAGCTGGAAGGGGTCCGAGGTGGGTCGCACCGTGAAGGGGGCGTGCTTTTGCAGCAGCCATTTGGCGGCCTTGAGGGGAATGCCGGGGGCAGCCCAGGGGGAAGCATAACCCGGGGAGATCTGACCCGCGTTGGCATGGCTGGTTTCAAGGGCCACCCCGTCACGCCGCTCCAGCAGGGTCACTTTGTGACCGGCCTTGGCCAGATACCAGGCGCTGGTCACACCGACCACGCCACCACCGAGTACCACTATGTCCATCTTGTCTCTCCTTGACTGGGGCCTCCACCTTAATCAGCCGCCACAGGATATTCAACTGGTGTCGATGTCATTGGTGGTTATCGCTATTCACATTTTGTTAACTGGCTCTCAATGTTGTCATTTGCTCACTTTCTGGCATGAAATCCGGTCGATTCAGAGCCGTTCCAGGTGGAGCAGATGATGCTCTGCCGTCGTCAGGATCGCTTGTTGCTGTTCTGTGGTTTGGCCATCCCAGTTGGCATAGGGCAGGGCGAGGCGAGGGTTGTTGCCAAGTTTGTCCCGGTTACGCCAGAGAAAGTGCCAATAGAGGCTGTTGAAGGGGCAGCTGTCCGGCCCGCTGCGGGCCTTCACCTGATAGTGGCACCCCTTGCAGTAGTGGCCCATCCGCTCGAGATAGGCGCCGCTGCTGGCGTAGGGCTTGCTGCCTATCAGACCGCCATCGGCAAACTGGCTCATGCCGCGGGTGTTGGGCAGCTCCACCCACTCGATGGCATCCACATAGATACCCAGATACCAGGCATCCACCTCGTCAGGGTGGATCCCCGCCAGCAGGGCGAAGTTGCCGGTCACCATCAGCCGCTGGATATGGTGGGCATAGGCGTGCTCCAGAGACTGTCGAATGGCGTGACGTACGCAGGCCATGCTGGTTTCTCCATTCCAGAAAAAACCGGGCAGGGGTCGCTCGGCCCCGAGAAAGTTGGTGCGCCGATACTCGGGCATCTTTTCCCAGTAGAGGGCGCGGACAAACTCGCGCCAGCCGAGGATCTGGCGGATGAACCCCTCCACCTGCGCCAGGGAAATGGTGGCCTGATTGGCCTGCCAGTGAGCTTGCGCAGCGCGGATCACCTCGAGGGGATGGAGCATCTTGCTGTTCATGGAAAACGACAAGCGGCTGTGGAACAAGCTCCAGCCCCGCTCGCTCAGGGCGTCCTGATAGCGACCGAAGTGGGGCAGGCAGTGTGCAAGGAAGTGTTCAAGCAGTGCGCGGCTCTGGCGCCGGGTGACGGGCCAGGGCAGGGCGTCGGCATCGGCACTGCCAATGGTGGCGACGCCGTGGCGGGTCAGCATGGCATCGATGTCGCTCACCTCGTTGGCAAAGGTGAGGGGCGCCGGGATGGGTTGGCTCGCCGGCAATTTGGCGCGATTCTCGGCATCGAAGTTCCAGCGCCCCCCAAGGGGTTGGCCGCGCTCATCGAGCAACACCCGGTACTGCTTTCGCAGGGCGCGGTAGAAGAACTCCATCCGGCTGTGGGGGTAGCGTCGCCAGCCATCGCGGGGGGTGAGAAAATGTTCGCTGTCCACCTCAGCGGTCGGGATGGCAAGGCCTGAGGCCCACTGGGTCAGCTGGCTTGCAAGGCGCCACTCGTCCGGGCTCTGCCAGGCGAAGCGCTCGGCCTGATGCGCTTCGAGCTGGGCCGCCAGCAAGCTCGGCAAATCGGGCCAGGTGGCGCTCTCATCGAGAGTCAGGTAGCAGACCCGGTGGCCCGCCTTGGTGAGGGCGGCGGCGAAGGCGCGCATGGCGGCAAAGAAGGCGAGCACCTTCTGGCGATGGTGGCGGCAGTAGTCCGTCTCCTGGCGCAGCTCCGCCATCAGGTAGCAGACAGCGGCATCCGGCGTGCGAAACCAGCTGTGACCTGCGTTCAGTTGATCCCCGAGAATGAGGCGCAGCTCCATCAGGGGTGCTCCTTCCGACGACGGCAGCGTTCGCTGCAATAGCGCACTTCCTGCCAGCAGCGGGCCCACTTGCGCCGCCAGGCAAAAGGACGAAGGCAGACGGGACAGATCTTCTCGGGTAGATGGGGTTTGAGGTGCATGTGGCGGCCCTGTTGATGCCCTTGGTTTCTCTCTGCCTCCTTAACGAAGCACCATACGGTCGGGATCACCGGGGGAGCAGAAAGAGGCAATAGGGGGGGATTGCCACTCATGAAAAAGGCCCCCGCACCTGCCGGTTGGGGGCCCTTGTTCTCGTAGCCGTTACTGGCTGCTGAAGAGCCTGGGCTGGGGAGTGGACTGCGCCGTCAGGGTCATGCGGCCCGAGGTTTCCAGCCAGCTCTTGATCTTTCTGGCATCGGCGACCCGTTCATCCGTGGTGTTGGCGTGAAGCAGCACCATGACCACGGGCTCGTTGTTGACCCGGGTTCCCATGACCAGGCAGCGCCCCGCCTCGCGGATATAACCGGTCTTGGAGACCAGAATGGGCCAGCTTCCTTCCCGTACCAGGCGGTTGGAGTTGAGGTAGTGCAACTGGCGCTTGCCGTTGCGTACCAGACGCTGCTCGGAGGCGGTGTACTGGCGGATCAGCGGGTAGGTGGATGCGGCAGCAGCCAGTTTGGCGAGATCGTGTGCGGTGGAGACGTTGCGGGGGTTGAGCCCGGTGCTGTCGGCGAAATGAGTGCTCCACATGCCGAGCATGCGGGCCTTGGCATTCATTGCCTCGATAAAGGCTTTGCGGCCACCCGGGTAGTGCCGTCCCAAGGCGGAGGCTGCGCGGTTCTCAGAGGACATCAGTGCGATGTGCAGCATGTCGGCGCGGCTCAGGCGCGAGCCCACCGCGAGGCGCGACCCCGTGCCCTTGAGTCTGTCCACGTCATCCATGGTGACGGTGAGGGTCTCGTTGAGGCGCTGATTGCCATCCAGTACCACCAGCGCTGTCATCAGCTTGGTGATGGAGGCGATGGACATCACCCGGTTGGCGTTGCGCTCTGCCAGTGTCTCGCCGGTTTTCGGGTTGACGACCACGTAGGCATCGGATCTCAGCGGCAGGTTGCTGCGGGGTTCGAGCAGGCTGTTGGTGGAAGAAGAGGTCGCAGAAAACGGGTTGGCATGGGCGCTTTCCATGCTGGCGGGAAGGAGGAAGGCGCCGAGCAGCAAGGGAAGAAAAGGACGAAGGTTCATGATTTGACTCTACTACGACTCACAGGGACATTTGGCTAAGTTATATGACGGTAATTGACGCTTCACAACGTCTGGTGGCCGGATATTTCCATTTTATGGGCCAGCGCACCTTGAAATCCCCCACATCGGGGCTATTGGGCCCGATAAAGGGAGTCATAGAGGCCTGTCAAGCCATGGCAGACACGCCACTACGGGGGCGCACTATATGCTGGCGAGGGGCTAGATGACGACTCTTTTTGCACCTTTCGGCGCCTTGGGATGATGAAGGGGTCGTTAATGGCGACCATGGCGATAAAAACGGCGCCCGGCAGGGAAGATGGTCCGCTGCATTATCGCTGTTTTGCCCCGCGTCATCCTCCCATCATCCGCGCGGTCTGAATGGCCTGGATCAGCGCGGTCCGGTTGATGCGAGGGCGCTCCTCGTCCAGCAACTGCTGCCAGAGGGCGATGGCCTGGCTGTAGCGGCCGTGCAGGAAGTGATCAGAGGCAAGCAGCATCAGGGCGCTCACCTCGCCTTTGTCCTGCTTGAGGGCGCTATCAAGCAGGCGGGTTGCCTCGGGAGTCAGCTGCTGGCCCGCCTGGTAGTAGAGCACGGTGGCCTGGGCGGCCTGGGTCGCCGCGCTGGCGCCCCCTTCTTGCAGGGCGAGGCGCTGGTAGGCGAGCAGGGCGTTGTCGTACTCGTCCCGATAGAGATAGAGCTGGCCGAGCGCCGCCCAGCCGTCGAGATCGGCGGGGTTGGCTTGCAGGCGCTGGTGCAGGGCGCCCAGCTCCTTGTCCTGCAGATCCCGCGTGCTCAATCCCGCCAGCGGATCGGGGCGCGACTGATACGCCTGCCACGCCTGATAGCGGCCGGTGCCGGCATAAATACCGGCCATCAGCGCCAGCAGCAGGCCCCCAAGCAGCATCCAGGAGCGCAGCCAGGGCAGCGGACGGGCGGTGCGATCTCTTACCAGCCGCTCGCGCAGGGCCTGTTCGGCAAGTGGGGTGGCGTTTGCGAGGCGGGCCAGTTCCAGCTCCCGGTAGAGGCGGCAGTGGGGGGCAAGCCCCGCCTGCTGCTCGGCCGTGATCAGCCGGTTCAGCTCGGCCCTGGGGTCGTGGGCGAGCGCCCCCTCGGCTCTATCGCCGACAAGCGGCACCCGCGTCGGTTGCCGGCGATGCAGGCTCCTGCGCAGGCGATTGAGGGCCAGCAACAGCAAGAGGGCGGGGCCGCCCCACAGCAGCGCCGTGCTGCGCTTGAAGGGGGGATCGTAGCGCACGAAATCGCCGAAGCGCTCCGTCATGCGGGCGATCACCTGCTCATCAGACTGCCCCTCGTCCACCCAGCGGTAGACCTCGAGCCGCAGATCCCGGGCGATGGGGGAGTTGGACTCCACCAGGTTCTGGTTCTGACACTGGGGGCAGCGCAGGGCACGGGCCAGCTCCTGAGCGCGGGTCTGCTGCTCGGGGTGGCGAAACTCATAGGTGTCGACCCCGCTGGCAAGGGCCCCGAGGCTCAAGGCCAGCAAGAGCGGCGCTATCAGGGCGTGGCCGAGACGTCTCATGGCTTGCTCTCCTGCACTTGTCTCTTTACTTCTCTCTCCACTTCTCTTTCCACTTCGGGCTGGCCGGCGGTGTTGCTGCGGGCCTTTGCAAGCAGGGGGGCAAACTGGCGTTGCCAGATCTCCTGGGTAAGCAGGCCGGTATGACGGGTCAGCAGGGTGCCGTCACCGGCGAAGAGATAGGTCTCCGGCGTGCCATAGACGCCGAGCTCCAGTGCGAGTCGGCCGTCGGGGTCGGCCAGCACGGCGCGATAGGGGTTACCCGCCTCGGTGAGCCAGGCGCGGGCGGCATCGCCCTTGTCCCGGTAGTTGAGGCCATAGAGGGGCACGGCGCTGGCCAGCTCACCCAGCAGCGGATGCTCGGCGCGGCAGTTGGGGCACCAGCTGGCCCAGACGTTGAGCACGAAGGGCTCCCCCTTGAGCGCCGCGGTGTGGATGGGGGGGCCACCAAACAGATCGTCACTCTGCCACGCAGGCAGGGTGCGCCCTGCGACGGCCTCATCCTGGCTGTAGGGGTTGTTGCCAAGGCCGAGCCAGAGCAGGGCACCGAGCCCCAGACTGAGCATGAGTGGCACAAACAGGCGCAAACGGGCGTTCATAAGGACTCCTGTTCAAGCCGAGGGTAGGAGGCGGCAGTTGGCGCAGGATGGCTAGCCAGCAGCGGCCGGCGGGCGAGCAGGCGCAGGGCACCGCCCGCCATCATCAACAGGCCACCGAGCCAGATCCAGCGCACCAGCGGCTTGTAGTGCAGGCGCATGGCATAGGCGCCGGGCCCCATTTTCTCACCCAGCACCACGTAGAGATCGCCGAGCATTCCCCACGCGATGCCCGGTTCGTTCATGTTCATGGTGCGCACGCTGTAGTGGCGCCGCTCCGGCGTCAGCCGTGCCACCTCTTTACCGCTCTTATGCACGCTGAGAGTGATGCGCTCGGCGGTATAGTTGGGGCCGATGATGGGCTCGCTCCCCTCATAGCGAAACTCGAAGGCGCCGAGCCGATAGGGCTGGCCTGCGGCGAGTACGGCGCCCCCCTCCTGACTGTGGTGACTCACCTGCGCGATGCCGAGGGCACACACCGCTACCCCGAGATGGGCCAGCAGGCTGCCGAGCCGATTGAGGGCGAGCTCGCGCAGGGCGACCGGTTGCAAGAGCGGGAGCAGCAGGCTGGTCATCAGCCAGAGGCTCAGCACGTTGGCCGCGAGCCCCAGCCAGCCGCCCCGCAGCGGCTCGGGATAGGCGAGGCTCAGCAAGGCTCCTCCCAGCAGGCCAAACAGGCATGGGAGCAGCACCTTGATGCGGCGCTGGGCTGCCAGATGCTGCCAGCGCAGGCGCGGCAGCTGGGTCATCAGCGCCATCAGGCAAAGGGCCAGCGGCACGAAGATGGTATTGAAATAGGGGGCGCCCACCGAGAGCGAGCCCAGATGGAGCGACTGGAACACCATGGGGTAGAAGGTGCCGAGCAGCACGCTGGCGCAGGCCACGCAAAGCAGCAAGATGGCGGCGCCGAGCAGCCCCTCTTTCGACAGCAAGCCAAAGCGGGCATAGGGGGCGCGAATGTCCGCCCGCAGGGCAAACAGGGTGAGGGCGCAGGTCAATAGCAAACCGAGCAGCAACAAGAGGGTGAGGCCACGGCTGGGGTCGACCGCAAAGGCGTGCACCGAGGTGAGTACCCCGGAGCGCACCACGAAGGTACCGAGCAGGCTTAAGGCAAAGGTAAATATGGAGAGCAGCAGCACGGCGTGGCCGTAAGCCCCGCGCTTCTCGCACACAACCAGGGCGTGCAGCAGGGCGGTGCCCAGCAGCCAGGGCAAGAGGGAGGCATTTTCCACCGGATCCCAGAACCACCAGCCCCCCCAGCCGAGCTCGTAATAGGCCCACCAGGAGCCCAGCACGATGCCGGCGGTGAGAAACACCCAGGAGCCGAGCGCCCAGGGGCGGCTCCAGTGGGCCACGGCGCCATCGAGCCGACCCGAGTGCAGCGCCGCCATGGCGAAGGCGAAGTTGACCGCAAAACCGACGTAACCGAGATAGAGCAGGGGCGGGTGGATGATGAGGCCGATATCCTGCAGCATGGGGTTGAGATCGCGCCCCTCCAGCGGCCCCGGGAACTGGCGGTCAAACGGGCTGGAGAAGATCAGGGTATAGAGGCTGAACAGCCCGACGATCAGCCCCATGATGGCCAGTACCCGGGTTGTAATCAGCGGATCGACCCGCCTGGAGCAAAGGGCCACCAGGGCGCCCCACAGCCCCAGCGCAAAGACGAAAAAGAGCATGGAGCCTTCATGGCCGCCCCACACGGCTGCCAGCTTGAAGCCAAGGGGCAGGGCGCTGTTGGCGTGCTGGGCCACATAGACCAGGGTGAAGTCATCCTGGGCAAAGCAGCTGGCGAGCAGCAGCAGGGCGGCCAACAGCAGGAGCGCGACCAGGAGGGCCAGCGGTGTTGCGCAGCCCAGCAGCGGGCGTGAGGCGAGCCGCAATCCCAGCCAAGGCAGCAGCCCTTGCAGCAGGGCGAGCCCGGTCGCCAGCAACAGTGAGAGATAGCCGAGCTCTGCCAGCACACAACCTCCGGTTCAATCTTTGATGTCATTCATGTCATGACACACACGCCGCGTCGTCTCCCTTTGCGGAGAACATTGCCAAGCAACGGGTCTGGCATCACCAGAAATACATTGGGCCAGCAACAAACCAGCGCCAGTCACCCGAGGGTGGCTGGCGCTGGTGATCATACCGTTATACGACAGTCATTTGACCGGCATAGAGCACGAAGTAGCGCAGCAGCAGGATCCCCACCAGGGTCAGGCTGCAGACCAGCACCAGATAGCCGTTTTTGGCCCGCAGTGGCGCCGGGGCCAGCAGGGCCAGCAACTGGGGCAGCAGCATGCCGATGCCCACCACCCCGAGCCAGAACACCTGAGCCCAGAAGCCGCTGCCGATGGCTGCCCACATGGCTGCCTCCTTCTGGCCGCCACCGAAGTAGAGGCCGGTAAAGAAGCAGACCAGCAGCAACACCTCCACCGCCAGCACCGGCCGCTCGAAGCGGTGGACAAAGCTCACCCCCTGGCTGTGATGGTTCTCCTTGAACAGGGTGACCGCCAGCAAGATGGTGGAGGCGATGCCGGAGCTGACGCCGGAGATGAGGAACAGCACCGGCAGCACCGGGTTGTTCAAGAGCGGATAGGTCTTGAGCGCCGACAACAGAAAGCCGGTGTAGGCCCCCAACAGCACGGCAAGCAGCAGCAAGAGCGGCGCCAGCAGCCGCTCGATGCGGGCAAGCCAAGCGATGAGATCATCCACAAAGGCGAACTTCTCTTGCAGCAGGTGACGGCGCAAGGTCTCGATCTCGGCCCGAAATACCACCGCCAGCCAGGCGAACAGCACCGCCATATAGACCTGAAACAGCATGACCCCCATCGACATCACGGAGTCGAACTGGTAGTGGAACATCAGCTTCCAGAAGGTCCAGGGGCGGGCCAGGTGGAAGATGAGGATCAGTAACCCCAGCACCACGCTCACCGGCGCCAGAATGGCGGTCGCCTTGATGATGCCGCTCTCGCTGCCGGCTCCCTTGCGGCGCAGCAGCACCGAGAGGGTGGTGGCCCCGGCGGAGATGCCGAGCAGAAAGAGATAGATGGCGATTGGCCAGTCCCAGACCAGTGAAGGGAAGTGAAATGCGTCATGCAACATGATCCATTCCTCCTTCTGTTACTGCGGTAGATGGCGATCGGACAAATCCCCACACGAGGGAAGGGAAGTGAAACGCCTCTTGCATCGTCATGACTTTATCTCCCCTTCGGGCACGCGGTACATCTTGGGCGAGGTGCCGAGTGCCTGCTTGTAGCGATAGGTGGTCTCCTTCACCAGCCGTTTGGCGATGGGGCTGTCCGGGTCATCCAGATTGCCGAACACCAGCGCCTTGGTGGGGCAGGATTCCACGCAGGCCGGCTCCTTGCCCGCCGCCAGGTTGGTCTTGCGGCAAAAGTCGCACTTGTCGGCCACCTTGGTCACAGGGTTGATGAAACGCACCTGATAGGGGCAGGCGGCCAGACAGTACATGCAGCCGACGCAGAGATCCGGGTTGACGTCGACGATGCCATCCTCCTTGCGGATATGGGAGGCACCGGTGGGGCAGACGTGCACGCAGGGGGCGTTGTCGCAGTGCTGACAGGACTTGCGAAAGAAGTGGTACTCGGCATCGGGGAAGGTGCCGATGGGGCCGGAGCGGATGATCTCGAGGCGCGAGACTCCCTCTGGCACCTGATTCACCTCCCGGCAGGCATCCATGCAGGCGGTACAGCCGATGCAGGCCGTCTCGTCGTGGAGCATGCCAAAGCGTACCCCGTCGATGGTCTGGCTGTGGGCGAGGGTGGTGGCACGAGCAGCCCCCGTCATCATGATGAGGGCCCCCGCGCTCATCCCCGCCATGAAGTGACGGCGAGAGCAGCTCATTGTGCCTCCTTGCCCGAGGTGGTGTTCGCCTTGGCCGCCTTGACGGCCTCATGCTGCTTGCTGTGGCAGTCGACGCAGAGCTTGATGCGGGACTTCTCCGGGATCGCCACCATGGGCTCCTTGGCTGGGTGCAACTGGTGGCAGCTGGTGCAGGTGAGCTTGGTGGCGTGCACGTCGTGGGCCCAGAGCGCCTCGCGCAGCACTTTGGGCTCGTGACAGCTCATGCAGACCCCGTTCTGCTCGGCGATGGGGTAGCGCTCGGTGCTCTGTTTGTCCTTGAAGCTGTCGCTAAAGCGCATCACGTCCTTGACCCCTTCCCGGTGTTGGGGGGAGGGCTGGCCGTGGCAGTTGGTGCAGGTGACCGGCGCCAGGTTGTTGGGGTTGGTCGCCTGGCCGTGCTTGCCGTGCATGCCGTATGCCTGCTCCTTGTGGCAGTCGGTACAGGCGGCATCGGGATTGCGCAAAAACTCCACCTCATGTGTGGCAGAGACTGCTGTGGCAGAGAGGGCCGCAGGGGCGTTCGCCGCATCGGCGGCCTGGCCCTGAAGGCTGGTCAGCAGCATGGCTGCCATCAGCATCAGTCGTAAGAAATCCATTGTTAAATCACCCATAGGAAGCTTCCATCCGGCTGCGGGCCCGACACTGCGGGCCCGCATGCCTCGTCATTGTGCGAGCCGTCCGGCCGCTTTGGCCTCGGCATCCCAGGCGGGGACTGTGGTCTTGAGGAACTGGGCCTTGTCGCTGTTCATCTGCTTCATGTCCATGCCAAGAGCGGCCTGGGCCTTCTCCTTGCTGGAGATGTCAGGAATGGCGATCTCGTGGCTGATCCCCTTGGCGGCCAGCAGGCGTGCCAGCTTGGTGCGGGCGTCGGCGGCCTTGTCCAGGGCGGTTCCCAGCATGCGCAGCGCCACTTCCGGGGCGTGCATCTGCACCCCGTGGGAGGCGATGGAGAAGTCCCAGCGCCATTGGGCGTGACGGATGTCCTGCAGAATGTCCTTCATCTCGGTCTCGGTGGCGCCGGCATCCCAGGCGGCCTTGGCTTCAAAGTGGGCGTGCACCAGCTGCTTCTCGACTTTGAGTTTGATCTCGGTGACGGCATCCTTGCGTTGCTTGACCACCCCTTGCAGCATCTCTTTGCTCTGGGTGTGGCAGTTGCGGCAGGTCTGATCGAAGCGATCGAAGGGGTTGCCTACCTTGTGATCGGTGTAGACCTTGCCCTGTTCGTTCTGCACCTTGGGCATGTGGCAGTCGACGCAGGCGACGTTGTTCTGGCCGTGAATGCCGGCGCGCCAGGTCTCGTACTCGGGGTGCTGGGCTTTGAGCATGGGGGTCTTGGAGAGGGCGTGGGTCCAGTCGGCAAAGCCTATTTCATCGTAATACTGCTCCATCTGCTCAACTGTGGTGCCCTTGTCCCAGGGGAATTTCACCGCCTTGGTGGGGCCGCTGAAGTAGTACTCCACGTGGCACTGGCCGCACACCTGGGACTGCTGATCGAAGCGCCCCTGCTCCTTGAACGGCTTGCCGATGGCGGTCATGGCCCGGTCGGCATAGGGACGGGAGAGGTGCAGGGCGGGTTTCCCTTCCTTGAACTCTTTCGAGGCGGTGTCGTGGCAGTCGGCGCAGCCGATGGTGTTGACGATCTCGGGTCCGCCTTTTGCCCACATCCCCTTGAAGTAACCATCCTCACCCTTCTCATCGATGACGCGGGCCACGTCCGGGCCTTTGCAGCTCCAGCAGGCCATGGGCAGCGGACCGTCTTCGGCTGTCTTGGGGGCGCCGGTGCGCAGGGTTTCCCGCACGTCGGTCAGCGCATAGAAGTGGCCGCGCGGCTTGTTGTAATCCTTGGAGAAGGGGTAGCCGGCCCAGAGCACCACCATCTGCGGATCTTCCGCCAGGGCATCGGTGCGCTCGCGGCTCTCGCTGGTGCCTTTCCAGCTGGTGAACTGATCGGCGTGATCCTTGGCGAACAGCTCGCTGCGCGCCTCAATCTTCCCTTTGGGGGCACTGTCGTCTGCCTGTGCCAGACTGCCTGCACCCAGCAGGACGGTCAGCAGCAGGGCCGCCAGCCCTGGTCGAAATAGCTTGTCATATGAACCCACGGTCATCACTCCCAGATAAAAAGTCCATATCGGGCCTGACCGTTCCATCTTGGTGTGGACATCTGTGCTCATCATCGACGGGCATGGCAGGCCGATCCATTGTTATGGCTGCATATAAATCGGTGTTTATGCAATTGCTCGGGGGAATAATACCAAATGGGTAAAATGGATAATCATTTATCCCCGTGGGAGTTGCGCTAGATCAATTGAGGGGGATGAGGGATGCTAAAAGTGCGATCCAGGTGGAATTATTGAACCTCATCCGAGGGTTATTTCCACCCGTTCTCTTTTGATGAAAATAGGTAAAAACGATGTTCATCATGCTGGCGAGGGGGGAAGGGCGAGAGGCGGCGGGCAGATACAGCGTATGACGGGAGAGAGTGAGCCGATTTTATTGAATTTAAATTCAATTTTTGGCTTGAAAAAGGAGGGGCGATGCTTCGGTTTTCCATCCCCATGGCCCCTGTCAAGGGACTTTGTGACAGAAGCTGTCGTAGAAATGGGTGCCAAGAGAGCCATCTATTTTTATAAAAGAGACATTAAGGGCTTTATTCCAGCATATTCGCGGCCTGGTAGCGTGTTATTGAATTTAATAGGATGGTTGGCGGCATTTACTTTCGATATTTTCGAAAATGACGAAGGGTTATAGGGGGTGATTGACGGTAAAATAGCCGCCTGTCACGGAGACTTTCCCTTTACGCTTCATGTGCTGGGAAGTCTGTGTTTACCCGTTGGAGGATATATGGCCGAGCTGCGAATCGATAAACCGACTCTTATTGCCAAGGTGGAGGGCGCTGTGTTTGTGATGGATGCGGACGGCTCTTTGCGCCGTGCGACCCCTGGCATGCAACTGGAGCCCGGGATGCGCCTGCTCACCGAATCCGACGGACAGGTGGAGCTGGCGGAGGCGGGCAGCGAACGCCCCGAGCCCACCCAGCCCGAGGCGGCACTGCCCGCCGGTGCCGATGCCGAGCTGGCGAGCCTCCAGGAGGCGATCCGCCAGGGGGCAGACCCGACCAAATTGTTTGAAGAGACGGCGGCGGGCAACGCCGGGGCCGGTACCACTGGTGGCGTGGTCGGCTCCAGCGCCGGCGGTTTCGTGGTGGTGGATCTCAACAGTGAGTACACCCTGGCCGAGGCGGGGTTTGACACCGGTCATGAGGCGCGTCAGCCGGGCGACGAGCTGCTCTATGCCGAAGATCAGGATCTGCTGGCGGCCATCACCATCACAGAGCCCCAGACCGACGACAACATCATCAATGCCGACGAGGCGACCGGCGTCATCATCCGCGGCTTTGTCGAGGATGTGGAAGTCGGCCAGACCGTCACCGTCACCCTGATAGATCAGGATGGCAACCGCCTGACCACCACCACAGTGGTGCTGCCCGGCTTCGTCTGGGAGGCAAACTTCGGCGACGTCACCGGCAAGCTGGTGGACGGCCCCCTGACCATCCAGGCCGATACCCAGGACGCGGCTGGCAACCGGGCCAGCGACACCGGTCAGACCCTGCTCGACACCATCACCACCATTACCCTGGATTTGGCGGACGAGAGCGACACCGGCACCAGCCAGACCGATGATCTGACCCGCGACACCACGCCGCTGCTGCAAGGGAAGGGGGAGCCTGGCGCTACCGTTACCCTGACCCTGGAAGGCAAGGTGATGGCCGTGCTCACCGTGGATGGCAACGGCAACTGGCAATATCAGATCCCCGATACCCTGGCCGATGGCGCCCATGATTTTCGCGTCGATGCGGTGGACATCGCGGGCAACCGGGCCAGCGACACCCTGACGGTGACGGTGGATACCCGTGCCGCCATCGACATCGACGATCTCGATACCGACAGCATTCTCGGCCATGACAAGGTCACCCTGAGCGGCAGTACCACGGACGTGGAGGCGGGGCAGCGGGTGACCATCACCCTGATTGGCCAGAATGGCCAGACCCTCTTCAACGGCAGTGCCCTGGTGGGCAGTGACGGCCGCTGGCAACTGGGAGGCCTGGATCTCTCCAGCATCCAGGGCCCCTACGAGGTTCGCGCCGAGGTGACGGATCTGGCGGGCAACCGGGTTATTGACGGGGCTCCCCTCATCGGTCAGAGCGATACCCTGACCCTCTCCGAGGCGGATCTCGCCAAGGGGCCGGTGAGCGCCACCGGATCCCTGCACACCGGAGCCGGGCTTGATGGCAACCTGCAGGTGAGTTTTGCCGCCGATCAAGGTGCCCTCAATCAGCTTGGCCTGACCAGCCACGGGACGGCGCTCGCCTACCAGGTCAGCGGCCAGACCCTCACCGCCAGCGCGGGGGGCGCGACCGTCTTCACCCTGACCCTGGCCAACGATGGCAGCTATCGCATCGTCTGGAACCAGAGCCTGGATCACGGCCAGGATAGCCTGAGCCTGCCCTTTGCCCTGGAGTACCGCGACAGCGACGGGGATCGGGTGAGCGCCAATCTCACCATCAACCTGGTGGACAGCACACCGCCTGACTTCACCATCGCCCCCATCAGCCTCACGGAGGATGATTTCACCAATCCGGCGGCGGTGGTGGGACAGAGCCAGTTCGTGGTGGGCCATCAGTCCGATCCCTTGGTGGCAACAAGTGCCGTCTTCGCGGATCAGAGTGCAACCCTGGCCCGTCTCAACGGCAGCGGCATCAGCAGCGACGGCCACGCCTTGACCTTCGAATTCACCGGCGATCGCCTGCTGACGGGGTATTACCTGGATGGCAATGGCAAGCGGGTCGAGGTGCTGAAGGCCGAGCTGACCGCCAGCCAACATGGCAGTGATATCGACGGCAATGTCACCGTCTCCCTCAATGGGCCTCTGGACCATCAGGGCAGCGACCAGCTCTCCCTCGGGCTCACCGTTTCCGCCAAGGAGATCGACGGCGACGAGACCCGCGCCGATCTGGTTGTCTCCATCAGTGACGGTGTGGATCCCCGCCTTGGCATCGACAGCGGGGTAACCTTGCAGGAAGGGGCCTCTGGCCAGACCCTGGATGGCCAGTTGCCGGTCAATGTGGGCAGTGATCGCCTCGTGTCGCTCAACTTCGAGGC
>NZ_CDBK01000086.1:55735-73977 GCF_000819785.1 Aeromonas caviae | reverse complement strand
CGCTATGCGCTTGCCATGGATACAAATGGTTGGTTGCGGGGGCCGGATTTGAACCGACGACCTTCGGGTTATGAGCCCGACGAGCTACCGAGCTGCTCCACCCCGCGTCCGAGGTCGCCCATAATAGGCGCCAACGCTGAGATTGCAAGTAAATATCCTAAAAAAAGTTTATTCGGGGATTAAACCGTCACATACTGCGCTCTTTTGCAACAAATCGCAGTTTTTTCAGGCAGCTAGCGATCTCTTCCCCCTCAGGCCCCTCCCCGCCTTGCCCCTCTTTGCCATACAAAAAGCCCGCACGACAAGGTGCGGGCGGGAGGATGCGCCGGGATCAGGCCAGCTGGTGCAACACGCTGGTCGCCGCAATCTGGGCGATGATGAGGCCGCACAGGGTCACGGAGACCACCACGGGGGCCGTCTCCTGCTGACGGTAGATGGGGCTGAACCAGAGCAGCAGGGCTGCGACCAGCAGGCCAGCCTGGGTCACTACCCCGGGGATCAGCGGGTCGAGCCCGGCGCTGCTCCCCTGCCAACCCACCAGCACCGCCAGCCAGATAAGACTCAGGATGGTGGAGACGAGCCCCGCCAGGGGCAGCAGCAGATTGAAGGCTTGCAGGCGGTGGCGGGCACGCAGCAGCATCAGGTGGGCAAAGGCCGACCCCAGCAGCACCATCTGCAGCAGGCCGCCGAGCCAGCCCTGGATCTGCATCAGACCCAGCCCGTAGAGGGCGAGCGGCATGGCGGGCAACCACAGCAGGGTGGCGGGGATGGCGCGCTTGCCCTCCAGGCGAGACTGGACCAGGGAGAGCACGATACCGAGCACCAGGGCGGCCCCCCCGCTCCAGATGAGCCAGCCCGCAACCTTGGCCTCCACCGCCAGCATCAGAGAGAGCCCGGTGATCACCCAGACCGAGAAGAGCTGGGTAGTGATCCGCGAGCGCTGGCCCGGGCAGAGATCACCGCGCCACAGGACGAGCCCCACGGCGATCAGGGCCCCCAGGGCCATCAGACCGGTCAGGGGAAAGAGCCAAAAAGGAAGTTGGACGAACATAGGGTCTCCGGCAGCAGTCCGGGTGCGGGTGCACCCGTCACAGGGTAAGGAAGGACAAGAGGCAGGGAGTATATCCAAACTCCCCCCGTCTTCCCAACGTCGCCGGTCAGCTTTGTCCCCGGGCAAGGGCGACCACCCGGGCAAACATCTGCTTGAGCACAGGGGGAATGTGCTCGCTGCCGAGGCGCTCCGCCTCTTCCACCACCGCCAGGGCCATGCCTGGCTTGCTGCGATGGTGGATCGCCTTGGCGATGATGCGCCCGGCGTTGAGGGTGGAGCGCCCCCCGACCCCCGCCTCGCGCCGGAATACCCCCTCGAACCCGTTCTGGTAGAGGTAGTGCTCTATGTCTGCCGCCGGCAACTGGGTCAGCCGATCCCGCTCGCGCTCCCCCTTGAGCAGGGAGCGGGCGGAGCTCGCATATTTGGCGCCCGCCTCGTCACCGTCGGTGAGCAGGTGCCACTCTATGCCAAAGTCCCTGGCCACCTTGATGAGGGGGGCCTGGCCGCACTGGGCGAACTCGATGATGCGCACCCCCTCCGCCCGCAGGCTGTAGCCGCAGATCTGGGCCAGCTCCGAGAGCAGCCAGATCTCGGTCTCCCCTTCTACCAGCAGCCAGCAGCGGGCAAACATCGACATGGGCCTGTTGATGCGCACATGGAAGGCAATCTTGCGCAGATCGTCGCTGCTGTAGCGCTCCCCTCCCAACTGATGGCAGAGGATGTCCTGCTGGCGGCGTACCAGACGACGCACCTGATTGAGGGGCAAGGAGGAGAGCAGGTCCCCCGAGTTGGTGGTGAGCAGCTTCTGGCCGGGCAACTGCTCCAGCAGACCCCAGGCCAGGGCCAGCATGGTGGGATGCAGGCGGCTCTCTGGGTCTTCCAGCATCAATATGGGTCTGGCCCCCTCCTCCAGCTCCCGGTTGCCCCGAGCGTGGAGCAGCATGGCCGCCATGCCCGCCATGGCCAGTTGCAGCGCCCGGTTATCCGCATTGCGCAGCAGCACCTGCAGGTTGCCGGGATTGCGCAGGGTCATGGGGCGATTGACGATATCCCGCTGGCTGCGCGGCTTGTGCTTGATGGGCGCCAGGGCACTGAAGTAATGCTCCATCAACTGCTGCACCGCCTGCAGCGCCTCCTTGAGTTCAGGCTCGCCGATGCGCTGGGGCTCGTCGGTGAGCTTGCCGGCCAGCTCGTCCAGCCGCTGCTCGCACAGATCCCCCCAGGGCAGCCGCTCGATGCCCTCCCGGGCGGTACGGGCATCCCGCAGCCTGAACACCGGGTTCATGGTGATGAGCAGACGCACCAGCGCCTCATTGTTGTCGATGGCCAGGCTCTTGCCGATGCCGTCGAGAAAGTCGTGGGTGGTGAGCACGCTGCCATCGTCCTGCAACTCGGCACTGGCACGATAATGCACCCGGTGGAACTTGTCCTTGTGGGGGATCCAGGCCGCCCCGAGGCGGGCCAGACGGCGGGAGTGCTGGCACATCTGGGGACGATACTCGCTGAAGGTGAGCACCAGTTGCAGCGTGCGCGAGGGTTCGAGCTCGGGATCTTCGGGCCGGTGAAAATCATCCTGACCAAATTGATAGGGCTCGGCATCCCCCAGCAGGCACCAGAGGGCCCGCAGCAGGCTGGATTTGCCCCAGGCGTTTTCGCCGATGAGCACAGTGGTGTTGTCCAGCCCGAGGGAGAGGCGATTTATTCCGCGAAAACCTTTGACTTCAATGCGTTCCAGAAACATGCGGCCATATCCAGTCCATCCTGATGGCGCAATAGTGGCAAAGTTGCCGGAAAAATCCTATCGGGTTACGGCGTTTTCAGCGGGAACTGTGAGGAACGAGCGGTTCGGGCGGCGTCGGCTGGGTGGCGCGATAGAGGGGGGCATTCCAGTGGTTGAACCAGAGATGGCGAGTACGAGTCTGACGTTTGCGATGATTCAATGGGCATTCCTTTCAATGGACAAGAGACAGAGGGTACACCTCTTTTGCCCAGAGTCTCAGGGTTATCTGTGACAGGAGAATGACAACTGGGCTCGCCACTGGCCCGGGCTCAGGCCGAACGCCTCCCGAAAGCGGTTGCCAAAATGGGCCTGGGAGGAGAAGCCGCACTGGGCGGCGATGCTGGCCAGAGGCTCGCTTCCCGCCAGCAACTGCTTGGCCCGCTTGAGCCGCAGCCCGAGCAGGTAGCGGTGGGGCGGACAGCCCAGGCTCTGCCCGAACATCCGGGCGAAGTGGTATTCGCTCAGACCCGCCTCCCGGGCGAGCTCTCCCAGGGTGACCGGTTCGGCCAGGTGAGCCTGCAGATACTCCTGCACCCGGCGCACCACGGCCGGGGCCAGGCCGCCGCGCACTTCCGGCAGCGCCGGGGCCTCGCGGGTGTGATGGCGATAGGCGTGCAGCATCAGCATCCAGGCACCGTGGGAGAGCGCCATGCGATCGATGCCGTGCTGCCAGTCCAGCTTCATCAATTGCCCCTGCACCAGGGCCGCCGCCTGGGGATCGTCGATGAAGGTCTTGTCTTCCAGTTGCAGATGACGCCCCTCCTTGTCACACGCCTGCTCGGCGATGCGGGTGAAGTGGGCGGGGGTGAAGTAGAGGTGGAAGAAGCGAAATTCCTCGCGCACCAGCCACTCGGACCTGTGGTGATCCGGCATGATGCACACCTTGCCGGCACCACCATGGCCACCGGGGCCGTCCAGCCGCTCGGTCTGCTCGCCCCCCTGCAGGTAGACGCTGATGGTGTGGTTGCCCGGCTTGTGGTAGCGGGTCTGATCGTAGCGGTTGCACCAGCTCGCCACCCCGAGCCCGGGCTCCAGCCAGCAGGAGTCCTCCAGTCTGGCACCGGTGCTCACCAGGGCATCAAAGACCCCCGCCTGTCTTGTCTGCTGCATGGCATGCTGCACGCTTGCGTCCCTCTCCCGCCCCTTTCCTGTCGCCATCTTATCGCGCCTCATGGTCAAAGGCTGCGCCTCCGTTGAAAAAACCGCAAGATGGTGCAAGCCGACACCCCGCCTCACGGTTCATGCTGATCACATCATCTTCTCTTGATGGGATCACACCATGAATCTGATGCTCTATGTTTCCACCGTCCTCATCTGGGGCAGCACCTGGATTGCCATCGCCTGGCAGCTCGGCCCCATCCCCATCGAGGTCTCGGTGCTTTATCGTTTCGCTCTGGCGGCCCTGGCCCTGTTCGCCCTGCTCACGGTGAGCGGCAAGTTTCCGCGCCTGCCCTGGGCGGGCCAGCGTTATGCAGCCCTGCTCGGCGCGTTGCTATTTTCCACCAACTTCCTCTGTTTCTACCACGCCACCCTCTATATCCCGAGCGGCCTGTCGGCGGTGATTTTCGCCAGCGCCAGCATCTTCAACGGCCTCAATCTCTGGCTGTTCGAGGGTAAACGACCGGGCCTGCGCTGGCTGCAAGGATCGTTGCTGGGGCTGCTTGGCACCCTGCTGCTCTTCTGGCCGGTGCTGGCGGATGCGCAACTGGGTGCAAACGGCTGGAAGGGCTTGCTCTTTGCCTGCGCCGGCACTCTCTGCTTCTCCCTGGGCAACCTGGTCTCCGCCCGGGGACAGCGCCAGGGCTATCACGTATTGCAGATGGTACCCTGGGGCATGGTCTACGGCGTGGCGCTGCTGCTGGGCTGGGTCACGGTACTCGGTCAGTCACTCACCCTGCCCACCGACCCGCGCTACCTCGCCGCCATGGTCTATCTGGCCATCTTCGGCTCCGTCATCGCCTTCACCGCCTACCTCACCCTGGTGGGGCGCATCGGTGCCAGCAAGGCGGCCTACGCCACCGTGCTCTTCCCCCTGGTGGCCCTCACCCTTTCCACCTTCTATGAAGGCTTTGTCTGGCAGACGGTCTCCATCGTCGGCGTGGTGGTGAGCCTCATCGGCAACCTGGTGATCTTCGCGCCCCCCGTCAAGGCATGGCGCTGGCCGCTATCAAGGGCCGCAAACGGTACTTGCCCCTGATGCCACCAGCCCCTAAGGTAACCGCGTCCAACACACGAGGAGGGAGGACGCATGTTACTGGAAGGGCTGGAGACACTCTGCCTGCTGGCAAGCGAGGGCACCATGGCCAAGGTTGCAAGCCGCCTCTATATCAGTCAGTCGGCGGTCAGCAAGCGCATCGCCCAGCTGGAGCAGCGCCTTGGCAAGAAGCTCATCGAGCCGGATGGCCGTCATATCCGCCTCACTCCCCAGGCCCGTGAGCTGCTCGCCCGGGTAGCCCCGAGCCTCGCCGAAATGAAGGGGGTGCTGGCGGACAGCCAGATCCTCACGGATCAGACCCCTCTGTCCATCGCCTGCTCCGAAACCCTGCTGGCGGGCTACCTCGCCCGCTTCATGCACGCCTACCTTGAACGGGATCCCCACATTGCCCTCTCTACCCACCACACCCCGGTCATCCTGGCCCGGGTGCGCGGCGGGGATGCCCTGCTCGGGATCTGCGCCGGTCGCCTGCCGCCGGGCCATGGGCTGTGTGCCGAACGGCTGCTGGAGGAGCCCTTCTATCTGGTGGGGGACGCTCTGGATGAGGCGGCGCAGCCGGATCACCAGGGCGCCTTGCAAGAAACTGTGACCAGCAAGCAACTGGCTGAAGGCGACGTGAGTAAGGGGATGCAGGGCAAGGTGCGCAAGATCCTGACCATGGATCTGGAGAACCCCTCCAACCGCTATCTGCGCGAGCCCCTGGCCGCCCTCGGGCTTATCCCCGCCATGGAGCTCGATTCCTACCTGGCGCTGATCGAACTGGCCAAGGCAGGCATTGGCCCCGTGCTCCTGCCCGCCGGCCTGCTGGCGCTGGTGGGCGAGCAGGGGACACAGGCACGCCCCCTGCCGGGGCTGGGCCGCCCGCTCCACCTGGTCTATCGGCCAAACAGCCTCAAGCGCGATCGCATTGCCCGCCTGGTGCAGGCGCTGCAAGCCCATTTCCGGCAACTTTCGGCACTGGGCTGAAACGCAAGAGGGCCCGATCTGCGATCGGGCCCTCGTCATGGGGGGTACCGGCTCAGCCCAGCCAGGCAAAGAGCTCGGGGTACTGGCTCCACACCAGCTTGGCGGACATCACCAGGGAGACGGTCACCAGCAGCGGCTTGATGAGCTTCACCCCTTTCTTGAGCACCAGCTTGGAGCCCATGCGCGCCCCGATGAACTGCCCCAGCGCCATGCACAGCCCCACGCTCCACACCACCTTGCCCCCCAGGGTGAAGAAGAGCAGGGAAGCGATGTTGGAGGTGAAGTTGAGCAGCTTGGTGTGGGCGGTGGCCCGCGCCATGCCAAAGCCCGCCAGGGCCACGAAGCCGATGGCAAAAAACGACCCCGTGCCCGGCCCGAAGAAGCCGTCATAAAAGCCCACGCCCCCTCCCACCAGCAGGGCAAACGCCATGGGGGTGAGGCGGCGCTGGCTCTCCGCATCGCTCACCCTGGGGGAGAAGTAGAAGTAGCAGGCAAACGCTATCAGCAGGAAGGGGAGCAGCCGCTCCAGGATGGCGGCATCGATGGTC
Source organism: Aeromonas caviae (assembly GCF_000819785.1). Taxonomy (GTDB): domain Bacteria; phylum Pseudomonadota; class Gammaproteobacteria; order Enterobacterales; family Aeromonadaceae; genus Aeromonas; species Aeromonas caviae. The sequence continues at coordinate 67,417 of NZ_CDBK01000086.1, read as the reverse complement.
TGCACCGCCAGAGTGCCGATGGCCGCCCCGAAGAAGGTGCAGATGACCGCCGGCCAGATGATGGCCCACTCAAGGAGCCCCTTGCGGGCATAAAACCAGGTGGCGGAGAAGGAGCCGAAACTGCTCTGCAACTTGTTGGTGCCAAGCACCAGGGCCGGCGGCATGCCGGTGGCCAGCAGGGCCGGCACCGTCAAGAGTCCCCCGCCCCCGGCGATGGCGTCGATAAAGCCGGCGATGAGGGCCACCCCGAACAGGGCGACCAGGGTGAGCAGTTCCAGTTCCATCCATAGACCTCGTGTGATTGGCGGCGCCCGGCATGACCCGGAGCCTGAAGGAGTCAACAGGTCGCTATCCTAGCGAGGGCGGGCTCATGAAGCCAACGAAACAATGGCAGCCAACTAATTCCTTATTTTCATCAATCAGCGTGCGAGAAGGCCTGTGCTTTGATAACCGCCACCCCCTGCAGCAGGGGCGCTTCATCCGCACTGGGCGCACGGCTCACCCGGCCAGCCATGTAGCGGCTGCTGATGAGGATTAATCCAGAGCGCGGCTCTGGCCCTTGATGGTCTCCAGCTCCTCCAGCAGGGGCGCTTCATCCGCACCGGGTGCACGGCTCACCCGGCCAGCCATGTAGCGGCTGCTGATGAGGATTAATCCAGAGTGCGGCTCTGGCCCTTGATGGTCTCCAGTCCCTCCAGCAGGGGCGCTTCATCCGCACCGGGCGCACGGCTTACCCGGCCAGCCATGTAGCGGCTGCTGAAGAGATTGAACCAGAGCTGCAGCGCCTGTCCCGCCCGCAGCTCCCCGGCCACTTCCAGCACGCAGGCGGCCACCTCGGCGGTGCACAGGTGCTCGTCGCTGTGGGCAACCCGCATGCCGTAGGTAGAGAGCGCGTCCGGCTTGATGGCGAGCACCGGAAAGCCGTCCAGATAGGGACTCTTGTTGAACATCTTGCGCGCCTCGGGCCAGGTGCCGTCCAGCAGGATGAACAGCGGCTTCTTGCCAGGGGCCAGAACCACCTCGCCGGTCAGGCGGTCGGGCGCTTTCTCGCAGGCGGGAAAGACCACGTAGGGCTGCCAGGCGGGATCCGCCAGCAGGGCCAGCAGCTCGGGATGGGGTTCGGTACGCGACCAGAGAAAGGCCCAGGTGGAGTCCGGCAGCACGTCGGCGATGAGGCGCCCGGTGTTGGAGGGCTTCATGGGCTCGCTGTCATACATCATGAGGCAGAAACCGGCCTCGGCCTTGAGCGCCGGGCGCCAGTCGCAGGCACACCAGTCGTGGCGCAGCTGGCAGGCATCGCAGCGTGGCACGCTGCCGCCACGGGCAAGAAAGGGTCGGGTCGAGACGCTCTTGCGCCAGATGCGCAGGCGGTTGACGGCGTGATCGGGGATGGGCTTCATGGAACGCGGCTCTGACGGTGCCTGTGGCGGGACAAAAGGGGGCTGATTGTAACGGTGCGCCCTCCTGGCGGCAAGGCTTGCCGGGCGGTGCCCTGCCCCCTTCCCTCCCCGCGTTCTGCCCGCTTCCCCCCATGAAAAAAGGGGCCCTGAGGCCCCTACTCACCATCCGTTGCAACCGGGTCTGGCGACGTCAGACCACCTTTCGCAGGATCTGCTCCAGATAGTGCGCGAAGCTGTGGCCGTGGTGCTCCAGCAGTTTCGGGAACATGGAGATGGAGGTCATGCCCGGGAAGGTGTTGATCTCGTTGAGCAAAATCTCCCCCTCTTCGGTCAGGAAGAAGTCGATGCGGGACAAATGAGTCAGCTTGAGCTGACGGAACGCCTTCAAGGCGTACTCGTGGATGGCATCGGCCTGGGCCTGAGTCAGCCCCTCGGCCTTGAGCGCGGTCTCGGTGTGACTGGCGCTACTGTACTTCTCTTCATAGGTGTAGAACTTGTCCTGGGGTACGCAGATCTCCCCCGGATAGGTGGCCACCAGCTCGTCACCATACTGGTAGACCGCCACTTCCAGCTCGCGGGGCTTGACCGCTTTTTCGATCAATACCTGCTCGGAGTAACCGAAGGCATCGGCAATGCCCTTCACCAGATCTGCCTCGTTGCTGGCGGAATAGCAACCCACGGAAGAGCCCTGGGAGGCCGCCTTGATGAAGACCTTGCCCCACTTGGCCAGCGCCGCTTTTGCCTCGGACAGGCTCGCCTCGTCCTGCTCGGTCAGGAACAGGTAGGGGGTATTGGGGATGCCGATGGCGGTGAGCCACAGCTTGGTGGTGATCTTGTTGAAGCACACCTTGCTCGCCTCGGCGTCACAACCCAGATAAGGCAGGCCGGCCAGCTCGAGGAAGGATTGCAGATCGCCGGTCTCACCGGGATAGCCGTGGATGCAGGGCACCACGTAGTCCACCGGACGGGCCACGCTGTCGAACGAGAGCAGCTTGTCCAGCCCCAGCTTGCACTCGCGACCGTCGGCGGAGAGCCAGCGGTCGGCAAACATCTCGACCCGGGTCACTTCGATACCGGGCAGGAGCCCGAGCTGTTTTTCGAGGAAATTGGCGCTGCGCAGCGAGACTTCGTGCTCGGAGCCGCCACCGCCGCACAGCAGCAAGACATGCATGTTCTTCATTAGATGTGATCCCTTGGGAGAAGCGGCTTCGTCATCACCATGTCAAACCCAACCGCATGAAAACCGGACGAAGCCATAAACGAACATAAGTGCGGGCAGTGTAGCAAGGGAGGGGAAGCCTTGTCAGCCGATGGGGCGCACCTCCCCCTGCCCGGGCAGATAAAAGTCTCTTCCTGTGTCAGAAACAGGATGAAATGCGCTCAGCGGGGGGGATCGACCCGCCCGGCGCCATTGCCGTTGACCCGAAACCAGCCGGCAATGCTGTAGCGCTCCCGGCTTGCGGGCAGTACCTCGTGGGGAAACTCTTCAGACAGAAAGAGCACCAGCCGCCCGCCCCGGGGGGAGACATCCATCAGAAACTGCTCGCTGTCGTCATAGACCCGCAATATTCCCCCCGCCTCTGGCTGCCAGTCGTTGTTCAGGTAGAACACCGAGGTGAGCCGGCGGTTGGATCGCCCGGCGAAGGCGTCGCGATGGGTGGCGTAGAAGTCCCCCTGACGGTAGCGGGCAAAGTGGGCCTCGTAGTCGAACAGCCCCAACATCAGGCTGCGATTGGCGGCCAGACGCAGGGACTCCATCCGGGCCAGATAGTCGGCCACCGGCGCGCCGAGGGAGGCGTCGAGCCAGTGGATCTGATCCCGACGGATATCGCGGTTGTCCTGATGCAGGGTCTCGCGCCCGATCCCCGCCGGTCGCCACTCGTCCGGCAGGCAGGCCTTGAGGGCATCCACCTCGGCGGCGGTTAAAAAATCATCCACTATCACCCAACCCCGGGTGTAGATGGCATCCATGACGGCTTGATAGTCCAAGATAGGCTCGCAGCGAGGGGAGAGAGTGCGCTTTGTAGCGACTTCGGACCATCGGCACAAACCGGATTGCTTCTCTTGAGAAGTCCCGCCATCAATAGGAGTCTGGGGGGCACAGACGCCCTCCCCCCTTGCTCCCCGGCCCTCGGCCCGTTAACGTGCAAGGATTGTCCCCGGGCGCCTTGTCGCCCCTCTTGCATCAGGAGAAACCATGTCCCTGCCCCTCATCCCCCTGCAACGACTCGATGGCACGCCCTGGTCCACCGCCGATCTGCAGGGCCGTGTCGTGCTGGTGGTCAACGTGGCAAGCCGCTGCGGTTTTACCCCCCAATACACCGGGCTTGAGGCCCTCTATCGCCAGTTCGGCCCCCAAGGCTTCGAGATCCTGGGCTTTCCCTGCGATCAGTTCGGCCATCAGGAGCCGGGCGATGCCGAGGAGATCGCCCGCTTCTGCTCGCTCGACTACCCGGTCAGCTTCCCCCTGATGGCCAAATGCGAGGTCAACGGCGTCGGTGCCCACCCCCTCTATCGCTGGCTCAAGGAGCAAAAGCCCGGACTCCTTGGCAGCGAGGCCATCAAGTGGAACTTCACCAAGTTCCTGATTGACCGTGAAGGCCGGGTGGTGGACCGCTTCGCCCCCCAGACCAGGCCGGAGGATCTGGTGCAGGCCATCGAGGGACTGCTCTGACGGGTGTGCGCCGAGGCGAAGCGGGCCCCTCTTAGCGCCCCCCTGGCCTTTCCCTGCCGGGATGGCCGTGGCAACCCTGCTCGCGACACGGCTGCTGCGCGTGCGCCTCGCATCTGCTATATTACGCGCCCACTGTCTCTTGTGCGGTCGCTTTGCCGGGCTCAGGCCCAGCCTCGATGGCGGCCCACCCTATTTTCCATGTCGTGACGGACCAAGGCTGCCGTCACCCGTTGAGCCCAAGGCTCGGAGTGTCCCTCGAACATGTCATTCAATGAACTGGGTCTGTCACCGCACATCCTGCGGGCCGTCAAGGAGCTGGGTTACGAACAACCCACCCCCATCCAGCAGCAAGCCATTCCCGCCATCCTGGCCGGGCAGGACGTGCTGGGCGGCGCCCAGACAGGCACGGGCAAGACGGCCGGTTTCACCCTGCCCATGCTTCATCGGCTGCTGGCCAACCACGGTCGTGGCGGTCGTCGCCAGGTGCGAGCCCTGGTGCTGACCCCGACCCGGGAGCTGGCCGCCCAGGTGGGCGAGAGCATCATCAAATATGCCCACCACCTGCCGTTTCGTACCCTGATCGCCTATGGCGGCGTCAGCATCAAGCCGAACCTGGACGCCATCAAGCTCGGGGTCGACATTCTGGTCGCCACCCCGGGCCGCCTGCTGGATCTGCTGACCCAGGGCGCCCTGACCCTGAGCGCCCTCGAGGTGCTGGTGCTGGATGAAGCGGACAGAATGCTCGACATGGGGTTCATCACCGACATTCGCCGCATCATGAAGGCCCTGCCGGAGGAGCGTCAGACCCTGCTCTTCTCCGCCACCTTCTCCAATGACATCAAGGCGCTGGCGGACGATCTGCTCAAGGATCCCACCCTCATCGAGGTGGATCCCAGCAACACCGCCGCCGAGCAGGTAAGCCAGCGCATCATCCAGGTCGATCGGGAGCGCCGCCGGGAGATGCTCTCCCACATGATTGGCCGTGGCAACTGGCAGCGGGTGCTGGTGTTCGTGCGCACCAAGCAGATTGCCGACAGGCTCGCCCAGCAGATGCAGAAAGATGGCCTGGATACGGTCGCCATCCACGGTGACAAGAGCCAGGGGGCCCGCAACCGGGCGCTGGCGGATTTTCGTGAAGGCAAGGTGCGGGTGCTGGTTGCCACCGACATCGCCGCACGGGGTCTGGACATCGATCAGCTGCCCCACGTGATCAACTTCGAGCTGCCCCAGATGGCGGAGGATTACATCCACCGCATCGGTCGCACCGGCCGTGCCGGGCGCGGCGGCGAGGCCATCTCCCTGGTGAGCCAGGACGAGCTGGGTCAGCTCAAGGAGATCGAGGCGCTGATCGGCCAATCCCTGACCGTGGAGATCCTGGAAGGGTACGAGCCGAGCGGCAAGCCGAGCCGCCAGACCCTGCCGGGCAGCAAGCCGGTGCAAAACCCGCCCCGCGCCCGTGGCCATGCCAACGCCAAGGGCAAACCCGCCGCCGGGAAAGGCAAGGGGGATGGCGCCAAGAAGCCGGCCCAGCCTGCGCAAAACAAGTCCCGCAAGCGGGAAGTGGTGGGCGAGGACATCGGTTTCGCCCCCATGCGCCGCCTGCCCAAGGCCCAGCGGGGCGACTATCAGGACAACTCCAACGAGGAGTGAGACGGTGCGAGCACTGCGTCCTGAACAACAAAAAACCGCCCGAGGGCGGTTTTTTCATGCGCCAGCCTCGGCAGACAGGACCAGATGCAGCAGGGGATAAGGTTTGCCCTGCCCGTCCAGTGCCGAGCGGCCCACCACCTCGAAACCCAGGTGGCGATAAAAACCGAGGGCCGGTTCATTTTGCTCGTTGACGTCCACCCGGGTCGCCCCCAGATGGTGGATGGCATCGGCTACCAGCAGACGGCCCACTCCGCCCCCCTGCCTGCCGGGGTCGACGAACAGCATCTCGATATTGCCCTCAGCCACCCCGATAAAACCGACGATCACGCCATTGTCTACTCTGGCACAGTTCAGCGTCACGGCATCGAAATAGTGCTCCAGGATCAAGGGCCTCAGGGCCGCTATGTCGGCTTCTTGCAGGAAGTGGTGGCTGGCGCGCACCGAGGCCTCCCAGATGGTGATAAGGGTTGGGTGATCGCACTTTTGTGCGGCGTCAATTTTCATCGCTACCTCAATATGTTGCGGATAACAGCCCACGCCTTTGATGATGCAGCAGTCCATGGGACTTATTGCGGCGCCTTGATAACAAACCCTTTCTCGATGCCGGCCTTGAACCCGAGTCCCTCATAGAGGCGATGAGCGGCCTCCCGCTCCTCCCCTGAGAGCAGCATCACCTTGTAGCAATCCAGCTCCCAGGCCAGCGCCAGGGTATGCTCCAGCAACTGATGGCTGAGCCCCTGGCGGCGAAACGCGGCACCCGTGATCACATGCTCTATGATGCCGAAGGGTCGGCCGCCGTTGGTGAGGGTCGGGATCACCCCGAGCTGGCAGCTGGAGGCCAGCTGGCCCTCCACCAGGGCCACCATGATGCGGGTATGGGGCAGATCAAGCATCGCCGCCAATCCCTCGCGGGCCCCTTGCTCGTCGAGCACGGGGTCCTGAGGCCTGAGTTCCTGATAAAGGGCCAGCAGCCCGGCCAAGTCCTGCGCCTCACACTCTCTTATCACCACTGTCGTCATCATGCTGATCTCCCTTGGCATCGATATCAGGCGGGTCTTGGGGCAAACATGATGATGGCCATGCCGATCAGGGCCACCCCGGCCCCCACCAGATCCCACAGGCTGGGTTTGATGCCATCCACGGCCCAGAGCCAGAGAATGGCCACGAAGATGTAGACGCCGCCATAGGCGGCATAGACGCGGCCAGCGGCGGTCGGGTGCAATGAGAGCAGCCAGGCGAACAGGGCCAGGCTCAGGGCCGCGGGCAGCAGCAGCCAGGCGCTCTTGCCCTGGGTCAGCCAGAGATAAGGGAGATAGCAGCCCAGGATCTCGGCAACCGCAGTCACCAGAAACAGGGCCAGGGTCTTGAGTTCAACCATGAATACTCGGGATCCTTGCAGGCAGAATGGACTTCTTGTGGCAAATCATACTGTTATATCCAGCCACTGCAATCGGCTTTCGAGGTGCACGGTTCAGGGCACGGGAGGCAGATGGCGGAGCGCGAACAGGATCGAGGAACATCATGCGCTTGGCATGGCGTGCGGTAGGTATAGAGGGTATGCAAACAGGGGGTAGAAAGCCGACAGGGAACGGGCTGCGCTGTGCTTAAAAACAGTCAGGCCCGCCGAAGCGGGCCTGACGACAGGATTAGCGGGTCTTGACCGCCTGCAGCAGCACGGAGACATCCGGCCCGAAGCGGCGGGCTCGGATGGCCTCCTGGATATCCTGCTCGTCGTAGCGACTGGCGGGGTAGACCACCACGCAGGCGGTGTCACCGGGAGCGAGGAAGTGGGTCTCGCCAAAGGGGGTGTAGCGGGTGGCACCAATGCTGATGAGTGCATGGGCCGGGCGCCCCGCCTGGGCCAGCAGGCCCTGGATATGCTCGGCCGGGCCTTCGTCCTGCTGATGGTTGAACTTGTCGATGGCCCACGCCAGCAACTGACCGTGGAAGTAACTGTAATCCACCGCCGCGCTGTCGATCCCGTAGGGGTGCAGCTCACCGCCGCGCTCCAGGTAGCAGGCGATGCGGTAGTCATCGAGCTCGCATCCGGCGGCAAAGTGGGTCAGGGGCAGCAGGTTCGCGGCCAGCCCCTTGCTCTCTTCACCCCAGTTCTTCTTCTCGCTGATCTTGTTGGCATTGGGGCGACGGATGGAGCAGTCGTTGTAGGCGCCAAACGCCTTGGGATGGATGGCCACCACCTGCTCCCCCGCGTACTCCAGCTCGCACCACAGTGCCACCTCGGGTTCAATCTGCACCTTTTCGTCCCCGCTCACCGCCGCCTCCGGCAGGAAGATGGCCTCGCCGCTCAGGGGAAAGACCCCGAGCTGGCCGGGATGGTTCGGCACATAGAAGGGGAACAGCGCCTTGGGGGCGACCTTGTCGTCAACCTTGACGGCGACGAAATCCGCCGCCTCCCCTGCCTGCTCCAGGTGACCGGCGAAGTTGCCCGCCACGCCCAGTCCGATAAAGGGGGTCTGTGAGGTGATCTGCATCTGTGGCTCCACTGGCGCGGCCGGGGCCGCCGCCTCGTTGTCGTTGTTCAGGGCGGCAATACCGCCAAAGAGGGAGCTCATTAGAGCACAGCCCCCGGACGGCGCCCAGCCACCGGGCCACAAGCTGTGCACCAGGGCGGATTTTCCCTCACCATCTGGTCATAAAGTCGGCAGTCGATGCGAAGCTGTGATCCCGATGCTTGGGAGAGCCCGGCACTTTTGCTAGGCTGCCCTATTCATTTGCCGTTCGGGAGCCGTCGCAAGGCCATGACCACCCACTTTCAGGGGCGCTTCGAGGTGGAGTTCAAATACCGCCTGACGGACAGCGCCGCCTTTGTGCATACCCTCACGGCCCTCGGCCCCGAGGTGATGGTGGCGGACAATCATGAGCAGGACTGCTACTTCGACACGGCAGATGGCGCCCTGGCCCGGGAGGAGAAGAGCCTGATCATCCGCACCATGGCCCCCAGCGGCATCCGGCTCTGGATAGTCAAAGGGCCCGGACCCGATCGCTGCGAGGCGGTCAACATCACCGATGCGGACAAGGCGACCAGCATGGTACGCACCCTGGGCTACCAGCCGGTACTGACCATCGACAAGCGGCGCAGCATCTATTTTCTGGGGGCCTTCCACGTCACGGTGGATCACCTGGCAGGCGTCGGTGATTTTGCCGAGCTCGCCATCATGACTGACGACGAGGCCGCCCTGCCCGCCTACCGCGCGCAGTTGCTGGCGCTGGCTAGCCGGCTGGGACTGGCGCCCGAGATGCGGGAAACCCGCTCCTATCGCACCCTGTGCGAGCAGCGAGCCCCCCTTTGACAAGTGGCAACAAGAGGAATCTGCCCATGATCGACAAACTCGCCTGGTTGACCTTCAAGGAGGGACAACTGCTGTGCGCCCGCTCCCACGGCAAGGACATCTACTACATTCCGGGGGGCAAGCGCGAGCCGGGCGAGAGCGACGAGGCGGCCCTCGTTCGTGAAATCGAGGAAGAGCTCGCGGTCACCCTGAAACCCGACACCCTGGTGTTCGCCTGCGAGTTCAGCGCCCAGGCGGACGGCAAGCCGCAAGGGGTGAATGTCAATCTGCGTTGCTACACGGGGGACGCCGACGGCACGCCCGTCGCCTCGGCGGAGATCGCCGAGCTGCGCTGGCTGGACAGCCGCCACCTGGCCGAGGTCTCCCCCGTCTCCCGCCTGCTGTTCCAGTGGCTGGCAGCGCAGGGACTGATCCATTAAGAGACGGCGCACCTGACCGGATGACGATGGCACCGGCAGGAGAGTCCGCGCCCGAGACGTTAATCCCCCACGTGGGCCAAGAGAGAAGATGAGGACATTCAATGGAGATCCTTGAGGTCGAGAGCACCAGAGGCATCAAACCGGCGCTGATCGCCCTGCTGCAAGATTGCGTGGCCAGCGGTGCCTCGGTGGGCTTTCTGCCTCCCCTGCAGGAAGAGCAGGGGCTGGCGTACTGGCAAGGCATCGAGGGGGAGCTGGCGGATGGAGTGCGCAAGCTCTGGGTGGCGTTTGATCAGCACCATCTGGTGGGCGCCCTGCAGCTCTCCCTGTGCACCAAGGCCAACGGGGGCCACAGGGCAGAAGTGGAAAAGCTGATGGTCCACAGCCAGGCCCGTGGCAAGGGGGTGGGCCGCGCCCTGATGAACGCCATGGAGCAAGGGGCCCGGGACGCCAGGCGTACCTTGCTGGTGCTGGATACCCGGGTCGGCGACGTGGCCTCCAGCCTCTATCGCCAGCTCGGCTATCAGGAGGCCGGCCAGATCCCGGACTTCGCCCGCAATGGGGACGGCACCCTCGCCGCCACCCAGTTCTTCTACAAGCAGCTCTGAGGCAGACGGCCTGGCAAGACCGGACAGCGTGCCGGTCTTGCCCCCTCCAAGGCTCGGCGCACATAGGTTTTTGGTTCAATCAGACTCATCGGCAAGGAGCCATCATGATATTGGAAGTCGCTCATCTGCAGATCATTCCCGGCAAGGCCACTGACTTCGAGCAGGCCTTCGCCCGGGCCCAGCACATCATCAGCGCCATGCCCGGCTACCTGGGCCACCAGTTGCAGCGTGCCCTGGACGATCCCCATCACTACCTGCTGCTGGTGCAGTGGGAACGGCTGGAAGATCACACCCGGGGGTTCAGGGGCTCCCCCCAGTACCAGGAGTGGAAGGCCCTGCTGCACCACTTCTACGACCCCTTCCCCAGGGTCGAACATTTTCAGGATGCAACACCGATCAGCGCCGCAAGCTGAACCTTGATCAGCTCGTCCCGTCACGGGCTGATCAATGGTGTCAGGCCAGTCGCTCGGCCCTGTGGGCAATCTGCGGCTCGGCAAAGGCGCTCTGGGCCGCGATGAGCTGCAGCTCGTAGGCATTCGCCTCCCAGGTCTGTCGCAGCACCGCATCCACAGCGGCGTTGGTGCGCTCGAAGGCGCTCACCCCATCATATCCCGCCTGCAGGTTGGCCAGCATCAGGGCACTGATGAGATCCCCCACGCCCACCGGTTGGCGCGCGAAATCGTAAAGGGGACGGGCGATCAGATAGTCTCCCTCGGGGGTGGCAAGCAGCATCTCGAAGCGGCCGGGGACGCTGGCGGCGCGACCCAGATGCTTGACCAGCACCATCTTCACCCCCTTCTCCAGCAACTGGCGTGCGGCGATCCGGGTCTGGGCCAGGGTTGTCAGATGGACATCGCACAGGGTCTCCAGCTCCAGCAGATTGGGGGCCATGATGTCCGCCACCGGCAGGGCCTGCTCGGTGAGAAAGCGGGTGACGCCCGGGGCGACGATGCACCCCTTCTCCGGATGCCCCATCACGGGATCGCAGAAATAGAGGGCCGCCGGATTGGCTCGCTTCACCGCCGCCACCACCGCCAGGATCTCGTCCCCCTGCTCCGCCGAGCCCAGATAGCCGCTCAGCACCGCATCGCAGCGCGCCAGCACCTCGATATTGCAAAGCCCCTGGCACAGGGCGGCAATGTGGCCCGCCGGCATCGCCATTCCCTGCCAACCCGCCTCGTACTGGGTGTGGTTGGAGAACTGCACCGTATTGATGGGCCACACCTCCATGCCGAGACGGCGCATGGGGAACACGGCGGCACTGTTGCCGGCACAGCCAAACACCACGTGGGACTGGATAGAGAGAATGCGTTTCATCGACACCACCGCACAAGAAGCCTGAGGAAAAGAGGCAATATATCGGATGAAGAGACGGCTCTTCCAGCAATTAACGCCATGACTCCCTATTTATGCTTCAGCAGGCTTAACCTGCCGCATATTTGACCGCCGCTACCCTGTTTCTGTACAACCCTGGAGCCATCTGCCCGCGGCTGCGGGGTGATAAATGTACTTGTACGCCTCTTGTCTGATGGCATACAAGGTGGTTTTTCAATCAACCATGAACAGTCGGGATCAAGGATGAGGTCCGATGAAAAGGCGCCAGTCGGCAGTCGGCAGTCG
>NZ_CDBK01000086.1:0-55522 GCF_000819785.1 Aeromonas caviae | reverse complement strand
CAGTCGGCAGTCGGCAGTCGCAAAATAAGGCAACAATGGCAAGGGTCAAGGGGACGTCGGAAGATCACAGGACGAACGCGGCCTGCCCTTGCCTGACACCGTGGCAACGGCAAGCCATACACAGTGGCGACAGCAAGTCGCCAGCAGTCATCAGAGGGAGCGCAGTGCCCTTGGGCGTCTCAATCCCGGGCGAAGTGGTAGACCCAGCCTTCGTCCGGTGCCATCTCGTCCGGCAGGTCCACCAGGGCAGGCAGCGAGGTGACGGCCCCTTCGGCCGCATATTGCAGGGCCATCAGGGCGCAGAGCGCGGCATCATAGGGATCCGTTCCAGGGATGAGGGACACCGGCAGGTGGGGTTGCAGCTCGGGCCGCACCGCAGAGGCTTTGCCCCCCATTTTGGCCAGGGCGGGATAGACCTCCAGCACCGCGCGCCCGGCAGCCCTCGCCTGTTTTGGCACCAGTTGCAGATCCCCGAGACGCGGCAGCATGGAGAGGGCCAGGGTGGCGTTGTTGCCGAGCCTGTCGAAGGTGGCGGAGAGGGGCTTCTTGCCATAATGCTGATGGAGCCAGCGCTCGCAATCCCGGTAGGCGTAAGGGTTGTCAATCTCCCGCTGAGGCACGGGAAAGCCGCTCCCCCGCCCCGCCAGCAGATCGGCGAGGGCGCGGGGAAAGGCCAGGGGCGCATCGATGCCGAGAGCAAGGCGCGGGCAGGCCAGCACCTGCATCAGCGCCACCTCGTCTTGCAGGGCCGGGCGCAGCAGGGCATCCAGATCCGGCGTGACCCGGGAGCTCAGCCGAAACAGGGGGGAGATCCCGAGCCAGTGCAGACGGGACTCCCGGGCCTGCCAACCCACCACCGCCACCGCCTGGGCATTGCCCTGCCAACCCCTCACATCCCAGCCGATGCCGATGGCGTCCATGTGTTCCGTTGTCATGCCCCTGTTACCTCTGTGCAGCCTTGATGGAGCACAGGGTAATGGCTGCCCCTCCTAAAGCAAGGGCAAGTTGGCCCCTAGAAGGATTTCTTGAAGTTGATCAGGGGCAGAATGGGGAAGATGCCGTTCTCGGCGTAGTTGGCCAGGCCAATCTGCAAGCCGTCCAGGTGCTTGGTGGCATTGACGAACCCCAGCTGGAAGGTGGTGCGTTCGGCATAGTTGACGAAGCCGACGTTGGCCAGGGCATTGCCCTGGGCGATGTTGACCGCCCCCCAGTTGAGCCCCTTCACATTGTTGGTCAGGTTGACGAAGCCCAGATTGAGGCCGGTATCCTGCCCTTCGTGCCAGTTGACGGCGTTGATGGCGACCCCGCCAAACTGGTGGCGCACCCGGCTCGCGCCAAAGAACACACCAAGCTGCAGGCCGGTGAACTGATCCACATCGGAGAGGGCGAACACCGGCAGATCGATCCCCTTTACCTGGCCGGTGCGGCCGTAGAGGAAGGAAGCCCGTGCTCCTTCCACCTGATTGGACGAGGGCAGGTTGACACCGGGCAGGGAGATCTGGACCGGCGTGCTGGCCTGGGCGACACCGGCGAGGGTCAGGGCACCACAGCCGAGCAGCAGGGCGAACGGTTTCATCGGGGATTCCTTGTGAAGAGGGTGTGGCTCAAGGGTACCAGCGCAGGCCCCGAGGGACGAGACCCCGACCCTTTCCCTGCGTCACCTCTCGTCTGAATCCGGGGATGGCTCTCTCGGTGGATTGGAAAATTCAAACAGAAACTAACATTTATGTCATTTACACCAAAGGTGGATTGGTTGCAGAATGCTCAAACGTGTGTTTGAACAGAGCAAACAACACGTGACACAGGGATGACGTGCTGTACCCGCAAGAAGGGTCGATTGACCCGCAAAAACAGTGTTCTGCCGAACCGGAGACCCATGATGAATATGGACGTGATCAAGAGCTTTACCGAGCAGATGCAAGGCTTTGCCGCCCCCCTCACCCGCTACAACCAGCTGCTGGCCAGCAACATCGAACAGCTGACCCGGTTGCAACTGGCGTCCGCCAATGCCTACGCCGAACTGGGGCTCAACCAGTTGCAGGCCGTCGGCAAGGTGCAGGATGCCCAGAGCCTGGCGGCCCTCGGCACCGTGCAGCTGGAGAGCGCCAGCCAGCTCTCCCGCCAGATGCTGGATGACATCCAGAAGCTCAGCGCCCTCGGCCAGCAGTTCAAGGAAGAGCTGGATGCCCTGACCGCAGATGGCATCAAGAAGAGCACGGGCAAGGCCTGATAACCCCTGGCTGCCCGTCTTGCGGGCAGCCACATCTCCCCACGACTCGACAGAACGGGCAAGTGCCCGCCCCGGGCGTGGGTGAAGGAGAACACATGAGCCAATCATCTTACGGCCCGCTGTTCGAGGCCCTGGCCCACTACAACGACAAGCTGCTGGCCATGGCCAGAGCCCAGACCGAGCGCACCGCCCAGGCCCTGCTGCAGACCAGTCTGGACGATCTGGGCCAGGTGCTGGAGCAGGGCAGCCAGCAGCCCTGGCAGCTGATCCAGTCCCAGATGAACTGGTGGCAGGATCAGCTCAAGCTGATGCAGCACACCCTGCTCAAGAGTGCAGGCCAGCCGAGCGAGCCGGTGATCACCCCGGATCGCAGCGATCGCCGCTTCAAGGCCGAGGCCTGGAGCGAGCAACCCCTTTATGACTACCTCAAGCAATCCTATCTGCTGACCGCAAGACACCTGCTGGCGGCGGTGGATACCCTGGAGGGCGTGCCCGAGAAGAGCCGGGAGCGACTGCGCTTTTTCACCCGCCAGTACGTCAACGCCATGGCTCCCAGCAACTTCCTGGCCACCAACCCGGAGCTGCTCAAGCTCACCCTGGAGTCCGACGGCCAGAATCTGGTGCGCGGCCTTGCGCTCCTGGCCGAAGATCTGGAGCGCAGCGCCGATCACCTCAACATCCGCCTGACCGACGAGTCCGCCTTCGAGCTCGGCCGGGATCTGGCGACCACCCCGGGCCGGGTAGTGCTGCGCACCGAGCTCTTTGAGCTCATCCAGTACAGCCCGACCACGGCGACGGTGGGCAAGACCCCGGTGCTGGTCGTGCCCCCCTTCATCAACAAGTACTACATCATGGACATGCGCCCCCAGAACTCCCTGGTGGCCTGGCTGGTCGCCCAGGGGCAGACGGTCTTCATGATCTCCTGGCGCAACCCGGGGGTGGCACAGGGGCAGGTCGATCTCGACGACTACGTGGTGGACGGGGTCATCGCCGCCCTGGACGCCGTGGAGGCGGCCACCGGCGAGCGAGAGGTGCACGGCATCGGCTACTGCATCGGTGGCACTGCATTGTCACTCGCCATGGGCTGGCTGGCGGCGCGGCGCCAGAAGCAGCGGGTACGCAGCGCCACCCTGTTCACCACCCTGCTGGACTTCTCCCAGCCCGGGGAGCTTGGCATCTTCATCCACGAGCCCATCATAGCGGCGCTCGAGGCGCAGAACGAGGCCAGGGGCATCATGGACGGGCGCCAGCTGGCGGTCTCCTTCAGTCTGCTGCGGGAGAACAGCCTCTACTGGAACTACTACATCGACAGCTACCTCAAGGGCCAGAGCCCGGTGGCGTTCGATCTGCTGCACTGGAACAGCGACAGCACCAACGTGGCGGGCAAGACCCACAACAGCCTGCTGCGCCGACTCTACCTGGAAAACCAGCTGGTGAAGGGGGAGCTCAAGATCCGCCACACCCGCATCGATCTCGCCAAGGTGAAGACCCCGGTGCTGCTGGTGTCCGCCGTGGACGATCACATCGCCCTCTGGCAGGGGACCTGGCAGGGCATGGCGCTGTTCGGGGGCGAGCGGCGCTTCATTCTGGCCGAATCCGGGCACATCGCCGGCATCATCAATCCGCCGGATGCCAACAAATACGGCTTCTGGCAAAACGGGGCCGAGGCGGACAGCCCGGCGCAGTGGCTGGCGGGGGCGACCCACCAGAGCGGCTCCTGGTGGCCCGAGATGATGCGCTTTATCAAAGACCGTGACGAGGCAGAGCCCGTCCCCGCCCGGCAGCCTGTCGAGGGGCTGGAGGCGGCCCCCGGCAGCTACGTCAAGGTACGGCTCAATCCGGTGTTTGCTGGCGTCAGGAAGCAAGAAGAGGAGCTCGTATGAGTACACAAACCCTTGCCGTGGGCCAGAAGGCTCGCCTGACCAAGCGCTTCGGCCCGGCCGAGGTGGCGGCCTTCGCCGGCCTCTCGGAGGATTTCAATCCCCTGCACCTGGACCCGGACTTCGCCGCCACGACGGTGTTCGAGCGCCCCATCGTCCACGGCATGCTGCTGGCGAGCCTCTTCTCCGGGCTCCTCGGGCAGCAACTGCCCGGGAAAGGGAGCATCTATCTGGGCCAGAGCCTCGGCTTCAAACTGCCGGTGTTCGTGGGGGACGAGGTGACGGCGGAGGTGGAGGTGATTGCCCTTCGAAGCGACAAGCCCATCGCCACCCTGGCCACCCGCATCTTCACCCAGGGCGGCGCCCTCGCCGTGACGGGGGAAGCGGTGGTAAAACTCCCTTGAGCGCCAGTGGCACCCAGAGACACAACCAGCCCGGTCGGGCTGGTTTTTTTGCCTGTGCTCGCCCCTTTTTCGGGGCAATTGGGCCCGGGCCCTTTCCCTGCCCCGCCTAACTGCCTAGAATGAGCCCCCGCTGTTTCAGCCATTCATCCAGCTAGAGGATTTCCCATGGAGACGTTTCTGCTCGAAGGTCACCCCTTCGTTGCCTTGTGTGACCTGATCAAGCATCAGGGTTGGGCCGATTGTGGCGGTGCCGCCAAGGCGCTGGTCGCCGAGGGCCTGGTGGAAGTGGACGGTCAGGTCGAGACCCGCAAACGCTGCAAGATAGTCGCCGAGCAGGTGGTCAACTTCAACGGCATGAAGGTAGTCGTGAAAGAAGGCGTCAGCCCCGAGATCCTCTGATCCCGGTTTGAACAAGGGCGCCAAGCGCCCTCTGGCCTTCAGCTGGCCTTGATGGAGAGGGTCAGCACGAAGCGGGCCATGGCCTCGTCGCCGTTGCGCGACGGGCAGGTGGCCACCACCTGGATGGGGCGGTTGATGCGCTGACCGCTCGCCAGGGACTCGTCAATCATGGCGTCGATAAGCTCCCCCGCCGCGCAATCAAACTGCACGTCCCCCTCCGGGCGCTTCAAAAACTCCCCCTGCACATCCTTGAAGGCGAAATGCACCTTCTTGCGCCGCGCCCGCCCCTTCTCCATGACCAGGAGCCCCCCCACCAGGTCGGCACCGGTGGCGAGCGCCCCGAAATACATGCTGCCCAGGTGGTTGCGGGTGCGCCAGCCCAGCGGAATGCGGATGCGCAGCGCCCTGGCGTCCATCTGCTCGATGACGGGGGCACAAAAACCAATGACGGGAATGTAGCGCCAGGCGAACAGACGCAGGGCGAGGTTGGCTTTGAGGCGTTGCAGGTCCATTGCAAACTGATCCGATGAGTGAATGTGACGCAAATGTTGCCAGCCTGCATCCCGATAGACAAGCCTCCCGTGCCATCCCTGTGAGCGGGCCCCCAAAGGGTATTTGCAAAATTCATGCAATGGCCAGGTTCTATTTGCCTGGCAAATGATAAAACCGGCCTTTCCTGACCCCGGGTCGCCCCTCTCTTTCCCTTTTTCCGGATTTTTTCAAGGTCCCGCCCCGGATGACGGGACCATGACAGCCATATCCGAATGAAACACAACGAGAAATACTCCCCGTCTGGGGGCTAGCCCAGGTTCCCGCCCCCGCCACTGGGATTATTCGCAGTAACCAAACCCCCTCTCCCTCGCTAGGCTGTTGCTGGCCCGGAAGTAGCCACTCGGCACCGGGTCAACCCGTCTACCAATCTCACCATAAGGATAGAGAGATGAGTCACGTGCAACAGTTGTTCAACGGGGGCGAGAGCGCCGGTACTTTCCAGCTCAACTTCAACAACAACCGTGCCTACGAGCTGTTTGGCCGGGAGTACCTCAAGTGCTATGCCAACCTCAGCGCCAAGGGGAAGATGAGCAAGCCCCTGCCCACCGGGCCGCTGAGCTACACCGTCGACTTCGCCATGGATTGCGGCTGCAGTTCGGTGCTGTTTGACTTCAACCTCGCCTACAAGAAGACCTTCGGCAACCAGTTGCAGGCCCCCCTGTGGCGCGAGTCGGACTACGAGGCCGAGCTGGTGCTCTGCCAGCTGGTGCGCGAGGCACCGGCCAACCGCCTGAGCAACCATGATCAGTTCGCCGAGGCCGAGGCCTTCTTCAACGACGTCAACCTGCCCGACACCGTCCGGGCGGTGGGCAATGATCCCTATGCCGACAAGGACGGCCTGGTGGAGTTCATCGTGGCCAACGAGCTGCTGGACGATCCCGCCGTCATGGCCAAGCTGGCGGAACAGAAGGCCTACCTCATCGCCATCACCTCCGTGGTCACCGCCTACATCAACCGTTACGCCGAAGCCTATGGCGAGCAGTACAAGACGGACGCGGATCTCTGGGCCAGGGCCCTCTCCAAGATCCCCCTGATGGGGCCGAGCAAGATCGATCAGCAGAGCTACAGCCGCCACATCAAGGGGCTCAGCATCGCCACCGACTTCATCAACTTCATCATGGACGTGGTGGTGAGCCAGGGCACCACGGCGCTGGCCAGCTTCAACAAGTTCCTGCAAAAGCAGGGGGATGCCATCCGCTTCGGGGTGGAGAACAACAAGGACTTCTACAAGACCATCACGGTGGGGGTCACGGTGGAAGTGTTCAAGGTGGGCAACGAGCTGGTCTATGTGCCGAAGATCAAGCAGTACCGCGTCAACTTCGACCGCCAGAACAGCAAGTTCACCTCCGCCTGTGCCAGCGCCGAGTTCGTCGACATCTACTTCAACTACCTCTATGCCGCCAACGTGTTCGACTACGAGGCGCTCAAGGATCCCGAGATCAAGCGCGACTTCGACAGCTTCATCCAGAAGCAGCGCAAGGCACAAATTGAAGAAGCGGATACCTTCTTCAACGATGACTTCCCGCCTCTGGAGCCCAAGCTGGTCAGCCGCAGCAAGGTCACGGTGTAACCCCGCCAGTCAAAAAAACAGCCGGCAGATGCCGGCTGTTTTTTTAGGTGGGCCTCAGGCCCGTTTCTCTTCAAGCCAGGCCCCCTGGCTCTGCATCTCGAACAGCTGGGCATAATGCCCCCCCAGCGCCATCAGCTCGCCGTGGGTGCCGCGCTCGCTCACCCACCCGCGGGAGAGCAACAGGATTTCATCGGCATCCACAATGGTGGAGAGACGGTGGGCGATGGCGATGGTGGTGCGGCCACGGCGCGCCGCCGAGAGCGCCTGGGAGAGGGCGAGCTCGGTCTGGGAGTCCACGCTCGCGGTCGCCTCGTCCAGGATGAGGATGCGCGGATCCCCCACCAGGGCGCGGGCAAAGGAGAGCAGCTGGCGCTGGCCGGCGGAGAGGTTCTTGCCCCCCTCCTCCATCAGGGTGGCCAGGCCATCGGGCAGGCGGCGCACGAAATCGGCCAGCTGCACCTCCTCCAGAGCCTGCCAGAGCCGCCCATCCTCGATGCCGTCACGCCCAAGGCGCAGGTTCTCGGCCAGGGTGCCGACGAAGATGAAAGGATCCTGCTGCACCAGGCCGATGCTGCGGCGCACCGCCGAGAGGGCCAGGTCGTTCATGGGGTGATCATCGAAGTGGATGCTCCCCCGATCCAGGGGGTAGAAACCCATCAGCAGGCTGATGATGGTGGACTTGCCGCTGCCGGTGTGGCCCACCAGCGCCAGCATCTGGCCCGGCCGGGTGGCAAAGCTCACATCTTGCAGCACCTGCTGCTCCCCGTCGTAGGAGAAGCCCACCCCGTCGAAGCGTACCCGTCCCTCCAGGGGGCGCACCTCCCCGTCGGTGCTCTCGCGGGTTTCATCGAGCAGGGCGAAGACCCGCTCCCCCGCCACCATGGCCTGCTGCAACTGGTTGAGCTGGTTGGTCATCTCGATGAGGGGCTCGATCATCCGCCCCAGATAGCTGATGAAGGCGTAAAGCACCCCCACCTGGATGGCCCCCGCCGTGCTCAGCCCCTCGTGGGCAAACAGGGCCAGCAGACCGATGAGCACCATCATGTAGAAGAGATCGATGAGGGGGCGCAGCAGGATGCCGTTGATCTTGAGGCTCTTGATCCGCGCCTGCCAGTGCTGCTGGTTCACCCCGGCAAAGGCGTTGGCGAAGTGGCGCTCCTGCACCATGGCCTGGATCACCGGCATCCCCTGCAACGACTCGTTGAGACGGCTGTTGATGTCGGAGAGCAAGGATCGGGTCGCCCGCACCACGGGCACGCTCAGTTTCTGGTAGAGCCACATCACGGCCCCCACCGCCGGCAGCAGGGTGGCGCACACCAGCATCAGGCGCAAGTCCAGCAGCGCCATGGAGAGCAGGATGCCGCACAGGAGCACCACTTTTTGCACCAGGAGCCCTATCACCTGGACATAGAGGTTCATGATCGCCTCGGTGTCGTTGGTGATGCGGGAGATGAGGGAGCCCGAGCGGTGCTTGTCGAAATAGCGGGCAGGCAGGCGGATGGCGGTGGCGAACACCTGCTCGCGCAGACGCTGCACCACCGCCTGGGCGATGCGGTTGAAGCGCAGGGATTGCAGGTAGAAGCCGGCCGCCGACAACACCTGCAGCCCCAGATAACCGGCGGCAAGGGCGGCGATGATGTCCCACTCCAGCCGGCGCGGCGCCAGGTAGTCATCGATGAAGAGCTTGATGAGCAAGGGGCCCGCCACCTCGGCGCCGGTGGCGAGCAGCAGGCAGATGCCCGCCTGCACCAGCCAGCGGGGGTAGCTGGCGCAGTAGGCGAGCAGCCGTTTGATGGTTGGATTCACAGACTGGCCTCCAGCGCAAGGTTCCACGGGAATTGACTCTCTTTGCTCCCCTCTCCGCTCGCGGAAGCCGGGCGGGGGGTGAAGGAAACCAGGGGTCTTGTCATCCTGTTCACAGGCTCTCCTCCACGTCCTGCTCCAGGCGCTGGTAGCGGACCATGTCCGCGTACCAGCCGTTCCTGGCCATCAGGGCCTCGTGACGGCCCCGCTCGCTGATCGCTCCCTGCTCCAGCACCAGGATCTCGTCTGCCTGCTCCACCGCCGTCATGCGGTGGCTCACCAGCACCAGGGTGCGTTTGTGGACCTTGAGGGCCAGCAGGATCTGCTGCTCGGTGTGGGCATCCACCGCCGAGAGGGCGTCATCCAGCACCAGGATAGGGGCATCCAGCAGCAGGGCGCGGGCGATGGCCAGACGCTGCTTCTGACCGCCGGAGAGGGTCACCCCCTTCTCCCCCACCTCGGTTTCATACCCTTTGGGGAAGCGACTGATGTCGTCGTGCACGCAGGCGATGCGCGCCACCCGCTCAATCTCCTCCCGACTCGCCTCGGGGCGGCCCAGGGCGATGTTGGCCGCGATGGTGGTGGAGAACAGAAACGGCTCCTGGGGCACATAGGCAAACTGGCTGCGCAGCTCACCCAGCGACAGTTGCGAGATGGGCACCTCTCCCATGCGGATCTCCCCGGCCGTGGGGTTGGCCAGGCGCATCAGCAGCTTGAGCAGGGAGCTCTTGCCTGCCCCGGTGCGTCCCACTATCCCCAGCATGGCGCCAGCCTGCAGGGTGACATCCACCCCCTGCAACAGGGTGCGCTGCTCCAGCCGGTAGCCCAGCCCCTGCACCCGCAGGGGAAAGGCCGAGGCCAGCGCCACGGGATGGAGCGGCTCCTCGATGTCGCTGCGCTCCCCCAGCAGGCTTTCGATGCGCGAGTAGGCGGCGCTGCCCCGCTCGATGATGTTGAACAGCCAGGCGATGGCGAACATGGGCCAGATGAGCTGGCCGAGGTACATGGTGAAGCTGGTGAGCTCCCCCAGAGTCAGCTTGTCTTGCAGCACCAGGGCGCTGCCCCCTGCGACCGCCAGAAAATAGGAGCAGCCGATGCACAGGTAAATCACGGGGTCGAACTTGGCGTCGATGCGGGCCACCGCCATGTTGCGCTCCCCCGCCTGACGGGTCAGCTCGGCAAAGCCCTCGTCCTCCAGGGATTCGACCGCGTAGGATTTGAGCACCCGCACCCCGGAGAGGGCCTCCTGGGTCTTGTTGTTGAGGCGGGAGAAGGCCCCCTGCGCCGCCTTGAACTCCTTGTAGATCTGGGTCCCGAAGCGGTTCATGAAGAAGGCCATCACCGGCAGGGGCAGCAGGGAGAGCAGGGTCAGCTGCCAGGAGTACTGGCTGCACATGATGGAGAGCACCAGGATGCCGACGATGAAGGAGTCCACCAGGGTCAGCACCCCTTCCCCTGCGGTCATCTCCACCGCCTGGATGTCGTTGGTGGCGTGGGCCATCAGATCACCGGTGCGGTGGCGCTGGTAGAAATCCGGGCTCATGCGGGTGAAGTGGCTGAACAGCCGGTTGCGCAGCACGTAGGCGAGCCGGTAGGAGGCACCGAACAGCATGACCCGCCACACATAGCGCAGCAGGTAGATAAGCAGTCCCAGGCCAAAAAGCCCCGCCAGATAGCCGGTCAGGGTGCCGCTGTCCAGGTCGCCCTTGGCAATGCCATCCACCACCCAGCCCACCACCTTGGGGGGGATCACGGTCAACAGGGCCACCAGCATCAGCAGGGAGATGGCCACCAGATAACGCCGCCACTGATCCTTGAAAAACCAGCCAAGCCGCAAAAATACGCTCACAGAGAAGTCCTTGGTCGCGGCGCGCTGCCGCGTGATCGTGAAGAGAAGCTCAATACAATCGCCCCCTGACGGGGGCGAACGAGTGGGTCATCATAGCCTGAAGCGGGTGACTTGAGAACGATTGCTATCTTGCCCTCCCTCAGAGCCGCTTGTCGGGGGGCGAGAAGGGGAAGGCGACCGACTCCTGCTGCTCTCCGGTGAGCAGGAAGTGGGAGACCTCCTCCCGGGTCTGGGTAAAGACCTGCTGCAACTGGTTGAGCTCCCCCTCGCTCAGCTCCTCCTGCAGCCGCAGCCGCCACTCCAGTTCCCCGGCCAGCAGTTGCAGGCGGGAAGCGGAGATGTTGGCCGAGACCCCCTTCAGGGTATGCAGCAACCGGCACGCCACTTCGGGCTGCTGGCGACGCAGGGCGGTGCGGATGTCCCACAGATCGTCCTTGTGCTCGGAGAGGAACAGCTTGAAGAGGATCTGCAGCGCCTCCCTGTCATGCTCCAGCCGGCGCAGGGCATCCTCCAGATCCAGCACGCCCATGAGGGCCGGCGGCTTGACCTCGATGGGCACCTTGGGCTCCCCGCCGCTGCTCTTCACCCATTGCAGCAGGTTGTTGTAGAGATCGAGCTTGCTCACCGGCTTGGTGACATAGCCGTTCATGCCGACACCAAGGCAGCGCTCCCTGTCCCCCGGCATGGCGCTGGCGGTGAGGGCGATGATGGGCACATCGTGCTTGTCCACCATCTTGCGGATCTGGCGGGTGGCATCCAGCCCGTCCAGCACCGGCATCTGCAGATCCATCAGGATGACGTCAAACGGCTGCTCCGCCACCTGCTCCACCGCCTCGCGGCCGTTGTCCACCACGGTGACCTTGGCCTCCACCCGGCGCAGGTACTCCAGAATGAGCTGCTGGTTGACCCGGTTGTCCTCGGCCAGCAGCACCCGGGTGCCGCGCAGCAGCTCCCGGAACTGCTGCTGATCCCCCTGGGCCTCCGCCTGGCGGACCTTGCTGTCATGGGAGCTGCCGTTGAGCAGTTCGTCCACCTTGGCCAGCAAGGCGTTTTCGGTCATGGGTTTGGCCAGGAAATGGGTCAGTCCCATGCTCTCCATCCGCCCGTGCAGCCCCTCCCTGGACCAGGCACTGGTCATCAGGACAGGCAGGCGCCGCCACTGGCTGTGCTGGTACATCTCGAGGGCCAAGTCCAGGCCATCCTCCTGACCCATGCGCCAGTCGAGGATGGCGAGGCGGAGGTGATGCCCCTCTTCCCGCAGCACCTGACGGGCGCGGGAGAGGCTGTTGACCGTGATGACGGACGCCCCCGCCCGCCCCAGGATGTCCTTGGCCAGTTCCAGCACCAGCTCGTTGTCATCCATCATCAGGATCAGGGGCTGGTGATCGAAGAAGACCCTGCGCCCCGAGACCCCGTACACCGCCTGGGAGATGGGGATCTCGAACAGGAAGGTGGAGCCCACCCCGGGCTTGCTCTGCACGGTGATCTCCCCGCCCATCAGCCCCACCAGGCGCTGGGAGATGTTGAGGCCAAGCCCGGAGCCGCCATATTTGCGGGTATTGCCCGCCTCCAGCTGGGTAAAGGGCTGGAACAGCTGGGCCTGCTTCTCCGGGGCGATGCCGATGCCGGTATCCCGCACGCTGAAACAGACCCGCATGGGATGCTGGCTGGTGAGGGTGATGGCCACCTCCACCTCGCCCCGCTCGGTGAACTTGATGGCATTGTTCACCAGATTGACCAGTACCTGACCGAGGCGCAGCGGATCCCCGCGCAGGAAGTCGGGCACGGCGGGGGACTTGTTGATGATGACCTCGATGTGCTTGCGCTCCGCCAGATCCGCGAACATGGCGGCGAGGGAGTCGAGCTGCTCGCTGAGATCGAAGTCGATCTCCTCCAGGGTCAGTTTGCCGGACTCCACCTTGGTGAGATCCAGGATGTCGTTGATGAGCAGCAGCAAGGTATCAGACGAGGATTTGATCTTGTTGAGATAGTCCCGCTGCTGGGGATCCAGGCTGGTTTGCAGTGCCAGGGCGCTGAAGCCGATGATGGCATTCATGGGGGTGCGGATCTCGTGGCTCATGTTGGCCAGGAAGTCGCTCTTGGCCTGGGCCAGCAGCGCGGCATGGCGTGAGAGCTCGCTCAGCTTCTGGTTGCGGCGCCACAGGGTCGCGGCCACCAGCGAGAAGCAGAGCAGCGCCCCCCCCAGCACCATCAGGTAGAAGCGGCTCTTGAGGGAGGAGGCCCGCTCCAGCTTGCTCTGCTTCCAGGCGGGCAGCGAGCTCAGCCCCTTCATCTCCACCACCTGATTGCGCAGGCGATGGTACTCTATCACCTGCTGATTGAACTCCTGGCCCAGCCGAACGAGGGCCGCGACCCTCGGCTGCTCGCCATAGCGGTCAAGCAGGTGCTGCTGGAGTTGCAGCAGTTGCCGCTGCTCGTTCTGATCCCAGCTGCGTCTGAGGTAGTGGTGCAGGCGCATGAGTTCGGTCAGGTCGCGGTACTGCGCCTCACCGACCGGCAGGGTGCCTTGCAACGCCTTGAGCTGGCCCTGGAAGCGGGGAGCCAGATACTCGATGGTCATCTCCATGGTGTAGAGCCTGGCGAGATCCAGCAGATAACCGTCGATGTCCCGCTGCAACGCCTGGGAGCCGGGGTCGTCCACCGACTCCGGATCCTCGTGCACCAGCCTGACGAACCTGTCCAGGTGACTGGAAAGCAGGCTCAGACGTTGCTGTACGCTGCCATCGCTGGCCTTCTCGCGCCCCAGAAGATAGACGGTATCGGTATTGACCCGATTGAGCACCATCTCAGCCGCCACGCTCAAATCGAAGGCACGCTGCTGCTGGCTGAGCAACTGCCAGCAATAGGCAGAAAAGCCCACCAGCGATACGATGATAAGGCCAAAGACAACACGATTGGCCCGTGCAACACTCTTCATCCCGTCTCGATTCTCATGTCATGGTCGGCCATCCGGTGACATCAGGTCACGGCCGGAGGCCAACTGTGAAAAACCACTGAGTGCTATGTTACCGTTAGTCGGCGCTCTGATTGCAATAAAGATGTTGCCGGGCCATGAAATAAGGAAGCAATTATGTCACTTGTCACCACCTATTGTAGCCAATGCTTTACCCGCAACCGCCTGCCTGTCGAAAAGGCAGACTCAAATGCGAAGTGCGGCCGCTGCCGTCACCCCCTCTTCGAACAAACCCCGGTGGCAGGGCGTCAGGCCAGCTTCGATGCCCTGATCCAGTCCGACATCCCGGTGGTGGTGGACTTTTGGGCAAGCTGGTGTGGCCCCTGCCTGCAGTTTGCCCCCGTCTTTCAGGAGGTCGCCCGGGAGCTTGAGCCCCGCCTTCGCTTCGTGAAACTCGATACCGAGCAGGAGGCCGCCATCGCAGGTCGCTATGGCATCCGCAGCATTCCTACCCTGATGGTCTTCCAGCGGGGGGAGATCCTGGCACAGCGCAGCGGCTCCCTGCCCAAGAGCCTGTTCAAGGAGTGGCTGCTCTCCTTCACCTCCCCCGTCAAATGAAAACAAAATGTTTCATTTCTGTTTGATTGAAGATCCGCTTTCACTTGACTCTGTGAGTCGCCTCATGATTTGACCATATCCCCCTGTTTCAAACAGGGGGATAAATGTAACCTCGGCATCACAACAACAACCATAAATTAACCGAGAGAACGTTATGCACACATCGGCCGTACCTACGACTCCCCCCTCACGCTGGCTGGACATCAAGTCCGGGATCGTCATCCTGGATCTGCTCCTGCTCTGCGCCATGCTGGCATGGCTCCCGTTTGACCCCATGGTCAACAAGGGGCTGGCCATCCTGATCTTCATCGCCATCCTCTGGCTGACCGAGGCGGTGAACATCACCATCACTGCCATCTCCATCCCGGTGCTCGCCACCCTGCTCGGGGTGTTCGACATGAGCAAGTCGCTGACCGACTTTGCCAACCCCGTCCTGTTCCTATTCTTTGGCGGCTTTGCCCTCGCGGCAGCCCTCTCCAAGCAGGGACTCGACACCCAGATCGCCGGCAAGGTGATGCAGCTCGCCAAGGGACACCTGGGCTGGGCTTCCATCGTGCTCTTCACCATCACGGCCGCCCTCTCCATGTGGATCAGCAACACCGCCACCGCGGCCATGATGATGCCGCTGGCCCTCGGCATGCTGAAGGGGCTGGACGTTCACAAGGAGCGCCGCACCCTGGTCTTCGTGCTGCTTGGCGTCGCCTACAGCGCCAGCATCGGTGGCATCGGCACCCTGGTGGGCAGCCCCCCCAATGCCATCGCCGCCGCCCAGATGGGCTTGGGCTTCACCGACTGGCTGGAGTTCGGCATCCCCGTGGTGATCATCTTCATGCCGGTAGGCATCGGCCTGCTCTACTGGGTGACCCGTCCCAATCTCTCCCACCAGGTCAGCACCGAGCAGGTCACCATCGAGTGGACAGGTCAGCGCAAAGTGACCCTGGCCATCTTCCTGACCACGGTGCTGCTGTGGATTGGATCCCAGCCTCTTGCCAAGGCGCTGGGCGGCATTCCCCAGTTCGATACCCTGATCGCCATGGGCGCCATCCTGGCCATCGCCGTCAGCCGTGTCGCCAGCTGGGATGACATCAACCAGAACACCGACTGGGGCGTGCTGCTGCTGTTCGGGGGTGGTCTCACCTTGAGCGCCATCCTCAAGCAGACCGGGGCCAACGCCTTCCTGGCGGAGCACCTCTCCAGCGGCCTCTCCTCCATGCCCATCTTCGTGATCCTGCTCTGCCTGGCCGCCTTCGTGGTGTTCCTGACCGAGCTGGTCTCCAACACCGCCACCGCCGCGCTGCTGGTGCCGCTGTTCGCCGGGGTGGCCGAGGCTCTGGGGGTCTCCCCCATCGTGGTCTCCGTGCTGATCGCCGTCGGCGCCTCCTGTGCCTTCATGCTGCCGGTGGCCACGCCCCCCAACGCCATCGTCTTCGCCAGCGGCCATATCCAGCAGCGGGAGATGATGCGGGCCGGCCTGGTACTGAACCTGGTGTTCACCGTCATCCTGACCATGCTGGCCTATTTCATGGGGGATATCCTCCACTGAGGTTCGCCCCCTAATGCCCCTACAAGCCCCGCATCGCCGGGGCTTTTTCTCGCCCCGAAACCACCGCACTCCCTACCCGTGACATCACGACGACATTAACTCGCACTTAAGAAATCATCTTCATGATGCTGACAACGGCCATCACGCAGCCATGGCTGACGATGGCGATGATCATGGACATCACGACAAGGGGATCACCTCATGGGAAAGACGATGCAGAACAACCGTGAAATCAAGGTATGGGATCCGGTGGTCAGGGGATTTCACTGGGCCACTGTGCTGTTGTGCGTGCTGAATCTCTTCATCCTTGAAGAGGGGGCGCGCAACCACCGCTATGCGGGATATGCGCTGGCCGGACTGCTGGCACTGCGCATCGTATGGGGTTTCATCGGCTCCTATCATGCCCGTTTCGCCCAGTGGCTGCCGACACCGACCGGCGTCATCACCTATCTCAAGGAGACGCTCAAGGGGCGCCACCCCTACTACGCCGGTCACAATCCTTTGGGGTCCTTGATGATACTGCTGCTGTTGACCTGCCTTGTCGGCACCGCCGCCAGCGGGATCATGACCGAATACGGGCCGCTCTCCGGCACCCATCGCATGGAAGAGATCCACGAGTTCTTTGCCAAGGGGTTGCAGGTGGCCATCTTCGTCCATGTACTGGCCGTCATCGCCCTGGATCGTCTAGTACGGGGCGATCTCGTCAGGGCGATGATCACCGGCAAGAAACGGGTGCCGGCGGACACCCGGGTGGTCGACAGGCCCTGAGCCTCCCTCAGCCCGACAGATGAAAAAAAACCCCGCATCGCGGG
The DNA here is from genome assembly GCF_000819785.1 of Aeromonas caviae. Taxonomy (GTDB): domain Bacteria; phylum Pseudomonadota; class Gammaproteobacteria; order Enterobacterales; family Aeromonadaceae; genus Aeromonas; species Aeromonas caviae. The sequence continues at coordinate 38,948 of NZ_CDBK01000086.1, read as the reverse complement.
GTTTTTCACAGGAGCAGACATCAACCGACGCTGCAGCTCGTCAGTTTCCAGATCCGGTCTACGTAATCCTGGATGGAGCGGTCGGAGTTGAACTTGCCCATGGTGGCCGAGTTGATGATGGCTTTCTTCGCCCACAGGGCCGGATCCCGGTACCAGGCGTCGATCAGCTTGTGCGCCTCGGAGTAGGACTCGAAATCGGCCAGAGTCAGGTAAGGGTCTCCCCCTTCCAGCAGGGAACGCTTGATGGAGGAGAGCTCCCCCGGGCGACCCGGCGTGAAGTAGTCGGTATCAAACCAGTCCAGCACGGCTTTCAGTTCGGAGTTGGCGTAGTAGAAGTCATACGGGTTGTAGCCGCGCGCCTTCAGTGACTTCACCTCGTCCACATTCAGACCGAAGATGGCGCAGTTCTCGGCACCCGCCTCTTCGGCGATCTCGATGTTGGCTCCATCCAGCGTCCCGATGGTGATGGCACCGTTCAGCGCCATCTTCATGTTGCCGGTACCGGATGCTTCGTAACCTGCGGTGGAGATCTGCTCGGAGACATCCGCCGCCGGGATCAGCTTCTCGGCAAGGCTCACGCGGTAGTTCGGCATGAACACCACTTTCAGCTTGCCCTGGATACGGGCGTCGTTATTGACCCGCTCCGCCAGCTTGTTGATGGCGTAGATGATGTCCTTGGCCAGTTTGTAGCCGGGCGCCGCCTTGGAGCCGAAGATGAACACCCGCGGATGCATGTCATAGTCCGGGTTCGCCAGCAGGCGACGGTAGAGCGCCATGATGTGGATGAGGTTCAGTTGCTGGCGCTTGTACTCGTGCAGACGCTTGATCTGGACATCGAAGATCGCCTCCGCGCTCACGTCGATGCCGGTTTCCGCCTTGATGACCTTGACCAGCTTCTCCTTGTTGTGGCGCTTGATGGTCATGAACTGCTGCTGGAACGCCTTGTCATCGGCAAACTTCACCACGCTGCGCAGCTTGTCCAGTTGCAGCGGCCACTCCTTGCCCACCACCTCGTTGTAGAGTTCGGCCAGTTCCGGGTTGCAGGCCAGCAGCCAGCGACGGGGAGTCACGCCGTTGGTGACGTTGCACATCTTCTCGGGCCACAGCTCGGCATACTCGGGGAAGAGATCTTCCTTCACCAGCTTGGAGTGGATCTCGGCCACGCCGTTCACCTTGGAGGAGCCGATGACGCACAGGTTGCCCATGCGCACCTTGCGCACGTCACCCTCTTCGATGATGGAGAGCTTGGCCTTGATGGCATCGTTGCCCGGCCACTTGGGCTCCACCAGCTCGTTCAGGAAGCGGGCGTTGATTTCATAAATGATCTCGAGGTGACGGGGCAGAACCTTCTCGAACAGGCTGACGGACCACTTCTCCAGCGCTTCCGGCAGCAGGGTGTGGTTGGTGTAGGAGAAGACCTGATAGCAGATGCCCCAGGCGGTATCCCAGTTCAGCCCCTCTTCGTCCACCAGCACGCGCATCAGCTCGGGGATGGCCACGGTGGGGTGGGTATCGTTGAGCTGGATGGTGATTTGCGCGGCAAAGTTGCTGAAGTCACTGCCATGCACCCGCTTGTAGCGACGCATGATGTCCTTGATGGAGCAGGCGCAGAAGAAGTACTGCTGGATCAGGCGCAGCTCCTTGCCGGCGTCGGTCTCATCGTTCGGGTAGAGCACCTTGGAGATGGTCTCGGCCTGGGCCTTCTCGGCCTGGGAGTCGATATAACCACCGGCGTTGAACACGTCCCAGTCGAAGAACTCGGAGGCGCGGGATTCCCACAGACGCAGGATGTTGACGGTGTGACCACCGAAGCCGACCACCGGAATGTCCCAGGGCACCCCTTTGATCTTGCGACCGGCGTGCCAAACCTTCTTCAGGCCACCCTTGTCACCAAAGACGGTCTCCACGTAGCCGTAGAGCGGGATCTCCTGCACCGATTCCGGGCGGCAGATCTCCCAGGGGTTGCCATATTCGCGCCAGGAGTCCGGACGCTCGATCTGACGGCCATCCTGAATTTCCTGACGGAACAGGCCGTGCTCGTAGTGGATGCCATAGCCCACCGCCGGGTAGTTCAGAGTGGCCAGGGAATCGATGAAGCAGGCAGCCAGACGACCCAGGCCGCCGTTGCCAAGGGCCATGTCAGGCTCTTGTTCACACAGATCGGTCAGTTCCAGACCAAGTTCACCCAGCGCCTCTTCACAGACTTTGTAGAGGGAGAGGTTGTGCAGGTTGTTGGAGGTCAAACGCCCCATCAAAAATTCAGCAGAGAGATAGTGAATCGCACGAGTATCTTTCTTGAAGTGAGTCTGCTGAGTACGGGTCAGGCGCTCGTACACCTGTTCATTGACGGCGGCAGCGGTCGCTTTCCACCAGGCATCCGGAGAGGCTTTCTGTTCGCTTGTACCCAAGGTAGAACGCAGGTGACGCACGATACTCGCCTTGAGCTGATCTTTATCCAGTTGGAGATCCTGGTCTGTCTTCTTCTTGGTAGCCATAAACCATTTTCCTTCGTTACAAATAAAAAATGTCATCCCATCGGGGGGACCGGCGCTGTTGTTATCTCAGAATATGCTCCGGCGGGGGCATACTAGCTAAAGCCAAGGGTTTAAAAGTTAACGTGAGTCACACTTTAACGCATAAAAATGACAGTTTCACCATGAAAACCCTTTCCTTGAGCCAGTCTGAATGAAATATAAATTTCGTTTTAAATCATGGTGATACATGAAAACAAAAAAGATAGTTTTATGAATAGGTTTTCAATGATTGCCTGTGACTGAAAATACGTGAAAATAATCGCCAACTAGGGAGAAATTGAAAGCGTTTTCAATTCACACCTCCTCGTCAGGTAATAAAAAGGATGCCCCAATCGGAGCATCCTTTGATTTCAATTAACCATGTGCCTTGAACTGATTGCTCATGGGGTCGTAGTGATACCCGATCTGTTGCAGACGGGTAGCCAGCTGATCTTCTGTCATGTCGTAGTAAGCCAGCAGCTCTTCCAGGCCATCACACTCCAGCCGCAGCTTCTCGTTGATGATCCCGAGCAGAATGTTCGCATCCAGTCGTTGCAAGGTACTGACGTCCATCTCGCTCCCTCCTCTCCCCATACAGGACTGTATAACCATGAGCGCCGACCCGAAGTTTGTCTACTGGTTAAAAAACATCCTGCATAAGGAAGATATAAATATCCTCTTTAATCATGGAGTTAAAATCATCCCCTGTTAATCGGCTCACATTTTTAGCCACAAATGACTTGTCACTCCTTGCGAACAGAACTACTGTATACGCATACAGCATGGTTATTCATACAGGAACGACATATGAGCCAGCCCCTGAGTCTTTGCCCCCCTTCCTCCTCTGCCGGTCTGATCACCACCTGGCCCACTCGCCATCAGAGCAAGATGGGACAAGAGCAGCGGCGCGGCCCTCTCCATCAGGAAGCGCCGCTGCTGGATGCCCTGGGGCAACTGAGTCAGTCCGACAGTGGCTGGATCCTGCTCGTCGCCCCGCCAGGCCTGCCCGCCGCCGTGCAATTGCAGGCCAGAGGAATCAATCCTGCCAGGGTGCTTGTCGTGCACGCCCCCAAGATCAAGAATTGGCAGCGCCTGCTGGAGCAGAGCCTGATCAATGGTCACTGCGCCGCCGTGCTGACCTGGCTGCCCGAACAGGTCGCCCTGGACCGGATCACATTGAGCACCCTGGCCCAGCGTGCCGGTGTCCTGACCCGCTTCTTCGAGCCCTCAACCCCTCTGGGTGGGGCACTGAGCTACGGCGGCCAGGATGTCTACCTGAACCACTGATCGCCCCTTCGGCGTGACAGCCAATGCGCCGGCATTGCCCACCGGGTTATCCAGGCTTCCGACCCGGGATGCCATGACGACAAAGACAAAGCAGCACAGCAGCACAGCAGCACAGCAGCACAGCAGCACAGCAGCACAGCAGCACAGCAGCAGTAAATTTGCTCAGATCCAGACCGTCAAATGAGGCCCGCAAAAAAGGCGACCCGAGGGTCGCCTTTCAACATGCTGCTGTACGGGGCTAATCGCTCTGCGTTTGCATCGAAGCCCGATTGATCAAGCCAGCTTGGTCTCCAGCTCGGCAATCTTGGCGGACCAGTAGGCCGGGCCGGTCTCGTGGATGTTGTTGCCCTGGGAGTCGACCGCCACGGTGACTGGCATGTCTTCCACCTCGAACTCGTAGATGGCCTCCATCCCCAGATCGGCAAAGGCCACCACGCGCGCCTTCTTGATGGCTTTCGCCACCAGGTAAGCGGCGCCGCCCACCGCCATCAGGTAGACAGCCTGGTGCTGCTTGATGCTCTCGACCGTCTTGGGGCCGCGCTCGGACTTGCCGATCATGCCGATGAGGCCGGTTTCTCCCAGCATCATGTCGGTGAATTTGTCCATCCGGGTGGACGTGGTGGGGCCAGCCGGGCCGACCACCTCGTCACGCACCGCATCGACCGGGCCCACGTAATAGATGAAGCGGTTGGTGAAATCGACCCCTTCGGGCAGTCCTTCACCCTTTTTCAGCATGTCGGCGATGCGCTTGTGGGCGGCGTCGCGGCCGGTCAGGATCTTGCCGGAGAGCAGCACGGTATCGCCGCTCTTCCAGCTGGCAAGCTCTGCCTTGGTGATACCATCCACGTTGACCCGGCGCACATTGCCACCGGACTCACGGGTGATCTCCGGCCAGTCTTCCAGCCTGGGGGGTGTCAGCTCCGCCGGGCCGGAGCCATCGAGTTCGAAATGCACGTGACGGGTGGCGGCGCAGTTGGGGATCATCACCACGGGCTTGGAGGCGGCGTGGGTCGGTGCGGATTTCACCTTCACATCCAGCACCGTGGTCAGGCCGCCCAGCCCCTGGGCACCGATCCCGAGCTTGTTGACCTTGTCATAGAGCTCGACCCTCAGCTTCTCTTCGGTGGTCTCGGGACCACGGGCAATCAGCTCCTGGATGTCGATGTGCTCCATCAGGGCTTCCTTGGCGAGCACCGCCGCCTTCTCGGCGGTGCCGCCGATGCCGATGCCGAGCATGCCGGGCGGGCACCAGCCAGCCCCCATGGTCGGCACCGTCTTGAGCACCCACTCCACGATGTCGTCGGAGGGGTTGAGCATCACCATCTTAGATTTGTTTTCGGAGCCGCCGCCCTTGGCCGCGATACTCACTTCCACCTTGTCGCCGGGGATCATGTCGATGTGCACGACAGCGGGGGCATTGTCTTTGGTGTTCTTGCGGCTGCCGGCCGGATCCGCCAGCACGGAGGCGCGCAGCGGGTTGTCCGGATTGGTGTAGGCGCGGCGGGTGCCCTCATCCACCATCTCCTGGACCGTCATGTCGCTGTCCCACTGTACCTGCATGCCGATCTTGACGAAGCAGGTGACGATACCGGTGTCCTGACAGAGCGGGCGATGACCTTCGGCAGACATGCGGGAGTTGATCAGGATCTGGGCCAGGGCATCCTTGGCGGCCGGGTTGATCTCGCGGTCATAGGCGGCCTTGGCGGCCTGCACGAAATCGAGGGGGTGGTAGAAGGAGATGTACTGCAGGGCGTCAGCAATGGAATCGATAAAGTCCTGTTTTCTAATGATGCTCATATCATCCTCACTGGTCCTTGTTATCGCTTGCGCGAGCAAGGGCTTCCATATGAGCCGGGCCTTCGGCAGGTGGCAAATGCACCTGGAGCCGGCAGACTGCGGCGTGTTTTTATAACGGTGTTTTTCTTAAAAATGCCGGCGGCCATGATACGCTTGACCACCCGAACCGGCTAGGGAGCCGGGCGCAAACTGTTGCCTATGTAACAAAAAATGAAACCAAGACTGCATATCCACCATTTCGACCCGCAGGCCTCGCTCCACACCTGGTTCGCCTGCCTGCAACACCAACCCTGGGCCATCCTGCTGGAATCCGCCGGCCCCCTGGGGGCTGACAACGGTTTTGACATCATCAGCGCCGATCCGCTTGCCACCCTGGAAACCCGGGGTGCCAGCACCTGCCTCACCCAGGATAACCACCAGCACCATCATGACGGCGATCCCCTCGCCCTGCTCGCCAGGACCCAGCGAGCCCTGCTCGGGGAGCGCGTTGAGGATGACTCGGGATTGCCATTTATCGGGGGAGCCCTGGGACTCTTTGGCTACGATCTGGGCCGACGATTCGAGCGTCTGCCCGCAGTGGCGCAGCAGGACATCCAGGTGCCCGACATGGCGGTCGGGATCTACGACTGGGCGCTGCTGCGAAATGTCGCGACGGGACACTGGCAGCTGGCCCACTGGGGTGATGAAGCCGGCCTCGCCCGCAGGCTCGACTGGCTGATGGCGCAGCGCGAACGAACCACCCTCCCCCTTCGCCTGACCGGCCCCTGGCAGAGCAACATGACGCGGGCCGAATACGGCGACAAGTTTGCCCGTATCCAGGCCTATCTGGCGGCGGGGGATTGTTACCAGATCAACCTGACCCAGCGCTTCAGCGCCCCTTATCAGGGGGATGAATGGTCCGCCTATCTCGCTCTGAGCGCCGCCAACAAGGCGCCGTTCTCCGCCTTTATCCGCCTGCCGCAAAGCGCCATTCTGAGCCTCTCCCCGGAGCGTTTCCTGCTGCTCGACAAGCGCCATATCGAGACCAAGCCCATCAAGGGCACCCGGCCTCGCCACCCGGATCCCGCCCAGGATGCCAGGGTGGCCGAGTCGCTCGCCAGCGCCGACAAGGACAGATCGGAGAACCTGATGATCGTCGATCTGCTGCGCAACGACATCGGCCGGGTGAGCCGGCCGGGATCGGTCACGGTCCCGCATCTCTTTGCCGTGGAATCCTTCCCGGCGGTGCATCATCTGGTTTCCACCATTCACGGAGAACTGGATGCGCGCTGGCAAGAAGTGGATCTGCTGCGGGCCTGCTTCCCCGGCGGCTCCATCACTGGGGCTCCCAAGATCCGGGCGATGGAGATCATCGAGGAGCTGGAGCCGGTGCGGCGCAATGCCTACTGCGGCAGCATCGGTTATCTGAGTCAGCACGGAAGAATGGATACCAGCATCTGCATCCGTACCCTGATCGCCGAAGCCGGTCAGCTGCACTGCTGGGCGGGGGGCGGCATCATCGCAGACTCCGATCCCGACGCCGAATATCAGGAGACCTACGACAAGGTGGCCCGCATCCTGCCACTGCTCGATGCCCTTTGACCCCATCCGGCCCTGCGGGGCCGACACAAGGAGACCCATGGAGATGACGAGTGCCGAGCTGCTGACCCGCTTTTTGCTGCAGCGCCCCGCCCCCGCCCATCGCCTGGCACTGGCCGGGCTCAAACCTGCCGCCGTGCTGATCCCCCTGGTGGAGCGCCCCGAGGGCCTGCACCTGCTGCTGACGCGCCGCAGCGCCGCCCTGCGCCACCACCCGGGGCAGATCAGCTTTCCCGGCGGGCGTCAGGACCCGGAAGACCGGGACCTCATTCACACCGCGCTCAGGGAAACCGAGGAGGAGCTTGGCATTCCCCCCTCCCAGATCCGGATCATCGGCAGCCTCACCCCTCTCAATACCGTCTCACGCTACGATGTGCTGCCGGTCCTCGCCATGCTCGACCCAGGCTACGGGCTGACCCTGAGCCAGGACGAGGTGGCCCAGGCCTTCGAAGTCCCCCTCGCCCACGTGCTGGATCCGGGGCAGCACATAGCCCTGAGCCTGCCAAGGGCGGACGGACGTCACACCATCTATTGGATCCCTTGGGAGCAATCTTTCATCTGGGGAGCCACTGCCAGCATGATCCGCCAGCTTGCCCAGCACATCTCGACATAACATTTTGACAACATAATGAGGTGAGAAATTATCCAGTTAACATTCAAATAACACTGCATTTGATAAATAAATTTTGATTTTTTATTCTTTTGATCACATTTCTACAAGAAAGTACGGGTTTCAGCCGCACAAAGGTGAATTTGATCAACATTTTTGATTAAAAAGAAAGTATTCTTGCGCCGACTAATTAAAACCACACATTCGGGGTGAGACACATGTCCAATACTGTCACTGGCGCACAGGATGTTGCAGCCGCACAGGAGCAAGGAATCAGCTCGGTCCAATCTCGCGGTTGGAGTAAACAAGACACCACCTGGGTGATCAGCCTGTTCGGTACCGCCGTCGGTGCAGGCATCCTGTTCCTGCCCATCAACGCCGGCATGGGTGGCTTCTGGCCGCTGGTGGTGATGGCGCTGCTGGTCGGCCCCATGACCTACCTGGCCCACCGTGGTCTGGCACGCTTCGTGCTCTCCTCCAAGCAGCCCAATGCCGACATCACCCAGGTGGTGGAAGAGCACTTCGGCGTGGGTGCCGGTAAATTGATCACCCTGCTCTACTTCTTTGCCATCTACCCCATCGTGCTGATCTACGGCGTGGGCATCACCAACACGGTGGAAAGCTTCCTGGTCAACCAGTTGCAGATGACGCCGCCCCCGCGCTGGATCCTCTCCATCGTGCTCATCATGGCCATGATGTCCGTGATGCTGGCTGGCGAGAAGCTGATGCTGAAAGTGACCGAGTTCCTGGTCTATCCGCTCATCGCCATTCTGGCGGGCATCTCCCTGTACCTGATCCCGGACTGGACCGGTGCGGCCCTGAATGAAATGCCGAGCACCAAGGACTTCGCCACCACCCTGTGGCTGACCATCCCGGTGCTGGTCTTCTCCTTCAACCACAGCCCGGCCATCTCCAGCTTCGCTCTGGCCCAGCGCCGTGATCACGGTGAGCATGCCGTCGCCAAGTCCGACGCCATCCTCAAGCGCACCGCCATCATTCTGCTGGGCTTCGTGATGTTCTTCGTCTTCTCCTGCGTGATGAGCCTGACGCCGGCCCAGCTGGCAGAAGCCAAGTCCCAGAACATCGCCGTGCTCTCCTACCTGGCCAACCAGCATGCGAGCCCCATCATCTCCTACTTCGGTCCGCTGGTTGCCTTCGTGGCCATCGTCTCCTCCTTCTTCGGCCACTATCTGGGTGCCCGTGAAGGTCTGAAAGGGATGATCGTCCAGAACATGCGCAGCTCCGGCAAGGCACCGAACCACAAGAAGGTGGAGCTGTTCATCATCGCCTTCTTCATCCTGACCCTGTGGGGCGTTGCCGTGATCAACCCCTCCATCCTCGGGATGATCGAATCCCTGGGTGGCCCCATCATCGCCACCATCCTGTTCCTCATGCCCATGTACGCCATCAAGCGCGTTCCGGCCATGGCGAAATACCAGGGCCAGATCAGCAACGTCTTCGTGGCGACCATGGGCCTTATCGCCATCTCCGCCATCCTTTATCAACTGGTCGGCTAAGCCTTCCTGCGATACCGTCGGGCCAGCATCTGGCCCGGCGCCTCCCACAGCCCGGCAGATCTCCTCTGCCGGGCTGTGTTCGTTATGATCATCAGGTACTGGGCTCAAATGATCAGAACCCCCTGCCCTCAAATCAGAGACAGCCCTTTCACCCACTCTCTTTCCCCTTGGTGACAGCTTGCCGCTCATATTCCTTCGCCCATGACACACGACCAAGACGTACTGTGTTATCCCGTCATCTGCTGCTCGCCATCGGCCTTGCCAGGCAGAACACCAGAGCCCTTGTCCTTGCCAGGAACGCCCGCTCTTCGGGGTTTAGCCCAGAGAGCCAACACCCCCACCCAATGGAGCCTTTCTTCAAGGCACTCAGGGAAAGTACCGGCTACAGGGCGCAGGCAAACCGCCGAGAGACCTTGACCGGGCTTCCCGTGCAGCGACCGAAGAACAGATGACCCCTTCGGTCACCAGAGGGGGATGCCACAAGCCGCCATGCTGACAGCACAAACAGCCCGATATGCCCGGCCGAATGCAGCGCCGGGCACGTTGGTACAGGGAATGGCGTGTTGGCGGTGGCGAGAACACGAAGGCGGCCAACGGGCCCCTCCCGGGAAATCACACAGGGGGATCCGAGCACTGTCAATGCCATGACACGGCGAGAAGGTGCAGGGCGCCTGACGCGCGCGCAAATAAAAAGCGCCCTCCGAAGAGGGCGCCTGTGCAGAGCGGAAAGTCTTAGGGGATCAGGCTTCGCGGCTGGGCACCGGGGCGGCATCCAGCAGGCTCTCATCCTCGGCCATGCAGGCGGCCGCAGTGAACAGCACGTCGGTGGAGCTGTTGAGGGCCGTCTCGGCGGAATCCTGCAACACCCCGATGATGAAGCCAACGGCCACCACCTGCATGGCGATGTCGTTGCTGATACCGAACAGGCTGCACGCCAGCGGGATCAGCAGCAGGGAGCCGCCCGCCACACCGGAAGCGCCACAGGCACTGATGGTGGCGACGACGGAGAGCAGAATGGCGGTCGCCATGTCCACTTCCATCCCCAGGGTATGCACCGCCGCCATGGTGAGCACGGTAATGGTGATGGCGGCGCCGGCCATGTTGATGGTGGCCCCCAGCGGGATGGAGACCGCATAGGTGTCTTCCGGCAGGCGCAGCCTCTCGGCCAGAGCCATGTTGACCGGAATGTTGGCGGCGGAACTGCGGGTGAAGAAGGCGGTCACACCGCTCTCTTTCAGGCAGGTCAGCACCAGGGGATAGGGGTTGCGCTTGATCTTCCAGAAGACGATGAGCGGATTGACCACGAAGGCGATGAACAGCATGCAGCCGATCAGTACCACCAGCAGCTGGGCATAGCCAAACAGCGCATCGAAGCCGGTTTCAGCCAGGGTGGAGGCAACCAGGCCCAGGATGCCGAGCGGAGCGCAACGGATCACGGCCTTGACGATAGCGGAAACCCCGTGAGACACATCGGAAATCAGTGATTTGGTGCTCTCATTGGCGTGACGCATGGCGATACCAAGGCCGATGGCCCAGGCCAGGATGCCGATATAGTTGGCTTCCAGCAGTGCTTTCACCGGGTTGGTCACCACGTTGAACAGCAGGGTCTGCAGCACTTCCGTGATGCCACCCGGCGGCGTGATCTCGGTAGCGCCTGCCACCAGATGCAGGTTGGAGGGGAAGAGGAAGCTCGCCACCACTGCCACGGCAGCCGCCAGGAAGGTACCCAGCACATAGAGCAGCAGGATCGGTTTCATGTTGGTCTTCTGGCCGTGCTTGTGGCCGATGATCGCCGACATCACCAGCACGAAGACCAGCAGCGGCGCCACGGCCTTCAGGGCGCCGACGAACAGACTGCCGAGCAGACCCGCCGCCTTGGCCCACTCGGGCATGAACATCGCAAGAAGGATACCGAATACCAGACCGACCAGGATCTGGCTAACCAGACTGGTGCTGTTGACCAGTCGAATGAGGGGGTGTTGTTGTGTCATCAAGTAGTCCCTGTGCACTCATGGTGCGTGAATCATTAGTCCTGTTGGCAACCAGCCCCGCGCATTGGCACCGGTCCGTTGACGGTGACGCCGTGGGCAGCTCTTCTGGTGGATCTGTCCCGTTCGCGTGGGGTTGCGGACAGGAATATCCCATCTGCCATGGTTTTTTTCCACATAATCACTGAAAAATATCAGGGTTACCTCACAAAAAATCTACAACAATGTGATAACACAATATCAACCACGGTCAAAATGTCACCAAACCAGTCCGATCATCGGCCACCACTGGGCCAGAAGTGATATGATGACGCCCTTTTTCAGGGAGCCTTGCCATGATCACCTCTTTATTGACCCGACACTTCGGCTTCGATCGCTTGCGGCCCGGGCAGGAAGCGGTGATCAGTCGTCTGCTGGACGGCAAGAGCGCCGCAGCCATCTTCCCGACTGGCGCGGGGAAATCCCTCTGTTATCAATTGCCCGCCATCGCACTGCCCCACCTGACCCTGGTTATCTCTCCCCTGCTGGCCCTGATGCACGATCAGCTCGCCTTTTTGCGCAGCAAGGGGATCGCCGCCGCCACTCTGGACTCCAGTCAGACAGCGGAAGAGAGCAGGCGCGTGATGCAGCAGGCCAGCGATGGCCAGCTCAAAATCCTGATGATCTCGGTGGAGCGCCTCAAAAATGAGCGCTTTCGCCGCTTCATCGCCCACATCCCCCTGTCACTGCTGGTAGTGGACGAGGCCCACTGCATCTCGGAGTGGGGCCACAACTTTCGCCCCGACTACCTCAAGCTGCCGGATCATCGCCGTGAACTGGCCATTCCCCAGGTGCTGTTGCTGACCGCCACCGCCACCCCGGCCGTCATGGCGGACATGCAGGCAAAATTTGCCATCGACCGGGACGATCTGGTGGTCACCGGTTTCTACAGACCCAATCTGGATCTGGCCGTCCTCCCGCTGGCCGGCAGTGCCCGCGATACCTGGCTGCGCGAGGAGCTGCACCGGGATCCGGCCGCCCCCACCATCGTCTACGTGACTCTGCAACACAGCGCAGAACAGTGCGCCGCGCAGCTACAGGCCAGCGGCATCCGGGCATGCGCCTACCATGCGGGGCTCGATCCCGCCCTGCGCAGCCAGATCCAGCACGACTTCATGGCTGGCAGACTCGACTGCATCGTGGCCACCATCGCCTTTGGCATGGGCATCGACAAGGCCGACATTCGCCGGGTCATTCACTACGACCTGCCCAAATCCATCGAGAACTACAGCCAGGAGATAGGCCGCGCCGGACGTGACGGGCTTCCCTCCCGCTGCACCGTGCTGGCGAGCCGCGCCCAGTTGCCGGTACTGGAAAACTTCGTCTATGGGGATACGCCGGACAGGGACGCCATCGCGCACTTGCTCGATATCGTGCGCCAGAGCGGCGCCGAGTGGGAATTCAGCCTGCTGCGCCTCTCCAACGAGACCAACATTCGCCAACTGCCCCTCAAGACCCTGCTGGTCTATCTGGAGATGGCGGGGATCATTGCACCGGCCTACAGCTACTTTGCCGAGTACCGTTTCAGGTTCGTACTGGAAAAACAGGCGATCCTCGCTCGTTTCAATTCCGAACGCCGCCTGTTCCTGGAGCAGGTCTTTGCCTGCGCACCCCAGGCGCGCACCTGGTGCACCATGGACTTCGAAGCGCTGTGGCAGGGATACCAGGGGGAACGCCAGCGCGCCGCGACGGCGCTGGACTACCTGCAGCAGCAGGGTTGGATCGAGCTTGAAAGCAAGCAGATGACCGAGGTCTATCGGGTGCTGAGCCAGCAAATCGATACCGCGACCCTGGCCGAAGAGCTGCATGGATTGTTTGAAAAGAAAGAGCAGAGCGAACTGGCCCGCCTTCAGGCGCTGCTGGCCTTTTTCACCTCGACCACCTGCCTCAGCCATGAGCTTGCCCGCTATTTTGCCGACGACGCGGCCCCCGAGCGGTGCGGGCACTGTTCCGTCTGCCGGGGAGAGATCGCCGTGTTGCCGCCGCTTGCATCACCGGGCTTGCCCAACGAGCACGGTTTGCGCGCCTGGTGCGATCCGCTGATCGCCCTGTGCCATCAGCGCCATCCCAGGATCCTGACCCGCTTCCTGTGTGGCATCGCCACCCCGCTGACCACCCGTCTCAAAGCCAGGGATCTGGCCGGTTTTGGCCAGTTGGCGAACCATCCCTTCGCCGAGGTGCTGGCGGCGGTGTCAGCCCTCTATCCCGCCGAATCCTGAACTTGCAGGTTTGGCGCCGGTCAGACGCTGAAAAAATAAGACCCTCGCGGATGCGAGGGTCAAGCCAACGGAAACGTGCTTAAACAGAGCTTAGTATCTGCACAATCACCCACTCTCTTGCTAAAGCGATGACTGCTCGACACAGGGCCAATCTAGAGCAGCCAGAATGTAGCGTCAATGTAAAAATTAGAGCAAAAGCACCAAACAAATTACATTACGTTGACGTAAGCGACACGCACTTTCACCCTCTATTCCCTGCCGCCCTTGCCCTTGCTGGCACCGCCCCCTGACAAAACAGAGCGTCACCATTTTCTCCCTCTGGCACGCAAAGATTTATTTTTTATGTCTTTGACATTTGCATCACTGTCGTGGCAAAAATAATTTAACAGTCAGTAACATAGGTATGTCACTTACTGCTTCTTCCCGCACGAGGATCGGGAAGCTCCCGCACAAACTTAAACCAATGATGGCGATGGATTACTGGGGGCTGTTGACTAGGCTTAAGAGGTAAACAGAACAAAAGTAGTGATCCACTCTTTTTCAGGGCAAGCGACTATAACGAGGGCTAAGTTATGGGCATCTTCGAGCACTATCAACAGCGGTATGAGAAGGCCAGAGAGGAGGAGTACAGCATCCAGGAGTTTCTGGATATGTGCAAACAGGACAAATCCTGCTACGCCTCTGCCGCCGAACGTCTGCTGACCGCCATCGGCGAGCCGGAAATGATCGACACCTCGACCAATCCACGTCTCAGCCGTCTCTTTTCCAACCGCGTCGTCGCGCGTTATCCCGCTTTCAAAGACTTCTATGGCATGGAAGAGGCCATCGAACAGATTGTCTCCTATCTCAAACATTCCGCTCAGGGCCTGGAAGAGAAGAAACAGATCCTCTATCTGCTCGGACCGGTTGGCGGCGGTAAATCCTCGCTGGCAGAGAAACTCAAATCCCTGATGCAAAAAGTGCCCATCTATCGCATCAAGGGCTCACCGGTGAACGATCACCCCTTCTGCCTGTTTGACATCGACGAAGATGGCGAAATCCTCGAGAAGGAGTACGGCATCCCTCGCCGTTATCTGCGTCCCATCATGTCTCCCTGGGTCGCCAAGCGCCTTCACGAGTTTGGTGGCGACATCACCAAGTTCAAGGTGGAAAAGGTGAACCCCTCCATCCTCGATCAGATCGCCATCGCCAAGACCGAACCGGGGGACGACAACAACCAGGACATCTCCTCCTTGGTCGGCAAGGTCGATATCCGCATGCTGGAACACTTCGCCCAGGATGATGCCGATGCTTACTCCTACTCCGGTGCGCTATGCAAGGCAAACCAGGGGATGATGGAGTTCGTCGAGATGTTCAAGGCCCCCATCAAGGTGCTGCACCCGCTGCTGACGGCGACGCAAGAGGGAAACTACAACGGTACCGAGGGGCTCTCCGCCCTCCCCTTCGACGGCATCCTGCTGGCCCACTCCAACGAATCCGAGTGGCAGCAGTTCCGCAACAACAAGAACAACGAAGCCTTCCTCGACCGGGTTTACATCGTCAAGGTGCCCTACTGCCTGCGGGTGTCGGAAGAGGTGAAGATCTACGAAAAACTGCTGTTCAACAGCGAGCTGACCGAGGCCAAATGCGCGCCAGGTACTCTGGAGCTGCTGGGTCAGTTCTCGGTGCTGTCGCGACTCAAAGAGCCGGAAAACTCCAGCCTCTACTCCAAAATGCGAGTCTATGACGGCGAGAGTCTTAAAGACACGGACCCCAAGGCGAAAAGCTATCAGGAGTACCGGGATTATGCGGGGGTTGACGAGGGCATGAACGGCCTTTCCACCCGTTTCGCGTTCAAGATCCTCTCCCGTGTCTTCAACTTCGACCACGCGGAAGTGGCAGCCAACCCGGTGCACCTCTTCTATGTGCTGGAGCAGCAGATAGAGCGCGAGCAGTTCCCGCAAGAGCTGCACGATCGCTATCTGGAGTTCATCAAGGGTTACCTGACTCCGCGCTACGTCGAGTTCATCGGCAAGGAGATCCAGACCGCCTACCTCGAGTCGTATTCAGAGTACGGTCAGAACATCTTCGATCGCTACGTCACCTACGCCGACTTCTGGATCCAGGATCAGGAGTATCGTGACCCAGAAACCGGCCAGCTGTTTGACAGAGCGTCTCTCAACAGCGAGCTGGAGAAAATTGAAAAACCTGCCGGGATCAGCAACCCGAAAGATTTCCGCAACGAAATCGTCAACTTCGTGCTGCGTGCCCGGGCCAACAATGCAGGCCGTAACCCCAACTGGACCAGTTACGAGAAGCTGCGCACCGTGATCGAGAAGAAGATGTTCTCCAACACGGAAGAGCTGCTGCCGGTTATCTCCTTCAACAGCAAAACCTCGGCTGAGGAGCAGAAGAAGCACGATAACTTTGTCGAACGGATGATGGAGAAAGGCTACACACGTAAACAGGTGCGGCTGCTCTCCGAGTGGTATCTCAGGGTACGCAAGTCATCCTGACCCTGCCGTGTTCAAGGGGGAGTTATGGCGCATTTTATCGACCGCAGGCTCAACGGCAAAAACAAAAGCGCTGTCAATCGGCAGCGCTTCATCCGCCGCTACAAGAAGCAGATAAAACAAGCGGTCTCGGATGCTGTCTCCAAGCGCAGCATTCAGGACGTGGACAAGGGTGAGAGCATCAGCATCCCGACCAAGGACATCGGGGAACCCCATTTTCATCAGGGTCATGGCGGCAAACGGGAGATGGTGCATCCAGGCAACGACCAGTTCGTATCTGGTGACAAGATTGACCGGCCCAAAGGGGGTGGCGGCGGCCAAGGGAGTGGCGAGGGCCAGGCTTCGGATCAAGGAGAGGGCGTCGATGATTTCGTCTTCCAGATCTCCAAGGACGAGTACCTGGACTTGCTGTTCGAGGATCTGGAACTGCCGCGGCTGCAAAAGACCCAGCTCAACCAGCTGATGGAGATGAAGACCTACCGGGCTGGCTACACCTCCAACGGGGTGCCTGCCAACATCAACGTGGTGCGCTCCCTGCAAAATTCGCTGGCGCGGCGCATGGCGCTGCAGGCAGGCAAGAAGCGTCAGTTGCGTGAACTGGAGGAGCGCCTGGCCCAGCTGGCTTGCGAGCCCAACGACCATTTCGCCGAAATGGCGCAACTTGAAAAAGAGATCAGGGAGCTGAAACGGCGGATCGATGCGGTCCCCTTTATCGACACCTTCGACCTCAAATTCAACAACTTTGTCAAACGGCCCGTCCCCTCGAGCCAGGCGGTGATGTTCTGCCTGATGGACGTTTCCGGCTCCATGGATCAGGCTACCAAGGAGATGGCCAAGCGTTTCTATATCCTGCTTTATCTATTCCTGAGCCGGACTTACAAGAATGTCGAGGTGGTCTACATCCGCCACCACACCCAGGCCAAGGAGGTGGACGAGCACGAGTTCTTCTACTCCCAGGAGACCGGCGGCACCATCGTCTCCAGTGCGCTCAAGATGATGAACGACATCATCAACGAACGTTATCCCGCCAACCAGTGGAACATCTATGCGGCGCAGGCCTCTGATGGTGACAACTGGGCGGATGACTCACCGCAGTGCAGGGAGATCCTGATGCGCGACATCATGCCGCGGGTGCGTTACTACTCCTACATCGAGATCACTACCCGCGCCCACCAGACCCTGTGGCACGAATATGAGGCGGTGGCAGAGCAATACGCCCACTTCGCCATGGAGCACATTCGCAAGGTCGAGGACATCTATCCGGTGTTCCGGGAATTGTTCAAGAAGCAAGCGGCTTGAGGGTTCACATATGGTAGAAACCGCAAGAAAGATAGCGCCACTGGATGACGGGCCTGACTGGAACTTCGATCTGCTGGAGACCTATCACCAGGAGATCGCACGGGTCGCCCGCTTCTACAAGCTGGACACCTACCCCAACCAGATCGAGGTGATCACCGCAGAGCAGATGATGGATGCCTACTCCAGTGTCGGCATGCCCATCGGCTATCAACACTGGTCATTTGGCAAGCGCTTCATCCATACCGAGCGCAACTACAAGCGCGGCCAGATGGGACTCGCCTACGAGATCGTCATCAACTCGGACCCCTGTATCGCCTATCTGATGGAAGAGAACACCATGCCGATGCAGGCGCTGGTCATGGCCCACGCCTGCTATGGTCACAACTCCTTCTTCAAGAACAACTATCTGTTCAAGGCCTGGACCGATGCCTCCTCCATCATCGACTACCTGTTGTTTGCCAAGAACTACATCACCGAGTGCGAGGAAAAACACGGCATCGATGCGGTGGAGAAACTGCTCGACTCCTGCCATGCCCTGATGAACTTCGGGGTGGATCGTTACAAGCGGCCCCAGAAGATCTCTCTGGCCGAGGAGAAGCGACGCCAGAAGGCACGGGAAGATTATCTGCAAACCCAGGTCAACGAGCTGTGGCGTACCCTGCCCAAGCAGCACAAGATTGCCGGGGTGGAAGACAGGCGCTATCCTGCCGAGCCTCAGGAGAACATCCTCTATTTCATCGAAAAGAATGCCCCCCTGCTCGAGCCCTGGCAGCGCGAGGTGGTGCGTATCGTGCGCAAGATCAGTCAGTACTTCTACCCGCAGAAGCAGACGCAGGTGATGAACGAGGGCTGGGCCACCTTCTGGCACTACACCATTCTCAACCATCTCTATGACGAGGGAAAAATCAGCGATCGCTTCATGCTGGAGGTGCTGCACAGCCACACCAACGTCGTCTATCAGCCCCCCTACAACAGCCGGTATTACTCGGGGATCAACCCCTACGCCCTTGGCTTTGCCATGTTCACGGACCTGCGGCGCATCTGCGAACACCCGACCGAGGAAGACAGATACTGGTTCCCCGATTACGCTGGCACCAACTGGGTCGAGACATTGCATTTCGCCATGCAGAACTTCAAGGACGAAAGCTTCATCAGCCAGTTCCTTAGTCCCAAGGTAATGCGCGACATGAAGCTCTTTGCCATCGATGACGACGATCTGAAGAACTACCTCAAGGTGTCCGCCATTCACAATGAAGAGGGCTACCGGCTGGTGCGTAGCACCCTGTCCGCTCAATACAACCTGAGCAACCTGGAGCCCAACATTCAGGTCTACAACGTGGCAGTGAAAGGCGATCGCTCCCTGACCCTGCGCTATGTTCCCCACAACCGCATCCCCCTTGGCGAGTCACGCCACGAGGTGCTCAAGCATCTGCATCAGCTGTGGGGCTTCGATGTGGTGCTGGAGCAGGACAATGGCGAGCTATCCGCAGATATCATCGGCCGTTGTCCGGACCGCAAGAGCATGACCTGACGTCAGTACCGGGCATAAAAAAACGCGCCATCAGGCGCGTTTTTCTTGGGTCAGAGCAATCAGTTGTCACACAGGTTGCTTGGCATGTCCTGACGCAGACGGGTCCAAAGCTTGCCAGACTCGATGCCGTACTGGCGTACCGTCATGAACACGGCTTCGTGATCCTTGGTTTCGGCCAGCTTGCGCAGCGTCTTGTAGTAGGCATCTGCGGTTTCGCGCGCCTGCTTGTCCGAGAAGTAGTAGCGGCCAACCCGGCTGTACAACCCCTTGAAACCGTTGAGGATCAAGGCATAGATGGGGTTGCCAGAGGCAAACGAAAGCTGGTGATGCAAACGGTAGTCGAAGTCCGCATAGGCCTCTGCCGTGTTCTCCACATCATCGGCCCCCCGCAGTATCTCGGCGGCCTGTTCCGGGTTGTTGCGAATGGCGCCACGGATGAAGATGGTGCAGATGTTGGTCCGGGCGGAGAGCAGCTGTGCCACCAGATCAGGCACCTTGTCCTGATCGAGACGCGCCAGGGTCTCCAGGATGTTGAGACCGGAGGTTTCCCAGAAATTGTTGACCTTGGTCGGTTTGCCATGCTGGATGGTGAGCCAGCCATCACGGGCAAGGCGCTGCAACACTTCACGCAAGGTAGTGCGAGTCACGCCGATCAATTCGGACAGCTCGCGCTCCGCCGGCAGAATGGATCCAGGAGGAAAGCGATTGTTCCAGATGGACTCGATGATGTATTCCTCGGCAAACCCGGCAGGGCTTTGCGCTTTAATGACCATGTAATGACTCTGTTGTAGTGCGTAAAAAGGCCCCCGAATAATAGCAAAGCCGGTCATGCTGGCAAGCAGAAGGTCGGTCCTCTGCTCACATTACCCCGATCTTTTTGTTAAGAATATGTATACAGCAACAAGTGGGGAGTCAACCAACACCAAATGATGGGGATATAAGCGTTTGCTCGCTGGGCAAGTTCAGCGAGCTTATTTATAGTTATCGCTCCCTTGATTAAAATCATGTGCAATCAATCTGATACAGGTGAATATCCGGATGTTCGGCTCGGGTCGGGCTCGACTGCATAGACGCAGATATCAACAACAGAACAGAGAACCATCATTATGCCAATCAGCCTAGGGCGCGCGTTTACAAAGAACTTTTTGGGCAATGCTCCGCAATGGTACAAAATTGCCATCGTTCTATTCCTGCTGATCAACCCGATCATTTTCTACGTTGATCCCTTCCTGGCCGGCTGGCTGCTGGTTGTCGAGTTTATTTTCACCCTGGCCATGGCCCTCAAGTGCTATCCGCTGCAACCGGGTGGACTCCTGGCCATTGAAGCCGTGCTCATCGGCATGACCTCCGCCAACCAGATAAAGCATGAGCTGGTGGCCAATATCGAAGTGCTTCTGCTGCTGGTCTTCATGGTGGCCGGCATCTACTTCATGAAGCAGTTGCTGCTCTACGTCTTTACCAAGATGCTGGTGCGCATCCACTCCAAGACGTTGCTTTCTCTCGCCTTCTGCCTGGTGTCTGCCTTCCTCTCCGCGTTCCTTGATGCCCTGACCGTGATCGCCGTGGTCATCAGCGTCGCAACCGGTTTCTACGCCATCTACCACAAGGTGGCCTCCCGGGATGAGTCCGGCAATCTGCATCATGATGACGAAGAGATTGACGAGCTCTCCCGCCAGCATCTGAACGAGTTTCGTGCCTTCCTGCGCAGCCTGATGATGCACGCCGCCATCGGTACCGCCCTGGGGGGCGTCTGCACCCTGGTCGGCGAACCCCAGAACCTCATCATCGGTGAACAGGCGGGGTGGCACTTCGGTGAATTTGCCATTCGCATGGCGCCAGTCACCATCCCGGTCTTCATCTGCGGCCTGCTGACCTGCATCCTGGTCGAAAAATTCCGCTGGTTCGGTTATGGCGCCCGCTTGCCCGAGCCCGTGCGTCACATTATGGAATCCTACGAGCGCGACGAAGACGCACAACGTACCCCGCAGGACAAGGCCAAGCTGATCGTCCAGGCGCTGATTGCCACCTGGCTTATCACGGGTCTTGCCCTCCATCTGGCTGCAGTTGGGCTGATCGGCCTGACGGTCATCGTGCTCGCGACGGCGTTCACCGGCGTGACCGAAGAACACGCGCTTGGCAAGGCATTCCAGGAGGCTTTGCCATTCACCGCCCTGCTCACCGTCTTTTTCAGCGTGGTGGCGGTCATCATCGATCAACAGCTGTTCAAGCCGGTGATCCAGTGGGTACTGGCTGCCAAGCCGGAGGATCAGCTTGCCCTCTTCTACCTGGCAAACGGTCTGCTCTCCATGGTCAGTGACAACGTCTTCGTCGGCACCGTCTACATCAACGAGGTGAAGACCGCCCTGATCAACGGCGCCATTAATCGCGAGCATTTTGATCTGCTGGCCGTGGCCATCAACACCGGCACCAACCTGCCGTCGGTCGCCACCCCCAATGGCCAGGCCGCATTCCTGTTCATGCTCACCTCGGCCCTCGCTCCCCTGCTGCGCCTCTCTTATGGCCGCATGGTCTGGATGGCGCTGCCCTATACCCTGGTGCTGGGGCTTGTCGGCTTTTTCTCCGTGGAACTGCTCCTCGGTCCTGCAACCGAATGGTTCTATCAGGCTGGGTGGTTGCTGGATCATGGGGCACAGCCACTGCCCACCCCGTCCACACACTGATTATGAAAGGGGCTGTTCGGCCCCTTTCTTTTCAGATGGGGCTCTGCTCTAATTCAGCCACTATTTTTCTCTGAGAGATCAATCAGATGATCGAGTATCTTCGCCGCATTGCCAGTCACCGTCTGGCCTGGGGATTGCTGGCAGCCTCCGCTTTCGCACTGGAACTCTGCGCCCTCTTCTTCCAGCACGTGCTGGGTTTGCACCCTTGCGTGATGTGCATCTATGAACGTATCGCCCTCCTCGGCGTGCTCACGGCCGGCCTCCTCGGCATGATCGCGCCAGAGCGCTGGTACCTGCGCTGGAGTGCCATGCTCCTGTGGGGTTACAGCGCCTTCTGGGGCCTGAAACTGGCGCTCAAGCACGTGGATTACCAGATGAACCCCTCCCCCTTCAACGTATGCGAAGGGTTTGTTGACTTCCCTGCCTGGGCACCACTGGATAAGTGGGTTCCCTGGATGTTCTACCCGGACGGCGACTGCAGCGAGATCAGCTGGCAGTTCCTCGGTTTCTCCATGCCGCAGTGGCTCGTGGTCATCTTTGCCGCCTACCTGCTGGTGTTCGTCATCGTGGCTGCTGGCAACCTGATAAAAGGGCGCTGCTGCAACTAGTCGTTCACTCGACCCTAAAAAGGGAGCCCATGGCTCCCTTTTTATCTCCTCTTTTATCACCTCACGGCCCATGCCCAGAGGGCCGGATCTCCTTCTCCCTATTCCGCCAATGAAGTGGCTGCCTGCGGGTGTGCATCATCGTAACAGGCCACAAGCGGGTCAAAGGGCGCAGCGGCGACCTGCCACTCAGCCTACCAACAACAAGGGAGCCATAGGCTCCCTTGTTTCATGTCGTGCACGGCGATGTCACGCGCCTTCGGAGGTGGCCTTGCTGGCACTTCTCCTGGCCTTCACCATGCCGATCACCATGGGCAACAAGGAAACCGCGATGATGCCGAAGATGAGCAGGGTAAAGTTGTGGCGCACTACCGGCAGATTGCCAAAGAAGTGGCCGGCATAGACGAAGGAGAGCACCCACAAGAGCCCCCCCACCAGGTTGAACGCCAGGAAGCGGGGATAGGTCATGGCCCCCATGCCCGCCACGAAGGGGGCGAAGGTCCGCACTATGGGCAGGAAACGGGTGATGATGATGGTCTTGCCGCCATGCTTGGCATAGAAGGCATGGGTCTTGACCAGATAGTCCCGACGAAAGATTTTGGAATCGGGGTTGCGAAACAGCTGCTCACCGAAGAAGTGGCCTATGGTGTAGTTCACCACGTTGCCGAGCACCGCGGCGATGATCAGCACGGCGGCCAGGGTGTGCACGTCCAGCACGCTGCCCACGGTGAGGGCACCTGCAGCAAAAAGCAGGGAGTCCCCCGGCAGGAAGGGAGTCACCACCAGCCCGGTTTCACAGAAGATGATGAGAAACAGGATGGCGTATACCCAGACGCCATAATTCTCGAACAGCTCTTTCAGATGCACGTCAACGTGCAGAATAAAGTCGATGGCAAAGAGGATCAGATCCATTTTTTGGTACCCATGAAGTGAACGGCGTGGAGTCTACGCCAATGAGACCTGGCTCACAATCTCCCCATGGTCCCCTTTTTCGAACTCCATGAAGGGAGTCATTCAATCCCCCTTCTTTTTCCCTTTCCCTGAACGTAGGGTTCTGCTCACTCGGCCTTGTCCAGAGCGGCCAGCACCTCGCCGGGCAGGCATTTCTCCCAGCCCCACAAGAGGAGCAGCAACAGGGTCGCGTCGTCGAGCCAGCCAAGGAGAGGCACCACATCGGGGACAACGTCCACCGGGCTGATGCCATAGAGCAGGATAAGGATCACCAGCCCCTTCGCCCACCAGGGTGTGCCTGGGTGGCGAAAGCCCTGATAGAGGCGGCGCAAACGCCGCCAGATGAGCCAGCGTCTGGCGCTCATGACGCGATCAGCTCGCCGCGCAGCCGCTGGATCTGATCCCGCAGCGCCGCCGCCTGTTCGAACTCCAGATCCCGCGCATGCTGGAACATCTGCTCTTCCATCCGCTTGATCTCCTTGCTGATCTCGCTGGCAGAGCGGGCATGGTACTCCCCTTGCGGTTCGGCAGCCTTGCGACTCCCCTTGCCGGCCTTGCCCGCCGTACGGCTGCCCCCCATGTCCATCACATCGCCGATGGCCTTGTTGAGCCCCTTCGGCACGATGCCGTGTTCCAGGTTGTGGGCGTGTTGCAGGGCGCGGCGCCGCTCGGTCTCTTCGATCGCGACCTTCATGGAGTTGGTGATGGTATCCCCGTAAAGGATCACCTTGCCGTTGAGGTTGCGCGCTGCCCGGCCGATGGTCTGGATGAGGGAGCGGGTGGAACGCAGGAAGCCCTCTTTATCCGCATCCAGAATGGCCACCAGGGAGACCTCCGGCATGTCGAGGCCTTCGCGCAGCAGGTTGATGCCCACCAGGACGTCAAACTTGCCAAGGCGCAGGTCGCGGATGATTTCCACCCGCTCCACGGTATCGATGTCCGAGTGCAGATAGCGCACCCGTACCTCGTGATCTGCCAGGTATTCGGTCAAGTCCTCCGCCATCCGCTTGGTCAGTGTCGTGACCAGCACCCGCTCCTCCACGGCGACCCGCTTGCGGATCTCGGAGAGCAGATCGTCCACCTGGGTGCTGACCGGTCGCACTTCCACCTCGGGATCGAGCAGGCCGGTGGGACGCACCACCTGCTGCACCACGTCACCGCCGGACTTCTCCAGCTCATAGGGACCCGGGGTCGCCGAGACGAACACCGTCTGGGGCATCAGCGCCTCGAACTCGTCGAACTTGAGGGGCCGGTTGTCCAGCGCCGAGGGAAGACGGAAGCCGTACTCTACCAAGGTCTCCTTGCGGGATCTGTCCCCTTTGAACATGGCGCCGATCTGCGGCACCGTGACGTGGGATTCGTCGATGATGAGCAGGCCGTCCCCCGGCAGGTAGTCAAACAGGGTGGGCGGCGGCTCACCCGGCGCGCGACCGGAGAGGTAGCGGCTGTAGTTCTCGATACCGGAGCAGTAACCCAGCTCCTGCATCATCTCCATGTCGAACTGGGTGCGCTGGCTGATGCGCTGCTCCTCCACCAGCTTGTTGAGGCTCATCAGCTGCTCGCGCCGCCCCTTGAGCTCCTCCTTGATGTGCTCGATGGCACCCAGGATGGTCTCCCGCGGGGTGGCGTAGTGGGTCTTGGGGTAGATGGTGTAACGCACCACCGTCTGCTCGATGGCGGCGGTCAGGGGATCGAACAGGGAGAGGCGTTCTACCTCTTCATCAAACAGCTCCACCCGCAGGGCCAGCTTGTCCGATTCGGCGGGGTAGATGTCGATCACCTCCCCCCGCACCCGGAAGGTGCCGCGCTGGAAGGCCATGTCGTTGCGGGTGTACTGCAGTTCGGCGAGGCGGCGCAGGATATCCCGCTGATTGATCACGTCCCCCACTTTGAGGTGCAGCATCATGCTGAGGTAGGCCTGGGGATCCCCCAGACCATAGATGGCCGACACTGAGGCGACGATCACCACGTCGCGCCGCTCCAGCAGCGCCTTGGTGGCTGACAGCCGCATCTGCTCGATGTGATCGTTGATGGAGGCATCCTTCTCGATGAAGGTGTCCGTGGTCGGCACATAGGCTTCGGGCTGGTAGTAGTCGTAATAAGAGACGAAATACTCCACCGCGTTGTCGGGGAAGAACTCCTTCATCTCCCCGTAAAGCTGAGCCGCCAGGGTCTTGTTGGGGGCCAGGATCATGGTGGGACGATTGAGGGTCGCGATGACGTTGGCCATGGTAAAGGTCTTGCCCGAACCGGTCACCCCGAGCAGGGTCTGATGGGCCAGTCCCGACTCGATGCCATCGAGCAGCTGGGCGATGGCCCTTGGCTGATCCCCGGCGGGTTGAAACTGGCTGGCCAACTGGAATAACTTGCTCATGACGACTCCCGGCAAAAAACGGCAAGGGAGCAGTGTACCCCGAGTTGAAGGAGCTGGGTATCCACTCACCCTCCCTGATGGCTATTGACCCCGAAATACGACCTCTGTATGATGCACCTCCTTGCCTGATGTTCCCCCGTAGTTCAGTCGGTAGAACGGCGGACTGTTAATCCGTATGTCACTGGTTCAAGTCCAGTCGGGGGAGCCAATTCCTCACCATCTCGGTGCAAGTTATCCACTTTAGTGCTTTCCTCTTCCAATTTTAATGCACAAGCCCTTCCCTGCGGCCTGACTCCCTTTTGATCTCCCGATACTGACCAGCAGCGTTTTGTTCTGCTGCGCATAACTATTTGATTTTTATAGAAACAATTTATTACAGGTATTTTTTGAACAGTCCTTGCAGCCCAGTATTGGCGCGGCTTTCAGCCTGATCGCCAAGTTTCATGAACAGGGTTATCCACAGTTTCTGTGGGTAACTTGACCAAAGCCACGGTTCATCTGGGCTGGCAGCCATTGTCCCCGGTTTGCGATGGCTGCCCCCGCTATTCCCCATTTTCTGCTGTTTTTCCCTTCCCCCCTAAATGGGATGAATCGACTCGCGGTGCTGCCTGTGGGTGGTTTTTTTTTCGCTATGCCGCGTCCTGCGGGTCAGCCCTCGCCGGATGAGTCATGAGTCTCTTTTGTTACCCTTCAATTTCCTCAGTGGAAAATGCTGAAAAACATGCCCGTTTGCTCCCCATGCAGCAGGTAATAAATTGTCCACAGGAGCGTCATCCCCTCCCTGCTCGACAGCATATTTCACTCATTGACAGCGGGCCTTGCAGCGTAAAATAGAGATGTTTTCCCCAGCCCCCCCCCTCGCATCCCTACCTTCACCGAAGAGACCAGCACTTAACTGGCTGTTAATCCGCTTTGACGCTTCTTTCTTGATACAGGATCCGGCACAATATCGGCCCCACTTTTTTCCTCGGTTTTTCCGGGCATGACCATAGATTTTGTGACACTGCTACATCAAAGCGACTCCCTGCTGCTGTTCGTGGTACTGGCCTTCGGGCTGCTGCTGGGCAAGGTACGCATCGGCAACTTCCAGATAGGCAACACCATAGGCGTGCTCTTCACCGCCCTGCTGTTTGGCCAGATGGGATTCCAGTTTTCCACCTCCACTGAAAACGTCGGCTTCATGCTGTTCATCTTCTGCGTGGGGATTGAAGCGGGGCCGCACTTTTTCAGCGTCTTCCTTCGCGACGGCATCCACTACATCACCCTGACCCTGGTGATCCTGCTGTCGGCCCTGCTGCTGACCGTGGGGCTCGCCAAGTTCTTCAATCTGGGGCCCGGCATGGCCGCCGGCATTCTGGCAGGTTCTCTCACCTCCACGCCGGCCCTGGTGGGGGCCCAGGACGCCCTGCGAAGCGGATTGCTCAACCTGCCCCACCAGACCGACATGCAGTCGGTGCTCGACAACATGGGGATAGGCTATGCCCTGACCTACCTGGTGGGACTGGTGGGCCTGATGCTGGTGGTACGCTACCTTCCTTCCCTGGCCAGGCTGGATCTCAACACCGAGGCCCAGAAGATCGCCCGCGAGCGGGGGCTCTCCGACAGCGAGAGCCGCAAGACCTATCTGCCCATCATCCGCGCCTATCGGGTCGGCCCGGAGCTCGCCGCCTGGATCGGCGGTCGCACCCTGCGCGAAACCGGCATTTATCCCCACACAGGCTGCTATGTGGAGCGCATTCGCCGCAACGGCATTCTGGCCAGCCCCGATGGTGACGCCGTCATTCAGGAAGGGGACGAGATCGCTCTGGTGGGCTACCCCGAGAGCCACGAGAAGCTCGACGTCAACTACCGCAACGGCAAGGAGGTGTTCGATCGCAACCTGCTTGACCTGCAGATTGTCACCGAAGAGATCGTGGTGAAGAATGACGCCGTGGTGGGTCGCCATCTGGTGGAGCTCAACCTCACCGAGAAGGGATGCTTCCTCAACCGGGTGGTGCGCTCCCAGATAGAGATGCCGTTCGATCGCAACATCATGCTGCAAAAGGGCGACGTGCTGCAGATCAGCGGCGAGAAGCAGCGGGTCAAGCTGCTGGCCAACAAGATAGGCTTCATCAGCATCCACAGCCAGACCACGGATCTGGTGGCCTTCGCCACCTTCTTCGTACTGGGCCTGCTCATCGGCTCCGTCTCCCTGGTGTTCGGCCAGATAGAGTTCGGCCTCGGCAATGCCGTCGGCCTGCTGCTGGCGGGGATCCTGATGGGCTACCTGCGTGCCAACCACCCCACGGTGGGCTATGTGCCACCGGGGGCCCTGCGTCTTGCCAAGGATCTCGGGCTCGCCGTCTTCATGGTGAGCACCGGCCTCAAGGCGGGGGGCGGCATCCTCGATCACCTGAGCGAAGTGGGGATGGTGGTGCTCTTCTCCGGCATGCTGGTGACCACCTTGCCGGTGCTGGTAGGCTACCTGTTCGGTGTCTGGGTGCTCAAAATGAACCCGGCCCTGCTGCTCGGTGCCATCACCGGGGCTCGTACCTGCGCCCCGGCCATGGACGTGGTGAACGAGGCGGCCAACAGCTCTATCCCGGCGCTCGGCTACGCCGGCACCTATGCGGTGGCCAACGTCATGCTGACCCTGGCGGGCTCCTTCATCATCGGCTTCTGGTTCTAGCCGCAGAGTACCTGCCCGCCCATGAAAAAAGGGAGCCTCGAGGCTCCTTTTTTCATGGGCGGGCACTCCTGGATGGAATAGTGAAAATCGTGCTATGGGGACGGGTCTATCAAACCCAATAAGCTAAATCCTCTACAAGGTGCCACTTACACTCAATAAAACGAGCGAGGTGTAAGTGATGAAACGCGCATGGATGATTGTGATCTGGTGGTTCTGCTCCCTGACGCCAGCCTGGGGGGCCGAATCCGGCAAGCAGGTGGCCCCCGAAGCAGAGACGGAGAAAAGCGCCCTGAGCTTTGAAAACGACGAGCTTGCCAGACCCAGGCTGGGGGATCTCGACGTCATGCTGGAGCAGCGCACCATCCGAGTGCTCACCACCTACAACAAGACGGGGTTCTTCATCACCAAGGGCGTACAGCGGGGCGTCACCTACGATGCCTTCATGCAGGTGGAAAAGCGTCTCAACGAGCAGTTGCGCAAGCAAAAGGCGATCAAGCGTCACCTCAAGGTGCACTTCGTCTTCATTCCCGTTGCCCGGGAAGCGCTGCTGAGCTCCCTCATCGAGGGCAAAGGCGACATCGCCGCCGCCAATCTCACCATCACGGACAGGCGCAAGAAGCAGGGTATCGCCTTCACCGATCCCCTGCTTGAAAACGTGCGGGAGCTGCTCGTCTCCGGCCCCCTCTCCCCCAAGGTGGAAAGCGCCGCCGATCTCGGGGGCCAGCGCGTCTTCGTGCGCCCCTCCTCCAGCTACTACGAGAGCCTGCTCGCCTACAACCAGGCCCGCAAGTCGGCAGGAGAGCCCCTCATCGACCTCCAGCCCGCCTCGGAGGTGCTCGAAGATGAAGATCTGGTGGAGATGGTCAATGCGGGCCTGCTCCCCTTCATCGTCATGGACGAGCACAAGGCCCGCTTCTGGCAAAAGATTTTCCCCGGGATCACCATTCACGACGCCCCCGTGTTCCGGGAAGGGGGCGTCATCGCCTGGGCGGTGCGCAAGGAGAGCCCCCAGTTGCTCGCCATGCTCAACGAGCAGATCAAGGCGCTGCGTGGCAAGGCGACGGGGGACGAGATCCTGGCCCGTTATCTCAAGCAGAACAAGTTCGTCAAAAGCGCCGCCGCCGAGGCGGAGCGCAAGAAATTCCTGCAGGTGGTCGAGCTGTTCCGTGAATATGGCGAACGCTATGACATGGACTGGCTGCTGATGGCGGCCCAGGGCTACCAGGAGTCCGCCCTCAACCACCAGGCCCGCAGCCATGTGGGCGCCATCGGCATCATGCAGATCATGCCCGCCACCGGCAAGGGGCTGAAAGTCGGCGACATCCGCAAGCTCGAGCCCAATATTCACGGCGGCGTCAAATACATGCGCTGGATGATCGATCACTACTATGCGGACGAGCCCATGACCGCCCTCGACAAGGCCCTCTTCTCGTTCGCCTCCTACAATGCCGGCCCCGCCCGGGTGGCGCGGCTCCGCGCCGAGGCCAGAAAACGGGGGCTGGATCCCAACGTCTGGTTTCACAACGTCGAGTACGTGGCAGCAGAGAAAATCGGCCCCGAGACGGTCACCTATGTGGGCAACATCTACAAGTACTACATCGCCTACAAGCTGGTGATGGAGCAGGTTGTCCTGCGCCAGCAGGCGAGCGATGCCCTGAAACAGGAGGCGAAGGAGGACGTCAGCACATCGGCGGCGAAACCGACCCAGTGATCCTTGCCGGACGAGGCGCCCATGGCGCCTCGTCTCTGTGCACATCCTCTTCGGCCCATGACCAGAATGAACACAATGGTCACAACAGCCTTAATAGCCATTACGGTCAGATTGTTTTCCAACCAGACATGATTAATTAACATCCTCGCAACAATCACAAGGAGAACACCATGTTGCAAGGAACCTTCAAGCGCACCCTGCTCTGCTGCCTGCTGGGGGCCAGCCTCGGCGTCCAGGCCAAGATAGACGAAGTCCACTTTCTGATCCCGGGCGGCGCCGGCGGCGGCTGGGACAACACGGCCCGTGGCACCGGCGAGGCTCTGACCAAGTCCGGCCTCATCAACACCGCTTCCTACCAGAACATCTCGGCCGGCGGCGGCGCCAAGGCCATCGCCCACCTCATCGAGACCTCGGCACAGTCCGACAAGACGCTGCTGGTCAACTCCACCCCCATCATCGTCAAGTCCCTCTCCAAGGAGCTGCCGCAATCCTTCCGGGATCTCACCCCGGTCGCCGCCATCATCGCCGACTATCAGGCGCTGGCGGTCCCCCTGGACTCCCCCTATCAGAACTGGGCCCAGTTGCTGGCCGCCTATGAAGCCAATCCCGCCAAGGTGAAGATTGCCGGCGGCTCCGCCCGCGGCAGTCTGGATCACCTGGTGGCCGCCATGACCTTCAAGAATGCGGGGGCCGATGCCGGCAAGCTGCGCTACGTGGCCTATGACGCCGGCGGCAGCGCCATGGCGGCGGTGCTGGCGGGGGAAACCCAGGTGCTCTCCACCGGCTTTGGCGAGGCGATGGAGGCGGTCAAGTCCGGCCAGATGCGGATCCTCGGCGTCACCGCCCCCGAGCGGATGCCGGACGCCAGCCAGGTGCCCACCTTCTCCGAGCAGGGCAACCCCACCGTTTTTGCGAACTGGCGCGGCTACTTCGCCTCCCCCGACGTCAGCCCCGAGCAGTCCGCCGAGTTCGCCGCTCTGCTCAAGCAGATGTACGACAAGCCGGAGTGGGAAGCGGTGCGCGCGCGCAACAGCTGGATCAACCAGTATCAGGCCGGTCCCGAGTTCACTGCCTTCCTCAACAGCCAGGAGCAGCAGATCGGCGGCCTGATGCGCGAGCTCGGCTTCATCAAATAACCCTCAGCCTGTGGCGGGCCAGGCCCGCCCATCGGAGTCATCATGCCACTGACCAAGGAAAGGTTCGGGGGGCTGCTGTTTTTGCTGCTCTCCCTCGCCTACGGCTATCACGCCACCCAGATCCCCGGCTACCCGGGGGACGAATATGAACCCTTTACCGCCAGCACCCTGCCCTATGCCCTGGCAGGTGTCGGGGTCCTGCTCTCCCTGATCCTGATCTGTTCCCCGGGAGGAGAGCGACTGGGCAAGGAGTCCGGCAACTGGCGGCTGGTGTTCGCCCTGCTGGGGCTGATGCTGGTCTATGGCCTAGCCCTTGGCTGGCTCGGCTTCCTCGTCGCCACCATCTTGTTCCTCATCGGCGGCATCCGGCTGATGGGCGAGCAGAGCCTCGCCTTCGCCTGCAAGGTGAGCATACCTTTCACCCTCATGTTCTGGGCCCTGCTGACCAAGGGGCTCAATGTCTATCTCGAGCCGGGTCGGCTGTTCACCCAGTTGCTGGGATAAGGAGAACCCATGTTAGACGGAATCCTGCAAGGGCTCGGCACCGCCATGATGCCCATCAACCTCTTCATGGTGGTGGTCGGCTGCTTCGTCGGCACCTTCATCGGCATGCTGCCGGGGCTGGGCCCGGTCACCGCCATCGCCCTGATGATCCCCATCACCTACGGGCTGGATCCGGCTTCCGGCATCATCCTGATGGCCGGGGTCTATTACGGCTCCATGTTCGGCGGCTCCACCGCCTCCATCCTGATCAACACCCCGGGCTGCTCCGCCAGCATGATCACCGCCATCGACGGCTATCCGCTGGCCTGCAAGGGGCAGGCGGGCAAGGCGCTGGCCATCGCCGCCTACGCCTCCTTCGTCGGCGGCACCCTGTCGGCCATCTTCCTGATGGTGGCGGCGCCCCTGCTCGCCAAGGTCTCCCTCGCCTTCCAGTCGGCGGACTACTTCGCCCTCATGGTGCTCGGGCTCTCCGCGGTGGCGGCTTTCGCCGGCAAGGGCCAGGTGCTCAAGGCGCTGATCATGGCGCTGTTTGGCATCATGATCTCCACCGTCGGCATCGACCGCAGCGTCGGGGTGGACAGATTCACCTTCGGTCTCCCGGACTTGCGCGATGGTTTCTCCTTCCTGCTGCTGGCCATGGCCACCTTCGCCCTGGCAGAGATCCTGATGACGGTGCTGCGCCCGGGCAAGGACACCAGCCAGGAGGAGGCGAGCAAGATGCAGCAGCTCGGCTCCCTCAAGCTGAGTCGGGACGAGGTAAAGGAGATAGCGCCCCCCATAGCCCGCTCCTCGGTGCTGGGCTTTCTCATCGGCGTGCTGCCGGGGGCCGGTGCCACCATCGCCTCCTTCATGGCCTATGGGGCCGAGCGCAACTTCGCCCGCAAGGGCAAACGGGACGAGTTTGGCAAGGGCAGTCTGACCGGCATAGCCGCGCCGGAAGCGGCCAACAACGCCGCCTCCAGCGGGGCCTTCGTGCCGCTGCTGACCCTGGGGATCCCGGGCTCCGGCACCACGGCCCTGATGCTGGGGGCCCTCATCGCCTACGGCATCCAGCCCGGCCCGCGCCTCTTCATGGAGCACCCTGACGTCTTCTGGTCGGTGATCATCTCCATGTATCTGGGCAACGTGGTGCTGCTGATCCTCAACCTGCCGCTCATTCCCTACCTGGCCAAGATCCTGCAAGTGCCGCGCCCCGTGCTCATCCCCATGGTGCTGCTGTTCTCGCTGATCGGGGTCTATCTGGTCTCCTTCAACACCATGGACATCTATGTGATGGTGCTGGTGGCCCTGGTGGCCATCGGGCTGCGCCTGCTTGACTTCCCCATGGCCCCCATGCTGCTCGGCTTCATCCTGGGGGGAATGCTGGAGGACAACCTGCGCCGGGCCCTGGTGATCAACGACGGCTCCCTGAGTTTCCTGTGGGAGCGCCCCATCACCCTGGGCTTCACCCTGGTCACCCTGGTGATGCTGCTGCTGCCGCTCTGGCAGTGGTGGCAGGCCCGTCGCACGCCGGTAGCGACCCTGCAATCCGACCCGACCTGATCCCAGTCATCACGAAAAGAGCGCCGAAAGGCGCTCTTTTTCTTGAGTTGGAACCGGCCACTCAGCGCTGACGGTAGCGCCGCTCCGGCCGCCCCACGGTGCCGTACTCCAGCTCCGGGCTCGCCAGTTGCTGACCCACCAGAAACTCCAGATAGCGGCGCGCCGTGGTGCGGCTCACCCCGACCCGGCTGCCTATCTCCTCGGCGCTGGCCCCCTCCTGATGGAGGGCCGCCAGCACCCTTTGCAGGGTGAGGGCGTCTATCCCCTTGGGCAGGCCGCCCGCCGCCACCTGTTGCAACGGGGAGCCAAGGAGCGCATCCACCGCCTGCTGATCGATGTCCGCCAGCGCCGCAAGCGCGGCGCGGCTCTGGCAATATTTGTCGAGCGTATCGCGCAGTCGCTCGAACACCACGGGTTTCAAGATGAAATCCACCACCCCGAGGCGCATCGCCTCCTGCAGTGCCGCGGCCTCACGGGCGGCGGTGAGCAGGATGACGTCGAGGTGGGCCCCGCGCTGGCGCAA
Organism: Aeromonas caviae; assembly: GCF_000819785.1. Lineage (GTDB taxonomy): Bacteria > Pseudomonadota > Gammaproteobacteria > Enterobacterales > Aeromonadaceae > Aeromonas > Aeromonas caviae. Next base: position 5,383 of record NZ_CDBK01000086.1, on the reverse strand, counting down.
CTCCCGCAGCAGGGAGAAGCCCTCCCCGTCCGGCAGCCAGACATCCAGCAACACCAGATCGGGTTTGAGGATCTCTATCTGCTCTCTGGCATCGAACAGGGTGAGCGCCACCCCCAGCACCTCGAAACCGGCGAGGCGCTGCACGAAGCGACGGTGGATCTCGGCAATGGCCGGATCATCCTCGACGATCAGGATCTTGATCACTCATACCTCCTTGGGTATGTAACAGACGACACAACTTCCCTGCGCCGTGGCTTCGATGGTGATGGTCCCCTGCAGGGCATCCAGTGTCTTGCGCACCAGGGCCAGACCTATGCCGTGGCCGGGTTCGGCCTTGCTGCTGACCCCGCGCTCGAACAAGGTGTCCGCCAAAGCGGGATCGACGCCGCCGGCCCCGTCCTCCACCTCCAGAATGAGATCCTGGCCGAGATCGCTCAAAGAGACCCGGATCGGCTGGTAGGGGGCGCCATGGCCGCGGGTCGCCTCGAAGGCGTTGTCGATGAGGTTGCCAAGCAGGGTCACCAGCTGGGAGCCGCTGACCCGGGCGGGGATGTCGTGCAGGCGGGAATCCGGGTCCACCTCCAGCACCAGTCCCAGCTCATGGGCTCTGTGGTACTTGCCAAGCAGCAGGCCCGCCACCTTGGGCTTGGCGATGGCCCCCATCAAAAAGCTCAGGAGGGTCTGCTCGGTGGCCGCCTCCCGGCCGATGAAGGCGAGCGCCTCCCGGGTGGCCCCCAGCTCGATGAGACCAGCTATGGTGCCGAGCTGGTTGTTGTGTTCGTGGGTCTGCACCCGCAGCAGATCGCTGTAGGCCTGCACCTGGGAGAGCTGGGCACTGAGCTCGGCCAACTCGTCCTTGCGCCGAAAGCTCGACACGGCGCCAATCAGCCTGCCCTCCTGCACCAGAGGCAGCCGGTTGACGATGAGGGACTGACCGTTGAGCACTATCTCCTCGTCATACTGGGGCCGGGGATCCTGAATGAGGGAGAGCATGCGGCTGCCGGGCAGCAAGCGGGTGACGGGCTGGCCTATGGCGGCCTGCGCGGCCCGCTCATCGAGGCGCAGCAGCCGGATGCCGTTGGGGTTAAGGGAGGTGAGCCTGCCTTGCTCGTCGATGGTGAGTATCCCCTCGCGCACCGTGCGCAGGGTGCAGTCGAGCTCCGCATAGAGGCGGCCGATCTGCTCAGGCTCAAACCCCAGCAGGGCCCGCTTGTAGCGTTTGGCCAGCCAGGCCGCGGCGACACTGTTGAGCAGCACTATGAGCAGTGTCATTGCGAGGCCAAAGCGCAGGAAGCCCTGCAGGTCCGCCTCTATGTCCCGCACCAGATAACCGACAGAGACCACGCCGATGACCCTGCCCATCTCATCCCGGATGGGCCCCTTGCCGCGCACCGAGACCCCGAGGGACCCTTGAGCGCGGGAGATGTAGAACTCCCCCCGCAGGGCGCGTCCGGGATCGTCCCCCATCATGGGTTTGCCTATCCTGTCCGCATTGGGGTGCACCAAGCGGCGCGCCTCCTTATCGCCGATGACGATGTAGCTGGCACCGACCTCGGCCCGCATCCGCTCCACCAGCACGTTGAGGCGGGTGCTATCGGCTCGCTTCACCCCGGCGATGACGCCGGGCTCACGGGCCACCAGCCGCGCCACGTCCAGGGCCTGATCCCCCACCTCCCGGTAGCGCTGCTCGGCGACATAGTAGTAACTGGCCCCGCTCAGCAACACCAGTTGCAACAGACTGACCAGACAGAGAATGAGCAGGAAGCGTCCTTGCAACCCGAGCCTCATGCCTCCCTGTCGCCTCGCAACAAGTCGAGCAGCAGACTGCCATCGCGCAAGGCCTTGTGCACCTGCACCGAGGTGGGTTTGGTGGGATCTTCGTAAAAGTGGGTGGATTCGATCTGCAGGCGTACCAGGTACTCGGCGGGCAACTGGCTTGCCAGGGACTGGTGCAGCATGGGGAAGAGCAGTCGATCGGCCCGGGTGATCTCCCCCCCGAGCAGCAGCTTGCCCGGGTTGAGCAAGCAGATGAGGTTCGCCAGCACCCGGGAGAGGCGGCCCGCCGCCTGGTGCAGGATGTCCTGACACAGGCTGTTGCCGGCCAGCGCCAGCTCGCACAGCTCGCGGATGGTGACGCTTTCGGGCAGATCGAACTCCTGCATCCGTTCGCGCAGCTCCCGATATTGCGCCTCCAGCGCCTGATTGGTCACCAGGGTGCAGGCGCAGCCGAAGCCACCGCAGTAGCAGCGCTGGCCATAGGGTTCGAGCTGCAGGTGGCTGAGATCACCGAGCAGAGCCGACTCGCTCTCGATGAGCTGGCCATTGACCACCATGCCGACCCCGATGTCGTTGTGCACGAACACCAGCACCGCATCCGAGCAGTTCCTGGCGGCGCCCCACTCCCGCTCGGCCTGGATCCAGGTGCGCACGTCGCCGCTCACCAGCACGGGTACCGAGAAGGCCTCCTGCAGGGTGGGACCGAGGGGCCAGTTGCGCAGATCGTAATAGGGAAAATGCTTGACCATGCCGGAGTGGCGCTCCACCTGGCCGGGCAGGCAGAGGGCGATGCAGGCCAGACGCAACGCCTTCTTGGGCAAAAAGCCCTCGATGGCCCGCACCAGGCTGGCCAGCAGCTCGGCACGCTCCGCCTCGTTGAAGACATGGCGATGGCGCGCCAGGGAGTGACCAGCTAGGTCAAACAGGGCCATGTCCACATAGCCGCGCCCCAGACGCATGGAGAGAAACTGGAAGCGGCGCTCGTTGATGCGCAGCAGGGTCTGGCGACGGCCACGCCCCACCGAGCTCTCGCCGCAGGTGACCACCAGGCCGCCGTCCAGCAGCTCGCGGGTGATCTTGGTGATGCTGGCCGGTGAGAGGCCGGTCAGACGGGACAGATCGGTACGGGACAGCTCCTTGTGCTCCTCCAGGCTGGCATAGACCAGGCCGTAGTTGAGCTGACGGATCAAATCGATACTGCCTTTCACGATCTCATTCATAGGGTTGGGGCTAACGAAAGGAACGAATGGCGCGATTTTCACACATTCTGCGCCGATCCCCAAATTTGCCGTCTGGAAATCCTGTCCAGACGGCAAAAATGTGATTAGTAACGGAAGCGGGAGACGAGTTGGCGCAATTTGTCACCCGTGCCTGCCAGGGCGCGGGTGGTGGTGCTGGACTCCCCGGACGCCTCGGTCAGCTCGCTGACGATCTGCTGGATGGCCACCAGGTTCTTGTTGATCTCCTCGGAGACCGCGTGCTGCTCCTCGGCGGCCGTGGCGATCTGGATGTTCATGTCGTTGATGGTGCCGACCGCCGCCACCATGCTGTCCAGGGAGCTGGCGATGTGGCTCGCCTCCTGCACCGTCTCCTGGCTGCGTGCCTCGCTGGCCTGCATCACCTCCACCGCCTGTTTAACTCCGCCCTGCAGGCGCTGGAGCATCTCGTTGATCTCCTTGGTGCTCTGCTGGGTACGGCCCGCGAGGGATCGCACCTCGTCCGCCACCACCGCAAAGCCGCGCCCCTGCTCGCCCGCCCGGGCCGCCTCGATGGCGGCGTTGAGGGCCAGCAGGTTGGTCTGATCGGCGATGCCGCGAATGACCTCCACCACGGAGCCTATCTTGCCGGTCTCATGGGCGAGCTGTTCGATGACCCCGGCCGCCACATGCACTTCGTCCACCAGCCGGTTGATGCTGCCGATGGCGCTGTTCACCACGCCGCGGGCCGCATCGGACTCGCGGGCCGCATCGCTGGTGGCGCTGGCGGCGTTGGAGGCGCTCGCCGCCACCTCCTGGGCGGTGGAGCTCATCTCGGTCACCGCGGTCACCACCTGATCCGTCTCCTTGCCGTGGCCCTGCATCTGCCTGTCCGCATGCTCGCTCAGGCTATGCAGCCGATCCACGGCCCCCAGCAACTGGTGGCTGGTCTCCCCCACCTGGCTCACCACCGACTGGATCCGCTCGACGAAGCGGTTGAAGGCGGCGGCCAGCTGCCCCACCTCGTCCTTGCTCTGCACCTTGAGGCGCTGGGTCAGATCCCCGTCCCCGTCGGCGATGTCGTTGAGTGCGGCAACCGCATCCGCCAGCGGGCGGGTGACCCGGTTGCCGATCACCACGGTGGCCGCCAGGGTCACCCCCAGGATCACCAGGATGAACAGCACCCCGGTTTTCAGGGAGCCATACATGGTCTCCTCCCGCTCGCTGCGCAGGGTGGCCAGCTCATTGTCGATGTCGTCGATGTAGAAGCCCGTGCCCACGACCCACTGATATTTGTCGAGCACCAGGTTGAAAGAGAGCTTGGGGGCATCCCGCCCGATAGAGGGCTTGTTGGTCCAGTACTCCGAGAAGCCATCTCCTTCCCGCGCCGACTTGATGATCCCCTGAATGAGGAAGGCACCCTTGGTATCCTTGTCCTGCCAGCGGTTCTTCCCCTCCATCTCGGGCCGGGTCGGCAGCAGCACGGTATTGCCCTGATAGTCATAGACGAAGAAGTAGCCGTCGCTGCCATAGCGCAGCGGCCGCAATATCTCCTTCACCTGCTGGCGCACTTCGGGACTGTCAGGCTTGCCGTAGCTGCCCTCGATGGCCGTCTTGGCCAGCATCAGATAACTGCTGAGCAGCGCCTTGCGCTCCTTGATTGCCCTCTCCCGCGCCACCACCAGATCCGACTCCAGATCGCTCCTGGCCACCAGGTAGTTGCTGAGATTGACCACCAGGGCCATCAGCAGCACGGGGATGGCCCCCAGTAACAGGATCTTCTGCTTAAGTGTCATTGTGTCACCCTTTGTGCTGTGTTCATTGCTGCATGATGTCTGCCTAAACGGCATGGGAAGCTGGCCGAAAGGGAAGTGCGTTCGCTACAATCCCGCCACCTTTCATTATCGACCAGATGAGCTGACTCATGAACCTATGTCCTTGCGGTTCCTCTCTTTTTCTTGCCAAGTGCTGCGGTGTACTCCACGCAGGTCAGCCCGCCGCCACCCCGGAGCAGCTGATGCGATCCCGCTACAGCGCCTTCGTGCTGGGATTGGGAGAATATCTGGTACACAGCTGGCACCCGGACTATCTGAACGGGCTGACCGCGGCCGACCTCTCATCGACCGACACCCGCTGGGATGGCCTCGAGATCCTAGCCAGCCAGGGCGGCCCCGATGACACCCTCGGCATGGTGGAATTCAAGGCCTGGTTCCTGGAGGGGGACGAACGTCACTGCCTCCATGAGCGCTCCCGCTTCGTGCGCCATCAGGGGCGCTGGGTCTACACCGACGGCGAGCAGGATCCGGCGCCGCTGCGGGTCGGGCGAAACGACCCCTGCCCCTGTGGCAGCGGCAAGAAGTTCAAGAAGTGCTGCGGCTGAGGTTTCCCCCACGCCGCCCTCTGGCCAGCCC
>NZ_CDBK01000085.1:23747-41017 GCF_000819785.1 Aeromonas caviae | reverse complement strand
CCCCAGGGATCCGCCCCCCTGCCCGCTCGGGGCGGCCTCCGTCGCCCTGACCCCTTTGGGCCAGCTCAACACCAGCCCCCCGATGGCGCAGGCCGCCATCCCCAGGATCAGCAAAAACGGCAGCGTGGTCGGGTAGAAATCCTGCTGCAGCGCCAGCCCGCTGAACACGGGGCCAAGGGCCAGCCCGGCGGTGAAAGACAATGTGGCGCTCAGCGCCGCCCGCTTGCCCCCATCCCTGGGGCCAAAACGCAGCAGCGCCACATTGGCGGCGCCGGTCAGGCTGCCCGTGCCAATCCCGGCCAGCAGCCGCGCCATCAAAAGGGTCCAGAAGCTGTCGGCCAGGGAGAAGAGCAGGGCCCCGCCCCCGACCGCCACCAGGGCAGGCAGGATCAGGGTGCGCAGATCCGCCACGCGTCCTGCCAGATTGCCCACCCCGAACAAGGCGATGAGCACGCCCCCCGCATAGCCGCCATAGATGAGGCTGAGGCCGAGATCGCTCAGAGCCAGCGCCGCCTGGTAATGGGGATAGAGCGGGGTAGGCACGCTGCTGTTGAGCAGGGCCGACATCATGGCGAGGGAGAGAAACCAGCGCAGACGAGGATGGACAACCTGACCTGGCTCGCAAGCCGGGACGCTTGAGACAGACATGGACACTCCAGTGGCAGACGAATGAAACCGCAATCGGGAGCGACATCATAGCGATCCCGCCCACCCCGGACTGCGGCAGTTCTGCATCACGCCGACTCAATCCTGCATCACGTCGGGGTGGCGCGCGCCCTTGGCCGGGGAGCCGCAGGCACGCACCGGACCCGGTCTATCCCCTTGTGCTGCCATCCCCGCTGGCATCTAATATTGCGGCGCCAATCGGGCGTTCTGCTTGAGTGAGGAGCAAGCATGATCAACTGGGACGATGCCCGCTTCTTCCTGGCCCTGGCACGGCGGGGCAGCCTGCGGCAGGCCGGACTCGAGCTCGGGGTGGATCAGGCCACCGTCGGGCGGCGGATCACCCTGCTCGAGCAGCAACTGGGGGCCAAGCTGTTTATCCGCACCCCCAGACACTATCGGCCCAGCCCCCTGGGGGAAGCGCTGCTGCCCCAGGCCGAGGCCATGGCGCAGGCGGCCCTGGCCATGATGCGCACCGCGAGCCTGGGGGAGCTGGAAGGGGAGCTTTGCATCGCGACCACGGACACCCTGGCACAGGGCTTCGTGCTGCCGGCCTTCACCCTGCTGCGCCAGCGCCACCCCGGCATCCGCCTCAAGTTGCTGACCGCCGTCAGCGTGAGCGACATCCCCAATCAGGAGGCGGATCTCGCCATTCGCAGCGTGCGCCCCGAGCAGGGAGATCTCGTGGTCAAACGGCTCGCCACCATCAAGATGGGACTCTACGCCTCTCCCGACTACCTGGCCAAGCGGGGCACGCCCCGCTCGGGTCAGGCACTGCAAGAGCACGACCTGCTGCTCTTTCCCAAAGAGCTGGTGGCCCGTCACTGGCTGAGTCTGTGCGGCGAACCGCTCCACGAGCCCAACGTGGTCCTGCAGAGCAATGCCCAGCTGGTGCTGATGGCGGCCGCCCGGCAGGGGCTCGGCATCGCCCTGCTCTCCACCTTCCTCGCCGAAGAAGACCCCGCCCTGGTGCGCCTGCTGCCTGACCAGCACGATCCCATCGATATCTGGATGGTGCTGCACCCGGATGTGCAGAAGACGGGCCGAATGCGCGCCCTGGTGACAGCCCTGGAGGAGGTATTCCAGCCCCTGCAACAGACCCGGTCACCCGCCCCCCCCTGTCAAACGCACAGGGATTGAGCGGGTATGCCCCCCATACGGGGCACTTTCTTCGCAACGAACCATGTTAGAGTCCGCCGCTGTTTTTTCCTTTGATAACGGGGCCTTACATGAAGAAGTTTGTTGTTTCATCCAGTGTCATCCTGATGGCGGGCTTGCTGACAGCCTGTGCGAGCGAGTCGTCGCGCACCCTGGAGGTACCCAAGGTTGCCTCCTATCAGAGCCACTATCAGGGCGCACGCAGCCCCATCGCCGTCGGCAAGTTCGACAACCGTTCCAGCTACATGCGTGGCATCTTCTCCGACGGCGTGGACCGGCTGGGCAACCAGGCGAAAACCGTGCTGATCACCCACCTGCAGCAGACCGGCCGCTTCAGCGTGCTGGATCGCGACAACATGGCGGAGATCCAGGCCGAAGCCGGGATCAAGCAACAGGCCCAGCAACTCAAGGGCGCCGACTACGTGGTCACCGGCGACGTCACCGAGTTTGGTCGCAAGGAAGTCGGCGATCATCAGCTGTTTGGCATCCTGGGTCGCGGCAAGTCACAGATCGCCTATGCCAAGGTCAACCTGAACATCGTCAACGCCACCACCTCGGAAGTGGTCTTCTCTTCCCAGGGTGCCGGGGAGTACGAACTCTCCAACCGCGAGATCGTCGGCTTCGGCGGCACCGCCAGCTACGACTCCACCCTGAACGGCAAGGTGCTGGATCTCGCCATCCGCGAGGCCGTCAACAATCTGGTGAACGGCATCGAGACCGGTGCCTGGCGCCCGGCCCAATGAGGAGAGACGAGATGACGCTGTTCCGTCCTTCCCTGCTGCTGGTCAGCGGCCTGCTGCTGAGCGCCTGCGCCCAGGGGCCGCAGACGCTCTACAACTGGGAGCAATATCAGGGAGTGGTTTACCAGCACATGCAGGGTGACGACACCGGGGTCGAAGCGCAGATCGATGCGCTGGAGAAAAACCAGCAAGAAGCGAGCGCCAAGGGGCAGGCTGTGCCACCGGGCTTTCACGCTCACCTCGGCATGCTGTACGCCCAGCTCGGCAAGGATGCCCAGACTCGCGAGCAGTTCGAAACCGAGAAGCGCCTCTTCCCCGAATCGGCCCCCTTCATGAACTTCCTGATGTCCAACAAGAAGGGAGAGACCCAATGACCCTGCGCACCCTCCTTGCCCTCACGCTGGGCGCCCTCCTCCTGGGCGGCTGTGCACAGGGCCCCGGCTACGACTACAGCAACTTCAAGGAGAGCAGACCAACCTCCATTCTGGTGCTGCCGCCGGTGAATCACTCGCCTGACATCAAAGCGGGCCCCAGCCTGCAATCCCAGATCACCTATCCGCTCGCCGAGTCCGGCTATTACGTACTGCCGGTGGCGGTCACCAACGAGACGTTCCGGCAGAACGGCATGACCGAGCCCGCCGACATCCAGGCGCTGCCCATCAAGAAGCTCCACGAGATCTACGGTGCCGATACCGCCCTCTACCTCGACATCAAGGAGTACGGCACCAGCTATCTGGTCATCTCCAGCGAGACAGTGGTCACCGCCAGTGCCCGCCTGGTGGATCTGCGCACCGGCAAGCTGCTGTGGGAAGGCAGTGCCAGCGCCAGCAGTGCCGAGCAGCAGGGCAATTCGGGGGGCGGCCTCATCGGCATGCTGGTGGTGGCGGTGGTCAATCAGATTGCCAACACCCTGACCGACAAGGGCCATGAAATCGCCGGCATCACCAGCGTCAGGCTGCTCAGTGCCGACACGCCCAACGGCATCCTCCCTGGCCCCCGCTCGCCGAAATACCAGGCTCGCTAAGGCGCGTCGTCTCACTCCACACAAGAGGGCGACATGCCCTCTCGTTTCAGTCGCCACCCCTTTCCCCTGCCTGACATCGCATGACGCCTCATCGTCTATCTTTTTGATATTGTTGGCTCATTCTTGCGCATGCCGGGTGACGACCCACCAACTTCATCTGGTGATGCCCGGCAAAATCAGTTACAAAAAAGGCCTCTGTCACCACGGAAGCGTTCACGCCATGGCCGCCTCACTGCTGCGTTTCCTCCCCCGTCGATGGCTCACCCGGCTTGGCTGGCTCTGCCTGGCCCTGATGGGGCTCGGATTGGTGTGCAACTACACCTACTTCGTCATCAGGCACGACATGGCGCTCATCACCGCCAAGCAGCCCAACCTGTTCGAGGTGTTCTATCAGCGGGCTCGCATCCTGGCGCCAGAGAAACTGGCCGCCTTCATCGACAACAGCAGCATCAAGATGCCCATCTTCAGCGAGAACGGGGATGCGACGGCCTATGCCTATGGCTATGATCTCCCCACCCTGAAGCGCCTGGCGGTCATTCCCGTGTTGCCCCCGGCCAACCAGATGCTCCTCGCCTACCAGTACGTCATCTCCAACCCCGAGGTCCTCAACCTCTACGCCTTCTATGATGATCGCCGCATGCTTGGCATGGTCGCCAGCAAGGGGATGCTGCCGAGCCAGTTGTTGCCCATCAACACCGACCTCAATGACATCGAGCCCTGGACCCACTATTTCGGCTGCGCCTTTTTCGCGGCCACCCATGTCCCCTGCAGCACGGATGAAACCTGGGTATCCGAGATCTACACCGACACCTTCACCGGACTGAATACCATCACCCTCTACTTCCCCTTCGTCTATTACGAGCCCGCCATCAAGGACTACCGCTATGGACTCAAGGGCATCGACATCGCCGTCGACCGGGCGTTCAAGGAGGTGCTACACCCCTTCGAGAGCCTCAATCCGACCCGGACCGTCCTCTCCTTCGAAGAGGTCGAGCCCTGCCGTCCGTTCCACCTCTGCCTGAGTACGCCGCTGATGCGCACCAAGGCGGGTAGCGACCTCTACCTCAAGTGGTCATACAGTTACGGCGATTTCATCCGGTCCGTGCTCTACGGGGCGGCCTTCAAGCTCTATCTCATCATCCTGCTGCTGATCATGCTGACGGGGCGCAGCCTGGTTACCCGCCTGCGCACCCTGGCCCAGACCGACCACCTGACCCGACTGCCGCGCCGTGACATCCTGAACGAGGCGCTGCTGCAGGAGCACGACTACCTGATGATCCTCGACATCGACAACTTCAAGTCCGTCAACGACACCCATGGTCACGGGGTGGGTGACCTGGCGCTCGTCGCCTTCGCCGCTCACCTCAAGGCCAATATCCGCAAGAGCGATGTCGCCATTCGCTGGGGCGGGGAAGAGTTCATCGTGCTGTTCAAGGGGATGAACGATGACAACATGGTGCATCACTCCGCCGCCCGCCTGCTGGAGCGGCCATTGCGCATCCCCGAGCTGCCCGCCCCCATCACCTTCTCCGCCGGAGTGACCCGCATTCGCGATTACCTGACGGTGGCCGAGGCGGTGCAACTGGCCGACGACCTGCTCTATCACGTCAAGCAGCACGGCAAGCGCAATATCGCCTATTACCAGGGGCAGACCATCCGCCTTGTCCGCGATCCGGGCGCCGATTCATCCCCCTGAGCGCCCCGGCTTCTGCCGCTCCCCTGCTATCTGTTACCATCCCGCCACGCTGATTGTTTCCGTCCCGGCCACGGGGCGGGATAACCCCATACTGGTGCCCTATGTCCATTGCCTCTTTCGCCGAACTGGCCCTCTCCCCCCGCTTGCAGCAAACCCTGACCGAGCTCGGCTACGCCGCCCCCACCCCGGTGCAGGCCAGCGCCATCCCCCTGATCCTCGCGGGGCGGGATCTGATGGCGGGCGCCCAGACCGGCACCGGCAAGACCGCCGCCTTCGTGCTGCCACTGCTGGAGCAGTTGCTGCAACACCCGACGAGCGATGGCCCTCGCCCCATTCGCGCCCTGGTGCTGGTGCCGACCCGCGAGCTGGCGGTGCAGGTTGCCGAGAGCGTCACACGCTACGCCAGAGGCACCGACCTCACCAGCACGCTGGTCTACGGCGGGGTGAGCATCGCCGCACAGGTGGAGGCGCTGAACGCCGGGGTGGATATCCTCATCGCCACCCCGGGCCGCCTGCTCGATCACCTGCGCCAGGGGGCGCTCACGCTGGCCGAACTGCGTCATCTGGTGTTTGACGAGGCGGACCGGATGCTCGACATGGGCTTTATGGACGAGATAAAGGCGCTGCTGAAGCAAATCCCGGCGGATCGCCAGACCCTGCTGTTTTCGGCCACCTGCGACGACAACCTCTTTGCCCTCTGCAAGGTGCTGCTGCGCGACCCGGCGCTGGTGGAAGTGGCACCGCGCAACACCACGGCGGCCGAGGTGGAGCAGCGGGTCTATGCGGTGGACAGCGATCGCAAGGTGGCACTGGTCGAGCACATGCTGACCGTGAAGGGCTGGGCGCCGGCGCTGATCTTCAGCCGCACTCGCCAGGGGGCCGACAAGCTGGCCCAGCAGCTTGGCAAGGGGGGCATCAATGCGCTCGCCTTCCACGGGGATCTGTCACAGAGCGCGCGGGAAAACGTGCTGCTGGCGTTTCGCGCAGGCACCTTGCAGGCCCTGGTGGCCACCGACGTGGCGGCTCGCGGCCTCGATATCAGCGAGCTCAACCATGTGATCAATCTGGAGTTCCCCCATCAGCCCGAGGATTACGTCCACCGGATCGGGCGCACCGGCCGCGCCGGCAACAAGGGGCTCGCCATCACCCTGTTCAGCCCGGAAGACGCCCCCCTGCTGGAGAAAGTCGAAGCCGTGCTCGATACCCGGCTGCCCCAGCAGTGGTTCCCGGGCTTTGAGCCAGACCTCACTCGTTTCGACCCCGAGCCACGGCGCGCCAGCAAGGGCGCCCAGAAGCAGAAGGCCAGAAAGCAGGCCCTCGCGGGCAACAAGGGCGGCAAGGGACGAAAATCCTGACACGACTGTTTGCTGGGGCAGCCATGTGGCTGCCCCAGCATCACCCCTCTCCAGACCCAGGCCTGTGAGGTGACGCCAACCGCTTTCCTGCCCCCCTGTTCTGCTCCGCGCCCTCCTCCTCAGTCCGCTTGCCCTGACCCGGCGACCCTTTGCCACACTCTGCTACAAAAGAGGTAGTCAGGGGGCACACTTTCGCCACAAAGCAGGCGTGCAATGGAGGCATGGACAAGGAGGACATCATGAAACCCGCATCCCTCGGCTGGACCCTGCCCCTGACCCTCACCCTGCTCTGGCTCGCTGGCCTCACCCAGTGGCACGCCAGCGTCTGGCCCTGGCGCCACGAACTGCTGATCCTGACCGGTCTGATTGGCCTTGGCGCCATGACCCTCTCTTTGCTGCTCGCCCTGCGCCTGCCGAGGCTCGAAGCCTGGTGCGGCGGGCTGGATCGCATGTTGCACCTGCACCGCAGCAGCGCCCTCTGGGCCACCGGCACCCTGGTGGCCCACTGGCTGCTGGTGGAAGCCCCCAAGTGGGCTGTCGCCGCCGACTGGCTGACCCGGCCGGCGCGCCGCGGTGCTGGTGCTGGTGCTGGTGCTGGTGCTGGTGCTGGTGCTGGTGCTGGCAACGATGCCCTCTGGCACAGCCTCGGCAATACCCTGGGGGAATGGAGTTTCTATCTGCTGCTGGCGCTGGTGGTGGTAAGCCTGCTGGCGGTGGTGCGCTACGAGCGCTTCAAGGTGGTTCACCGGCTGACCCCGGTCATCTACCTGATGGGCTGGCTGCACGGGCTCTGCCTGCTGCCGCGCATCGGCGCCCTGACCCCGGTCGGCCTGACCCTGCTTATCGGCGGCGGGCTGGGTGCTCTGGGGGCGCTCTACTCCCTGTTTGGCCAGGTTGGGCGGGACGCACGCCGCCAGGGGACGGTCAACGCCCTCACCCCTCTGGACGAGCGCACCCTGGAGATCCGGGTTGGCCTCACCGCGCCCCTGCACGGCTATCGCCCCGGGCAGTTCGCCTTCTTCGACTTTGCCGGGCGCGGCGAGCCCCACCCCTACACCCTGGTCGATGTCTCGACGGATGGCTGTACCCTCACCCTGGCGGTACGCGCCCTCGGGGATCACACCCGCTGGCTGCACCGCCACCTCAAGGTGGGGAATGCGGTCACCGTGACCGGCCCCTATGGCGCCTTCGCCCTGCCGGATCCGGCCCCCGCGCTCTGGGTGGGCGCCGGTATCGGCATCACCCCCTTCGTCGCCTGGCTGGAGGCCCTGGTACGCCGTGGTGAACAACGCCCCGGCACCACCTTGCTGCAATGCGCCCCCACCGCCGAGGCCGCCCCCTATCACGGTCGGCTGGCTGATCTGTGCCGCCGGGTCGGGATCGACTACCGGCTACACCTGGAATCCGAGCGTGGCCGACTGGATCTCGCCGCCCTGGGCCAGCGCCAGCACACCCCGGTGTGGTTCTGCGGCCCCGAGCCCATGGCCCACACCCTGGATGCCCATCTGGCCACCCCGCTGCACCGGGAGCTGTTTCGCTTTCGCTGACGGGCCAGCCGGCGCAGTCAGCCATCGGCTGCGCCGTTTTTCTCGGTGCGAGGCGCACTCGGGCCGGCAAACAGCAAGATTGTCCAAGCGAGAGGCACACCCTTGGGGCTAGATTAGGGGGGCAGTCTGGTTCAGGAGGGAAAGATGGCGCAGGACAACCAGTTCATATTCGCACACAGTCAGCACCTGGCGAGCCTGACTGCGCTGCGGGTCAACATGACGGAATTTCGCTACGACCGTCACGCCCACGAGGAGTACTCCTTCGGGGTCACCCTGGCCGGGCGCCAGAACTTCTTCTGCCACGGCGGAGCCCACTCCAGCCCGGCAGGCAGCGTCATCCAGTTCAATCCCGGGGATGTTCACGACGGCCATGCCGGTGACAACGCCAGCCTCGACTACACCATGCTCTACATTCCGCCCCACGAACTCACCCCGCTGTTTGCCGATGCCGCGGGCGAGCAGGCAATGGGGACCTATCGGTTGTTGCAGCCCCTGGTGCGCGATGAGGCGCTGAGCGCCTGCATCCTCGAGCTGGCCCAGGCGGTGCGCGGCCAGGCCGACAGCATAGAGCAGGAGTTTGCCCTCTATCGCCTCGCCACCCGGGTGATGCAGCAGGCGGGACGTTTTGAGCCCAATGGCCGGGTGAGTCGCATCGATCGCCTCCTGTTGCAGGCCAGGGACTTTATCCACGCCCACTTTCAGCAGGATATCTCCCTGGCCGACATCAGCGCGGCGGCCAACATCTCCAAGTACCACTTCCTGCGGCTGTTTCGCCAGCAGCTTGGCATCACACCCCATCAATACGTGATCAACTGCCGCATCAATGCCGCCCGGCGCGCCTTGGCCGCCGGAGAGTCGGCGCAGGATCTGGTGTACCGCTTCGGTTTCACCGATCTCAGTCACCTCAACCGTCGCTTCAAGCGCATCTATGGCATGACCCCCACCCAATACAGCGCCAGCCTGATCCGCTGAGCCCAAGGAACACCCCATGATTGAGCTTCTCGCCTATGCCATCGGCATCATGTATACCCCAGGCCCCGTCAACCTCATCGGCCTCAATGCAGGTCTGGGTGGCCGCACCCGCGCCTCCCTTGGCTTCTTCCTCGGGGTCGGCTTGGCGATGTTCGTGCTCCTGCTGCTCTTTGGCTGGGCGGGCACCCGCCTGGTGCGGGAAGATACCCTGATCTATGTCAGCCTGGTGGGGTGCCTCTATATCGCCTATCTCGCCATCAAGATCGCCAGCGACAGCGGCGAGCTCGCTGCCAGCGAGGCGCCTGCCCGCCCTCTGGGGGTGCGCAGCGGCTTCGTCATCCAGTTGCTCAACCCCAAGGCCATGATCGCCACCCTGCCCATCACCAGCATCCAGTTCCCGGCGGCCCAGATCCACGGCTGGAGCCTGCTGCCCTGGTCCCTGCTGCTCGGCCTGCTGGCCGCCGGCGCCCCCGGCAGCTACTCGATGGCGGGCAGTCTCATCGGACGTCATCTTCAGCATCCTCGCTGGTTCAGGTACTTCAACCTGCTGATGGCCGCCCTGCTGCTCTACAGCGCTATCGCCCTGGCCTACCAGCATGTCTACCTGCCGCTGGCCGGCTGAACCGGCGAAGCGCTCCATCAAGAACCCAGGTGACACACCCACCTATGCCGGGGTGTCGCCTTCACCGAGCAGACACAGGCCGGGCACTGCTGCACCGGCCTTTTCGGGTCATTTTCTCCATGAGCCGGCTATTCTCACGGGGTCTTGTGCCCGACGTGACGCTACCCATGGTTCGCTTCGGTACCAGAGGCAGACCTCTTCCCTCATCGGCGTCAACGCAGCAATACGATTTCATGACCAAAACCCTCATTCGGGTATTGATGCATTCGGAATGAATAAGCATTATCTTGCCGCCCCTGGTCATGGATAAGAATGTTGTATGTCCTTTGATAAAAAGCACGGTGAGTTCATCTTCAATGTGCAGGAACACCTGGTCACCTGCGAGCTGATCGGCCCTTTCAATGAAGAGGGTATGCTGGCGTGGATTGCACAGATAAAGTCCGTGGTGAACAGCCTGGACGGTAAGCGTTTCTGCGCTCTGGTGGACCATCGCCAGCATCAGGGGGTGGTGCTCTCCGCCCTGCCCCATCTGCAAGAGACCTATCAGTGGCTGACCCAGAAGAATCTGGTGGCCATCGCCTCCCTCTATTCGGCCAAGGTGCTCCATCACATCGCCCTCTCCTGCCTCTCTCTCACCCACCCTGACCATATCCGGGCATTCAACGACCCCCAAGAGGCCATCGCCTGGCTGGATGCCCAATACCAGACGCGGTAGGCCACCCGCCCTGTATTAATACGCCATATGCCGCGCCCTCACCGCCCAAGTCCGGATAAACAGGCCCCAATCCCTGCCCTGAGGTGCTGAGCCCGGCAGCAACCGATGGCTATTCCCCGAGCGACAGGAAAGAGGCCACCGCCAGAACCGCCGCATCTTGCCCGGTTATCTGTACCGGCAGGGCAGCATCCCAGCCAAGGGGCATCTGCGCCGCCCGCACGCTGCCGCCCCAGAAGCTCGCCACCAGTATCAAGGCTCCGGCCAACCCGTATTTGATCCAGGATTTCATCGTCTTGCTCCCCTCTCGTTGGCCCTCGCCACCCCTGTGACAAGCGGACCCATTTATCAGTGGGCAGAAAATACGGGGGATTTGTGAGGAAAAAATGAGGTTGTGTGAAGCCAGGGTGAAGTCGAGGGGAAGTCAGAAGATATCAGCAGCGAGTGGCGACAAATATGACGGTTGGCCGTGCGGGTAATGGAGAGAGGCAAAGACTCACCTCATGTAACCACCGCCTTGATGTAGGGACGATTAGCGCAGCGTAATCGTCCGAATACGCTTCACGTCATCGACTATTAGTAGCCAATAGTCGTGACTTTCGAGTATCCATCACAAAATGGAAATCAAACAATGCGACAAAAACGTCAGAAAACCTCATTTTCATTGTTTTTCTTCATTTTTGTGAGTAACCTAACAACGGAAACCTCAAAAGGGAGGGATAAAAATGATTCTTAGATTTGGATTTAAAAACTTCAGTAGCTTTAAAGATGGTGCTGAAATTAGTTTTCTATTTGATGGAAATACTCCTGAAGATATATCAAATGGCCAAAGAGTTGGGACAATCCTTGGTATTAAAGGTGCCAATGGCTCTGGAAAAACTAACATATTAAAAGCTCTATCATTCATATCAACACTATGCTCTGTTGGTTATCCAGACGATAAAAACAAAGAGTCTTTAAAAAAAAGAAAAAAAACACTTCCTATTGACACATTTTTTGGAAGTTCAGAACCCACCGAGTTTTATATCGAGTTCATTGAAAATGAAACAGAATATTATTACGAGCTTGACATAAAAGACAATGAAATATCCAGAGAGGCTCTTTGGAAAAAGAACAAAGCAAGAAGAAAAGTTTTTGAAAGACAAAACAATGATATAACGTATTGTGTTAGTCAGTTGGATGAAATTCGCAATATAGAGTTGAAATCCTCTGTATCAATAATATCGCTGCCTGATTTATATAAATTTAAAAAAAGTATGAAAGAGCTAAGAGAGGTCCATTGGTTCTTTTTCAGAATGATAATTAATGTCGCCCACAATGGGTACTGTGACTTGAAAATGGATCTGTCAGACAGCAGCAAATCATATAAATCAAAACCATTACTACACGCATTTATGAAAGAGCTGGTGAGATTTTCTGACTCGTCGATCATTGATGTTGAAATAATGTCATCTGTTGATGATGAGGGCGATGAAATATATTTCCCATTATTTATCCACAAGCATGGTTCAACGAGTCACAAAGTAAATTACTCTAGAGAGTCCAGTGGTACAAGGAAAATATATGACATTATTGGTGCATACTATCTTGTTCTGAAAGATGGCGGTATTTTGGCTTTAGATGAATTTGACATTCATTTACATGCCGCAGTACTACCAAAAATTTTAGAGCTTTTTACAAACCTTAAAATAAACCGTAATGGTGCTCAATTTATTTTCACATCTCACAATACAGAGATAATAGACAACTTAGGAAAGTATAGAACTATTTTAGTTAACAAAGAAGAGTCTGAGAGTTATTGTTATCGATTAGATGAAATTCCAGGCACGATGATTAGAAATGACAGACCTATAACTCCACTCTATATGGAGAATAAAATAGGTGGAATGCCAGTTTTTGTGAACTCTCGTTTAGAAGATATTATGGCAGGATTGGAAAATGGCGAAACGATTCAATCAAAATGATAGAAAGTCGACATTTCTTCAATCTGTCTCACAGAGCGATATAGAAACGTCTGGGATAGCAAATAAATGTAGCTTTAACTTTCATTATTTCTCTCCATCTCATGGAGGACAAACCCTAGATGAATGGAACGAAAATCAAGGAGCTTGTTCATTAGACTCTTTGATTAAAAAACTTGTTAACTTCTGTGCATCACCATTAAGTTATTGGGAGCATGAACGAGCTGGGGCTGGTAGTCTAAAGGTACTATCTTACTACCCATCATTCCCAGAAAAATCATCTTTTCAGCGTCCTAACTGTGTTCCCCATGATGCAAGGTGGGGGCGTTTCCGCCTAGGAAATAAACTACGTCTTGCCGGATTTTCAATCCCATCTCAGCATAATGGTCAACAGGACAAAGCAGGGAATATTTTAAGTTCAAATATATTTTATGTTGTTTACCTAGATATGAATCACGAATTTTATCCTGTTGAAGATGCTTGAACTAAAGGATATGAAATAAAAAACCACCCGCATAACGGGTGGTTTATTTATTCTCTCAGAATGAACCAGAGAGAATTAACTCACAACACCAATCACCCCAGCGGTGGCGTGCGTGGCGGCACCATCCGCTTGCTGCCGGTGGACTCGAAGGCCGAGGCGAAGCGCAGCAGGTTGTTATCGTCATAGGCGCGACCGGCGAAGGTCAGCCCCACCGGCATACCGATATCGGCCATGACGCCCATGGGGACGGTGACGGTCGGCACACCGAGATGGCGAATGGCGAGGTTGCCGTTGGCAACCCAGATGCCGTTGCTCCAGGCGATGTCGGCGGAGGCCGGGTTCACATCCGCATCAGCCGGGGCGACGTCGGCGACGGTGGGGAACAGCACGGCATCGAGCTTGAGCCCGTCCATCCAGTCTTCCAGGTCCAGCTTGCGGGTCTGCTCCAGCCCACGCAGGCCGTCCGGCACAGAGGCAATCTCGTCGAAACGCTTGATGCCGCGCTTGGCCATCTTGACGTACTCGTCCATGCCCGCCGCCAGATCCCCCTCGCGGTTCGGCAGGGTGCCCGGATCGTGGGGGAAGATCTTCGGCCCATCGACATCAGCCAGCTTGTTCAACTTGGGATCGCCGTTGGCACGCAGGAAGTCGTCGAACGCCCAGCCGGATAGCTCCCACAGCTCGTCGTTGAGAAACTCCGGGCTCACGATGCCGCGATTGAACACGGTCGGCGCGCCGGGTCGGTCCCCTTCGCAGTTGGAGACCAGCGGGAAGTCCACTTCGATGACCTCGGCGCCCGCGGCTTCCAGCGCCTTGCGCGCCTCTTCCCACAGGGCAATCACGGCCTCGCGGGTATGGATACGCTGACCGGTCGGGCCGCCGATGCCGGGGTTGTCGCTGGTGCCCGCCAGGTCATCCTTGTTGATAAACATGCGCGGCACGCCGAGGCGCTTGCCCTTGAGGGCATCGGCCTTGGCAGCCAGCTCCAGATAGGAAGCCGGACGCACTTCGGAGGCCTTGGGGATCTTGACCCAGGGTTGCATACGCCAGAGATCCCCACGAGTCTCGCTATCGTCGGCGACCACCACATCCAGCACTTCCAAGAGATCGGCCATGGTGCGGGCATAGGGCACCACCACATCCATGGTCGGGGTCAGCGGCCAGTTGCCGCGCACCGAGATGACGCCCCGGGACGGGGTATAGGCACACAGGCCGTTGTTGGAGGCCGGGCCACGGCCGCTCGACCAGGTCTCTTCGGCGAGACCGAAGGCGGCGAAGCTCGCGGCGGTGGCAGTACCGGCCCCGTTGGAGGAGCCGGAGGCAAAGGGCGCGGTCAGGTAGTCGGCGTTGTAGGGGCTCTCGGCACGGCCATAGACGCCGCGCTGCATGCCGCCATTGGCCATGGGGGGCATATTGGTCTTGCCAAGGCAGATGGCACCGGCGGCGCGCAGGCGCTCAACGGTAAAGGCATCGCGCTGGGCCACCAGATCCTTGAAGGCCGGGCTGCCGGAGGCGGCGGTCAGCCCCTTGACCAGATAGCTGTCCTTGGCGGTGTAGGGGATGCCGTCGAGCGGCCCCAGGGTTTCCCCACGGGCGCGGCGGGCATCGGAATCTTGCGCCTCTTTCAGGGCATCGGGGTTGGGCACCACGACGGCATTGAGGCGGGTTGCTGTCTCGGGGCCGTCATAGGCGGCGATCCGGGCCTGATAGGCCTCGACCAGTTCGACCGCGGTGGTGCGGCCTGATTCGAGCGCATCGCGCAGCTCGGCAATGGAAACCTCGGTCACTTCGATCATGGGGATCTCCTGTAAAAGGGTGACTGTTTGTCATGATGATCGCCGCATCGGCGCCTGCGACCATCACATTATCAAGAGATAAAACCCCACGGCGTGGGGTTTTGAATACTAACTAGAACCGGTTTACGACCCGTCGCGAGAGGCCGTCAGCAAGGTGAAGAGCAGCGCAGGAACCGGAGCGTATAAACATACGTGAGGCTTCCGAGCAGCACATGAGCCTTGATCACGGCCTCGCAGCAGGATCGTCATCCGGTTCTTATTTGCCGGAGGGGATCTGCTGAGTAATGCAGTGGATATTGCCACCCCCCAGCAGGATCTCCCGGGCCGGCACGCCGACCACGGTGTGCTCCGGGAAGATCTCTTCCAGAATGCGCTGGGCTTCGCCGTCGGTGGCGGCATCCAGCAGCGGGTAGACGATGCGATCGTTGGTGATAAGGAAGTTCACGTAGGAACCGGCCAGACGGCCTTCTGCCTCGCGCGGCACACCGCTGCCGCTCTCGACGCCGGCGGACTCTTCCTGAGTGCAGTAGAGCGGGCCCGGCTGGGGCAGCTTCCACACTTTCAGCTTGCGACCTTTGGCATCGACCGCCGCTTCCAGCACCTTGAGGGCAGCCAGGGAGCGGGCGTACTGGGGATCGTTCTGGTCGTCAGTCCAGTGCAGGGCCACTTCACCCGGACGCACGAAGCAGCACATGTTGTCGATGTGGCCGTCGGTTTCATCCATGTAGACGCCTTCGTCCAGCCAGATAAAGCTGGTGACGCCCAGATAGTCGCGCAGGTGCGCTTCGATCTGCTCTTTGGTCAGGTGCGGGTTGCGGTTTTCGTTGAGCAGGCACTCGGCGGTGGTCAGGCAGGTGCCTTCGCCATCGACGTGGATGGAGCCTCCTTCCAGAATCAGCGGCGCGTCGTAACGATCCATGTCGTGCTGCTCCAGCATCCGGGCAGCGACCTCTTCATCCTGGTTCCACGGGTAGTAGAGACCGCCCTTGTGGCCGCCCCAGGCGTTGAAGCCCCAGTCCACCCCACGGCACTCGCCTGCGGCGTTGGTGACGATGGTAGGACCTGTGTCGCGGGCCCAGCAGTCATCGCTGGCCATCTCAACCAGGGTAACGTGGGCAGGCATGATGCCACGGGCCTGCTCCATAAACTGGGCCGGCACCCCCATAAAGACCGGCGTCGCGCCACCGATGGCATCCGCCACCTTGGCGAAGGTGGCTTGGGCGAAGCGACCGGCTTCCCGCCAGTTGTCCGGGCGGAACGGCCAGATCATCCAGACGGCCTGCTGGTGAGCCCACTCGGCGGGCATGGTGAAGCCGTCGGCGGCCGGCGTGGTGTTCATGGTCTTGATGCTCATCGCAAGGCTCCTTGCATGGATTGAGGCCCCCGATTTGCCTGGGAACCCTGAAAAAATAAGAGTGGGTCGCAGTGTAAGAAGTTGCGCGCCCATCCATCAAATGAATAGGATTAATTGTCCCATAAACACGGCGAATAATCCCCCCATGAAACTGCACCAGCTCGACCTCAATCTGCTGCTCGCCTTTGACGCCCTGATGACGCAAGGGAGCGTGACCCGCGCCGCCGAATCGCTCTTTATCAGCCAGCCCGCCATGAGCCACTCCCTCGGCCGGTTGCGGGCCTTTCTCGGTGACCCGCTGCTGGTGCGCACGCCCCAGGGGATGTTGCCGACTCCCAGGGCCCAGCGCCTGCATCTGGGGGTGCAGCAGGCGCTGCGGCTGCTGGAGCAGCAACTCTGGGAGGAGGACGAGTTCGCGCCGCGCCAGTCGAAGCGCCGCTTCGTGCTCTGCACCACGGATTACGTGGAGTGCGTGCTGATCCCGCCCCTTATCCAGCGCCTCAGGAAGCTGGCGCCGGGGGTCACCATCGAAATCCGCATCCTGCGCGATACACTGCCGGAAGCCGAGCTGGCGAGCGGCGAAATCGACCTGGTGCTGGGGTTTGACGAGTACATGCAGGTGCCGGGGTATCTGGGCAAGGAGACCTGGCTCACCGAACCCCTGGCCGGGCTGGTGCGCGCCACCCTGGAGCTGGAGGAGGAGCGCATCACCCTCGAGCAGCTAATCGAGATGCCCCATGTGTTCCACTCGCCGCTCGGCACCTCGGAGGCGAGCCTCGACCGCTATTTGCAGAGCCTGGGCCATAGCCGCACCATCTCGGTCAACAGCCAGAGCTATATGTCCGCCGCCGCCATCGTGAGCCAGAGCGATCACCTGCTGGTGCTGCCCAGCATGGTGGCCGAGCTGCTCGCCAGCCACTGGCCGCTGAAAAGCCTGCCCCTGCCCGACGACGTGCCGGACTATCACCTCAACTGCGTCTGGCACCCGGTCCACGCCCAGCAACCGGCGTTGATCTGGTTGAAGGCGTTGATGAAGGATCTGGTGAATCCGGGCTAAGCGGCAGCGGCTGGCAGTTCCGCCCCCTCATCCCCAACCCTTCTCCCATTCTTTTGTAAATGAGCGGGAGAAAGGGGGCAAAACCCCTGCTGCGAGGGGCATTCCCAGCAACAACAAAGGCTCCCGCGG
>NZ_CDBK01000085.1:0-23663 GCF_000819785.1 Aeromonas caviae | reverse complement strand
CCGCGGGAGCCTTTGTTGTTTCCATCCTCGCCATCACGCCCGCAGGGCGCTCATCATCCGGGCGACGACACCGGCCAGCAGAGGGCGGTCGGGGTGGCACTGGGCGAAGGTGACCAGTCCCTGGATATGGACCTGCAAGAAGGCGGTCAGGGTGGGGATGTCCCCCTCTTTTGCCAGCTCTCCCTGCGCCTTTGCCAGGGCCAGCTGCCCGGCCAGATCCTGTTCCAGCTCGCCGTAGATGGCCTTGAAGCGAAGATGCAGCTCCTCGTCCTGCTCCGCCAGCTCCATCAGGGTGCGGGTCAGCAGGCAGGAGCCCTGCAGGGCATCGTCCACCACCTGCTCGAGGAAGGCGTGCAGCCCCGC
Organism: Aeromonas caviae; assembly: GCF_000819785.1. GTDB lineage: Bacteria > Pseudomonadota > Gammaproteobacteria > Enterobacterales > Aeromonadaceae > Aeromonas > Aeromonas caviae. The sequence goes on along the minus strand of NZ_CDBK01000085.1, from coordinate 23,300 downwards.
CAGCGGGCTGGGCTGTGCCAGGCAGCGGCGGCGCAGGGCCCCCTTCTCTGCCACATAGTGATCGACCGCCGCCAGCAGCAGGCCGCGCTTGTTGCCAAAGGCGGCATAGAGGCTGCCCGGGTGCAGGCCGGTTGCGGCCACCAGCTCCTGCATGGTGGTCTTGGCATAGCCTTTGGCGCGAAAGGCTTCCATGGCGTTTCGCAAGACGGCATCCCGATCGTATTCGGCGCTGCGCATGGGGTCTCCGGTGGCAAGGTCCCGCGGGACGGAAAAAACAGGGCGGCAAGTTTACCCCAGCCTCCCCCGTCAATCCATGTTGAATGCTTGCTCAAAAAATACTTGCACACAAACCAAAAAACGTCTTGAATGCCCGTTCAAGAATCACTCCCTCAGGACAGACGATCATGAATACCCTGTTTCAGCCCTATCGCCTCAACGACACCCTCACCCTCGCGAACCGTTTCATGATGGCCCCCCTCACCCGCTGCATGGCGGGCCCGGGTCTGGTGCCCACCGAACAGATGGCCGCCTACTACGGCCGCCGCGCCGACATCGGCCTCATCATCTCCGAAGCCACCATCATCCGTCCGGACGGGCAGGGCTACCCCAATACCCCGGGGCTCTACAGCGCCGAACAGATCGCCGGCTGGAAGAAAGTGACCAGCGCCGTGCATGCCAACGGCGGCAAGATCTTCGCCCAGCTGTGGCACGTGGGTCGTCTCTCCCACCCCTTCTTCCACCATGCCGAAGTGCTGGCCCCCTCCGCCGTCGCCCATGAGGGCACGGTGCCGCGCATGCGCGAGCTGGTCTATCAGGTGCCGCGCGCCCTGACCGGGAGCGAAATCGCCCAGCTGGTCGAGGATTACGCCCAGGCTGCCGCCAACGCCATCGAGGCGGGCTTTGACGGGGTGGAGATCCACGGTGCCAACGGCTACCTCATCGATCAGTTCCTGCACCACGCCAGCAACCTGCGCACCGACAACTACGGCGGCAGCCCCGAGAACATGAGCCGCTTCGCGCTGGAGGTAGTGGATGCCATCGCCGCCCGCATCGGCGGGGATCGCACCGGACTTCGTCTCTCCCCCGGCGCCTATGTGCACCTGGAAGGGGATGCCCGGGATCGCGCCGTGTTCGACCACCTGCTGGCCGAGCTGAACCAGCGCACTCTGGCCTATCTGCACCTGGGTATCTTCGATGACAGCCTCACCTTCGACTACCTGGACGGTCGCGCCTCCGACTACCTGCGTGCCCGCTACGACGGCCACCTGGTGGGGGTGGGCAACTACAGCGCCGAGACCGCGCTCGAGGCCATCGAGGCGGACCGCTTCGACCTCGTCGCCATCGGTCGCCCCCTCATCGCCAACCCGGACTACCTCGCCAAGGTGAAGCAGGGAGAGGCGCTGACCCCCTATGCCGACACCATGCTGGCGGAACTGGTCTAACCCTCGCCGGCGCCTTGCCTGACCAAGGATGGGATCCGCGCCCCCGCGCGGGTTTCCAATGTTTGGGCCCTCTCCCGGGCCCTTTTTTCTGCCTGTCTTTCGCCCTTTTTCACGTAAATGGTTGTCATCAACAACCAAAAGATGGTATTGGTTGCGCATAACAACCAAATGCCATCACAAGGAGACAACCCCATGGATCCCCGCCCCCTGCGCGCCCTGTCGAGGGAACTGGTACGCGAACTCGGCATGCTCTCCCAGCAGTGCGGCTCGCTGGCCCTGAGCCCCCTGGAGGCCCACCTGCTCATCGAGCTGGAGAACGGTCCCGCCACCAACCAGCAGCTTGCCGAGCGCCTTCGCATCGACAAGTCCAACGCCAGCCGCCCCCTGGCCCGCCTCGCCGAGCGGGCGCTTATCGCCTGGCAACCCCACCCCTCGGACGGGCGCAGCAAGGAGGCGAGCCTCACCGAGCCGGGCAAGGCACAGCTTGAGGAGCTGCACCGGCAGATGGACGAGACCATGGCGGGGGCCCTGGCCCAGCTCTCCCCCGCCGAGTGCGAGCAGATCTGGGAGGGCATGCGGCTCTATCGCAGCGCCCTCTCCCGCGCCCGCCGCCAGCAGGGGTTCGTCATCCGCCCCATCACCCCGGCCGACAATCCCTGGATCGCCGCCGTGGTGCGCGCCGTCTCCGCCGAATACGGCCTCACCGCCGACAAGGGGTACGGGGTAGCGGATCCCAACCTCGATTTTCTCCACGAGACCTATCAGGGGGAGCGCAGCCGCTACTGGGTGATTGAGGGACCGGACGGCGCCATTCTTGGCGGGGGCGGCATAGCGCCGCTGGCGGGGGCAGCGGATGTGTGCGAGCTGCAGAAGATGTACTTCCTGCCCGCCCTACGAGGGCTGGGCCTGGGACGGCGGCTGGTGTTGCAGGCGCTGGCCGAGGCTCGCGCCCTGGGTTACCAGCGCTGCTATCTGGAGACCACCGCCGTGCTGCGGGAAGCCACCGCCCTCTATGAATCCCTGGGCTTCGAACACCTGCCGGGGCCCCTTGGCTGCACGGGCCACGACGCCTGCGAGATCTGCATGGTGCTGGCGCTCGACGGGAAGGAGGGGAGATGAGTGAACCAAAACGACTCTCTGTCGGCATACGAGATGTCAGCTTCGGTGAAAGGGTGAAGCTGGTTGAGCCTGTCAATCTCTACGGCTGTACCCTGGCTGACGATGTCTTTGTCGGCCCCTTCGTGGAGATACAGTCGAACGTCTCCATAGGGCGCGCAACCCGCATCCAGTCCCACAGCTTTATCTGTGAGCATGTGACCATAGGTGAGCGCTGTTTTATCGGTCACGGCGTCATGTTTGCCAATGACCTCTTTCAAAGCGGCGCCCCCGACCCGGATCCCGCCAGTTGGGGCCGAACCCACATCGGGGATGGGGTATCCATCGGTTCAAACGCCACCATTTTGCCGGTACGGATATGCCAGGGAGCCGTCATCGGTGCCGGCGCAGTGGTGACCCGGGACATCACTGTCCCTGGCACCTATGCCGGCAACCCCGCCAGATTGCTGCGAACTTTCTAGCCAGAAGCGCCAATTCCCCCCTCATCCCCCCTTCTCCCTCAAGGGTAGAAGGGGGCCGGGCAGGCAATCTGTCGATACCCCGCGAGCCCGTTTACCCCGTATCACGGCCCCTGGCTGACACCGCGCCTCCCCAGAAGAGCGATTGCCATCCATCTCATGGACAGTGACACATAACGCCTGTCAGGCTCCAACCCGCTGGGTATAGTGATCAAAGGCGATTACCTTTTGATACCCCTCTGATTCATAAAGTAATTTTGCAGGTTGATTGGAGACAGCCGTCGCCAGTTTGACGGTCAGGGCATCTGTCTCCCTGGCAAAGCTGGCCACCCGTTTCAGCAGCGCTCTTGCCACACCCTGCTGGCGAGCTGACTCGACGACATAAAGATCATTGAGGTACCACATCCTCTTCATCGCGACGGAAGAGAATGCCGGCTACAACTGGACAAAGCCTGCCCACTCTCCCGCCTCGTTGCGTGCCAGAAAGATAACTGAATCCGCCCCCAGAAGGCGTTCCCCAATGAATCGGGTTGCCTCATCTCTGTCCGGCGCTTGCCCATAAAACTGCCGATAGGCATCAAACAGACGGCTGGTTTCTTCAATGTGGGCCAACGTGGCCTGGAATATCTGCATGGCATCTCCTTGTCACCCTTCCCTGCACAGCGGTGCAATAGGATGGGGCCGTATGGCAAATACAGTGTCGGGTTTAAGAGGGGAAATAGAACCAGGCGGTCTGGATAAGACCCTCCTTCACCTCGAACACCGCCACGCTCTCGATGGGCTCGGGGGAGAGGCCGTGGATTAGCTCGTGATCAAACACCTTGTTGCCCAAGACGGTGCGTGACAGCAGCTCGGCCTTGAGCAGCGGGTTGTTGAATCTGTGCTCCGCATAGAAGGCCCGCAGCGCCCCCTTGCCGACTGTGCTCGGCGTCTCGGTCGGCATGCGATAGCCTTTGAAATCCGGGGCAAAGCAGGCCACGAAGGCGTCGAGGTCGTGAGCATTGTAGGCGGCAAACTGCGCCTCTACGGGTTGGGTGACGGACATGTCTCTCTCCATGAGTGAAATTTAAATCACTTATCCTTGATTTTTATTCACTCATCAAGCCCCGGATGGGGATCTACGCCCCTTCCAATGAAACGCCCCATAACAAAAACCCCGCCGAAGCGGGGTCTCTCTGGTCATCAGCCACCCGCTGGGCGCGGGCGGGGTGATCAGTGTTCGCGGGTCTGGCGGAAGTGAACGTCCGGGTGACGCTCCTGGGCCAGGCGCAGGTTGACCATGGTCGGCGCGATGTAGGTGAGGTTGTCACCGCCATCGAGGGCCAGGTTGACCTCGTTCTTGCGCTTGAACTCCTCGAACTTCTTGACGTCGGTCCCTTCCACCCAGCGGGCGGTGGCGACGTTGACCGCCTCGTAGATGGCCTCGACGTTGTACTCGCTCTTCAGACGAGAAACCACCACGTCGAACTGCAGCACACCGACCGCACCGACGATGAGATCATTGCTGATGAGCGGACGGAACACCTGCACCGCCCCCTCTTCGGAGAGCTGCACCAGCCCCTTGAGCAGTTGCTTCTGCTTGAGGGGGTCACGCAGGCGGATGCGGCGGAACAGTTCAGGTGCGAAGTTCGGGATGCCGGTGAACTTGAGATCTTCACCCTGGGTGAAGGTGTCGCCGATCTGGATGGTGCCGTGGTTGTGCAGACCGATGATGTCGCCGGCACAGGCCTCGACCGCCTGTTCACGGTCACCGGCCATGAAGGTGACGGCGTCGGAGATGTTCACGTCCTTGCCGATGCGCACGTGGCGCATCTTCATGCCCTTGCTGTAAGTACCTGACACGATACGCATAAAGGCGATACGGTCGCGGTGTTTCGGGTCCATGTTCGCCTGGATCTTGAACACGAAGCCGGAGAACTTCTCCTCGGTGGCTACCACTTCGCGGCTCTCGGCCTTGCGCGGCATGGGGGCTGGCGCCCAGTCGGTCAGGCCGTCCAGCATGTGGTCGACACCGAAGTTGCCAAGGGCGGTCCCGAAGAAGACCGGGGTCATCTCGCCGGCGATGAAGGCATCGTGATCGAACTCGGGAGAGGCGCCCTGCACCAGCTCCAGCTCGCCACGCAGCTGGGCAGCCAGATCGTCGCCGATGGCGGCATCCAGCTCGGGGTTGTTCAACCCCTTGACCACCCGCTTCTCCTGGATGGTGTGGCCCTGACCGCTCTGATACAGGTAGGTCTCGTCCTTGTAGAGGTGATAGACACCCTTGAAAGATTTGCCACAGCCGATGGGCCAGGTGATGGGGGCGCACATGATGTTGAGCTCGCGCTCCACCTCGTCCATCACCTCCATCGGGTCGCGCACTTCGCGGTCCAGCTTGTTCATGAAGGTGAGGATGGGGGTATCCCGCAGACGGGTCACTTCCATCAGCTTGCGGGTCCGGTCTTCAACACCCTTGGCGGCGTCGATGACCATCAGGCAGCAGTCGACCGCCGTGAGGGTACGGTAGGTATCTTCGGAGAAGTCCTCGTGACCCGGGGTGTCGAGCAGGTTGACCAGGCAGTCGGCGTAGGGGAACTGCATCACGGAAGTGGTGATGGAGATACCGCGCTGCTTCTCCATCTCCATCCAGTCGGATTTGGCGTGCTGGCCCGAGCCACGGCCCTTGACGGTACCGGCGCGCTGAATGGCCTGTCCGAACAGCAGGACCTTTTCGGTGATGGTGGTTTTACCCGCATCCGGGTGCGAGATGATCGCAAAAGTGCGTCTCTTGGAGACTTCACTCAGAAATTCAGCTGACATAATTCGACGTTCTTCTATTGAGCGGCGGCCTGGAGCCACCGTGGGAAAAATGCGGGACAGCACCTTGGAATCAGGGCGCCCATGCAGACAACGACACCACGCGGGTGGGTCAGTGACCGCCGGTGGAGACAGGAGAAGCGCGTTGCATTACATGGGTCTGGCCCCGGATCAAAGCAAAATTGCGCGGCATTATACCCGCGCGAGTGAAAAATACCCAGCCCGCTATCACGGGGGCCCGGAGTCGGCCTCACCGGGCCGTCATCACCCGGTTGCGCCCCGCCAGCTTGGCCTCGTACATGGCCTCGTCGGCCCGGCGTACCAGCTCGCCCAGGTTGTCATCCTCGGGTTTGTACTGGGCGCAGCCGATGCTGATGCGGATGGGGTGATCCGCAGGCACCCCCTCAATCTCGAGACGGGCGACAGCTTGGCGGATCCGCTCCGCCACCTCGACGGCCTCGTTCAGGAGGGTATCCGGCAGCAGCACCAGAAACTCCTCGCCGCCGTTGCGCCCCACCCTGTCGAGGCTGCGCAACTGCTCCTCGATGCACTGGGCCACGGCGGTGAGCACACTGTCACCCACGTGGTGGCCCAGCTGGTCGTTCACCTTCTTGAAGTGATCCACATCCAGCAGCAGCACGCACAGGGGGTTGCCCTTCTCCCGCGCCTGGGTGAACCATTTGCGCCCCTTGGCCTGGATCTGGCGCCGGTTGTGGATGCCGGTCAGTTCGTCCGTCATGGCGAGGCGCTGCATCTTGCGGGTGCGCCCGCGCTGATGCACCACCAGGGTACCCATCACCACCAGCAGCAGGGCCACCACCAGGTATTGCCAGTAGCGCCGCTCCTGCAACTGCTTGAGTTTCTCCGCCTGCAACTGCTGCTGGGACCTGAGGGTCTGGTTTTCCAGCTCCTTGCGGGCGAGATCGAACTCGAAACGCATCTGCAAGGAGCGCTGTTCCCGCAATCTGAGCTCGAGGGCCTGGCGGGTCTCGACATAGGTCTTGAGGCTGGTGAGGGCCGACTGGATATGTCCCTGACGCTCCAGCACCCGGGCGCGGGTCTCATGCACCCGGGCGAGGAAGCGCAGGTTCTGCTCCCGGGTAAAGATGGGCTCGGCCTCGTCCAGGTGCCGCAGCGCCTCGCCGGGACGGTTCAGGGCCTCGAGGACCTCGGCCATGACGAGGTGCCAGTGGCCCAGGGTGACGCTGTCCGCCCCCTCCCCCTGATGAAGGGAGGCTGCCGCCTGATCGAGCTTGGTCATGGCCTGGTCCGGCTTGCCCTGTTTCTGCAGGATGGTGGCCAGCTCGATCCGGCTCCAGGCCAGGACCCCTTCCTGGTTTGACCCCAGATAGTAACGCTCCGCTTCCGCCATCAGGGGCAGCGCCTTGTCGTACTCTTCGGTGTCGATGTAGAGGAGCCCCTGCTGGCTGTGAATGTCCATCAGGTACTCCTCGACCCCGAGCTGCCGGTAGTCGTGTTCCAGCTCGTTGAAGTAGCTCTCGGCACGCTCATAGAGCCCCATCCTGCGATAGGCATTGGCAATATTGGCGAGCACCTCGCGCCCCTTGGCCTCCAGCCCGAGCGCCTCGTATCGCTGGTGGGCATCGATGAGATCCATCAGCCCCTCCGCCAGCTCCCCCTGGTAGGAGTACATCTCCCCCCGCAGGCTCAGGATGTCGGCACGCTGGCGCTCATCCCCGAGCCGGCGAGCCAGGGTCAGGGCGGCGTCGTAATCCTCCCCGGCCCCGGCCATGTTGCCGAGCAGTTGCCGGTGATACCCGCGGCAGGCGAGCAACCCCACCTCGGTGACCCTGTCCTTGCGGGCACGGGCCTGTGCCAGCCCCTGCTCGGCAAACGCCACCGCGCGGCGAAACTCCTCGTCCCGTTCACCCGGCTGGGCCCAGCACTGCAGCCGGGCAAGACGCCCCTGCACCTCGGGCGGATAATGTGCCTGTCCGGCAACCAGGGCGGCGACGCGCTCGCGAAACACCTGCACCGGCATCGCCGACTCTTCCAGCTGCTGCAACGCCAGCTGCAACTCGTGCCCGGCCAGTGGCGCCGCCTGGGCCAGGGCAACCCCCAGCCACAGCAACAGGCCACATCCCATCAGGATCTTCATGCGGACATTTTCTCCTCTTCACCGGCCGGACGCCGCGCTCATCGCTGTCATCATATCCCCACAGACTCTGGGCGCACAGCCGTCAGAGGGTGGGAAAACGCCTCATATCGGACGAGAGCCTCCCCTATCCCCTTCTTTACAGAAGGAGAGAGTGCATCGACTATATATGCTTTCGAACAGGGGAAGGGATGAGGAATGACCTACGAGGAGCTGAGGGAGGCTTACGACAGGTTGTTGCTGGAGAACGAGCGTCTCAAACGCATCGCGGATGACGCGCGGGAGAAGCTGGACGCCGCCATGGACGGCACCGGCCTGTGCATCTGGCAGAACCATGTGCCCACCGGCAAACTCATCATCTTCAACCGGCGCTGGGGCTCCATGCTCGGTTACCAGCCCAAGGAGCTGTCGGCCCACTTCGACGTCTGGCGCGCCCACCTTCACCCGGAGGACAGGGAGCAGGTGCTACTGGCCTTCTTCGACCATCTGGAGGGCAAGAGCCCGTTTTATCAGGCGATGCACCGCATGATCGGCAAGGATGGCAAGACCACCTGGGTGCTGGACCGGGGCCGGGTGGTGGAGCGGGATGATCAGGGCAACCCCGTCCGGGTGATGGGCACCCACATCGACATCACCCACGAGAAGGAGTACGAGCAGCAGCTCGCCCAGCTTGCCCACCGGGATCCCCTCACCGGCCTGTTCAACCGCACCGCGCTGCACCGCCACTTTCCCGGGGAGTACCAGGCCATCTGTTTCATCGATCTCGATGACTTCAAGCTGGTGAACGACAACCTGGGCCACCGGGCAGGTGACGAACTGCTGGTCTCCCTCGCCCAGCGCCTTCGCCACTGCTGCGGCGAGGAGGTACGGCTGGGACGCATCGGCGGGGACGAGTTCGTGCTGCTGCTGCCCTGGGCGTGCGACGATCCCCGCACCAGCCACCTCGCCCGCCAGTGCATCGATGCCATCGCCACCCCCTTCGAGCTGCCCAACGGGGACGCCTCGGTGGGACTGAGCATGGGGATTGCGGCCATCCGGCCCCAGGATGATTTCGGCGCGGCGCTGGCCCGGGCGGATCAGGCCATGTACAGGGTCAAGCGCAGCGGCAAGCGGGGTTTTTATATTGCCCAGCCAAGCGGTCAGCCGCTGCTGGATCAGGAGCAGGTCAACGAACGGGGCCTCTACCACAGGCCCACTCTCTGAGCCTGAGAGCCCTCAATGGCGCTGCCAGCGCCGCAGCAGGCGTCCACGCAGGCCGCAATCGAGCAGCCAGCTGTTGTCGAACACCCGCAAAATGGCCGCCTTGGCGTGACGGGACATGGCGACCGCATGGAAGCGTGTCTGCTGCGCCCGTCGCCGGTTCATCCGCTCGAGCAGGGGGTGGGGCAGGTTCTGGGCGATGAAGTCGGAGATGACCAGCACGTCGGCCTTGGCAAAGGCGGGTTGTTCAAGCTGGGTCAGGGCCTGCTCCAGGCAGGGCACCAGATCGGTCCCCCCGTGAAAACTCATGGAGAGAAAACGCTCCGCCTTCTCAAGCCCGGTGTCGGCGGTGATCTCCAGGGTCGCCACCTCGGTGGAGAAGAGCATCAGATAGCAGCCCCGCTTCTCCTCCATCGCCCCCTTGAGCAGGGCGAGAAACAGCGCCTTGGCACACTCCTCCGGATAGCCCCCCATGGAACCTGACGTATCGACGCAGACGATGAAGGGGCCCCGCGGCTGCACCTCCTGCCCTCCCTGCTCGGGGGAGCGCAGCATCAGACGCTGGCGCGGCAAGGTGCCCCGCGACTGGTAGCTCAGCAGGCGCCGCTCCAGATAACGGCGATAGAACTCCAGCTCCAGCTCCGGCAGCGCCAGCATCACCGCCTCGCTCGGCAGGAGGCGCATCAGATCGCTGGCCGGGTGCACCCCCACCAGATCGTCGGGCACATCGTCACTTTGCACCTCCTCCAGTTCGTGCACAGGCACCGGCGGCAGCGTCCTGTCCTCGCTGCGCCGCTCCCGCTCGCTGCGTCCAAGCAGGGCGGCGATCTCCGCGAGCAGAGGCTCCTGCTGCAACATGCGGGCGTACTGCTTCACCAGCGCCAGGCTGCGCTTGTGCCAGCTCCCCTGGGCCAGATCCCAGAGCCCCCCGGCGGAGATCTGGTGCGGATCCAGGGCATCGGCCAGGGTCCGGTTGGCCAGCAGTTGATCCTCTATCTCCTGGCGCTGCTTCTCCCGCTCCGCCTCCGCTATCTGCTGCTGCAACTGCAACAGGCTGCCCACCAGGCTGGCGCGCCACTTCTCGATGAAGAGCTGGCGCAGTCCCTCGGTGGGCTGGGCCACTATCTGGCGCACCAGGCTGCGGGCATCCCCCGCGAAGGGGCTGTGCTGCTCAAGAGCTTCCAGCAAGGCGGGCAGGCGCCCAACCAGCTCCGGCAGGGGCAGTTGCCGGTGGGCCTGATAGAGCAGGTATTCCCGCTCGAGGGCCACCGGCACCGGCTTGTGGCGCATCTCCTCCCCAAGCTGTTCGCTCCAGGTCTGGATGCGCTTTCTGAGCAGCTTCCCCTGCAGGGGCGAGCGCTTGAGGAACTCGGAGATCTTGGGGGTGGAGGCAAGCAGCAGCGCCATCTCCCCCGCCAGTTCCCCCTCCCCCATGAGCAGCCCCAGGTCCATCATGCCGATCTCTAGCATGGGCCACCCCGGGCGTTGAGATGTGATGGAATATCATGCTGACTAAACATGTTTTTCACCCTGTTTATTTCACCAATCCCACGCCAGGCGCGACGTCACCCCTGTGCATCGAGAAGAGGCAGACGATCCCGCCACTGCTGCAGCTCGGTCCCCAGCCGCTCCAGGTCCCGGCTCAGCACGAAGAAGCTGTCCTCCACCTGACGCAGCCAGTGGTCCCCCACGAACAGATGGGGCTGGTGACGGTCGAACAGGTTGCGCTGGCCCTTGAGGTTTTGCAGCACCCGGTTCACCTGGCCCGTCAGGTCGTCCAGGGCCGACAGCCAGGGGGCCATCACCACCTCGGGGATGGGGGTGCGCTCCACCAGCATCAGGGGCACGGGCTGGCGCTGGATATCCAGCACGTGCAGCCGCAACTGCTCGTCCAGCACCAGCTCGTAGTGCCCCTCCTTGGGGTTGCCGAGGGGCCAACCCACCAGCGCCTCCCCGGTGGGGTGCCAGTGAGAGAGCAGGGTGCGATCGAAGGTGAGGGTGGCGGTGAGGCGCTCGGGATCGCTGCCATCCAGGGGCGCCGGGGTGAGCAGCTGGAAGTGCACCAGCTTGCCGAACGGCCTGGCGTTGGCCAGCGGCAGTTCGGTGCCGCGGGCGCGGCGGCCGAACCACTGCTTGCGCTTGACCGCCTTGCAGCCGATGCGCAGGGCGACCGCCCCCTGCAACTGCTTGAACTGCTCGCGCAAGGAGAGCAGCTCCCGGGTCAGCGCCAGTTGCTGGTAGCCGTAGAGGCGGGAAAACTCGCCGATCATCTCCAGCAACGCGGTGCGGGAAGCCTCGTCGTGCCAGAGGCAATCCTTGAACAGCAGCAGATCCAGGGGAGCCACCTCGTCTCGGCCATTGAAGAAGGCGCTCGCCTTGATGAGCCGCACCGCCTTCTTCCAGCGCCGATCCGAGACATAGCAGCCGTGCCCGAGCTGGCTGTCGAGCTGCTGGCGCAGCTGGTAGATGAGTTCGAAACAGGCGTCCGGCAGGCGCACCTGCTCGATGGCATCCTGCCAGGCGTCGTACTCCTCCCCCCGAATCTGCACCGAGGGGGTCAGGTCCTGATGGGACTGGCCATCGCTCGCCAGCATGGCCTGGAAGTTGGATTTCTCCTGCACCCTGTCCATCCAGACCCGCACCAGCATGCGGTCGTAGAGCGCCTCCAGCCCGCTGTCCGGGGCCGGCAGCTCGTTCGAGGCGGTGACCAGCAGCCGCATGGGAATGGGGTGCTGGCTGTCGCCGTTGCGAAACTGCCGCTCGTTGATGGCGGTGAGCAGGGTGTTGAGGATGGCGGGGCCCGCCTTCCAGATCTCGTCAAGGAAGACCACCTCGGCCTCCGGCAGGTAGCCGCTGGTCAGCCGCAGGTACTTGCCATCCTCCTTGAGCGCCTGGATGGAGAGGGGGCCGAACACCTCCTCCGGCGTACTGAAACGGGTCATCAGGTATTCGAAATGGCGGGCATCCTGAAACGCCAGTTTGAGGCGCCGCGCGATCAGGCTCTTGGCGATGCCCGGGGGGCCCAGCAGAAAGACGCTCTCGCCACTCAGGGCCGCCAGCAGGCCGAGCCGCAGGGCATCCTGGCGCTCATACAGTCCCTCACCAAGGGCGGAAAGGAGCCGTGGCAGGCGCTCATGAATGGGGGTGGCACGAACAGTATTCTGGGCTAAAGGCGGCATAGGCACAGTTCCGAAGCTGATAGGTCATCCGTGGTGACGGGGTCCGGCCTCTGGCCCCGCCCCACTCTCATTGTCTGTCATCTCTGCCCCCGGGGGGCGCTCGTTTGCCATCGCCACAGGGCGAAAAGCGCACGTCCGGGGTGCAGCAAATCCCGCGAGAGTGTACTCTGCGCATCATTATTTACCCCAACGCAGATCAAGAGTGAGCCTTCGCCATGCAAGATCCCCTGCTGGACCCGCTGCGCCAGCGCATCCTGGCCCGCATGGGCATCCCCCTCTGGCAACAAAGAGGCCGACTCCTGGCGGGAGGCACCAGCCCCGACGGCGCCGCGCAGCCGGCAAACACGCCCGCCGACGAGGCGCTGGCCCCGCAGGAGACTGCCCCTCTGCCGACCGGCAAGCTCTGGCTGCTGGCAGAGACGCTGCCCGCGCCCTCCCTGCTCGGGGACATCTGCCGCTGGCTCGGCCTTGGCACAGACGAGGTCTCCCTGCTGTCCGAGATGCCTTCCCTGCCAGCAGGGGCCACTTCGCCCCTGCTCTGGCTGACGGCGCCGGACCCTCGCTGGCCCGATGCCCTGGTCTGCCCGCTCAAGCCCGATGGGGCGCACAAGCGCGCCCTCTGGCAGCAGTGTCGGCAGCGCCACACCCCTTGATGCTCACGACCATGGCACGGCCATGGTGTCCATCGCAAGTCTGAATCCCGTCCGGAGTGACCATGTCTGACCTCTTGCCCCATTTTCGCCCCCTGCTCGAATCGGACTTCGAAGCCATCTACCCCATCGAGCAGGCCGCCCACCAGGAGCCCTGGAGCCAGGCCAACCTTCTCTCCTGCTTCGGGCCGCGCTATCTCAACGGCCTGATGCTGGTGGACGGACGACCGGCCGGTTTCTACATCTCGGATCTGGTGGCGGGAGACAGCTCCCTGATGAACATCTGCGTACACCCCGACTTTCAGGGCAAGGGGCTGGGGCGGGCGCTGCTCAGGGAGTACCTGGCCCGCAGCAAGGCCGGCAAGGCCGAGGCCTGGTTCCTGGAGGTCAGGGCCGGCAACCGCACCGCCATCAACCTCTACGAGAGCGAGGGGTTTGCCGAGTATTGCCGCCGCGCCGACTACTATGGCACCGGGCAGGAGAGGGAGGATGCCGTGCTGATGTCCCGTCTGTTCGACTTCGGCTGACAACCCGCTGCAGACCGCCGTCAGCGGGCAACACCCTCTCTGACCTCCCTGACTCCCCCGCTTCGCTTCCCCCTCAGGGCAGGGGCGCGTTGTCGATGGAGGGGTCTTCCAGGCTCAGGGTCACCCTCAGCACGGCCTCGAAGGCGGCTCCCGAGAGGGGCATGAAGAAGCCGCGACCATAGGTGACACCGGGCATCCAGATCTGTTCGATATCCACCGCGATCTTGATGGGGCGAAGCGGCTCACCCGGTCGCTGGACATAGATGCCAGGGGCCGTCGCAACCTGGGGGAAGCGGCGCAGAATGTGCTCGCTGCCATCCCCCGCATCCGGGTTGAGTCGCACCTTCACCAGCCCCGCCAGGGCGGATTGCATCTCGGGGGCACGCCACAGCCTGGTATTCAGCGCCTTGCAGCGTCGGCACTTGGCGCGCTCGATCACGTAGAGCAAGGGGTATCCTTCCCTCAGCGCCAGCCGCTGCGCCTGCTCATAGCCCTCGGCGCCGCTCAGCCAGGGATTATCCTGCTCCCCCGCGCCCCCCAGCAGATACCAGAGGGCGCCTGCCCCCGCCAACAGCAGCAACACGCCGGTGAACAGGCTCTTGATCCCGATATTCATGGTGCAACTCCCTGAATGAATCCGATCCCTGCCCCTATCATGCCTCACTCTCATCTGGTTGACGACTTTGTGATCCAGGACAAATGGCGCACACTTGTAAGCTGTAATGTTAGAGTTTAAACTCCAGCCCCGATTTTGGTGCCCCTGCGGGCGCACAACTGTTACTTGAGGATGCGTGAGATGTCGCAGTTTCATCTGGTTAGAGTGATGCGTGAGCGTATTGCCCGCCTTGGCAACAAGGCCGCCCTGCGCGTCCAGCAGGATGGCCAGTGGCGCGCCATCGGCTGGCGAACCCTGGGTCAGGCCATGGATTATTGCGCCCAAGGCCTGATCCGGGCGGGCCACCAGTCCGGCGAGATGGTCGGCATCTATGCCCGCAACATGCCCGAGTGGACCCAGGCCGACCTCGGCATCCTGGCCGCCCGTGGCGTCAGCGTGCCCATCTACCCCACCAACACCCTCGATCAGCTGCGCTACATCGTCAAGGATGCCGGCATCAGGATGCTGTTCGTGGGGGAGCAGCCCCAGTTCGATCAGGCGCTGCACCTCATCGACAGCGGCGAGATAAGCCACATCGTCGCCCTGGACGGCACCGTCGATCTGCGCGGCTGCGCCTCGGCCAGCCACTTCCAGACCTTCCTCGTCTCCGGCAACCACCAACCCAGCGAGCAGGTGCTGCGCGAGCGCGAGCGCCACTACCGCATGGACGACCTGCTGACCCTCATCTACACCTCGGGCACCACGGGCGAACCCAAGGGGGTCATGCTCGATTTCGCCAACATCGCCGCCTGCTTCGAGATGCATGACGCTCGCCTCGACCTCAGCGAGCAGGATGTCTCCCTCTGCATGCTGCCGCTGAGCCATGTGTTCGAGCGCGCCTGGAGCTACTACGTGCTCTATTGCGGCGCCGAGAACGTCTACATTCGCGACCCGCAGAAGGTGATGGATGTCATCGGCGAGGTGAAGCCCACCGTGATGTGCGCCGTGCCCCGCCTCTACGAGAAGGCCTACGCCATGATCCAGGCCAAGGTCGCCCAGGCTCCGCGCCTGCGCCGCGCCCTGTTCGGCTGGGCCACCCGGGTGGGCAAACAGATGGTCGCCACCCGTCAGGCGGGCAAGTCCGCCTCTCCCCTGCTCTATGGCCAGCTCTGGCTTGCCGAGCGCCTGGTGTTTCGCAAGCTGCGCGCCCGTTTCGGCGGTCGCACCCGCTTCCTGCCGGTGGCGGGCGCCCGTCTCGCGGACGAGGTGAATCTCTTCTTCCAGGCCATGGGGCTCAACCTCAAGTACGGCTACGGCATGACCGAGACCACCGCCACCGTCTGCTGCTATGAAGACACCCAGTTCAGGCTGGGCTCCATCGGCACGGCGCTAAACGGCATCGAGGTGAAACTCGGCGAGAACAACGAACTGCTGGTGCGCGCCCCCACCGTGATGCGTGGCTACTACAACAAGCCGGAGGCCACCGCCGAGGTGATGACCGAGGATGGCTTCCTGCGCACCGGCGATGCAGGCGAGCTGGATGACGAGGGCAACATCTACTTCACCGAGCGCTTGAAGGAGCTGATGAAGACCTCCAACGGCAAGTACGTGGCGCCGCAACTGGTCGAGGGGACCCTCGGCAAGGATCGCTTCATCGAGCAGATTGCCATCGTCGCCGATGCCCGCCACTTCGTGTCGGCGCTCATCGTGCCCTGCTTCGAGTCCCTGGAGGAGTATGCCCGCTCCATCAACCTGCAGTACCAGTGCAAGACCGAGCTGCTGCGCCACTCCCGGGTGATGGAGTTCTTCGAAGCCCGCATCGCCGATCTGCAAAAAGAGCTGGCCAAGTTCGAGCAGGTGAAGAAGTTCACCCTGCTGCCGAGCGCCTTCTCCATGGAGCTCGGGGAGATCACCCCCACCATGAAGCTGCGCCGCAAGATCATCGAGGCCAAGTACCAGCGCGAGATAGAAGCCATGTACAGCCATGTTTAAGAAATTGTATTGCTTGACATGCACCAGATAAATAATGGCCACCCTGAGGTGGCCTTTATTTATCTTACAAAGACCATTAGTTGGCTACTACCATATGAGACATCTTGCTGCTGTGGCCAATTTGTTCTAATCCATAAGTCTGGATAATTAGCAGTCCAAACACCTTTTTTATACCGATAGAAGTTACCTTGATAATCCAAACTACCAGGATGGCCGACTACGGTATAGTCTAAGTTTTCGAGTGAGCACCCTTCTTTTTCAGCATGGACTAAAACCTTTTTACTTAAATTCTCATTCAATGGTGAGCATAATTTTGGATTACTCGCTTGTGATATATTCATAACCCCCCATATCTCTGTGTCGGGTTGTAAAAATAGTATCTCCGTTGATTCATCCTTCAATTGCCCCCATGCACCTGGATTCAGATACTGGTTGCTATTTAACTCAGTCAATTGTTCAACAGGAACATGAGTCTCTTTATTATATCTAACTGCAACTAATCTCCAGCCCCCACCATCAATATCTACATTACAGTATAAACCGTGATACCAGCCGGTTTCTGTTGCCAAACGGCAATCAGGTCTTTCTTCATCACCCCACTCGATGTGGAAGTCACCACCATTACCATTAATATCATACCAAGTACCTTGATACTGCCGGTCTGATATTACCTTGCCAAGATAATAAGTTTTGTTTTGATTTATGTCTTGCTTCAGTTGTATTATTTTTCTATTCTCAACGAAACTACCAGTTATATTATCGCCACTACTTCCGGGAGTGATGATGTCACCATTTACATTCACAATTACCGTTGTTGATGATGCAGTCTCCTTGTCTATATTTCCATCAACCCAAGCATCTTTTGTCATTCGGTAATTTTGTTCAATAGCGGAAACCCCTATCGGAACTAACAAAGCTAACATGAACAATTTCATACAACATATCTTCCATTTCATTGTGAAATGGGAAGTATATGTTATCAACGCACAAAAAAAGGCCCATATGGATACTTGATTTTGACAGGTAAAGCATTTTCAGAACTTAGGAAAAACTATTCTTGAATTACAAAAAACTGGATTTTATTACTAATGATTTCAGTAATAATCCGTCAATATCATACCTTAAATATTTTCAGATAACTCCTTGTAGCTCATTTCGTCACATAAAGTATCTATCGTGCCTTTCAATGTATAGTTCTAAATATAAATATTGCTGATATCAATCTACTCGTCCACCATTACATACAGTTTAATCAGACCTCTCAGGGACTTTCATAACAACACCAGCTCAAAAGAATCCACTGACCTGCTCTGCTGGTGCGTTCTAGTCACAGTTATCTCAGTCCGCCGTCGAGAGTATTATTTATATATGATTATACTTTAACACGCCAACCCCATTTACAAGCCCGTAACACAGTAAGCTATGGAAATATAGTAGCCAGCAAATAACTGTACCCAATTTATTTATTACAATTAACTTTAGAACTATAAAATAAAGGAGCTATCCGATAATAAGGATATGTCGCTGGGAATAGAAAAGCCGCTCATGGAGCGGCTTTTTGCTGGGCGTCTCTCCCTTATGGCAGCTTGACCAGGGGTTGCTCGCGCAGCTCGGTGGCCCGACCGCCCTGGATCTTC
The DNA here is from genome assembly GCF_000819785.1 of Aeromonas caviae. Taxonomy (GTDB): domain Bacteria; phylum Pseudomonadota; class Gammaproteobacteria; order Enterobacterales; family Aeromonadaceae; genus Aeromonas; species Aeromonas caviae. The sequence continues at coordinate 5,592 of NZ_CDBK01000085.1, read as the reverse complement.
TCCACCTGGGCCAGGGCCTGCTTCACCTCGTCGGCATTTTGCAGCAGGCGATAGGTCAGATCGAAGGTCTTGGTCTCCCCCGGCTGGATCTTGGGGACCAGCCCGAGCGGGCGCTGGTACTTGGTGCTGTAGGCATAGCTGGTACCGGGTTCGATGCCGGTCACATAGCCCTGGGCCCGGGTGTCGGTGTTCTTCCACAGGGTCAGCACCGGCAGCTGTCGGGTGTTGTAGCCCACCGCCACTCCGGCGTTGCCGGCCCGGTTGTTCAGCACTGCCAGGGTATTGCCGTCGGCGTCGCTGTAGGGCACCAGGTTGAACACCATCTCGTCGAAGCCCTTGGTGGGCCCCAGATAGGTTTGCCAGCCCTTGAGTCCGGCCTTGGCGTAGTCATTGAACGGGGAGATCTGCTTCACCGGCGTGCTCACCCTGGCTCCCTCCTCCAGAATGGGGGCCCCGAAGTTGCCGTGATAGATGATCTGGTACTCGTTCTCGTAATCCGCGTGGTTGGTCAGCTTGTCCTGCAGGGCAAACTCCGCCTGACCGGGCACCACGCTCAGCTGGGTCCAGGTGACCAGTTCGCTCATCTTGAAGGTGCGCTCGTCCACCCGGCCCAGCACGTGGATGGCATAGGGCGGCTCGTCGTCCACGGTCACGCTGACCACGGAGGCGGGAATGTTCTGCACCCGGCCATGGAGGCTCTTGAGGCGGCCGTCGTCATCCACCCCAGGATGACCCGTCCACTCGTAGCCGCAGCGCACCAGCATCTCGTTGAAGCCGTCGAGCCAGCCGAGACCGCCACGGCTCTCGAGATCGATGAAGGCGGGGTTGACCACCTCCTTGACCGGTGAATCCCAGCCGAGGCGCAGATCCGCCGCCTTGACCTCCTTGATCCCCATGCCGCGGGTCGGCACCAGGGTGATCTTCATGACGCCGTTGTCGACGATGAGCAGATCCACCCCTTCCTGGCGGCCGCCGTGCAGGCGTTTCTTCTCGATGGTGAAGGGAACCGGACTCTTGATGCCGAGCTTCTCGCTGGTGATCTTCCAGTCCCCCACATCCAGCCCTTGCTGGGAGTCGGTCAGCAGAAATTCGGCGGCGTGACCCGCGGTGGCGCCCAGGGCGAGCAGCACGGCAATGGAGAGTTTCTTCAACATGGATTTATCCTCGTGTCTCTTGTTTTTGTGAAAGCTGAATCGTTTCAGTGATCGAAAACTAGGCGTCTGACGCCCCGGACTCAAGAGACAAACGGAGGAAATGTGAGCCGATTGACAATAAAAACGGCTTCAGCCCTGCTGAAATGAAGGCTGACTCACAGTTATGAAAGGAGGAAAAAACAGGCGGTGCGCCGAGAGGGGCGCCCCCTCACCCCGCCCGCACCACATCAGGCAAGGGCCAGCGTCACCGCGGCTTCGGCGTGGATGGCGGTGGTGTCATAGAGGGGCACGGCGGCCTGGCACGCCCCCACCAACAGGGCGATCTCGGTGCAACCCAGGATCACCGCCTGGGCACCGGCCTGTGCCAGATCGGCGATGATGGCCAGATACTCGGCCTGAGACGACTCGCGAATGTCGCCGAGGCAGAGTTCGTCATAGATGATGCGGTGCACCCGCTCCCGTGCAGCGTCATCAGGCACCAGCACCTCCAGCCCGAAGCGCTCCTGGAGCCGCCCCTTGTAGAAATCCTGCTCCATGGTGAAGCGGGTGCCGAGCAAACCCACCCGGGTCACCCCGTCGGCCTGGAGGCGATGGGCCGTGGCATCGGCGATGTGGAGCAGGGGAATGTCGATGGCGGCCTCGATCTCCGGCGCCACCTTGTGCATGGTGTTGGTCCCGATCAGCAGAAAATCGGCGCCACCGGCCTGAATGGCCCTGGCCTCGGCCGCCAGCAGACGGGCGGTGGCGGGCCAGTCACCGGCGTGCTGCAACCGCTCTATCCCAGCAAAATCCACGCTGCTCAGCAGCACCCGCGCCGAGTGCAGACCGCCGAGCCGCTCGCGTACCTCCCGGTTGAGGGCCTGGTAATAGCTGACGGTGGACTCCCAGCTCATGCCACCCAGCAGACCGATACATTTCATGGGATCTCCTTATGTCACCCGATGGTGCAAACCAATGCTGCAATCCCTCAGGGGGCGCGTTTGATCGCACCGCCCCGGCAATAAAAAAGGCCCCGAAGGGCCAACAAGACAGCCGGTAAAGGCTCAGGCCGAGACCTAAACCCAGATCATCAGCACGCAGGCCGCCGTGGCGAGCCCCATGCCCAGATTGAAACGACGCCAGCCGGTGGCGGTGCGGATGAGGCGGCGCACCTGGGCACCGAACAGCACCCAGAAGGCACCGGTATAGAGGCCGGTCACGAAGAAAATGCCGAGCACCCAGCCCGCGGACGGCCAGTAAGCCTCCCCCGCCAGGGTGAAGCCGCTGATGGCGGAGAGCGCCATCATCCAGGCCTTGGGATTGAGCAGTTGCAGCATGGCCCCCTGATGGGCCGGGATGAGCGGCCGGTTCCCCTCCGCCGGGCCACTGGCGTTGGCCACCTTCCAGGCCAGCCAGAGCAGGTAGGCCGACCCCACCAGCTTGAGGCCGTCGTGCAGCAGGGGCAGACGCTCGAACACCACCCCAAGCCCCAGGGCCGTGGCCAGGATCATCAGGTTGATGCCCCCCACCACCCCCACCAGCAGAGGCACGGAGCGGCGAAACCCCTGGGCGGCCCCGGCACTGGTGAGCAGCATGTTGTTGGGGCCCGGCGTGCCACAGGTGATAAGGGCAAAGCCCGCCAGGGGGAGCAACCAGTTCAGATCCATCTCAACCTCGTTCAGATACGGCAAGCCTCCTAATATGCAGAGCCGACGCCCTGACGACAAGGTCAGCAATGCATTTTCTTTGCATGAATAATCAAGGTGCTGTTAATACCAGAGCATCACCACACACAGGGCGGTCAAGGCACCCAGGCTGCCGTTGAGACGACGCCACCCCTTGTCCGAGTTGATCCAGCGGCTGAGCTGATGGCCAAACATCACCCAGGCGAAGCAGACCGGGAACCCCGCCATGGGGAAGACACTCATGATGCCCCACATGCTCGGCCAGTAGTCGCTCCCCGGCAGGCTGAACAGACTGATGGCCGAGATCCCCATCATCCACGCCTTGGGATTGAGGAACTGGAAGCCCAGCCCTTCAAGCAGGGTCAAGGGGCGGGCACGGCTGGCGGGATCTCCGGGGGCGCCTGCCACCGCGATGCGCCACGCCAGCCACAGCAGGTAAAGGCTGCCCAGCACCTGCAGGCTCAGCTTGAGCAGGGGCCAGCGCTCGAACAGCGGATAGAAGCCGAGCGCCAGCACCAGTTGCAGCACAGGCTGGCCCACCGCCACCCCGATAAGATGGGGCAGGGTGCGCCGCACGCCGAAGTTGGCGCCGGACGCCGTCAACATCAGGTTGTTCGGCCCGGGCGTGCCGCAGGTGAGCAGGGCGAAGCCAAACAGGGTGGCATACCATTCGATGGTCATGGGGAGACTCCTTTTTCGCCACATTGTACCGATACAATGTGTGCTTGTTGGTTGTGTACAGGCTGATAATCACGCTATATTGCGGACAATCTTGGATCAACGGATTTATTGTCACCATGACAATCTGGACGCCCGACCTCACCCCTTTCGAGGGGCCCCTCTACCTCAAACTGGTCAAGGCCATCGAGCAGGCCATCGCCACCGGCATCCTCTCACCCGAGACCCGGCTGCCGACCCACAGGGCCCTGGCAGACAAGCTGGGGGTCACCGTGGGCACCGTCACCCGCGCCTACACCGAGGCGGAGCGACGGGGCCTGCTGGCGGCCCGGGTCGGGCACGGCACCTGGGTCAGGGGAGCGGCGGATCCCGCCAACGAATGGGTGATCCGCAATGAAGACAGCCAGCGCATCGAGCTGTGGCAGAACCTCCCGGTCCAGCTGGACAGGGGCGCCATCATCCGGCCCCTGCTCACCGAGCTGGCGCAGGGGGATCTCAACGGCCTGCTCGGTTATGACAAGGAGGCGGGACGCCCCGCACAGCGCCAGCTGTTCGTCGACTGGCTCGCCGAGCAGGGCATCACGGCGAGCGAAGATCGCCTGCTGTTCAGCCATGGTGCCCAGCACGGCATCATGCTGGCCCTGCTGGCCACCGGCTGCGTGGGAGAGACCCTGTTTTGCGAGGGACTGAGCTACCCCGGCATGCTGGGCAATGCACGCCAGCTCAAGAATCAGGTGGTGGGACTGGCGATGGATGAGGAGGGACTGCTGCCAGAGGCGCTGGATGCCGCGTGCCGTACCCGCCGGGCCAAGCTGCTCTACCTCACCCCCACCCTGCAAAACCCCACCACGGCCACCATGAGCCTGGCGCGGCGCGACGCCATCGTCGCCATCGCCCGTCGCCACGATCTGCTGATCGTCGAGGATGACGTCAACGGCCTGCTGCCCGAAAGTGCGCTCCCTCCCCTGGTCAACCTGGCACCGGAGCGGGTCATCTACCTCGGCAGTCTCGCCAAGATCGCCTGCGGCGGCCTGCGGGTCGGCTTCGTGTTGTCCCCTCCCGCCCTTCGCAACGGCTTCGCCCAGGCGATGCGGCTGTCGAGCTGGATGGTGAGTCCGCTGCTCATCGAGCTGGCCTGCAAGCTGGTGAGCCAGCGCCAGATCATGCCGCTCATCGAACACCAGCGAAAAATCCTGGCGCGCCGGGGTGAGCTCCTGCGCCACCTGCTGCCGGGAGCGCGCTGGCAGCCGGGGTCCATGCACGCCTGGCTGCCGCTGCCCGAGCCCTGGCGCAGCCAGGAGTTTGCGGAGGCCGCCAACGCCCTTGACGTGGGGGTCGCCAGCGGAGAACACTTCGCCGCCGGCCAGTTTGCCGCCCCGCAGGGAGTACGCCTCAGCCTGAGCCAGCCCGCCACAGACGCCCGCGTCGCCGAAGGGCTGGAGCGCCTCGCCGGGCTGCTGAGGGGCACGCCGCCCACCAATCCCCTGCTATAGTCATTGACCCTGGCACCCGAGGAACCTTCATGTCCGCCGTCCGTCCCGCCCTGCTCATCGCGACCCTGCTGCTGGGAGGCTGCGCCTCCCCGGCCCATCAACAGCTTGGCGCCGCCCTGAGCGGACTGGAGGGGGAGCTGACGCGGCTGGAGGAGGAGTTGGCAGCCATGAACGGCCTTCACTATCAAAAAGCCATCGACGCCCCGGTGGCGCTGCGCCGCTATCTCAAGGCCCCCGCACCGACGGCGGAGGGGCTGGTGCCCGTGCAAAGCCGGCTGCAAGATGGCCCTCTGCTGCGCTACGACTACCGGCTGCCCGCCGGGATGACACAGCTGCCCACCGACAACCCCTGCCTGCGCTACGAGTTCGAGCTGCGCCACCTCGGGCGCCTGGGCCAGCTCGAGCTCGCCTGGCAGGGAGAGGCGGGCGCCGGGGAGCTGCGTGTCCCCCAGCGGGACTGCCCCTTCTCGGCCAGGGGGCCCGGCCTTCAGTGACGCTTTCTTTGCCCCGCCCAAGGCCGGCACTGAGCCATCCCTGACCCAGGTGGGGTATTGACCCCCTCTGGCTCTCGCGGGAGAGTGGAGGCTAACTTTGAATCCAACC
>NZ_CDBK01000084.1 GCF_000819785.1 Aeromonas caviae | reverse complement strand
ACGCGGCGCACGGTGGCGAGATCCTCGCCACCCAGCACCGCGTGGGCGCAGGCCATCTGCATCGGCGGCAGGCTCGGGTTGAAGGCGGCGTTCTCGGCATAGCGGCCGCAGAAGATGCGCCCGTCCTCGAACTGCAGCGCCACCGCGGCATAGCCCTGGCTGTAGGGGGCATAGCTCTGGCGGGCGGCGGCGAGCGCAGCCTGCCATAGGGGGTCGTCGCTCTCGAGCACCAGCTCGTCGTGAGCCTGGGGGCTCATCAGGGCATCGGTGATCTCGAGATCGGCGGGGCCGAAGGAGTGGGGCAGGAAGGATTGCAGCTCGCTGAGATCGTCCGGCAGGGAGACCTTCAGGGTCTTGGCGGTGCTCAGCTCGTTCATGAACTGGCGGCAGTGGCCGCAGGGGGTGTAGTTCACGGTGATCTCGGAGATCCCGGTCTCGCCACCCAGCCAGGCGTTGGAGATGGCGGACTGCTCGGCATGGACCGAGTGGAACAGCCCCTGGCCCGCGAACTCCATGTTGGCGCCAAAGTACCAGGTGCCGCTCAGGCCGCAGGCGATGGCGCCGACGAAGAACCTGGAGATGGGGGCCACCGAGCAGGCGGCCGCCAGCGGCAGCAAGGCCAGACGCAGGGCCCTGTCATCCAGCCCGGTGGCGGCTTTCAGGGTCGCGACCTGGTCCGGGGTGAAACGGGCCTGGAAATCGTCCCCCAGCATGGGCAGCAGGGCGGCCTGGAGCGGGGCGGAAAGGGTCTCGAATGGCTTGGCAAAGCGGGGATGCATACTGTGTCCTCAAAGGCCAATTGGGGGGCCATTGTAGGGAGCAAGCGCGGCGAATTGTGTGAGCGCGCTCACGCCTTGATGGGCAAAGGGGCGGGGATGGTAAAGGAAACGTTTGTCTTTCGCAATCTGTGCGCCAGCTCCCGGCATCAGGGAGGCGAGGGTATCGGATGGATACGGTGAAAGGGCACAGAGGCCATGGCCGCAGGGGCGGCCATGGCAGCGGGGATCAGGCCAGCCAGTGGTAGAGGGCGAACAGCAGGGGGGCGATGGCCGCGGTCAGCACACCGCACACCACCATGGCCAGCGACGAGAAGGCGCCCTGGGTCACCCCCTGCTCGGCGGAGGCGGCGGTGCCGATGGCGTGGGCGCAGGCACCCATGGCGAGCCCCTGGGCCTCGGGATCGGTGACCCGCATCAGCTTGAGCAGGGGGTAGCCCGCCAGGGCCCCCAGGATCCCCACCACCACCACCACGGCGGCGGCGATGGCGGGAATGCCGCCGAGGGACTGGCTGACGCTCATGGCGAGCGGCGTGGTGATGGACTTGGTGGCGATGGAGGCGAGCAGCGCCGGATCCGCCCCCATCAGGTGGCCAATCCCCAAGGTGGTGCAGACCGAGATGAGCACCGCGGTGAGGGTGCAGGCCAGGATGGGTGTGAGCTTGTCGCGGATCTGGCGCGCCTGCTGGTAAAGCGGCAGGGCCAGGGCCACCACGGCGGGTTCCAGCAGGGCGGTCAGGGGCGATGCCCCCTGCTGGTACTGATCCAGGGGCAGATCGAGCCAGAGCAGCAGGCCGATGATGACGGCGGTGGGGATCAGCACCGGATTGATGACGGGCCAGGGCAGGCGGCGGTAGAGGGCCCGGGTCATGAAATAGAGGGCCAGGGTGAGGGGCAGGGCGAACCAGAGGATCATGGCTTGTTCATCCTTTGATAGAGGTGGCCGACCGCGCCCAGGATGAGCACGATGCCGAGCACGACGCAGAGCATGATGAGACCGAAGGATTGGCGCAGGGGCTCGAGCCAGGCCACCAGGCCCACCGCCACCGGCACGAACAGCACCCCCATGTGGCGCAGCAGCAGGCCGCCCCCCAGCTCGACCCAGGAGAAGCGGACGATCTGCAAGGAGAGCAGCACGAACAGCAGCAGCATGCCGATGATGCTGCCGGGGAAGGCGAAGGGCAGGATGGCCGCCACGGCCTTGCCTGCCAGCAGACAGGCGATGATGACCAGAAAATCACGAAGGTAGCGCAGGGTGCGTTGCAGCAGCACGGGGGCCTCATCTTGGCAAGTGTGAGCGAGGTCGCAGTTTAACAGGCACGGGGGGGAGGGAACAGGGTCAACTGGCCCGCAGGGGATACAATGGTCCGGCTTCAACCCCATTCACAAGAAGGAGTTCCCATGTCGACCCCCTCTCTCCTGGCCCGGTTGCGCCAACTGCCCGGCGATCCCGCCCTCCCTGACACCCTGCTGCAAACCCGCCAGTGGGAGGGGCCGCTTTGCCGGGTGAGGCTCGACAACACCGGGAAGCAGTCCGAGGCCGTCCACCACTGGCGGCTGTTTGAGGGGGATCTCGGACTTGCGCCCGACGCGGCCATCTACGGGGAGGGATTCCAGATGCTGGCCCAGACCGGGGGACGCTGGAACGCCCCCGAGCACCTGGGCCGCTGCCCCGATGCGTCTGTCTATCGCATCACCGCCGACCATGGCTACCACACGGTGCACAACCTGCTTCTGGTGGCGCAGGAGGGGGGCTGGCTGCTGCTGGCCTTTGCGAGCTGCCAGCGCTTTGGCGGGGAGTTTCGCCTCCATCCCGACGGGCGCCTCGAGATCGTGATGAACACCGAAGGGCGCACCCTGGCGCCGGGTGCGCACTGGCAGAGCGAGGCGCTGATCTGCCTGGAGGGGCCGGACAGGGAGGCCCTGCTCGCGACGCTGGCGCAGCATATCGCCGCCGAGCACGGCTCCCTGGTGGGGGAGGTGCCCACGCGCCCGAGCGGCTGGTGCTCCTGGTATCACTACTACGCGAACGTGAGCGCGGCGGACATTCGCGAGAACCTGGCGGTGCGGGCCGAGCGTTTTCCGGCCCTGCGCTACGTGCAGATAGATGACGGCTATCAGGGGAAGATGGGGGACTGGCTCACCCCCTCCGCCAAGTTCGAGGAGGGGGTGGCGGCCCTGGCAGGGGAGATCCGCGCCGCCGGTTGCGAGCCTGCGCTCTGGGTCGCCCCCTTTATCGCCGAGCCCGGCTCCCGAGTGTTCCAGCAGCACCCTGACTGGTTCGTGAAAGGGGAGGATGGCCTGCCGCTCCCCTCGGAGCGGGTCACCTACGGGGGCTGGCGCTGCACCCCCTGGTACGTGCTGGATGGCACCCACCCCGAGGTGCAGGCCCACCTGGAGCAGGTATTTCGCACCCTGCGTACCCAGTGGGGCATTCACTACTTCAAGCTCGATGCCAACTTCTGGGGGGCCATCCACGGTGGTCGCTTCCACGACCCCGCCGCCACTAGGGTGGAGGCCTATCGGCGCGGCATGGCCGCCATCCTGCGCGGCGCCGGGGAGGGGGCCTTCCTGCTCGGCTGCAATGCGCCGCTGTGGCCGAGCCTCGGCCTGGTGCACGGCATGCGGGTGAGCGATGACGTGGAGCGCCAGGGCCCCCGTTTTCGCCAGATAGCGCGAGAAGCCTTCTGCCGCGCCTGGCAGCACGAGCGGCTCTGGGTGCTGGACCCCGATTGCGTCTGCCTGCGGGATATTCCGGGCCAGCACGGGAGCCGCGCCGAGTACGACTTCCACCTGGCCGCCCTGGTGGCGAGCGGTGGCATGGTGCTGGCGGGGGACAGATTGCAGGATCTGGACGAGGCGCAAGGGGCGCGCCTTGGCAAGCTGCTCGCCCTGTGCGCCGCGCGCACCCCGGCGGCCCGCTTCGAGGGGATGGCATTCGAGCGCGGGCGGGTGGCGCTGCCCGGGGGCGGCGAGCTGCTCTGCCTGTTCAACTGGGGGGAGCACCCCTGCGAGTTCCCGTTGACGCCGGGGGGCACGGACTTCTGGGACGAGACGCCCCTGGGGAGCACCCTGGTGCTGCAAGGGGGGCAGGGGGCGGTGATCCGCTACCCCTGATGGCGTTGCACTGTAAAAAGGCTCCCTCGGGAGCCTTTTTTACGTGGCGAAATGGTCTCTAGAAGTGCCACTCCATCCCGATGGCGTAATTGGCGGAGCCATAGCCCGGGATCTCGTTGCTGGAGGCGAGCGCCTTGACGGTGAGGCGAGTTGTCAGGGGGATGCCGAGCCCCATGCCGATGGCGATCTCGTCGCTCTGATCCCCCATCATGTCCACCCGCAGGGTGCGATAGAGGGAGAGATCCTGGCTCATCTGGGCATAGATCTGGGACGACTTGTTGTAGAGCTGGCCGAACACCTCCATCTGGAAGCCGTTTTGCGGCGTGATGGCCAGGGGAATGCCGGCGAAGCGGTAGAGATCCGAGTGGTTGAAATAGCTGTTGGTGATTTGCGGGGTGAAGTCGGTCTGCTGGTAGAGGGTGCTGAAGTTGTGCTCGATGAGCCGGTAGGTCTGCTCCGGCAGGCGCAAGAGGTAGTCTGGCACCTCGAACCGGGCGCCAGCGAGGGCGGCCTGGGGCAGCAGGGCACAGGCGACGAGTGTCAAAGCAGGCAGAGCTGAACGCATAAAACGAGAGTTCCCCAACAGTCGAAAGCACGGCATCCATGCCGTCAGCGCATCTAAATATTCACACTATCAGGAGCTTGGGCTCCCTGCCCATTATGTCGCGAGCCGTGGAAACGCATCGGTTTTTAACTGTGAAACGGCTCACATCTCACAGATTTTCAAGGTAGTGATAGAGACTCTTTAGAATCGCAAAGTTCCGTTCGTTCCCCTGGTTCTGTTCCGCCAGGGCTTCCAGGCGCGGCACATAATCCGGCAGGCGGCGGCTGAAGTAGTCGCTGCAGTGCAGGCGCCAGCGCTTCTGCTCCGCTTCGCTCAAGGTGTGGGGCCAGTTGCGGGCGCGGTAACGAAACAGCATCTCGGGCAGACGGGGATCCGTGAAGGCAAACTCCCGCTCCCCCAGCAGATCCGCCGGGGTGGCGCGCACCAGATCCATGGTGGACTTGTCGCCGTGGCCGAAGAAGCCGGCGTAGAGCTGGGTGTCGGGGTCGCCGTCGGTGCTGCCGGCAAACTCCTGGTTGAATACCTCCACCAGTTTTTCCCGCACCTCGGGGTGGGCCCGCAGCAGATCCAGGCTCTTGCGGCACTGAGCCCGATTGATGCCCAGTTCGTCTGCCCGCTCCGGCGTCAGGGTGGCGGCCGGGGCCAGCACCGGGCACTTGTTGATGTGCACCAGTTTGACCGGAATGCCGGCCAGATCCCCCAGCTCCTCTTTTTTGGTGTAGAGGCGCTCGCGGATCTCCTCGCTGGTGAGCTCGATGAGCGGGGTGGGGTCGCGGGTCAGATCCACCATGATCACCGCGTTCTGGTTGCTGGGGTGCCAGGCGAGCGGCGACACCCAGCTCGCACACCCCTGCCAGGGGGAGAACATGCCGGAGACGTGCACCAGGGGTTTCATGGTCACCACGTCGATGAGGGCCTTCACCTTGTTCTTGTTGCGAAGATCAAAGAGGTACTCGAAGAGCTTGGGCTGAGCCTTTTTCACCAGCCTGGCCATCTCGATGGTGGCCAGCACATCCGAGAGCGCATCGTGGGCGTTGGCGTGGGCCACGCCATTGGCCACGGTGAGCTTCTCCAGCCTGAAGCTCGGCTTGCCCTCTTCATCGAAGGCCCACTCTATCCCCTGCGGGCGCAGGGCGTAGCAGGCCCGCAGCATGTCGAGGATGTCCCAGCGGGAGTTGCCGTTCTGCCAGGCGTAGGCATAGGGGTCGTAGAAGTTGCGATAGAGGGTGTAGCGGGTCACCTCGTCATCGAAGCGGATGCTGTTGTAGCCGAGCACGCAGGTGCCCGGGGTGGCGAACTCTGCGTGGATCTGGCGGATGAAGTCCGCCTCGCACAGGCCGTCCTTCATCGCCTTTTGCGGCGTGATGCCGGTGATGAGGCAGGCTTCCGGCTCCGGCAGGTAATCCGCCGGCGGCTTGCAGTAAATCACCAGCGGCTCGCCGATGACGTTGAAATCCGCGTCGGTGCGAATGCCCGCAAACTGCGACGGCCTGTCTTTGGCCGGACTGATGCCGAAGGTCTCGTAGTCGTGGAAATAGAAGGTAGGCTTTGTCTGCTGGCTCATTTCGTGGTTCTGAATTGTGTTTATATGCTTGAAAAACAAGTCGTTATACGGAGTGTCATCTCAGATTGTCTCACTTTGTCTGATCTTGATTCAGTCCGTTTCAGACCAGTTTGGTACGTATCTGTGTACACGTCAGGGCGCGTTAATGTGTCAGTGAAAAATCAGATGGCCAATCACAGGAGAGTCATATGCCACTTACTGATGCGAAGCTACGTGCCCTGTATGGTAAGCCCTACTTTGGTAAGACGGAATTGTCAGATCGTGATGGATTGTCAGCTCGGGTCACCGAGCGTGGCACCATCTCATGGCAATATCGCTATCGCTGGCAAGGAAAAGCGGCGAGACTCAAAATTGGACGCTATCCCGACCTTAAACTCGCTGATGCCAGGGCATTGATCCCTGCTATCCGTGGTGCGCTGGAGCGTAATGAACACCCTAGAGTTTTCTGGGATAAGCTCCACCAGAAGCATGATGTCACACTGAAACAGTGCTGCGAGCATTTTCGTGAGCATCATCTGCCCAAGCTGCGGCCTCGTACGGTCATGCTCTATGAGCATACCATGCAGCGCTATTTCGAACCTCTGTTTATTGGTATTCCGGTTGAGCAGATCCCGTTTTCCAGCTGGCTGGAGTGGTTTGATAAAATTGGCAAGAAAAAGCCCAAAAATGCCGGTCATTTATTACGCAGATTAAAGTCCATTCTTAGTTTTTGTATTCGGAGAAATCTCATTGGCGGCTCCCCGGTGTTGCAATTACGCACCGAAGATGTTGGATCTCAACCTGAAAGAGGTACTCGTGTGCTGACCATGCGTGAACTCGCTCAGATTTGGATTGCATTTGAACAGAGCAGGGCCAGCCGCGGATTAAAATTGGCCGCCAAACTGGTGATCCTGCTGGGCTGTCGCAGTGGCGAGGCATTGGGGGCGCAGTGGAGTGAGTTTAATCTGGAGGAGCAAATTTGGACGGTTCCCGCTGCTCGTGCCAAAAGCGGCTCACCAATACGTCGGCCTATTCCTACCAGGGTGATGATGTTGCTGCAAGAAGCGGCGGCGAAATCTCGGCTAAAGGGGGGGCCAGTATGTCGCTCGCCGGTGAATCCAAAGATGTCATTAAGTAGTGCATCTCTTATCCAGCTAGCAGAGCGGGTGCGAGATAAACTGGAGCTGCCGTATTGGCGTATGCATGACATGCGTCGGACACTCAGTACTCGTTTATCGGAAGAACGAGTTCTACCACAAGTCACAGAAAAAATGCTTGGCCACAGGATGGCGGGTGTCATGGCTATTTACAATCTACATGATTGGATAGATGAACAGCGTGAGGCATATGAGTTATGGGATACAAAATTAATGGAGGCTGTGACATCCTTTCAGGAAATGTAAATATAATGGAGTCATTAAATAGCGGTGTAATTCATCATCTAAGATGAGCGATTTTCCCTTGATATCCAACTGCTGACCTCTGCGGTAGAATAAAAGCCTTTATTGTGTGGCGGTGGGAACTTGTGTTCTTTAATCCACCTGTACAGTGTTGATCTGGAAATGCCAAGCTGTTTTAAAAGCGCTTTGGTTTTTATTAGTTTAGGTTCGTTGTTGTTCATATGGCCTCCTGTTTTTTAGGAGGTTAAAACACCATTGGCGTATGTGTCAATTTGCTCCGTTTTTAGATGGCTTGCTTTTATGATATAGAAAAACAAGTCGCCATGCTCATACTATAAAAATGAACTTTAAAACTGTTTTTGTATATTATAAAAGCAATGAAAATGGTCGTGTATCAATATGGCTCATGGTCATGATATGTAAATTTCAATGGCGGAGGTGCTCGTTCTGTCTCCTTGGTTGCCTTTAGGATAGGGTTTTGCTTCAGAGTTGAATCCACCGCAGCTTAACATGCACCCCTACTGCTTTATTCAATTGGCCCTCCCTCATGTCACTGAGTCAGCGAACACAATTTGTATCATCTGGGGCGATCCGTGATGGCTTAGCCAGAAAATCATTAATAGCCATAATACCCAATTCCATTTTTCTTCGTGCGGAGACATTCGCTGAGTGAACACGAATAAGGGGCGGTATGAAGGGATTGGTCATTACCTCTTTTTCTATCCAAAGAATAACGTCGTAGCCTGTCCCTCTATTATCATCACCTAGGTCATGGTCGAGTCTAATTTCTGTCACTGCTCCTGTTTTTAGCCATGCAATCGTTTCGTCTGGCCAGAATACGCGAACGCACCCTGCCGGTGTTTCTCTCTAATCGTCCCGATACAATTTCATGTTGCTTCCTCTTGGTCACTACAGGCTCATCAGTCATGACATATTTTCTGCAATAGGCGAACAACACCGCGATTAGCCCCATCAACAATCTGCTCACCGGGAAACGGCAGCCGGGATGACAACCCGGGGTCGGGATCGATGTAATAGACAGATGCGCCTGGGTTGATGTTTTGCAGCAAAGAGAATGCAGGTTCAACCAGCAAACTGGTGCCGATAATTATCACAATATCGGCCTCGCAGAGCCAGCGACGAGCGTGTTGATACTCATAAACCGTCTCACCAAACAGCACGATATCAGGGCGCAACTGTGAGCGGGTACATGGGCAGCACTCGCCCATCTTTACATCCTTGGACCACAGCTGCCGGTATTTTGGACTACGAAAGCCCTTGGGTACCAAAAACCGGATTGAACCATGCAGATGAATAACACCATGGCTACCGGCCCTCTCATGTAAGTCATCAATATTCTGGGTGATGATCCCGACACGATATTTCGGCTGTAGCTGGGCGATCAGATAGTGGGCTTGCGAGGGGGAGGCTTCCAACATGGTTTGACGCCGCTGGTTGTGAAAGGCCAGGAAACCAGCCAGATCCGTGTCCAGGCTGCTCGCATGGGAATAGCGCCAGTTTTCATCGTGATGCCAAATACCCTCCTTGCCTCTGAACGTGGGCACTCCGCTCTCGGCTGACAAGCCGGCCCCGGTGAAGAAGATGATATTGGGGCGATAGCCTTGGCCGGTAGTAAGGGCTTGTGCTCGTATCTTTCGATGACGGCGCTGATGTCTTCGTGCTCGGGAAGAAATTGGTTGCATAAGAATACCTTTGGTCAGCATCGGCTGAAATTGACAAATTAGTTGGTGTCATCCCACTCGGGTAAGGGCAATTTAGAAGCCTTGCGACAATGCCTGTTTGGGCAACAAAGGGGAGCTGTGATGGGATGTGGGCAGTTTGCTACTGTATCCGCCTGAAAACACGACATGTGCAAAACCCCAGTATCGAACCGGCACAGTCCGCTCGGTATAGTCAGTCGAGCTCACATCCAGAGGAGACATGCGATGAGCGTCAGTTTCATCTCCTGGTAAATTGCCCGGTTGCCCTGGCTAGCCGTTTTCTTGCTCGGTGCGTTCCCCCAACTTGGAATCGCGGGCGATTGCACCTACCGCAAGGACAGCCTCGGCCACACCCGCTATCAATGCCAGGATGGCCGCCATGGTTCGCTGCGCACCGACAGCCTTGGCACCGTCAGGGATTCAGGTTCTGGCACCAGCTGGCGTAAAGACTCGTTGGGCAATGTCAGAAGCAGTGACGGCACCACCTATCGGCAAGATAGCCTGGGCAATGTGCGCGCCAGCAACAGCAAGAGCGGCTTGAACGTCACCTGGCGAAAAGACAGCCTCGGCAACCTGCGCGCCTCCGATGGCACCCTGTGCCGCAGCGACTCATTAGGCACGCTGCGTTGCGATGGTGGCAGCACGCCGCCCGCCGTTTTTAAATCCGAGTGAGGGTTTTATAGGCAACTGCACCATCAGACGAAGGTTCTGAGGCGCAAGCCATAGTCTGCCCAATCTCAACTGGATACACTAACCCGCATTAACACGCTGTTTTAGCGCCACCTTTACCGTTTCAAAGACCGGATTCACCATGGCAATCAAAAAGAACGAACTCTACTCCTCCCTCTGGGCTGGCTGCGATGAGCTGCGCGGCGGGATGGATGCCTCCCAGTACAAGGACTATGTGCTGACCCTGCTGTTTGTGAAATACGTCTCCGACAAGGCCAAGGGCAACCCGTACGCCATGATCGAGGTACCAGCCGGGGCGAGTTTTGACGACATGGTGGCGCTCAAGGGCAGCAAGGAGATAGGCGAGGGGATCAACACCATCATCAGTGCGCTGGCGACTGCCAACGATCTGCAAGGGGTGATCACCATTGCCGACTTCAACGACGAGGACAAACTCGGCAAGGGCAAGGAGATGATCGACCGCCTCTCCAAGCTGGTGGCCATCTTCGAGGGGTTGGATCTGTCGGCAAACCGCACCGAAGGTGATGACCTGCTGGGTGATGCTTACGAATACCTGATGCGGCACTTCGCCACCGAGTCGGGCAAGTCCAAGGGGCAGTTCTACACCCCAGCCGAGGTGTCGCGCATTCTGGCCAAGGTGATTGGCATCAGCCGTCAGACCCCGCAAGATGCCACCGTCTACGACCCCACCTGTGGTTCTGGCTCCTTACTGCTCAAGGCGAGCGACGAGGCCGGCCCCAAGGGGCTGACTATTTACGGGCAGGAGATGGACAACGCCACCAGTGCGCTGGCGCGGATGAACATGATCCTGCACGACAATCCCACTGCCGCAATCTGGAAGGGCAACACCCTGGCCGCGCCCCAATGGAAAGAGGGCAACAACCAGCTCAAAACCTTTGACTTCGCCGTGGCCAACCCGCCCTTTTCCAACAAGAACTGGACCAGTGGCCTCGATGCTGAGCACGACGAGTTCGGCCGCTTTGTCTGGGGCGTGCCGCCAGAGAAAAACGGCGATTACGCCTTCTTGCTGCACATCATCAAGAGCCTGAAGAGCACCGGCAAGGGTGCGGTGATCCTGCCCCACGGCGTGCTGTTTCGCGGCAATGCCGAGGCGCGAATCCGCGAGAACCTGCTGAAACAAGGTTATATTAAGGGGATCATTGGTCTGCCTGCCAACCTCTTCTACGGCACCGGTATTCCTGCCTGCATCATCGTTATCGACAAAGAGAGCGCCCACACCCGCGCCTTCAATGCTCTGGCAGGCAATGAGCAAGAGCTGTTTATGATCGATGCCAGCAAAGGCTTTATCAAAGATGGCAACAAGAACCGGCTGCGCGAGCAGGACATCCACAAGATTGTCGACACCTTCACCCGTGGCCTGACCCTGGAGGGTTACAGCCGCTGGGTACCGCTTGGCGAGATCGCCCGCAACGACTACAACCTCAATATCCCGCGCTATATCGATGGCAGCGAAGGGGAAGATCTGCACGATCTGGCTGGTCACCTGAAAGGGGGGATCCCAGAGCGCGATATCGCGGCGCTTGGCTCCTACTGGCGGGTATTCCCGACTCTCAAGGCTACCCTGTTTGCCCCGCTGCGGCCCGGTTACAGTGAGGCGCGGGTAGCCGCCGCCAAGGTCAAGGGCACCATACTGGCCTGTGAGGAGTTTGCCCGCTTCAAACAAGCGGCGCTGGCGCCGTTCGCCCAGTGGTTTAGCGAGTGCCAGTTCGGTGAGTTTGCCAAGGGCGACTCGCCCAAGGCGCTGATCGACGAGGTGAGTGAAGCGCTGCTGGAGCACTACCGCACCGCTGCCGAGGCGACCGGTGAGCTGCTCGACCCCTACGCCATCTATCAGCTGCTGATGGACTACTGGCAGAACCAACTGCAAGACGATCTCTATGTGCTTTCACAGGATGGCTGGCCTGCGGGCCGTGTCCTGCGCGAGCTGATTGCCGACAAGGGCGAAAAGATCAAAGAGAGCCCGGATCTGGTGATTGGCAAGGCCAAGTACAAGGCGGAACTGATCCCGCCCGCCTTGCTGGTGGCCCGCTTCTTTGCCCATGAGCAAAAAGAGCTCGATACCCTGCAAGCCGCGCTGGATGAAGCGAGCCAGGCACTGGAGAGCTTTATCGAGGAGCAGAGCGGGGAAGAGGGCGGTCTGGTCGATGCCATGAACGACAAGGAGAAGGTGACCGCCGCCAGCGTCAAGGCGCGTATCAAGGCCGCCACCGACAAAGAAGAACTGGCTGTGCTCAAGCTGGCGCAGCAATTGTTCGACGCCGAGACCCGCGCCAAGAAGGCCCACAAGGAGGCCTGCGACGACCTCGATAAAGCGGTATTTGCCCACTACCCCAAACTGCAAGATGGCGAGATTAAAACTCTGCTGGTGGGAGCGAAATGGCAGGCGAGCCTGCGCGGCGCGCTGGAAGCCGAGATTGAGCGGGTTACTCAGCAGCTTGCCAACCGGGTCAAGGAGCTGGAGGAGCGTTATAGCAGTTCCCTGCCACAACTCACCAAAAACGTGAGCGAGCTGGAAGCTAAGGTCGCTGCCCATCTTAAGAGCATGGGGCTGGAGTGGGCATAATGGCGGAACAGATGAAGCAGAATAAAGCGGGTGAAATGGCCGCCAAGCAAATTATTCCGGCGGGGTATAAGCTGACTGAGATTGGGGTGATTCCAAGTGACTGGAAAGTGATAAATGGCCGAGAGCTATTTGTAAAAATCCAGGACGGAACTCATTTTTCACCCAAGGTAAATGGGGGCGAGTTCCTTTATATAACATCTAAAAACATAAGAAATGGTTTTTTGGATCTGAAATCTGCTGACTATATTGATAAGTGTCAGCATGAAAAAATATACAGGCGGTGTGATGTAACAATAAATGACATACTCATAACCAAGGATGGAGCCAATACAGGCAATGTATGTTTAAATCCTCTCGACGAGCCATTTAGCTTGTTATCAAGTGTGGCTTTTTTACGGCTAAATAAAAAACATCATGAGCCTAAGTTCTTTGTCCAACAAATATTGTCAGCCACATTCCAATCCACTATAAAAGATGAGATGTCAGGGAACGCTATCACAAGGCTGACGTTGGGGAAAATAAATGGGTTGAAGTTTTACGTTCCTGAACTTAATGAGCAAAAAGCTATTGCCGGAGTGTTATCTGATACTGATGAACTGATTGCAGGCTTAGAGCAGTTGATCGTCAAGAAACAAGCCATCAAGACCGCCACCATGCAGCAACTGCTGACCGGTCGTACCCGCCTGCCGCAGTTCGCCCTGCGCCCTGATGGTACCACAAAAGGTTATAAAACCAGCGAGCTGGGACAAATTCCTGAAGATTGGGATGCAACAACATTAGGTGATATCTCTGAAGTTTGTATGTGTAAACGTATATTTTCTGGTCAGACAGTGGAAGTTGGTGAGATACCTTTCTATAAAATAGGGACCTTTGGTGGAGAGCCTGATGCATATATCTCTGTTTCTTTATATAAGAAGTTTAGAGATAAATACTCATCTCCTGAAAAGGGAGACACATTGATATCTGCAGCAGGTACTTTGGGTAAAACTGTTATTTATGATGGATATCCTGCATACTTTCAAGACTCAAACATTGTCTGGTTGAAAATCGATAAAAGCAAGATTTGTAATGAGTATTTATATCACGCTTATAAATTGATTCGGTGGGCCTCACCAGAGGGCAGTACCATATCAAGGCTATATAACGGAATTATCCGTGCAACGATGATAGTAATCCCCACATTACTCGAACAAACCACCATCGCCACCATTCTTTCCAATATGGATAGCGAACTAACTGTGCTGGAGCAAAAGCTGGCCAAGGCCCGTTCCTTGAAACAGGGAATGATGCAGCAGTTGCTGACCGGCCGTATCCGCCTGCCGCTGGAGGTGGTTGCATGACACGCGGACAGCCTGTTGATGTTACTGTTCAGGGATTTAATGAGCTGTGCAGTAAGGGCGCCGCATTACAACTCGATCACTATCAGCGACCCTATGTGTGGGACTCAATCAAGGTAAATCAACTGATGAGTGATTTACACGAGTTCAGACGCTCTAGCAAGGAGCAGGCCTACTATCTCGGCACCGTGTTGCTGCATCGTAATGATGAGAAGCAGGTCAGATTTGTGATCGATGGCCAGCAGCGGCTCAGTACGCTGGCGGTGCTGTATTACACCTTGTGTGGTTCGCTACCTGAGGGGTTAGCGTTTCATTATCGATCCCCCATTTCGGCGCGCAACTTGCACGAGGCGCGCCAACTGATGCTTGAGCGAAGCAATATTGAGCTGGACCCCTCTATCTTTGAGCAGTTACGTTTTACCGTGATCACGGTAGAGCGTGAAGATCTTGCGTTTACCTTTTTCGATACCCAGAACCATCGTGGTGTACCACTGAATGCCACCGACTTGCTCAAGGCTTATCATTTGCGAGCAGTTACTGGTCCGCATGCCGAATCGCTACAACAGCTCTGTGCCCAGCGTTGGGAGGCGGTGCAAGTGGCGGGCCCTTATCGACAAGCTGGCAAGCGGCAGGATTATGCCCCCGAACTGTTTGAGCAATTTTTGTGGCGTGCCCGTAACTGGCGGGGCAACAAGTATATTGAGCGCGAAGATCATGATCGTTTGCTGGAGACTTTTCAGCAGCAAAGTATCGGGGGGGTTGAGAGCGACGAGGTGCCGCTCTATCCGGGGTACCACAATCAGTTTGCCAGCGCTCTCAAATTGCAGGGCAGCAACGATTATCGATTGGCTCTGACCCCTGTTCAGGTGGGGGGAAGTGCAGCCAGTTTGCCGTTCACCTTGCGTCAGCCCATTCACAAGGGCGTGGGTTTCTTCCTCTATGCACAAAAATATGCGGCGTTGCTCGATGCGTTGTTGTATCAGGAGAGCGCCAACCTGGAGTTGACGGCATTTCGTGAGTTTTACCGCCGGGTTGTATGTGTCAATGCCTATTACTTGCAAGAGCTCTTCAAGCTGGCCTTGTTGATGTATGTCGATCGCTTTGGCTATCAACGGTTATTGGCATTTGCCGTGGGGCTGGAACTGGTTCTGGGCGGGCTGCGGCTGGAAAAGCAATACATCTTCAAGGAGTCGCCGCTCAAGTACCTGCGAGATGCCCCCTATAACCTGCTCGATGAGATATGCGGTGCCTATCGCCCGGAAGAGGTGATGGCATTTTTAAGCTCTGAAATTGAACGTTCAGAGGGATACAAAAAGGTCAGCAACATTACCCTCCAGAAGGGTGTACAGGGCTGTTATCTGGCCGCATTGCTGGGCTATTTCCAGCTTGACGCTGCCCCTGAGGGTAAAAATTGGGTGCTTGCCTGTTGGCTGAAGATGGAAAAATAAGATGCAACATGAATCAAAATTGACCACGTTGGCCGACATCATTGCAGATAAGCGCCTCTTCAATATCCCTATCTATCAACGCCTTTACGTGTGGGGCAGTGATCAGATCAAAGTTCTGCTCGATGATCTGGTTGCGGCCTGCGAGGCAGACAAGGACGTGTTTTACCTAGGGGGGACACTGGTCATTGAACAGGGGAGGACTGCATGTGGGCATCCTTTGCTGGATCTTATCGATGGCCAGCAACGTTTTACGACCTTGTGGCTGCTGAGTGTGGTGATGGAGCGTCTGCTCCCACCCTCAAGGGACGAGCAAACCGCTCATAACCCTCTGACTGATTTTCGCTGTGCCTGGTTTGGAGATAATCGTGAACCACGTATCCGGTTTGCTATTCGTCCCGGTGTTAGCCGCTTTTTCACGGCGTTGCTTGATGGCCGCGCTGTGCCTGATGAGCCGCAAGCGTCGGCGTTGAGCTATGCGATGCAGGTGATGGAGGGGTATTTCTCAGACAGGACGGATGAACGCAGCCGTGTTGATCTTGTCAAACTGGGCCGTTTTATTCGTGAGCGGGTACAACTGGTTCTGACCCGGGTTCCCGCTAACACGGATCTCAACAAGTTGTTTGAGGTTATCAATAATCGCGGTGTGCAATTGCAGCATCATGAAATTCTGAAGGCTCGCTTGCTGGCATTGTTGCCAGAGAGAAGTGAACGGGAAGTTTATGGTCAGATGTGGGATGCATGCTCGTTTATGGGCGCCTATGTCGAGAAGAATCTGCGTACCGTCAAGGGGCTAAAACTTATACCTCTTTATGATGCGGATGAAGCAAAACGCGATCAGGAGCGGCTCGCAGATCCCTTGGCTGTACGTGATGCCTTGCTCGCGCTTGATAATCAGCAGGACATCAAGCCTCATTCACTGGAAGAGATCCTCAATGGTGCGGCACTCCTGACGGAGCCATCCAGTGGTGAGACAAGAAATGAGGAGGAGTATGAGGCGGATGATGTGCGCAGCGTTATTGGCTTCCCCATGTTGTTGCAGCATGTGTTACGCCTCTTTCTGTTACGGTCGCAGCGTGACGACATCAACAAGATCCTGGACAAAGAGTTGTTACAGATTTTCCAGAGCCACTGGCTGGAAGGGCTGTCCCAGTGTGACAAGCAGAAGCAGGCCAATGAGGTGCGTTATTTTATCGAGCTGTTGTGGCGCTGCCGCTATCTGTTCGATAAACACGTCATCAAGTGGATCAGCGATGAAAATAATGAAGAAAATCATGGTATTCGCCGGCTCAGGGTTAATGAAAGCCGAGGCTACCGGAGCCTGATCCGAGATAGCCGTGATGCCGAAAGCAACTTTGCCATGCTGCAAAGCATGCTCTATCACTCGCAGCAATTGACCACTCATTACTGGTTAACCCCGCTGCTGAATTATCTGTTGGATCATGGCGGTGAAAACGCTCATTGCTATCTCCAGTATCTGGATAACCACCTGTTGTGCAGTGAAAGTGAACAGCCTCTTATCGTGCGAACCCGTGAGTTTGTACTCAATCCATGGAGTCGGGCTTATCCGCTTCGTGATATGCAGGCGGTGCTGACCGCCAATGAGGGGACTGACTTTTCTCATTACTGGTTCTACAAGCTGGAATACATTTTGTGGGATCGCTACCGCACCCAGAAAGGAAGTGCGTGGCAGGCGTTTCGGATGACTGCCAGAAACTCGGTGGAACATGTCTCGCCACAGCAGCCTGAGTCCTTTGACACCAATCAAGTAGCCCCTGAATTACGCGACTGTTTTGGCAATTTGGGTCTGGTGTCACGCAGCATCAACTCGGAATACGGCAACAAGCCCTATGCCGAAAAACGAGCGCGCTTTCGTGAGCGAAATGCCGCAAGGGTTGATTCTCTAAAGTTGGCGCTGATTTATGAACATGAACAGTGGAATGGTGAGCGGGCGCAGGCCCATCAGCAAAAAATGATTGAAGAGTATCAGAAGTATTTTGCGGCTGTTGAACGTTATCTAGGCACCATAGGGACCTCTGCTGAAGAGTGATGTTTATCACTATCAGTCGTTTTGCTCCGGGTGTTTATCAACGACGGTGTTGAGTAACCCTGGAAACCTGATGAGCCCGGTTGGGCTGCTTGGTTTGATTAGAAGGAATGACAACAGTGACAACTGTCGGCCAACGTGAACGAGCTACCCAGCAGCGAGTCGTCCGTTTTTTTAGCGAGACACTGGGCTATCGCTATCTGGGTAACTGGCATACCCGCCCCAACAATCGCAATGTCGAGCCCGCCTTGCTGACCAGTTGGTTGGCTGGGCGTGGGGTGGATGGCGCGCTTATTCCCCGAGTCCTGCGCCAGCTGGAGCGGGCGGCCAGCCTGGGGGAGGGGCGTCAGCTCTATGATGCCAATAAAGAGGTCTACCGACTGCTGCGCTATGGCGTTAAGGAGAAGAGCGGGGCGGGTGAGCAGCATCAGACCGTCTGGCTGGTAGATTGGGCCAATCCTGAGGCTAACGACTTTGCCATCGCCGAGGAGGTGACGGTCGCGGGGGAGAATACCAAGCGGCCGGATCTGGTGCTCTACGTTAACGGTATTGCGCTAGGGGTGATCGAGCTCAAGCGCTCCACCGTCTCTATCGGTGAAGGGATCCGGCAAAACCTCGACAACCAGCAACAGGATTTCATTCGCAATTTTTTCACCACTCAACAGTTGCTCATGGCAGGCAACGACAGCCAGGGTCTGCGGTACGGTACCATCGAAACCCCTGAGAAATATTATCTGGAGTGGAAAGAGGCCGGCTCTTTGCTGGATGGAAATCCGTTGGATCGCCACCTGGCCCAGCTCTGCGAGAAGGGGCGCTTTCTTGAGTTAATTCACAACTTTATTGTCTTCGATAGTGGGGTTAAGAAAACCTGTCGCCATAACCAGTATTTCGGGATCTCGGCAGCTAAGCGGTTTATTGAACGTCATGAGGGCGGGATCATCTGGCATACCCAGGGCAGCGGTAAAAGCCTGACCATGGTGTGGCTGGCCAAGTGGATCCGAGAGAATGTCGCTGATAGTCGGGTCTTGATCATCACTGACCGTACCGAGCTCGATGAGCAGATAGAGAAAGTATTTGCCGGGGTTGAAGAGGAGATCCTGCGTACCAAGAGTGGGGCCGATCTGGTACGCCGTCTTAACGAGGCACACCCTTGGCTGCTTTGCTCTTTGGTACACAAATTTGGCCGACACACGGAAGAAGAAGATGAGACGGCTGAGCGAGATGACGATGAATTTATCGCCGAGCTCAAAGCCAGCCTGCCGGCTGATTTTGCGGCCAAGGGCAAACTCTTTGTGTTTGTGGATGAGTGCCACCGTACCCAGTCGGGCAAGTTGCATGGGGCCATGAAGAGCATATTGCCCGAGGCACTTTTTATTGGCTTCACCGGCACACCCCTGATGAAGAAGGATAAGAAGAAGTCGGTAGAGGTGTTTGGACCCTTCATTCACACCTACAAGTTTGACGAGGCGGTGAGCGATGGGGTGGTGCTGGACTTGCGTTATGAGGCCCGCGACATTGACCAACGGGTCAAGTCCCAGGCCAAGGTGGATGAATGGTTCGAGGTGAAGACCAAGGCGCTCTCCCGACTTGGTCGCCAGCAGTTAAAAGAGAAGTGGGCCTCGATGCAGAAGCTGCTCTCGAGCCGCTCACGACTCGAGCAGATCGTGGCCGATATCCTGCTCGATTTTGACCGTAAACAGCGCCTGGCGGATGGCCGTGGCAATGCCATGCTGGTGTGCTCCAGTGTCTATCAGGCTTGCAAAAGCTATGAGCTGTTCAGTCAGGCAGGATTTGCTGACAAGTGTGCCATCATCACCAGCTATCAGCCTAATGCCAGTAACATCAAAGGACAGACGACCGGTGCTGGGTTGACCGAAAAGCTGGCGAAATACCATATCTATCGCAAGATGCTGGCGAACTTTTTCGGCCAGAGCGAGGATGAGGCTGGCAAGCGGGTGGAGGAGTTTGAGAAAACGGTCAAACAGCGCTTTATCAAGGAGCCTGGTCGGATGCGGCTGCTGATTGTCGTGGACAAGCTGTTGACCGGTTTCGATGCGCCGTCGGCGACCTACCTTTACATCGATAAAAAGATGGCCGATCACAACCTTTTTCAAGCTATCTGTCGGGTCAACCGGCTCGATGGTGCCGATAAGGAGTATGGCTACATCGTCGATTACAAGGATCTGTTTCGCTCTCTTGAGAAGACCGTCAAGGATTATACGGCCGAGGCGTTTGAAGGCTATGACAAGGAGGATGTCGCTGGGTTACTCAAAGATCGCTTGGCGCAAGGACGGCAGGATCTTGACGACGCTCTGGAGGTAGTGCGAACGCTCTGCGAACCGGTCAAGGCTCCCCGCGAGGAGTTGGATTATCAGCACTACTTCTGCTGTGCTCCGGGGGCAAACGAAGATGAGCTGCTCGACAAGGAGGCGCTGCGTCTAACCCTTTATCAATATGTCGCCAAGCTTATCCGTGCGTTCACCGCGTTGGCGGGGGAGATGGAAGAGGCCGGTTATAGCGCGAGCCAGGCTGCTGTAATCCGTCGTGAGGTGGAGCACTACAGCAAGGTGCGCTACATGATCAAAGTAGCCAGTAGTGATCACGTCGATATGAAGCAATTCGAGCCGGCGATGCGCCAGATGCTGGATCTCTATATTGATGCTGACCCCAGTGAAACCCTTATGGACTTTGAAGAGCTGGGATTGCTGGAGCTGATCATCGAGCGGGGAGCTGAAGGGCTTGAGGGGGCGCCTGAGGGACTGCGTAAAGACCCCGAGGCTATGGCTGAGGCGATTGAAAACAACGTGCGACGGACCATCGTCGACGAGAATCCGGTTAACCCCAAGTACTACGAAAAGATGTCGGTGCTGCTCGATGAGCTGATTGAGCTGCGTCGCTCTCAGGCTATCTCTTACCAGGAGTATCTGGAAAAGGTGCGCGAGCTGGCCATGAAGGTGAAACGTCCAGCCAGCGCGGGGGCACAGACCTACCCTGCGAGTGTAGATACCTCAGCCAAGCGCGCGCTATATGACAATTTGGGCTGCGATGAAGTGCTGGTGACCAAGATCGATACTGCCGTCAGATATACCAAAAAAGCGGACTGGCTCGGTGATCGCTTCAAAGAGCGGGAGGTTGCCTTTGCTATTGCCGAAGAGATCAAAGAGTACGATGTGACCGTCGCGGATGTGATGACCCTGGTAAAAGCCCAGCCGGAGTACCATTGATGGCGTTGGTTACCTTCGGTGAGCTGACGTTCGAGTTGCAGCGCAAGGGCATCAAAAACTTGCACATCAATGTATTACCCCCTGATGGACGGGTGCGTGTATCCGCGCCTGCTTCTTTGTCAGATACCGCCATTCGAGTTGCAGTGGTGCGAAGACTGGCCTGGATTCGACAGCAGCAGGCGGCGTTTGTTGCCCAGCCGCGCCAGAGCGAGCGCAAGATGTGTAGCGGAGAGACCCATTATCTTTGGGGACGAGGTTACCGGCTGGATGTGATTCAGACCGATGGTGACCATAGCGTCAAGTTACAGGGCGGCTGGATCCGTATGCGGGTGCCTGCACACTATGACGCAGACCGCCGCGAGGTGTTGCTCCTTGAGTGGTACCGCCAGTTGCTACGCCAGCGCTTGCCAGATCTTATCGCCAAGTGGCAGGAGACGTTAAAGGTGTCACCTTCCTTTGTGGGTATCAAACGCATGAAAACCATGTGGGGTAGCTGCAAAACAGATACTGCTCGCATCTGGATCAACCTCGAGTTGGTCAAGAAGCCCCCTGAATGCCTGGAATTTATTGTGGTTCACGAGATGGTGCATCTATTAGAGCGCAAGCATAACCAGCGATTTATCTCCCTGATGGATCTGCACCTGCCAAATTGGCGAGAGCACCGCGAGAAGCTCAACAAGATGCCGCTGGCGTTTAATCGGTGGGGGTATTAAATGTTTCTTTATGATCCATCGCAGTTTATCGAATGGCTTGGTTTTCCTTCACAAGGGGAATTTTTTCGAGGCGTGTTTACTTCCCCTAGCATAAATAAAGACAAGCTGTATCCTCCATGTGCCAAAACACTAAACAAGTATTTTTTATCATCAGGGGATGAGTGCCACAGTACTCAGTCAGAAAAATTCATCAAAAGATTGAAGGATATCTCAGTAACTAGGGGTGTTAGTGCTGATTTTTTTGATACGCCATCTGAACCCATACTAATATCGCAATTTGCGATTCGTGTGAAATGGCCAAGCATCTTCAAAGGCCTTCAAATCACAGGTTATTACCCACAAACGTGTGCGCAAGCAGAAAGTTTCCTATATGAATTGCAGATTTTATTGGATAGCCTAGATGGTCTTCGTGGGAGAAGTCGAGCCAAGAAAGTTTTAGAGAACGACTGGCTGAGAGCTAGTCTAATGGAGTTGAATGTAGAGTTGCGAGTCAATGATAGCGATTTTAACATGGGGCCTGAACAAAACAGGGTCCTGTTTAGAACTCTACATTATTTCAATATATATCTTTTTATTAAGATGCTAGCGGCGTTTGATGCTGATTTTAACCGCCATGTGTCGATGGAACACAAACAATCGATATTTCTCAAAATGATGCCTACATCTCCACTAGATAAGTGGGTACCTCATAGGTCTGGATTGTTCGAACCTCTTCTGAAACGTTTCGTATCCAAGTCAATAGGCTATCAGGCTTTTGCCAAGTACGCGGGTTGCAATGAAGATTCTATCGCAACTAGTTTACGTCAGTTTTATGCAAGAAAACGAAATCTAAAATTTAAAACGGTTAGAGAATGGTTACGTGGAGCACTTGAAGAGTTAGCCAAGACAGAAGATTTTGATGTCGAGGAAGTTCTTCACTATTGTGAGCCGATGTGGGGCGTAGCGGATATATTATCTGGATGGATTCATGTAACGGGTGATCCAGAACTGGATCATGAGGTTGTTACATGTTTTAGCCATTACAATCGATTTTATAATAAAGCTATAGGCAGCAGGGAGCCATAGGCTCCCTGAAAAAGTCATTCATCATCTTCATCATCAGGGCGCTCATCGTAGCCCCGACTCTGCCAGTAGGCATCGTGCTCGGGGTTTAATTGACGCGAGCGGTTATCGTCGTCATCTTTTTTAGACATGTTGTTTCCTTACTTTTTAGTTTCCGGTTTTGGCGGGGTGACTGCAGCGGTTTTTTGTGCACGCGCGGTGAAACTGTCTTTACTCACACCACCTCCGTTACTCCGCGCTTCAGCACTATGGATACGAGATACGGCTTCTGTGGTCATTGGTTTTTTGCTGTTGCTCATCATAGATCTCCTTGTCATCTCCAGTGGATGTACTGGATAGCGACAATGTATGGAAAATGAAGCCATCTAACAGGGGGCAAAAAATGGAAATTTCTGTAAGGTATGGTGCAGAGGGGAGTTGGAATGCCGAGATGTAGTGTCCGAAAAAACTGACCCCGTTTTCCGTCTGTGTTTACCAACTTTCGGTTGCTTTACTCCAGAGCTGCCAAGTTGAACAAGTCTGGATAATGGAATCACCAGAATACAACATTGATGAGAGCTGCATATATTATTAAATTTCAGAATCAGGTTTCTTCAATTTTTATTCTGGGGGGAGATGTGTTTTCTTTATTTTTTCTCCGCCAGTGAATGGAATCGTAATGCTATCACTCAGCATTAATATTATTTAAGAGGTTCTCTATATAGAGAACATTTCATCCTGAAATACATATTTAGAGTGAGATGTAAATGAAAGCCAGAATGAAAAGGTATAATTATTGAGCATCTATAATATAGCGCCGAAGGCTACACAATATGCATAATAAAGCCCCCTCAGTGCAGGGGAGCGTTTGAGGCTCATTAAGGGGACCTGGTTATAATTAATGGTATCCCATTGTACTATCGTAGGACAACACAATGAGATGAGTGTTTAAGTGGTTGCAACTGCATATCTAGTCACTATTTGTTCATGTTTTAATGAATTTTCTGAGTTATCTGTGTGGTAAGCAGGTTCACTAAGGGGAGATGTGGGAGTGTCTGCCAAAAAATGGCACCGCCAAATGCTCATTGCCATTTTGTGGCACAGATTTTTGACATTGAGATAGTAGTTTCTTTCACCTAAAAGATTGTTTTTTAAAACTCTATTTTTTAATTAGTCTGGTTTGTGTACATGATGAAACCATAGCTGTAAGCATGGAAAAATTTCCGATAAAAATTGCCATATTATGGCAATAGACCCTTCATATGCCATCAAGCAGACCTTGTCATTAACCTGTATTGAGGATGATATTTTAATGGTCGTAGCTTTGTTCAGATATGTGGCGTTGTTGTCTAAATTAGCCTGACTTCCCAGAGCCAGTTGGCTGTGACACGCGGACTTTCTTACTGGCGAACCAAGGGTGTTCAATTTGTTTATCGCGCTCACATAAGGTATTATTTATCATCCCTGCTCCAGTGCCAACCATCAACGTATTAAAATGCGCCATAATTATTTCTACCAGCGAGCGATTGAAGTGCCTTGTTCATGATAAGGATTTGAAGTTAATGGTAATGATCGGCTCATCGCCCCTTAAATTTGTTCCACTCAAGCCACATCGATTTGTGGTAAAAATTTCCTGTGCATAGTTTCACAAATTAGAAGGTTAACTTGCGGAAAATATACGCACCCTTGTATGAATGGGTATTTTAATATTATGTCGTGCACTCAAACTAAAACATCAATTCTGGTGGGATGAATGATGTCAAGGAGGTTCCTGATGGCTGTAGCATTGGTTGCACTACTACCATCGATGTCAACGTCATGGTACCCTGTTCCTTGTTGATAAGAATGGTGTGGAAAAGGTGTTTAACACCATTAACCAGCGCGTATCGGCTATGGGCAATTATTACGCAGGTCAACGTACAGATATCGTCAGCAATGGCGCTCCTGTAGATCTGGACTTCGAGGTAAAACAGATCCTCGTTATGAGCGATACCGTACTGAACGCCAACTGCATGACTTGTTGTGCTGTTCAATGAGAAAGTCGTTGGAGTACGCGATTCTTACGACCCTGACTTTGGTATCAAAGCGCCACCGTCTTTGGGATGGTATTTGCACTAACGAACAAGACATTCAAGACCTTCGCTGCACATAGCCCTGATGCCGCAAGCACGATGAAAATGCCAGATGGTAATCTTCGTGATTACTACGTATGGGCAAAAGGGTCTGGCGCGGACTTCATGCCGAGGAGGTTCCTGACCGCACTTTCGTCATGGCAATAGACAGCACGACCCTGACCAATGACAAACCGTACATGACTCCGGATAACACGGTAGGGGTACCCCGTTTTGTTATCCGGTTTGAAGCAGTATGACCACTCCCTTTGGTGGGCAACTGTCAGTTGATATCATCTCCATACAGGCGCTGAAGCGCCCCATGTCAGGTGACACAGTCCCTGTACCTATGCCGCAACTTTTCTAAAATGCGGTGTTACGGGCTTACTCCCAGCGATGCAATACTAGGCTGGCATTCACCCCACCAAAGCCAAAGCCGTTTGACAGAGCATATTTCATCGGCATGCGACGAGCGCTTGGCCCCACCACATTCAGATCCTCGGCCGCCGGGTCCGGGTTGACTAGGTTTAGTGTCGGTGGAACTATCTGATCGCGTAGTGCCAACACCGTAAAGATCGCCTCAATGCCTCCGGCGGCCCCGAGCAGATGTCCGGTGCTGGATTTGGTCGAGGCGATGGCGACTGGCGATCCTTCACCAAACACAGCACGGATGGCGGCAAGCTCCCCTTTGTCGCCAACCTGGGTGGATGTGGCATGAGCATTGATGTGCTGTACATCATTTGGCGTAATCCCAGCTTGGCGCAATGCCTGTCTCATGGCGCGTTGGGCGCCACCACCATCTTCTGGGCCTGCGGTCAAATGATAGGCATCGGCGCTGGTGCCATAGCCGACGATTTCGGCCAACGGCTGTGCGCCTCTTGCCAGAGCATGCTCGAGCGATTCGATCACCAGCAGCCCCGCACCTTCAGCCATGACGAACCCATCCCGGTTACTGTCAAATGGCCGTGATGCCTCCTGAGGCCGATCATTGAACCCCGTCGATAAGGCTCGCGCCGCGGCAAAACAACCCAGACTGACCTGATGGAGCGTCGCCTCACTACCACCGCATACGGCGACATCCGCCTCACCACTGCGAATCAACCGGGCGGCATCACCGATAGCCTGAACCCCAGCTGCACACGCGGTCACCGGTGCGCCCAGCGGCCCCTTGAAGCCATGGGCAATGGAGACGTGTCCAGCCGCCATATTGGCCAAAAAGGAGGGTGCCGTGAACGGTGACAGGCGACGGGGCCCACGAGAATCCGTGGTGCGAACTGCTTCCGCAATCGCGCCAAATCCGCCAACACCGGTCGCTATGATGGTCGCGGTACGCGCCTGTTCCTCTTCCAGGACAGGATGCCAGTTTGCCTGCGTCAGCGCTTCCTGGGCGGCGACCAGGGCAAACTCGATGAACCGATCCATTTTCTTGCGCTCCTTGGACGGAATAAACTGATCCGGGTCGTAACCCGCTTCGGGATCTTCTTCTGGCGAAGGGACTTGACCGCCGACCGCAGTTCCCGTTCCGTCGACCAGGTCATCCGGAAGCTGGCGAATGCCGGATTGCCCGGCTAATAACCGGCGCCACGTGATCTCGGCCCCGACGCCCAATGGCCCGACGATACCTATGCCCGTCACCACGATTCGTACCTTGTTCTGGCTATTCATCATTAAACCTCGTGATTCAATAAACAGAGTGAATGAAGCCCTACCGGGGGATCACTTCAATCCAAATGTTTTCCGGATGCCGGTATCCAACAGAGTTGTCGGCATGAAACGTCGGAGTATCCGAAGAAGAGAGGCTTCCCCCTTGGGCGTATGGCGCATCTTCCAGGGACCGAGGGCGGCATCGACAATCGTCCTGGCTACGCCATCGGGCTGGGGGGCTTTCTGGACGTTGTTCTGGATGGCTTGGGAAACGATGCCCAGATCCTTGCTGTAGTCGGCAATCTGGGTGGCCGTCTGAGGCGCATTGAGATCCAGGTTGGTTCGGGTGAAAGAGGGTTCGACAAGTGCCACCCGGATGCCGAATGGCCGCACCTCATGATCCAGCGTCCCGGAGAGCCCTTCCACGGCATGCTTGGAGGCCGAATAGAGCGCCATATAGGGTGCCGGCAGAAATCCCAGCACCGAGCTGATGTTGACGATGCGCCCGGAGCGCTGCGTGCGCATCTGCGGCAGCACCGCCTTGATGGTGCGCAGCAGGCCAAACAGATTGGTATCGAACAGTGCCTGGGCTTCGGCGATCGAGGTCTCTTCGGTCGCCCCCAGCAGGGTCACGCCCGCGCTGTTGACAAGCACATCGATACGCCCAACTTGCGCGATAATCGTCTGGATACCGCGTTCGACCGACACCTCGTCACGAATATCCATCTCGATGAGTTCAACACCGGCGATGAGGTTGGCCGTTGCCATATTGCGCACCGTGCCGAAGACCCGGCACCCCTGCTCGGCAAACTTCATCGCGCTGATACGGCCGATGCCTGAAGAGACGCCGGTAATGACAACGACATGGGAATGAGACATGGCAGTTCCTTTGGTGATGGTGAGTGAAGTGAGCAGAATCAGCTCCGTACTGGTTTGATTCTGAACCAGATGGAATACATGGCAGGCAGGAACACCAGCGTCAGGATAGTCCCGGCCAGGGTGCCGCCAATCAGGGTGTAGGCTAGCGTTCCCCAGAACACCGAATGGGTCAGCGGAATGAAGGCCAGGATCGCCGCCAGTGCTGTCAGGATCACCGGGCGCGCACGCTGCACCGTCGCTTCGACCAGCGCACGGAAAGGATCCAGCCCGGCTTGTTCGTTTTCACGGATCTGGCCGATCAGGATCAGCGTGTTGCGCATCAATATGCCCGACAAGGCAATCAAACCGACCAGCGCATTGATGCCGAAGGGCTGCTGAAACAGCAGCAGCGTCGGCACCACACCGATCAACCCCAGCGGACTGGTCAGGAAGACCATGACCATAGCGGCCATCGAGCGCACCTGCAGGATGATGATGAGCAGGGTAATGGCCAGCATGATGGGGAAGATCGGTAGCATGGCCACCGTCGCCTTGCCGGACTCTTCGATGGATCCCGCCTCCACGATGCTATAGCCACTGGGCAGCTGATTCATGATGGTCTGCAGTTGCTGAGTCATCAGCGCCGACACATCCGGTGGCTGCAAACCATCGGCAATGTCACCGCGTACCGTGATCGTCGGCGTGCGATCCCGCCGGCGCAGGATAGGGTCTTCCATGCGCACCTCGACCTGCCCCACCTGTGACAACGGGATACGCTGCCCACTGGATCCGACCAGTGAGAAACCCGCGATCTGGGCAGGATCAAGACGGATGGTGCCAGCCGCCCGGCCCACAACTTGCACCGAGCGGATATCCTCACGCACCTCCGTCAGCGGTGCCCCGCTTAGCAGAAACTGCAACTGCAAGGCGACCGAGCTGGAGCTCAGACCCAGAGCGTGAAGCCGGTCCTGGTCGAGGGTAAAATGCAGGGTCGGAACGCGCGGCCCCCAGTCTGAATTGACGGTGCGCATCATAGGGCTGGCCTGCATGATGGTCTCGACTTCGGCAGCAATCTTGCGCAGCTGCTGCGGATCCGGCCCCATGACGCGGTAGGCGACCGGGAAGGGCGAAGGCGGTCCGAACACGATCTGGGTAACACGTACCCGAGCCTCGGGTGCCAGACCATCGGCGATGGCCTGACGCAATCTGGACTTGAGCGTTTCCCGCTCCTGATCGTTGTCTGTGAGCACCACTATTTTGGCAAACGAAGGATCAGGCAGTTCGGGGGACATCGCCAGGAAGAAGCGGGGCGCACCCTGGCCGACGTAGGCGGTGACGATCCTGGCTTCTGCTTGTTGGGCCAGCCAGGCTTCGACCTTCTGCGCTGCGGCGCTGGTTTGCTCGATCGAGGTGCCATAGGGCATCTGCACCTCCACCAAGACTTCTGGCCGATCCGAGATCGGGAAGAACTGTTTTTTGACCACCGCCATGCCGAGCACCGACATCACGAACAGCACGATCACGGTACCGGCGACGAGCCACTTGCGGGTAATGACGCGCCCCAGCAATCGACGAAAGCGGTTGTAGCGTGGCGTGTCGTAGATGGCTTCATGCCCCCCTTCGACCCTCTTGAGGTCGGGCAACAGCTTGACACCGAGGTAGGGGGTGAACACCACGGCGACCACCCAGGAGGCGATGAGCGCTATGCCCACGATCCAGAACATGTTGCTGGTGTACTCCCCGGCCGTGGAGCGGGCAAAGCCGTTGGGCATGAAGCCGACCGCCGTGACCAGAGTGCCCGACAGCATGGGGGCTGCGGTATGGCTCCAGGCATAGGCCGAGGCCGCGATACGGTCATAGCCCTCTTCCATCTTCACCACCATCATTTCGATGGCGATGATGGCGTCGTCCACCAACAGACCGAGTGCCAGGATCAGCGACCCCAGGGTGATGCGGTCGAAATTCTTGCCACTTGCCAGCATTACCGCAAAGACGACGGCCAGTGTCAGCGGCACGGCGGCGGCAACCACGACACCGACGCGCCAACCCATGCTGACAAAACAGACCACCATAACCACGAGCAGGGCGACAAAGAACTTGATCATGAACTCGTCGACCGCCGAGCTGATATTGACGGCCTGGTCAGTCACCTTTGTCAGCGTCATGCCTAGTGGCAGTTCGGCGTTGATACGGGTGACTTCGGCCTCCAGCGCCTTGCCCAGATTGAGCCCGTTCCAGTCGTCGCGCATCACGACGCCGAGTAACAGCGCCGGTTCGCCGCCGTTACGAACCAGGAAGGTGGCCGGATCTTCATAACCGCGCTCGACGCTCGCCACATCTGACAACTTGAGCGTGCGTCCCTGGGCCACGATCGGGGTCTGACGGATCTTATCCAGCGTGTCGAAGGCGCCGTCAACGCGTACGAAGACCTGTGGCCCATTAGTTTCGATCGAGCCAGCTGGAGTCAACACGTTCTGGCTGTTGAGCGCGGCAAAGATCTCCTGCGGCGCCACACCCAGCGTGGCCAGACGCTCGTGGGAGAAGGAGACAAAGATGCGCTCTGGCTGCTCGCCGATGATGTTGACCTTCTTGACACCAGCCACGTGCAGCAGTTGCTGGCGCAACGCTTCTGCATCACGCACCAGCAGTCGCTGCGACTCCCCCTTTGCCTTGAGGGCAAAGAGCGCAAAGGTCACATCCGCATATTCGTCGTTGACCATTGGCCCAATCACGCCGGCAGGCAGTTTCCTAGCCTCGTCGCTTATCTTCTTGCGCGCCTGGTAGAACTCCTCCTGCACCTCGGACGGTGGTGCACTGTCGAGCAAGGAAACTAGCGTGAAGGCGAGGCCCGGACGGGTGAAGGTTTCGGTGCGGTCGTACCAGCGCAGCTCCTGCATGCGCTTCTCCAACGGCTCGGCAACCTGATCCTGCATCTCCTGCGCGGTCGCGCCCGGCCAGGCGGTGACTATGGTCATCTGTTTTATGGTGAACGGCGGGTCTTCCGCACGCCCTAACTGGAAGAACGACAGAACCCCGCCCAACGAGATCAGGAGGATCAGAAACAAGGTAATGGCGCGTTCACGCACCGCGAGTGCCGACAGGTTGAAACGATGCTGGCTCATGGTTGGCCCCCCGCTGCGGCGACGGTAGAGACTGGCGCTGCGACTCGGACCTGCGCTCCTTCATGCAGCAAGTGGGCTCCGAGTGCCACGATCAGATCCTCGCGCTGGATTTGGCCAGTCACTCGGGCAGAATCATCATCAAGCTGGAGGAGGGTGACCGGACGCCAGGCCACAGTGGCCGGCTCGCCCTGTAGAACCCAGACCCCAGGTCCCTTGCCAGCATCAAATAGAGCCCCGATAGGCACCTGCACGCCTCTTGGTGCGCCTACTCGTTCATCGGCGAGGTGAAGGGTCACCGTGGCCCCGAAGGGGGCATCTTGCAGGCTGCCGGTCAGTACATATCGGGCTTCATAGGTGCGCGTCGTAGGATCTGCGGCATCCGCCAGCTGACGAAGCGTCGCCATCGAGCCCTCATCTTGCCGGCCAAACCGTGTTGCTAGTCCTCGAGATCCCAGTGCGGGGCGCAAGGTTTCCGGCAATTGAATCACCGCCTCACGAGCCCCGGCATGAGCCACGCGGACCACGATTTGCCCACTATTCACCACTTGCCCTGGCTCGGCCAAAGTGGCCAGGACAGTCCCGTCCGCATCGGCCAGCAAATCTGCATACCGGGTTGCATTGCGTGCGACTTCCGCTTGCGCTTGGGCGGCGCGCAGTTGAGCTTTGGCCGTATCTGCTTCCGCCTTGACCTGGTCATACGCTGACACGGATATAGCCCCGGTTCCGCGTAACCTCCTGTAACGAGCCTCCTCTTCTGTTGCTTGTTTGACTCGCGCTTTAGCCGCCACAACAGACTCCTGTTGGGCATGGGCCGCAAGTTGTAGATCCACCGGGTCAATGCGCATCAGCAGTTGGCCCCGTGTCACGGTTTGCCCCACATCCACGAAACGCTCCAGCACCTTGCCCGAGACACGGAACCCCAAGTCACTCTCCACGCGAGCCGCCACCACCCCAGAGAAAGCGCGTGACTCGTTCCCGACATCCATGGCCCGGATTGTGCGAACCAAGAGTGGCTGAAGGCGTGGATCGGATGGTTTTTCTTCGCTGCAAGCAGTTAAGACCAGTGATAACGCAGTGACAACTGCCATTGAAAGTATGCGGTGACGCGACATACCTAAGCCCCTATGAAGTAGTATTCAGGAGGCCATTATTGCTCTAGTGACCAAATTCGTCAATGGTCACTGGTGGTTTTACGGTGCAAGGCTGCGCAGAACCAGATTAGCGAGTTGGATCGGAGCCTCGTCAATGGTATCGAAATTGTGTTGCAGGATAAGGGGGTTCAAATAAGGCCGAATGACGAGGTAAATAGCCGTCGTTATTTCGTCTAGGGGGGTTTTTCGCTCAAAGTCACCGCTTTGACGCCCTTCCTGGAGGATCTGTTGCAGTAGCGCCTTGATGTTCTGCTCATAGTTCATGGTGGCCTGCCAGCGCTCGGCAGCCGCCGAGGCGGCAATTTCGTAGAGCTTTTGATCACCCGAGAACAGACGGAAACTGGCCTGGGCAAGCTCTTTAAACAGACGGCGCAACTTCTCCGGCGGCTGATCAACGGCTTCAATGGCCCTGCGTACATCGGCCTCAATGCCATTCAGGCAATTGCTACAAATACTCTCGCCAATCGCTTGCTTGGAGGGGAAAAACTTATAGATGTAGGCTTTTGAAAAGCCGATTGATTTGGCCAAATCTGAGACGGTGGTTTTGCCGTAGCCGTAGCGGCTGAAGTGCTCGGTGGCGGCATGTACAATTTGGTCACGCACCTCGTGATCGACTGGGCCCCGACTCACGACCTGGCTGTCGCTTTCTTCACTCATCATTTTTCTCCCGGACGTCTAGACATTAGATTTTGGGATTTTACTGCGTCATAGCTAGATTAACAACGAGTGACCAAACTGTAACATCGTTACTCGTTGTCAATCTTGGATAAGAATATGGGTCAAAAATCCGCATCCATGATGTTGGCCATCACCAGCTTGCTGGCTGGTTGCGCATTTGGGCCTGACTACACACCATCAGAATTTTCCACTCCGAAACACGTTATGGGGCCATCCTCCCTGGAGGTTCAGGAAACCCGTAATCATGTCAATCTCCAAGTATGGTGGGTGCAATTTGGTGACCTGCAGCTGACTTGCTACATCACTCTGGCGTTGCAGCAAAATCTTGACCTGGCCCAAGCTAGAGCCCGCGTCACGCAGGCTCAAGCCGGACTTGGTGCGGTAGATGTAGCCTTGCTGCCGGTGGGAAACCTCTCCGGACAAGCGGCTCGCGCCTATCAATCCGTGGAAATACCACTGGGTCAGGTGTTGAATTCATCTCCCGGCTTTGACCGCCATGGCAACAGTTACGAAGCCAACCTGAACGCGAGCTAGGAACTCGATCTGTTTGGCGGTCTGCGCCGAGATCGGGAAGCCGCGCTGGCTGAGTATCAGGCCACCTCGGCGGGAATCGCGGCAACCCGACTGGCGGTTGCCGTACAAACCCCAAAAATGTACGTCAATATTCGCGTCATCCAATCCCGATTAGACATAGCCCGGCAACAGGTAGCGGTGCAGCAACAAATGCTGAAGCTGACCCAGCTCCTCTACACCCAGGGATTGGCCGCAGAGCGCCAAGTGCAGCAGCTTCAAGCTTCGCTCGCCCAATATCAGGCCGCAGTTCCCGTTCTTGAATCCGGTCTGGAGACCAGTATGGACGCTCTGGACGTCATGCTGGGCACTCCTCCTGGAACCCATAGGACAGAGCTGGCCACGCCTGTGCCGATCCCGTCGACGCCGGCCACTATCGGCATGGGGACGCCGGGTGAATTACTGACTCGCCGGCCCGGCCTCATCATCGCTGAGCGTCATCTGGCAGCGTCCAATGCCAGGGTTGACTCGGCGATGGCCGCATACTATCCGAATGAAAACATTGCGCGACTACGACATGGTATTGGGCACCCTCAGAGGTGACGAGATCGAGAGATCTATCAGCATACTCAAGCCCGGCGCCAAGATTGTTTCGTTTGTCGGGCCTCTGGATGCTGCTTTTACCAGTACCAGTACCAGTA
>NZ_CDBK01000083.1 GCF_000819785.1 Aeromonas caviae | reverse complement strand
TACTTAAGAAGCCCAGTCGACAGACTGGGCTTTTTTTCGTCTCCACGGTCTCCTCTTCGATCTTCGCAGCAGAAGCCATGGCCTTCTTGAGTCGTAAGCTTGCTAGTAATAGACGCAGAGCCAGACGGTTGTCTCGGTCGGATGGGTCCACTCCACCCTGTGCTGAAGGTGCGCCGGGATGTTGATGTAATCCCCCGGCCCCAGATGGACGCGTTCCTGTACCCCGGTATCCGGTGTGATGAAGACCAGGATGGCCTCTCCCTGCACCAGCAATACCCATTCGTGTTCATCCTGATCGAACCACTCTCCGGTA
The DNA here is from genome assembly GCF_000819785.1 of Aeromonas caviae. GTDB lineage: Bacteria > Pseudomonadota > Gammaproteobacteria > Enterobacterales > Aeromonadaceae > Aeromonas > Aeromonas caviae. Next base: position 32,563 of record NZ_CDBK01000083.1, on the reverse strand, counting down.
GGGGTCTGCTGCCCCTGGGAGAGAATGCGCTCGATACGAACATTGTTGGTACTGACCAGATCCGCGAACACTTCACTGGACAGGGGGGAGGGGATCTGGCCAAGCAGGTTGCCTGTGTGCATGGGCTTCTCTCCGGTAGATGGGAACGTGGCTAGCTAAGAGTGTAGAAGCTTGGGATGGGCCTCTCTCATGGAAAATGAGGCCTCCAACGAGCCCTTTTATGAAAAACTTCGGGGAAATGGAGGCTTATCCGCTGCAATCTCGCCAAATTCTTGCTATTTTGCGCGCCAGCAAGCAAACGATTTCCCTCACACTTTCAGGATGAACTATGGCAACGCAACAAACGACGGCCCGCGCCGGCAATGGCGGGTTTCTGGATTCCTATTTCTCCATCAGCCAGCGTGGCAGCACGGTGCGACAGGAGCTGCTGGCCGGGTTGACCACCTTCCTGGCGATGGTCTACAGCATCATCGTCGTGCCGAACATGCTGGGCGCAGCCGGTTTTGAGCAGGGCCCGGTGTTTGTGGCGACCTGTCTGATCGCCGCCTTCGGCTCCCTGCTGATGGGGCTCTGGGCCAAGCTGCCGATGGCCATCGGTTGTGCCATCTCTCTCACCGCCTTTACCGCCTTCAGCCTGGTGCTGGGTCAGGGGCTGAGCATTCCGGTTGCCCTTGGCGCCATCTTCCTGATGGGGGTGCTGTTCACCCTGATCAGTGTCACCGGCGTGCGCCAGTGGATCCTGGACAACCTCCCCTCCGGCATCGCCCACGGTACCGGCATCGGTATCGGCCTGTTCCTGCTGCTGATCGCCACCAACGGGGTCGGCATGGTGATCAAGAATGAAGGGGCTGGCCTGCCGGTGCAGCTCGGCGAGATCACCGCCTTCCCGGTCATCATGACGGTGCTGGGTCTGGCTGCCATCTTCGGCCTGGAGCGCCGCAAGGTGCCGGGCGGTATCCTGATGGTGATCATCGCCATCTCCATCCTCGGCCTTATCTTCGATCCGAAAGTGACCTGGCAGGGCTTCTTCGCCATGCCGAGCCTGAGTGGCGAGAATGGCTCCCTGGTGGGCAGCATGGATCTGCTGGGCGCCCTCAATCCGGTGGTGATTCCGACCGTGTTGGCGCTGGTGATGACCGCCGTGTTTGACGCCACCGGCACCATCCGTGCCGTGGCCGGTCAGGCTGGCCTCATCAACGAGCGTGGTCACATCATCAGCGGTGGCAAGGCCCTGACTGCGGACTCCGTCAGCAGTATGGTGGCGGGCGTGGTAGGTGGTGCTCCGGCAGCCGTCTACATCGAATCTGCCGCAGGGACCGCTGCCGGCGGCAAGACAGGTCTGACCGCCACTCTGGTCGGCGTGCTCTTCCTGCTGATGATCTTCCTCTCCCCGCTGAGCTATCTGGTACCGGCCTACGCCACCGCACCGGCCCTGATGTATGTGGGCCTGCTGATGCTGGGCAACGTCACCAAGCTGGACTTCAACGACTCGGTCGATGCCCTCTCCGGCATGCTGTGCGCCGTCTTCATCGTGCTCACCTGCAACATCGTCACCGGCATCATGCTGGGCTTCGTGGCCCTGGTGGTCGGCCGCCTGTTTGCCGCCGAGTGGAAGAAGCTCAACATCGGCACCGTCATCATCGCCGTGGCCCTGGTGATCTTCTACGCCGGTGGCTGGGCCATCTAATCCTCACGCTATCGAGAAGGGCCCTGCGGGGCCCTTTTTCATGGCTGTGAGGCGGCTAACACTTTCCCGGATCTTCCCCATCCGCTCGTTTCAGATTGAAACGTCAGGCTTTGTTTGCTGTTTCAGATCCGAACCGAAACCCCTGTCATTTTTATCCCCCTATGGCTCGCTAGACTGGCTGCATCAACCATCTGTCCACCCGTGTGGTGGCAAGCCAAGGAGTGAGCCATGAAGAAGCTGATCAACGCTGTCGATGCCGTGGTCCGTGAACAACTGATGGGGATGGCCGCTGCCCACCCCGAGCTCAAGGTGCGAATTGAACCCCACTACATCACCCGCGCCGACGCCCCCGTGACGGGCAAGGTGGCGCTCGTCTCCGGCGGCGGCAGCGGCCATGAGCCCATGCACGGTGGCCTGGTGGGCAAGGGAATGCTGGATGGTGCCTGCCCCGGCGAGATCTTCACGTCCCCGACCCCGGATCAGATGTACGAGTGCGGTCAGGCCGTCGACGGCGGTGCCGGCGTGCTGTTTCTGGTGAAGAACTACACCGGCGACGTGCTCAACTTCGAGACCGCAGTCGAGCTGCTGCACGGTGACGGGGTCAAGGTGGGCTTCGCCCTCATCGATGACGACGTGGCGGTGAAGGACAGCCTCTACACCGCTGGCCGCCGTGGTGTTGCCACGACAGTGCTGTGCGAGAAGCTGGTCGGTGCCGCCGCCGAGGCGGGCTACGATCTGGCGCGCTGCGAGGCGCTGGCCCGTCGCATCAACAACCAGAGCCGCACCATAGGCGTGGCCATGAATGCCTGCACCGTCCCTGCTGCCGGCAAGCCCTCCTTCACCCTGGCTGACAACGAGGTGGAGTTCGGCGTCGGCATCCACGGCGAGCCGGGCATCGAGCGCCGTCCCTTCACCGACCTCAACGCTCTGGTGGACGACATGTTCAAGGAGCTGACCGACAACAGCCCCTATGGCCGCACCCTGCGTCACTGGGATCGTGCCTCCGGCAGCTGGCAGGAGGAGCACACCTTTATCGAGCCGCTCAATGGGGGTGACAGGGTCATCGTCCTGGTCAACAGCCTCGGCGGCACCCCCATCTCCGAGCTCTACGGCGTCTACGGTCGCCTCGCCACCCTGTGCGAAGAGGCGGGCATCCATCTGGTGCGCAACCTCATCGGCCCCTACTGTACCTCCCTCGACATGACCGGCATCTCCATCACCCTGCTCAAGGTGGATGACGAGCTGATGACCCTGTGGGATGCCCCCGTTCACACCCCGGCCCTGCGGCGCGGCTGCTGAGGAATATTCATGTTAAGCAAGCATCAGATCGTCAACTGGCTGCTCGACTGCGAGCACATCTTCACCGAGCAGCGTGACTACCTCACGGCGCTGGATACCGACATCGGCGACGGCGACCACGGCCTCAACATGCAGCGCGGCTTCGCCAAGGTGGCGGAGAAGCTGCCCGCGGTGGCGGACAAGGACATCGGCCAGGTGCTCAAAACCACCGGCATGACGTTGCTTTCCTCGGTTGGCGGCGCCAGCGGACCCCTCTATGGCACCTTCTTCATCCGGGCCGCGGCCAGCAGCGATGCCTGCCAGAGCCTGACCCTCGGCCAGCTCGGCAAGATGCTGAGCGACGGGGTGGAGGGGATCGTCTCCCGCGGCCGCGCCGAGCCGGGTGACAAGACCATGTGTGACGCCTGGTGGCCCGCTCTGGCCGCCCTGCAACAGGCGGAACAACAGGGCCTGCCGCTCCCCGAGGCGCTGGACAAGGCGGTGGCTGCCGCGGCAGCCGGCACCGAGGCCACCATCCAGATGCAGGCCCGCAAGGGGCGCGCCAGCTATCTTGGTGAGCGCAGCATCGGCCATCAGGATGCGGGGGCCACCTCGACCCTGCTGCTGCTGACCGCCCTGCGTGACAGAGCGAGGTTGTGACATGATCGGCATCGTAGTGGTCTCTCACAGCGCCATGCTTGCGGCCGGTTTGAAAGCCCTGGCCGATCAGCTGGGCAGCCCGGCGAAACTGTTGCTGGCGGCCGGGGTCGATGACCCCGCCCATCCCATCGGCACCGACGCCATCGCCGTGATGAGTGCGATGGAAGAGGCGGATGACGGCAGCGGGGTGCTGGTGCTGATGGACTTGGGCAGCGCCCTCCTGAGCGCCGAGACCGCCCTCGAGCTGCTGCCCCCAGAGCTGAGCGCCCGGGTGCGGCTCAGCCCCGCGCCCCTGGTCGAGGGCACTCTGGCCGCCGTGGTGGCCGCTGGCGCAGGCCTGACGCTGGACGAGGTCGCCGCCGAGGCGCTTGGCGCCCTGGGCCCGAAGCAGGGGATGCTGCCTGCCAGTGCGGCGCAGGTCACCACGGAGGCAGCCCCCGTTGCCGACGACGGCTGGCTGCGCTGCGAGGTGGTGGTGGAGAATCCCCACGGCCTGCATGTGCGCCCCGCCGCCCGACTGGTCGCGGCACTCAAGCCCTTTGCCGCTGAACTCAGGCTGCAAAAGGGGGAGAAAGAGGCGAATCCCCGCAGCCTGAGCCGGCTCGCCATGCTCGATGTGCGCCAGGGAGACGCGCTCATCCTGCTGGCGCGAGGTGAGGATGCCGGGGCGGCGCTGAGCTGCTTCCAGCAACTGGCGCAGGATCGCTTCGGCGACTGAAACATTCCCCCATCCGGGCCCCGTCACGACGGGGCCCGCTTTTTTTTTGAGGGGCGTTCTGGTCAGTGGTGGTAGTCGGCGGGATCGATGTCGAGCAGTTTGAGCCGCCGCCAGAGGGTGGTGCGGCTGATCCCGAGCTGGCGCGCCATCTGGCTGACCTGGCCCTTGCTGGCACGGGCGGCCCGCAGGATCGCCTGATGCTCCAGCTCCGCCAGGGTGAGCAGCGGCTGTCCCACCACCTCGTCCGCCAGCAGGCAATGGCCCTGGCGGATGGCGGCCGGGAGCGCTCGGGGCGGGATCTGTGCCTCACTGCAATGCAGCTGGGCGTACTCGATGGCGCTGCGCAGCTCCCCCAGGTTGCCGGGCCAGGGGTAGGCCAGCAGGCAGTCGAGGGCGTCAGGGGTGAACTGGCGCCCCGGCTCGCCCCCCTGCACCGCCAGGTGCTGGCGGATGAGTCCTGGCAGATCGGCGCTGCGTTCCCGCAGGCTCGGCAGCCAGAGTTCGCACCCTTGCAGCGCATAGAGCAGCTGGCGACCGAATTCCCCCTCCTGCACCCGCTGCTCCAGCGGGGCGCTGCTGGTCGCGATGATCCTCACCCTGAGGGGCAGGATGCGGGCGGAGTCGAAGCGCTGGATGCGCCCCGTCTTGAGCAGTTGCAGCAGGGCGGCCTGCATGGGGGCGGGCAGGCACTCCACCTGCTCCAGCACTAGCGTGCCACCGTGAGCCAGCTCGAACTTGCCTGCCCGCTCCTGCCCCGCCTCGTCGGACCCCATGAGTTCCAGCGCCATCCGCTCCCTCGGCCATGCCTGGCAGTTGAAGATGACCAGGGGGCCGGCGGCTCGCTCGCTGCCAAAGTGGATGGCCTCCGCCAGCTGGGCCTTGCCCACCTCCTCCTCCCCCCGCAGCAGGACGGGGCCCTGTCCCCTGGCCGCCTGGCGGGCGTGGCGCAGCAGTTTGCGCATGGCGCTCGACTCCCCCACCAGGGCGGAGAGCTCGGGCACCGTCTGGCGCAGTTGATGAATGGCGCGCAGCCGATCGGTGGGATGGAGCAGGACGATGAAGCTGACCCCGTCCGGCCCCGGCAGGGGCTTGAGGCTCACCAGGGCGTCGATGAAGGCCTCGCCCCGGGTCTCTCGCCGCTCCAGCGTCACCTCCACATGACTCAGGGGGGTCATCTCCGCGATGGCCAGACGCAGGCGCTGGGGCATCAGCAGATGGTGATCGAGGGGCTGGCCCAGGCAGACAGCCGGGTCGAGTTGCAGCCGACTGGCCGCCAGGGCGTTGAGGTAGCGCAGCCGCCCCTGGGGATCCCAGGCCAGCACGCCGTCTTCCATGCCATCCAGCAGGGCATAGAGCTCGCTCAAGTGGTGCTGGGACTCCTGCATCAGGCGCTCCATCTGCAGCAGATTGGCCAGCTCGCGGCCGGCGCTGACGGTGAGCGCGAGATCCCCCGGTGCGGCCTCTTCCACCCGGCAGATCAGGGCCACGATCGCCACCTGGCGACCGGTGCTGTTGTAGACGGGGCTGGCACAGCAGTGCCAGGGGTGGAGACGCTGGTTGAAGTGCTGGGGGCCGCTGACGCAGAGCGGCACCCCCTCCAGGGCCGCCAGGTTGACGGCATTGGTGCCGATGCGTCCCTCGCTGAAAAACGCGCCTGGGCCAAAACCGAGTGCCGCCAGCGCCTGCAGGGTATCGGGGTGGCCGGTCCGGGCCAGCAGGCAACCGCTCTCGTCGGTGAGCAGCAGGGCGCAGGGGCGCCCCTCCATGAACTCGTAGAGATCCTCCAGCGCCATCTCGCCGGTGGTGAGCAGGTCCCGCTTGCGCTGGCGCAGGCTCTCCAGGGTCTGTCCTCTGGCGCAGTGGGGAGGATGCCAGAGGGACGCGCTGGTCTGGTGGGCACAGCGCAGCCAGGAGGCCTGCAGGTGCTCGGGCCAGGACGAGAGGGGCTGGGGAACGGATGGCATGGTCACGGCGATATCCGGCAAAAGGGAAGGGGCCATTTAATCACCCTAGCCGCCCCGATTCAGTGACCGCTCTCAGAGTGTCGCGTCCTGGTCCCGGGTGGCAGCCTCTGCGGCAAACTGCTGCTGGAGCCAGTGGCTCACCGCCCGGCACTGGGGGCTGCCTTCGCTCTCCTGATGGATCAGCATGTTCCAGTTCGGCCCGGCCACCCGGTGGGACGAGAGGGGCAGCAGCCACCCCTGTCGGCGTGCGTCGCGAGAGAGCAGCTCGCTCGCCAGCGCCACCCCGAGCCCGGCGCTGGCCGCACCCTGCAACAAGCCGGGATCGGAGAAGTTGAGCCCCTGGGTCTGCAGGTGCAGATCGTCGCCGCCCTTGAGGGTCCAGTGGTGCCAGTCCATCTCCCGCTCCCCGTGCAGGGTGGTGCGCTCCTGCGCGGGCTGTGCCAGCACGGCCGGGCTCGCCACCGGCAGCAGCCGATCCGCCAGCAGCGGCTGATGGCGGCATTCCGCCTGGGGAGCCAGCCCCCAGCGCAGCGAAATGTCGATGGTCTGCTCGGCCATGTTCGGCGTGTCGTCGCTGGTGAACAGCCAGAGATCGATGCCCGGATGCTGGGTGTGAAGGTCGGCCAGCCGGGGCAGCAGCCAGAGGCGGGCGATGGCGGTGCTGGTGTTGAGCACCAGCTGGTTCGGCTTGCGGTACTGCTCGAGGCGCTGTATTCCCACCGCCAGTTGCAGCAGTACCTGCTGGGTAGTCTCCAGCAAATCCTGGCCCGCGTCGGTCAGGGCGACGGAACGTCCCTGGCGGTGAAACAGAGGCTGGCCAAGCAGCTCCTCCAGCGAGCGGATCTGCTGACTGATGGCAGACTGGGTGAGGTGCAGCTCCTGGGCCGCCTGATGAAAGCTGCCGAGCCTGGCCGCCGCCTCGAAGCCGCGCAGCACGTTGAGAGGGGGCCAGTGTTTGAACATCATTGATTAGCTCCGCTTATCACTTTTATCGAAAATCGATCGTTTGTTACCCATCAACGGGGAGAATAGTCTATTCCCATCGTCAATAACCTTAATAGTACCTAATCAGAGAGGCTGAGATGCGCGAGCAGGGAATGAGGGCTGTGGGCTGGTTCATGCCAGCGGAGTGGTGCCGGCACGCGGCGACCTGGATGGTCTGGCCGCACAACAAGGCGCTGTGGGAAAACGGCTGGGGCGTAACCCTGCCCCAGGTGCAGCAGGACTTCGCCCGGGTGGTCAATGCCATCGCCCGCTTCGAACCGGTGAACCTGGTGGTGGATCCCGCCGCACAGGCGGAGGCTCGCGCCCTGTGCGGCGACGGGGTACGCTTCATTCCCCTGCCGGTGGATGACAGCTGGTGCCGTGACTCCGGCCCCACCTTCATCTGCCATCCCGAGCTTGGCACCGCCGGGATCAGCTGGCGTTTCAACGCCTGGGGCGGCAAGTCGGCCCACGGTCTGGACGAGGGGCTGGCGCGACGCGTTCTTAACAGCCTGGAGCTGGAGTGCATCGGCAGCTTCCTCGCCAACGAAGGGGGCGCCATCCATGTGGATGGGGAGGGCACCCTGATCACCACGGAGTCGGTGCTGCTCAACAGCAACCGCAATCCCGGCATGACCAAAGTGGAGATCGAACGGATCTTCAGCCGCCTGCTCGGCATCGAGAAGACTATCTGGCTGCCGGGGGATCCGGACCACGTCACCGGCGACATGACGGACGGTCATGTGGACGGGGTCTGCGCCTTCAGCCGCCCCGGCCACCTGCTGGTGGATGCCACCCTGGACGGGCACTCCACCTATGGCCGCGTGGTGCGGGAGAACCGCCGAGCCCTGGCCCTGGCCACCGATGCGAGAGGTCGCTCCTTCGAGTGCCTCGAGCTGTTCGAGGCGAGCGAGGCGGTGGACGCCGAGGCGGAGGTGTTCTGCGCCTCCTACACCAACTTCTACATCGCCAACGGCGCCATCATCATGCCCGCCTACGGCGTAGGCGCGGACGAGGCGGCGGGGGAGGTGCTGAGGCACGCCTTCCCGAACAGGCAGCTGGTGCCGGTGCGCATCAACCAGTTGGCCCACGGCGGGGGCGGCATTCACTGCATCACCCAGCAGCAGCCGGCCTGGCCGGTGCAGGGGTAAGCGTTTGGAGCGGCCTCGTCAGGCGTCTGCGAGGCCTCATGACGGGATCAGGGAGGAGAGATTCATGAACAAGGTCGTCGCAACCATGCAGTTTGCCTGTCAGCGGGAACGCGTGTCAGGGAGGGTATCCGGATGAGCAAGATCGTCGTCGCCACCACACAATTCGCTTGCAGCTGGGAGCTGGAGCGCAATCTGGACACAGCGGAGAGCCTGGTACGGGAAGCCGCCGCCAGGGGGGCCAACCTGGTGCTGTTGCAGGAGCTCTTCGCCACCCCCTATTTCTGCATCGAGCAATACCACGGCCATCTGGCGCTGGCGGAGTCGTTCGAGCAGAGCCGGGTGCTGCGCCGCTTCTCGGCCCTGGCGCGGGAGCTGGGGGTGGTGTTGCCCATCAGCTGGTTCGAGCGCGCGGGCAACGCCTGCTTCAACTCCCTGGCGGTGGCGGATGCGGATGGTCGCCTGCTCGGGGTCTATCGCAAGACCCATATCCCGAACGCCATCGGCTATCAGGAGAAGGAGTATTTCAGCCCGGGGGATACGGGGTTTCGGGTCTGGGACACGGCCGCCGGCCGCATCGGGGTCGGCATCTGCTGGGATCAGTGGTTCCCGGAGGCGGCCCGCGCCATGGCGCTGCAAGGGGCCGAGCTGCTGCTTTACCCCACCGCCATCGGCTCCGAGCCGGGGGCAGAGGGGCTCGATTCCAGGGATCACTGGCAACTGACCCAGCGCGGCCACGCCGCCGCCAACATCATGCCGGTGATCGCCGCCAACCGCATCGGACGCGAGGTGGCGACCCGGGATCCCGCGTTGCAGATGCGCTTCTATGGCTCCTCCTTCATCACGGATCACAAGGGGGCTCTGCTGGCCGAGGCGGACAGGGATACCCCGGGCGTGCTGGTGCGGGAGCTGGATCTTGCCGCCATGGCCGAGGAGCGGCTGACCTGGGGCATCTACCGGGATCGTCGCCCCGAGATGTATGGCGCCTTGCTGAGCCTGGATGGGCAGGGCCAGCGGGGAGGGCGTCCATCATGAGCGCCTTGACCAAGATAGCCACGGCACTGGCCCTGCTGCTGGGTCTGGGGGCCCAGGCCGCAGAAGGGGCGGGGGAGGCGACAGAGGAGAAGGTGCTGCGCCTCTACAACTGGTCCGATTATTTCGCCCCCGATACCCTGAGCGAATTCACCCGGGAGACCGGGATCCGGGTCATCTACGACGTGATGGACAGCAGCGAGACCCTGGAGGCCAAGCTGATGGCGGGTCGCAGCGGGTATGACCTCATCTTCCCGGGGGACACGGTGGCGGAGCGGCTGATGCGGGCGGGCAGCCTGCAGCCCCTCGACAAGGGCAAGCTGCAACACCTGGGGGACATAGACCCCGGCCTGGCGCGGTTGCAGCAGGCCTACCCCCATGCGAAGGAGGCTGTGGTGCCCTACACCTGGGGCACCATAGGGCTCACCTACAACGCGGACGCCATCCGGCAGAGGATGCCGGATGCCCCGGTCAGCAGCCTGGACATGCTGTTCAAGCCCGAGCTGGCGGCGAAATTTGCAGATTGCGGCATCTCGGTCATCGACTCCCCGGACGAGGTGCTGGCGGTGGTGCTGCACTATCTTGGGCGGGATCCCCGCAGCGGCAAGGCGGACGATCTGGAGGCGGCCCTGGCCCTGCTCAAGGGGATCAAGCCCTATATCCGCAAGTTCCAGTCCCAGCCGGTGACTCAGCTGGTGAACGGGGATCTCTGCCTCTCCCTGGGCTACAGCGGCGACATGACTCAGGCCAGGCGCGCCGCCGCCGAGGCGGGCAAGCGGGTCGACTTCGAATACCGATTGCCGAAGGAGGGGAGCACCATCTGGATGGACACCATGGCGATCCCGGCGGATGCCCCCCATCCTGACTATGCCTATGCCTTTATCAACTTCGTGATGCGCCCGGCCAACATGGCGGCCATCACCAACAGCACCGGTTATCCGACTGCCAGTGCCAAGGCCAGACCCATGGTGGATGCCACCATGACGGCCAACCCGGATATCTACCTGGACGAGGCCAGCTACCAGCGGCTCATTCCGGGTCAGGATATAGCACAATCCCAGATGCGTGCCCGCATGCGAGCCTGGACTCGCTTCAAGAGCAGCCTCTGAACCCAGGAGTAGAACGATGTTTTCCCGACGCCACGTATTGAAACAACTGGTCGCCCTCGGCGCCATTGCCGGGTTTGGCAGCCTGCCCGGTGCCCGCGCGGCCTTCGCCGCCGGCGAACCCGGCGCCGCCGCTCGCTACCACATGCCGGAGGAGTCCTCCCCCCAGGCCCTGGTGTGGGTGGCCTTCGGGGCCACCAGCGAGATCTGGGGTCGCCACTACAAGGAGGTGCAGGCCACCATAGGGCGGCTGGTGCAGGCCATGGTGCCTTACACCCGGGTCAACGTGCTCTGCCACGAGGATGACGAAGCGCTGGCGCGCCAGTTGTGCGGCGAGCGCAACACCCACTTCGTCCACGCCGAGATGGATGACATCTGGCTGCGGGATACCGGCGGCGTCTTCGTGCAGGACGAGCAGGGAGGGCTCGGGCTGGTGGACTTCAACTTCAACGGCTGGGGTGACAAGCAGGAGCACAGCCATGACGCCAGGGTCGCCGCCCTGGTGGGCCGGCAGACCGATGCCTATTACCTGCAGAGCGAGCTCATCGGTGAGGGGGGCGGCATCGAGGTGGATGGCAACGGCACCGCCATCATGACCGAGAGCAGCTGGATCAACAGCAACCGCAACCCCGGCCTCACCAAGGCGCAGGTGGAGGCGGAGCTCAAGGCCAACCTGGGGCTGCGCAAGATCATCTGGCTGCCGGGGATCAAGGGCCGCGACATCACGGATGCCCACGTGGACTTCTACGCCCGCTTCGTGCGCCCCGGGGTGGTGGTGATCAACATGGACAACGATCCCGACTCTTACGACTACAAGGTGACCCGCCAGCACCTCGCCATCCTGCAGCAGGCGACGGACGCCGACGGCAACAAGCTGGAGCTGCATCAGCTGCCGCCGCCCCTGGGCGGGCGGGACAACAAGTTCAGCCGCAGCCCGGACTTTGCCGCCGGTTACATCAACTACCTGCCTATCAACGGCGCCGTCATCGCTCCCCAGTTCGGGGATGCCAGGGCCGACCGCCATTGCCGGGATCTGCTGGCCAGCCTCTATCCGGGGCGCAAGATAGTGCAGATAGACATAGACCCGGTGGCGGCCGGGGGCGGCGGCATCCACTGCATCACCCTCCATCAACCTGCCTGATCTTACGCGCAGGCCGCCTCTGGCGGTGTGACGCAGAACAAGGGGCGCCTCGGCGCCCCTTGTCCTTGCTGGCGTTCCATGGCGCCTCGCTCAGATCCCCGTCATGCCGATCTCGTCGAGCTGGACGTGAGCGGGTTGGCGCAGGGTGTAGAGCACGGCCTCGGCCAGATCCTCCACCTGGAGCCAGCCGGGCTTGCGATCGCCCGGGCAGGCCGGGGGCGGCACCTGCACCAGTCCGGGACAGAGGGTGTGGACCCGGATGCCTTGATGCTGCACCTCTTCCCGCAGTGCCCGGGCGAACCCCAGCACCGCAAACTTGGCAGCGCAGTAGACGCTGGCCCTTGCATAGCCGTGCCTGGCGGCCTGGGAGGCGATGTTGATGACGGTGCCGTGGCGGTTTGCCAGCATGTCCGGCAGGCAGGCCCGGGTCAGCAGGAAGGTGCCCTTGGCACAGGTATCCATCACCCTGTCCCACTCCGATTCCGGCAGATCCTGCACCAGGTGGTCGCTGCCGACCCCGCTGTTGTTGATGAGCAGATCGACGGGGCCTAGCCGTTCCCGGATCCGGGCATGGCCGTCCCGCACCTGATCGCCGTCGCACACATCCAGCGCCAGTGCCATGACTCGCACCCCGTATCGCGCCTCCAGTCTGGCCGCTTCCTGCTCCAGCAGCCCCAGGCGGCGGGAAGCCAGGATCAGCTCCACCCCCTGGCTGGCCAGGGCCTCGGCGATGGCCAGTCCGATGCCGCTGGCGCCGCCGCTGATGAGGGCCCGTGTTGCTCTCAGTTCGTTCATCTTGTGTTCTCCTCCAATGGTGCAGGCATTGTGGCGGGCGCCTTCGGCAGGGAACAGGGGAGGGGAAGGAGTGATTCGAACCCTGGTTCGTGTTTTGGCGTTCCGGTTCGAACTTTGGTTCTAAACGCCGCGACCAGCCGTTGGCTCGATTAGCCGTAAGGGGTAATCAGACGTTCGCGTAAATCAATTCTCCCGCTATAACAGCCATCCATATTTCCCTGCAGACAGATGCCGCTGATTCATGGACACACCGGACAGCGGCATCTCGATCGTCCGATTACGCTTCGCTCATCGAACCTACATGGGACGGTAATAAACAGAAGAGCCGCCCTGGGGCGGCTCTTTGCATCGGGGATGAATGAATCGTCACGGCGCCTTGGGCGGTTCCACCAGAGCGGTCGCCGGTTGGTCATCTTCCTTGATCCAGGCATCCAGCAGGGTGTAACCCACTGCCAGCACCACGGGGCCGATGAAGAGACCGATGATCCCCATGGCCAGCAGGCCGCCGATGACCCCCACCAGAATGAGGATCAGCGGCAGGTCGGCCCCGCGTTTGATGAGGAAGGGGCGCAGGAAGTTGTCCATGGTGCCCGCCAGCAGGGACCAGACCAGCAGGAAGGTGCCCCAGGTGGTGTCCCCGCTCCAGTAGAGGTAGCCGACGCTGGCCAGCAGCACCGGGAAGGGGCCTATCTGGGCGACGATCAGCAGGAACATCAGCACCACCAGCACCATGACATAGGGAATGCCGGCGATGAGCAGGCCCAGGCCCGCCACCGAGGATTGCACCAGGGCGGTCACCACCACCCCCATGGCGACGGCACGGATGGCCTGGGAGGCGAGCACCACCGCATTGTCACCGCGCTGGCCCGCCAGACGGTGGGCGAAGCGGCGAATGCCTTCTGCCGCCTTCTCCCCCGAGTGGTAGAGCAGGCCGCAGATGGCCACGGTCAGCAGGAAGTGGACGAACAGCAGGCCGAGGTTGCCCGCCTGGGCCGCCAGCCAGCGGGCGGTCTGGCCGAAGTAGGGGGCCAGCTTGGTGAACAGCACCTGGCCGCCGCTCGCGAGGATCTGCTGCCAGAACTCATAGAGCTTGTCGCCCACCAGGGGCACTTGCTGCAACCAGAGCAGCTCGGGGGGCGGGGATTGGCTGAGCTCGGTGCCCAGCTCGATGAGCATGGGGGCCTTCTCCGCCACGTTGGCCAGCGTCATGAAGAGGGGAATGACGAAGATGAGCAGCAAGATGCTGGTCATCAGCAAGGCCGCCAGGGTGCGCTTGCCCCACAGCAGGCGCTGGGCCATCTGCATCAGGGGCCAGGTGGCGATGGTGATCATGGTCGACCACACCAGGGCGGGCAGGAAGGGGCGCAAGACCATGAAGCACGAGATGATGAGCAGGCTGAGGAACAGCAAGCCCAGGGTGATCTTGGCCAAATCCACTTTTTTCATATTCATGGCATTCCCTTAACGAGGGGTTGAGCGCCCGGTTCGGGCACCGTGACGGATAGCGGACAACGACCACCAGAGCCCGGCGCTGAGCCAGAACCCCAGGCAGCCAAAGAGCCACCCTTGTCCCGCGAGGATCAGCAGAGAGCTGCTGGTGAGCGCGGGCACCAGGAACAGGAGCCCTGCCACGACCAGTCCCCCTGCCAGGGTCAGCAGCGCGGCGGGCAGGGCGGGGGTGGGGCTCCGTTCGAGTGATAGCAGATTACCCGATACCAGCCCCAGGGTGAACATGGCAAGCCCGGCCAGGGCGGTGGACTGGGTGAGCCAGGCCGAGAGGGCGCTGGCGATGAGCAGCCCGGCCCAGGGGAGCGGGCGTGCCGCCAGCTTCGCCAGCGGGGCGCGCAGTGCCAGCAGCAGGGCCCCCAGGGCAAGGCCGGCCACCACATCCGAGAGGAAGTGGACCCCCAGCCAGACCCGGGCCAGTCCGGCCACGCCGGCCAGCAACAGGGCCAGCAGGGCCCCCTGCCAAACCCGCAGCGCCGGCAGCCAACCAAGCAGCAGGCCCCAGTAGAGCAGGGTCGAGGCGGCGTGGCCGCTCGGCATGCCGAAGCCCTGGGCACTCTGGCGGGCCAGCTCGGGTTGCAGGTGGAAGGGCCTGGGCCAGCCGATGCCCGCCTTGAGCAGGTTCACCACCAGGGTGAGCAGCACCATGGCAAACAGCAGGTGGCGCAGCCTGGACCAGCCGAGCAGGGGCAGCAGCAAGGGCAGCAGCGCCAGCTGGAAGGGGGCCGAGCCCAGCAGATTGCCCGCCCTTGGCCAGAGCGCATCCGCCCCGAGCCATTGTTGCAGGCGCTGGATCTGCGGCAACTCGGCGCGGTGCAGCGCACTGGCCGCGTCGCTGAAATCCGTCACCCACAGCACCTGGCTCTCGGGCACCTCGGCCAGCCTCGGGGCTATCCAGTCGATCTGCGCCGGGAAGCGACGCTGGTCAGGGGGCAGGTCGGCGGCCGCGATCAGCCTGGCGTTCAGGATCTCGCCACCGAGATCCGGGGCCTGGAGCAAGGAGACAAACCCCGTCCCCCGCTGGACCCGCAGGGGCTCCAGGGTCTGGCAGGCGAACACCCTGGCCCGTTGCCAGCGCCCCAGCTCGCCGGTGACGCGACCCTGGAGGCCGGTCTCCTCGAACAGCTCGCGCAGGGCCGCCTGCTCCGGGGTCTCCCCCCTGTCGATGTAGCCGCCGCTCAGGCTGTAGCGCGAGGAGAGCCTGTCCTGCACCAGCAGGATCCCTTGCTGGTGGCGGATCACGCAGGCGGCCGCAGAGGGAGGGGATTCGGCGCGGGAGGCGGGCAGGGCACCGCCCAGCAACAGCAGCAGGCAGAAGACGACTCGAAACATGATGACACCCAGGGGCAAGGAGTGGGGACAAGGGTCACAGAAATCAGACGGCCGGGCAATGGCTTGCAGGGGGCACCGACCCTGTCGGGGACGCAAGGATTGCCGTCTGCGCGGGCAGTCCCTAGTATTGGCGGCTATTGTTCTTCTCATTCACTACATTGTGGGGCTCTTCATGCGACAGTTCGGTTTCTTTCTGGGGATTGCCATCGGCGTCATCCTGATACTGTTTGGCAGCATCGTCATCTTCCAGGCCCTGCCTGCTGCGCTGGACGTGCTGGAGATGCCGAGCCGGATCCCCTTCGTGCGCGAGGTGTACACCTGGCTGATGAGCAGCGCCAACGGGCTCACCGCCCAGCTGGAGCAGAACTTCCTGGAGGCCTTCCAGACGGTGCTCAAGCTGATCCTGCTCATCACCTTCATGTGGGTCTGCGTCAAGCTGGTCAACATGGGGGTGCTGATCATCCGGGCCGGCGTCGACCTTATCCGCACCGCCATCGAGCACAGCGAAGAGAAGGGTGCCAAGCCCACCGAGCAGGACCGCCATTTCTGATCTTCCCCTGCCACGGGTCAGATAAACAACAGGCCATCATGTGATGGCCTGTTTTTATGGTGGCATGACGCTTAAATAAGTCAGTTAAGCAGTTTTTCCAGCTCCGCTTCGGCATCCGCCCTGGCCTGATCGCTCAGGGTGCCGGAAGTCGCTTCCCGCTTCTCGCCCTGTTGCTGCACCGCCTTGGCCGCTTGCTGCTGTGCACTGGTCGCGGCACTGATGGTCGCTGCGCTGCTGGCGGCTTGTTGCTTCGCCGTGGTTGCGGCACTGCTGGCGGCCTGCTTGGCGCTGTCGTTCACTGCCTTGGTCGCTTGCTGCTGTGCGGTGGTGGCGGCACTGATGGTCGCTGCACTGCTGGCGGCCTGCTTGGCGCTGTCGCTCACCGCCTTGACGGCTTGTTGCTGCGCCGTGGTTGCGGCACTGCTGGTCGCTGCGCTGCTGGCAGCCTGTTTGGCGGTGTCACTTACTGCCTTGGCGGCTTGTTGCTGCGCTGTAGTGGTGGCGCTGCTGACGGCCTGCTTGGTGCTGTCACTCACTGCCTTGGCGGCTTGCTGCTGCGCCGTGGTTGCGGCACTGATGGTCGCTGCGCTGCTGGCAGCCTGTTTGGCGGCGTCACTTACCGCCTTGGCGGTTTGCTGCTGCGCGGTGGTGGCGGCACTGATGGTGGCTGCGCTGCTGGCGGCCTGTTTGGCGGTGTCGCTCACCGCCTTTTCGGCTTGCTGCTGCGCCGTGGTTGCGGCACTGCTGGCGGCCTGCTTGGCGCTGTCGCTCACCGCCTTGGCGGTTTGCTGCTGCGCCGTGGTGGCGACACTGATGGTCGCTGCGCTGCTGGCGGCCTGTTTGGCCGAGTCGCTCGCCGCCTTGGTCGCTTGTTGCTGCGCCGTGGTGGCGGCACTGCCGATCACCTGTCTGGTGGAGTCGGACAGGGCCTTGCTGGCGCTCTGTTGCAGGCCCCCCATCATGGTGCCCAGCAGAGAACTGCCAGCGCCCGTGAGCCCCTGACCGGCACCGGTCAGGGCCGTGGCGGCCGGGGTGGCCTGGGACTGCCAGCCCTGCATGGCGCTGGGCCAGGTCGGGGTGGCGGCCGTCAGGTTTTCCCCGAAGACCTGGGTCGCCCCGTCACCTTTTTGCACCATGACGGCGAGCTGGTTGGTGTCGGCGTTCCAGACCATGCCGGCCTGTTTGGCCACGTCCGGCACGGGGGCGTAGCGGGAGACCACGTAAAAGAGCGGCCCCTCCTGTTGCAGCTCGTCGGCGGTCTTGAGCAGCTGCATGGTGCTCTCGTAGTTGGGCCCCAGCATGGCAGTCATTCTGTCCTTGATCAGCGGCTGCTCGAACAGGTTGGCCTCGTTCGGATCGAAACCGACCAGCGGCTTGAGCAGGGCCCACATCAGCTGGCTGGTGGGGCTCATCATCAGCAGGGGGGCGACACAGGCGGACAACATCAGGCTCAGGCAGGCAGCCTTGAGCAACGGCATGATACGCATTGACAACATATCCAGTTAATTATCTGATTATTAAGGGTTATTCATTACCGCATCCCGGCGATGCCGGTGGGGGCCCACGGCAGAACCCTGACAGGCCTTGGCGGGCGCAGGCAGGCTATCATATTGCTTCCGGAATGCCAGATGAGCCGACATTTATTGGTCAAGTCGAGGGCTCTGCTGGTCGCTTTACACTTTCACTCCCCCGTGACAGGAATTCCCATGATCCGTTGTGCAGGTTGTCTGCTGGCCCTTGGCTGGCTCTTCCCCGCGTTGGCCGCCCCGGCGTCCAACACCCTCAGCCACTCGGTGGGCACCGAGCTGGTACTGCCCCTTGGTTCGCTGCCCGAGCGGGTGTGCTGGTATCAGGATCAGAAATACTCTCAGGGGGCCCGTATCCAGCAGGGGGAGCTCTGGCTGGAGTGCGCGCCGCAACAGGCGATGGAGACCAATGGTCCCCTGATCTGGCGAGAGGTGACGACGCCGTCACAGAGTGGTGAACCGGAGGACAACCAGCGGACGATCCGGGTGGGCCAGTGAGCCTTTTCTTGATCCAGCTACAGACACGGGCGTGATCTCTATCGCATAATGCGGCTCTTTCTTCTCTTGACTGGGATCTAAGCAATGGCTCGTCGCTCTTCCAATGCACAACGTCGTCGCAGTAGCTGGTGGTACAAACGCTTGTTGGCAAGGGAGCGGGAAGAGCGCGAAGCGCGTTCCGTCCGGGATTGATACCGCATTGAAATCGGAGCCTCGGGCTCCGTTTTTATTGGTGACTAAACGTTCATTACCGCAGGCAGGTTTATTACCAGAGGTGGACAATGGTGCCGCTCTGCCAGTGCACAACGTCGTTGCCGTCGTAAGCTGGCGGTACCAACCCTTGTTGGCAAGGGTACGGGAAGCGCGCGAGGGCGCTGCGTCCGGAATGGATACGGCATGGAAGAACGGAGCCTCGGGCTCCGTTTTTGTTGGTGACTAAAAGTGCACTACCGCAGGCAGGTTTATTACCACAGGTGGATAATGGTGCCGCTCTGCCAGTGCACAACGTCGTTGCCGTCGTGAGCTGGCGGTACAAACCCTTGTTGGCAAAGGAGCGGGAAGAGCGCGAGGGCGCTGCGTCCGGGATGGATACCGCATTGAACAACGGAGCCTCGGGCTCCGTTTTTATTGGTGACTAAAAGTGCATTACCGCAGGCAGGTTTATTACCACAGGTGGACAATGGTGCCGCTCTGCCAGTGCACAACGTCGTTGCCGTCGTGAGCTGGCGGTACAAACCCTTGTCGGCAAGGGAGGGAAGCGCGCGAGGGCGCTGCGTCCGGGATGGATACGGCATGGAAGAACGGAGCCTCGGGCTCCGTTTTTATTGGTGAATATAAGTGCATTACCGCAGGCAGATTTATTACCACAGGTGGATAATGGTGCCGTTCTGCCAGTGCACAACGTCGTTGCCGTCGTGAGCTGGCGGTACAACCCCTTCATTCAGCAAAGACCGTCATGCGAGAACGGGGGCCATCGGGCCCCCGTTTTGCATTTGCAGAGGTTGGCTGCCTGCGACTCAGCGTTGCAGGGCGGCCAGGGCCAGCTCGACCCGCTTGGCGTACTCGGGGTCGGCCTGCTCGAAGTGCCTGAGCTGGGCCGCGACGATGGCGTCATCCTCCACATTGATGAGGGAGCGGGCCAGGTTGGCGGCGAGGCGGGCACGCTGCCCCTCGTCCATCAGGCGGAAGAGATCCCCCGGCTGGCTGTAGTAGTCGCTGTCGTAGTCACGAAAATCGTAGTGCAGGGCAGCCCCTTCCAGACTCAGGGCCGGTTCGTGCTGCTCGCTCGGCTGCTGGGTGCCGAAGCGGTTCGGTTGGTAGTTGGGGCTGGCGCCACCGTTGCTGTCGGCCCGCATGGCGCCGTCGCGGTGGGCACCGTGGTGGAACGGGCAGCGCGGGGCGTTGACCGGCAGCAGGCCGTGGTTGACGCCGAGGCGATAGCGCTGGGTGTCACCGTAGGAGAACAGGCGACCCTGCAACATGCGATCCGGCGAGAAGCCGATGCCGGGCACCACGTTGGCCGGGGTGAAGGCGGCCTGCTCCACGTGGGCGAAGTAGTTGTCCGGGTTCTGGTTGAGCTCAAGCACCCCGACCGGGATGAGCGGGTAGTCCTTGTGGGGCCACACCTTGGTGAGGTCGAACGGGTGGATCTTGTAGGTCTGGGCCTCGGCCTCTGGCATCACCTGCACATAGACCTTCCAGCGCGGGAAGTCGCCCCGCTCGATGGCGTTGAACAGATCCGCCTGGCTGGTCTCTCTGTCATGACCGACGGCGGTGGCCGCCTCTTCATCGGTGTAGAAGCTGTGGCCTTGCTCGGTCTTGAAGTGGAACTTGACCCAGAAGCGCTCGTTGGCCGAGTTGATGAAGCTGAAGGTGTGGCTGCCATAGCCGTTCATCTCCCGCAGGCTCCTGGGGATGCCGCGATCACTGAACAGGATGGTGACCTGGTGCAGGGATTCCGGGTGGCGGGACCAGAAGTCCCAGGCGGCGGTGGCGCTGCGCAGGTTGGTGCGCGGATCCCGCTTCTGGGTGTGGATGAAGTCGGGGAATTTCAGGGGATCGCGAATGAAGAACACCGGGGTGTTGTTGCCCACCAGATCCCAGTTGCCCTGCTCGGTGTAGAACTTGAGGGCGAAGCCGCGCACGTCGCGCTCTGCGTCGGCGGCCCCCTTCTCGCCGGCCACGGTGGAGAAGCGCAGGAACACCGGGGTCTGCTTGCCGACGGCGTTGAACAGGTCGGCCTTGCTGAAGGCGCTGATGTCGTGGGTCACGGTGAAGGTGCCGTAGGCGCCCGAGCCTTTGGCGTGCACCACCCGCTCGGGAATGCGCTCGCGGTCGAAGTGGGCGAGTTTCTCCATCAACCAGATGTCTTGCATCAGGACGGGGCCGCGGGGGCCGGCGGTGAGGCTGTTGTTGTTGTCGACGACGGGGGCGCCGTTGGCGCTGCGCAGGGTCTTGTCGGTCATGGCAGGTCTCCTTGTGATGAGTCGCCAGACTAGGTGAAGTGGGGGAGCGGCTCCAATGGAGTGTGCCTAACCCTTTGATTGGTTTCGCTGATGGGGGTGGAAACAGACGCCAGCCTTGCGGCAAGATGGGATTCAGCCAATCAGGAGGTCTCATGTCCATCACCATTCGCCGCGCCGGGCCGGAAGATGCCGCCGCCCTGCGGGATCTTCACGCCATGCCCCATGCCCAGGCGGGCACCCTGCAACTTCCCTTCCCCTCCCTGCAGCAGTGGGAGCAGAAGCTGACCCCGCGGGATGGCATCTACAGCCTGCTGGCGGAGTGGGAGGGGGAGGTGGCGGGCGCGCTGGTCCTGATGGTGGAGCCGGCCCCCCGTCGCCGCCACGTGGCGAGCATCGGCATGGCGGTACACGATGACTGGGCCGGGCGCGGGGTGGGCACCGCCCTGATGCAGGCTGCGCTGGATCTGGCGGACAACTGGCTCGGCTTGACGCGGGTGGAGCTGACGGTCTGGGCCGACAATCAGGCGGCCCTGGCCCTCTATCGCAAGGCGGGCTTTGTGGAGGAGGGCGTAGCCCGGGATTACGGCCTGCGTCATGGGGTGCTGGTGGATGCCCTCTACATGGCCAGGGTGCGCCGATGATCGACTATCGCGAGCGCCTGACGCCGGTGCTGCGGGCACTGGAGCAGGATCCGGATCTCTCCATCGAGGCGCTGGCGAGTCGCGCCTGCCTCTCCCTCTACCACTTCCACCGGGTGTTCACCGCCGTGGTGGGGGAGGCCCCCGGCGAGATGTGCCGCCGCCTGCGGATGCAGCGGGCGGCCTGGCAGCTCTGCTACACCGATGCCAGCGTCACCGCCATCGCGCTGGGGGCGGGGCTTGGCAGCTCCCAGGCTTTCGCCAAGGCGTTTCGCCGTCATTATGGTTGTACCCCGGGGGCGTTTCGCCGCGACAAGGGCAAGAACGGACACCTGGATCGCAAGGAAGGACACGCATGGCAAGGGGCACTCCCTTATGCTGAAGGCCACTCATCAGCAAGGAGCAACACCATGAACACCGTCGAGATGGACGCCCGCACCCTGGCCTATATCCGCGTGACCGGCCCCTATGGCGAAGGGTATGACGCCGTCTGCCATCGCCTTCATCAGTGGGCCGCGCCCCGTGGCCTGGAAGGGGGAGAGTGGATCTTCATCTACCACGACAACCCCGAGGTGACGCCGCCGGCCCAGTGCCGCACCGACATCGGCATCAGCGTACCGGTGGGCACCCTGGGGGCGGGGGAGGTGGAAATTCAGCTCATCCCCGCCGGGCGCTACGCCCAGTCCCGCTATCTCATCACGGATCGCAGCCAGTACGGGGAGCGCTGGCAGGAGCACATCGGCGATATCGTCGCGGCTGGGCTCGCCTTTGGGGACGGCCCCTGCTTCGAGCTCTATCACAGCGTGAGCAATGACCCCCTGCGCGATGACGTGAGCTTCTGCTCCAGCGTGCGCTAGGCAGGCGGCAATATAACGAGGCGCCCAAGGGCGCCTCGTTTAATTTGGGGTCAATGACCACCGCAGATATCAGGACTGGCTGGGCACCTTGTTGCGGCGGGACTTCCACCACCAGCGCAGGCGGATCTGGGAGATGAGCATCCCCGCCAGCATCAGGGCGCAGCCGACCACGGCCCGTTCGTCCAGATGTTCCCCCAGCAGCAAGACACCGCCGATGGCGGCGAACACCGTCTCCAGGCTGAGGATGATGGCGGCGTGGGCCGGATGGGCACCGCGCTGCCCCACCACCTGCAGGGTATAGCCGATGCCGACCGAGACCAGACCGGCGTAGAGCAGCGCCTGCCAGCCCGCCACGGCACCACTCGCCGTCGGGGTCTCGATGACGAAGGCCGTGGCCAGGCTGAGCAGGCCGCACACCACGAACTGCACCCCGGCAAGACGAATGGGGGCGACCCGGTTCGAGTAGTGATCCAGCACCAGCAGGTGCACGGCCCAGAACAGGGCCCCGATCACTTGCAGCAGATCGCCGTAGCCGATGGTGAACTCCTCGGTGACGCTGAGGTAGTAGAGCCCGGCCATGGCGATAAGGGCGCCTACCCAGGTGTTGGCCCCGGTCTTGTGGCGCAGGGCCAGGCCGATGACGGGGACCAGGATGATGTAGAGGCCGGTGATGAAGCCCGCCTTGGCGGCCGTGGTGTAGAGCAGCCCCACCTGTTGCAGGGAGGCGGCGGAGAAGAGCACGGTGCCGGCGATGAGGCCCCCGGTCAGCAGCAGGCGGTGATCACCGGCAGGCTGGGGCGGCTGGCGTGACTTGAGCCACCACAAGAGCGGCAGCAGGGAGAGGGCGCCCAGCAGGAAGCGCAGGCCGTTGAAGGTGAAGGGCCCCATGTGATCCATCCCCAGACGCTGGGCGACGAAGCCCAGCCCCCAGATGGCGGCGGCCATCAATAACATCATGTTTGAACGCATACGGAATCATCCCTGAGAAAGAGTCTCGGCGGCACTCGGGCCCCGCCATTACGATACCTGCGAGAAGGGGCGTTTGTCGTCAGCCATTTGTTGCCGGGCGAGGGCAGGATCAGCGGCTGGCCAGCTTGGCGAGCAGGGGCAGCAGGGCGAGCAGCAGCAGGTTGCCCCTAAGGATCCAGATCACCCAGAACTGCTGCTGGGTGGAGACAAGGGGAGCCCGTCCCTGGCGCAAGGATCGGCGCCAGTGGTGGAACAGCCGGCTGGGGTAGCCAAAGCTGATGGCCATGGCGAAGAACATCAGCAGCTTGGTGCGGTAACCCGGATTGGCAAACAGGATGGCCGGTGGCTGGGGATGGGCGACCACCAGCAGCACGCCCGTGATGAAGATGAGCAGCAGGGCCAGGGCGGCCAGGCTGTCAGCCAGCAGCAGCTTGCGCACCTGCTCGATGGACATGCCGCGCCGGAACAGGAAATACTCCGAGGTGATGGCACCGGTCAGGGTGATCACGGCGCAGTAATGGAGGGCAGTCAGCAGTTCCGGTTTCAACATCCAGGCCAGTTCCTTCTCGTTGGCCACCCGATGCGCTTCCTTTTGGACGCCATCAGGTGGGGCTGATATTCTGACACTACACGATGTCAGGGGATAGCATGGAGTCAGGGTTGGATAAGCGAGCAGTCTCCAAAAAGACCTGGTCCCTGGTGGCACGGATGCGCCTGGGCCTGCTTCTGCTCTTCATTCCCGTCCTGATGCTGGGCGCCATCTACTACCTGCACATGGAGCGCAGCCTGCAGCGAGAGCTGCAACAGCGCCTGCTCGCCACCAATCACCAGTTGCGCCACGTCTTCATCGAGCCCTACCTGAACGAGATGGAGCGTCAGTTCTCCCTCATCTACGACCAGGTCAAGGTGGAGGACATCAGCGGCCCCCGTCTGCGCAACACCGACTCCTATCTCAGGGAGTGGCGCCTCTACAAGGGGGTGATGGCGGATCTCATCTACATCTATGTGGGCACCGCCGAGCGCCAGATGCTGATCTACCCCGAATGGCAGGCGGATGCGGACTTCGATCCCAGGGTGCGCCCCTGGTATCAGCTGGCCAGCCAGCATGTGGGCAAGATGGTCTGGACCGAACCCTACTACGACTACACCAACGGCACGCTGGTGATCGCCCTGGCGCGGGCCATCACCGACAAGGAGGGCAAGGTGCGGGGGGTCTTCGCGGTGGATGCCATCCTGGCCCCCTTCTCCGCCCAGCTGAACCGGCAGTGGAACAGCGGTTACCAGATGATCGTCAACCAGTCGGGCAAGGTGCTGGCCCACCCCGATCCCTCACAACTGCTCAAGCCCATGACCCACCCGACCTGGCTCTCCCGCTTCAGCGGGGAGGACGGCATCTTCCTGGATCAGTCGTCTCGCCAGTTCGTGGCCTACAGCCGCCTGCCTGACCACAACTGGGTGCTGATCAGCGTGTTGCCCGCCTCCAGCATCCAGGCGGTGGTGGCGAGCGCCTCCCTCAACGTGCTCGGGATCATCGTGCTGGCCAGCGTGCTCTACATGGTGCTGGCACTGATCTGGTCCCGTTATTTCAGGCGGATGCTGGACGAGATCTCCACCGTGATCCGGGCCAGCCGGACCCAGCCTGACGAGGTGCACCAGGGGGGGATGCGCGAGCTCAGGCACGTCTATGCCGAGCTGGCGGAGGTGAGCAAGGATTATCACGAGGTGCGCCAGCAGGCGAACCTCGACAAGCTGACCGGCCTTTACAACCGGCGCTTCTTCGACGAGCGGTTGAATCGGCTGCTGCTCGATCAGGACCGCTTCTGCCTGGCCATGATCGATCTGGACGGTTTCAAGCGGATCAATGACACCTATGGTCACCAGACCGGGGACGTGGTGCTCAAGCGGGTGGCCAGCTTTGGCGCCAAGCTGCTGGGGGATCATGGCTGGGTATGCCGCTATGGCGGGGAAGAGCTGGTGGTGCTGTTTGCCAATCCCGATATCCACTTCTGCCAGATGCTGCTGGAGCAGTACAGGATTGGGGTGGCCTCCCTGCACTGGCGTGAACCCGGTCTTGGGATCACCTTCAGCGGCGGCCTGGTGGCGAGTGCCCCCGGGCTTGGGGCCAGGAGCCTGTTGACCATGGTCGATGCCGAGGTCTATCGCGCCAAGGGTGACGGCAAGAATCGCATCTACATGGTGGATCCCCTGGCTCCCTGGGACGACTCGCCCTCAGGGGATGGCATGTTGAGCAAAGAAGAGGCCTGAGGGCCTCTTCTTCATTGCGCGGATCAAGGGTGCAACTGCCAGGTCCAGAGGGGCCAGCCCAGCTCCTCGGCGCACTGGCGCAGGGCGGGGGCCGGATTGACCGCATGGGGATGGCTCACCGCCCGCAGCATGGGCAGATCGTTGTGGGAGTCGCTGTAGCCGAAGCTCCCCTGCCAGAGGTGTTCCTTTCCGGCAAAGAGCTGGTTGATGCGGGCCACCTTGCCCTCGCGAAAACTCAGGGTGCCGCGGGTCTGGCCGGTCAACATGCCGGCTTCCTCGTCGAGCAGGATGGCCACGCAGTGATCCATCCCCAGCATCTGCGCCATGGGGGCCACCAGATGCTCGCCGGAGGCGGAGATGAGCACCAGCTCGTCGCCACGCTGGCGATGCCACTCGATGCGGGCCAGCCCCTCCGGGTAGAGGCGCTCCCGCAGCACCTGTTCGGCAAAGCGGGTGCAGAGGGAGTCGAGCCACTGGCGCGTCCTGCCTGCCAGCGGTTGCAGGGTGAAGGCCATGTACTGGTGCATGTCCATCTTGCCCTGATGGTAGAGGGACATCATGGCCTGCTCCTCGGCCACCATGCCCGCCGGGGCCAGCTCCTGGGCCACCATGTACTCCAGCCAGAGGCTGGCGGAATCCCCCGCTATCAGGGTCTCGTCCAGATCAAACAGTGCCAGGGCCATGGCTGCTCCTCGGGTTGGCTGCCAGCATCGGGGTACTGGCTGAAAAATGAATGGGATTCATGGCGTTATGCTACCTCACAGAGTTGATCCCGGGCCACCACCAGGGTCACGGCGCTGCCCACCGGCAGCAGATCGCCGGCACGGCGGTTGAGGCTATCCACCGTCAACAGCCCTGCCTCGCACTCCACCTGATAGCGGATGACGTTGCCGAGCAGCTGCTGCTGGCGAACGATGCCGGGCAGGCTGGGCTCGTGGCTGACCGCCCCGGCGGGCAGCAGGGTGATGGACTCCGGCCGCAGCGCCAGCTTGCCGCGAAAGCGCGGGCCGAACAGGGATTTGGCCTGCTCGCCACCCAGCAGGTTGTAGTTGCCGATAAAGCCCGCCACGAACTCGCTGGCGGGGCGGGTGTAGATCTGCTCCGGTGTGCCGCTCTGGACGATGGACCCCTTGTTCATCAGGAAGATCCGATCCGACAGGGTCAGCGCCTCCTCCTGATCGTGGGTCACGAAGATGGTGGTGAGCTCGAGGCGCTGCTGGATCGCGCGGATCTGCTGGCGCAGGCTGCGGCGGATGCGGGCATCCAGCGCCGATAGCGGCTCATCCAGCAAGAGGATCCGGGGTTGCACCACCAGGGCGCGGGCCAGGGCCACTCGCTGGCGCTGGCCGCCGGAGAGCTCGCTCGGATAGCGGCGCTCGAAGCCGGTCAGCTCCACCAGCGCCAGCGCCTCCTGTACGCTGGCGGCGAGATCCCGCCCCGGCTGGGGCTTCATCTTGAGGCCGAAGGCGACGTTGTCCCACACCGTCATGTTGGGGAAGAGCGCATAACTCTGGAACACCATGCCGATGCCCCGCTTCTGGGGCTCCTGCCAGGTAATGTCCTCACCGGCCACCCGCACCTGACCGCCATCCACCGGGGTGAGCCCGGCCAGCGCCCGCAGCAGGGTGGATTTGCCGCAGCCGGAGGGGCCGAGCAGGGTCACCAGCTCCCCCTTGCGGATACCGAATTCAATCCCCTCGAACACCTTGGTGTCGCCGTAGGATTTGTGCAGTTGATTCACTTCTAGATGGAACATGTTGATTCACCGATGAAATCTGTTGGCTGCCCAGGTGAGCAGCAGGGTCAGCAGGAAGTAGCTCATCACCAGTGCGCTGGTGAAGTGGCCCGAGGTGGCACGCATGTTGTAGAGGTAGACCTGCAGGGTCTCGTAACGGGTGCCCACCAGCATGTTGGCAAACACGAACTCTCCGAGCAGGAAGGAGAGGGAGAGAAACAGCGCCGCCAGCAGTCCCTTGCGCAGGCAGGGGATCACCACCAGCAGGAAGGCGCGGGCACTGCTCGCCCCCAACAGGTGGGCGGCATCCATCAGATCTTTCAGCGGCACCCCTTGCAGGCTGTTGGCCAGCGCCCGGTACATGAAGGGGAGCACCACGGTGAACCAGGTCCCGATCAGGATCCACGGCGTGCCGATAATCGGCAGCACGCCGTCGGCGTAGATCTGCAGCAAGCCCACCGAGGAGACCACGGGTGGCACCGCGAAGGGGAGCAGGATCAAGAGGTTCATCCAGGGATCCAGCCTGGGGAAGTAGTAGGCCACCACCAGCACGGTGGGCACCAGCACCAGGGTCCCAAGCAGCAGGGTGGCGAAACAGACCAGGAGGCTGCGGCCAAAGGCCGCCAGAAAGCGCGGGTCGCCCCAGAGTTTGAGATACCAGTCGAGGGTAAAGCCGTCCGGCAGCAGGGTCGCCCCCCAGCGGGTGGAGATGGAGTAGAGAAAGGTAGCCAGCAGCGGGAGCAACAGGGTGGCGACCAGCGCCCCCAGCACCCATCTGGGCCAGCGCGGCGTCAAATCATGCATGGGATTGTCCCTTGTTCACATAGCTCTTTTTCAGCAGCCACTGGTTGGCGGCTGTCACCACCCCCAGCAGTACCATCAGGATCACCGCCAGCGCCGCCGCGAGATTCGGCTCGAGGAAGATGTCGCCGGAGACCAGACTGGCCACCCGGATGGTCACCAGGTTGAAGTTGCCGGTGGTGAGAGCGTAGGCAGAGGCATAGGCTCCCACTGCGTTGGCAAACAGGATGATCAGGGTGCCGAGCAAGGCGGGCGTCAGCACCGGCAGCGCCACGTGCCACACATACTGCCCCCTGCTCGCGCCGAGCAGGGCGGCGGCCTGGGGCCACTCATCCTGCAGGGCGTCGAACGCCGGGTAGAGCAGCAGCAGGGCAAGCGGGATCTGGAAGTAGGTGTAAATCAGGATAAGGCCGCTGCCCGAATAGAGGTTGAAGCCGTCGATGAGGCCCCAGGATTTGAGCAACAGGGTAACGGCGCCATTGATGCCGAGCACGATGATGAAGGCGAACGCCAGCGGCACGCCGCTGAAGTTGCCGGTCATGGTGACGAAGGCCAGCAGCACCCGCTTGACCCGCTCGCCGCTGTGGCGCAGGGCCGCGGCCCCGAGGGTGCCGATGGCGAGCCCCGCCAGGCTGGCGATGCCGGCGATGCGCAAGGAGTTGCCGAAGGATTGCAGATAGAAGGGGGAGCTCAAAATCTCCCGGTAATGGTCGAGACCCCAGCCATCGGTTGTCTGGACGCTGCCCACCAGTACCCACACCATGGGGGCGAGCTGAAACAGGATCATCAAGAGGACAAAGGGCAGCAGCACCAGGGCCGGCAGCCAGTGGCGGCGCACCCGGCGTGGCTTCACCTGTTGATCCGCGAGGATCTCGGTGGTGGCAGGCATCATCAGTGCACCTCGCGCATAAAGGCCGCCTTGAGCAGCGGGGGGGCTGCCGGCTTGTCGTGGGGAACCCCCAGCAGATCCGCCATCAGGGCGCAGAGCTGGGTCTGGGCGATCACTACCCCATCCGGCCAGCGCTCGACGAAGGCATCGCCAAAGAGCCAGAGCGGCACAGTGCGCTCCTCGGCCAGGGTGCCGCCATGGCTGAGATCGTTGTTCATGCCGTGATCCGAGGTGATCACCACCTGATACCCCTCCGCCAGCCACTGGGGCAGCAGGTCGGCCAGCAGGCTGTCCATGCGGCGCGCCTGATTGCGGTACTGGCGGGAATCGAGACCGAACTGGTGGCCCGCATCGTCCACCCCCATGGGGTGGATCAGCAGAAAATCGGGGTCGTACTGGCTGCGCAGCCACTCGCCGTCCATCAGCAGGTGGCTGTCGGGGTAGGCGTCATCCCAGTAGAAGCAGCCGTGCTGGATGGGCAGTTGCTCGTCATGGGTGAAGCGATCGCGGGCCGCCAGCCAGGGGCTCTGGTTATAAAGCTCGCTCACCCAGTGGTAGGCCGCCGCTGCGGTGCGTTTACCCGCGGCCCGGGCCAGATGGAAGATGGAGTCGTGTTGGCTCAGGCGCGTCACCCCGTTGTGGGTGATGCCGCTCGCCACCGGCGGCAGGCCGGTCAGGATGCACTCGTAGAGAGGGCGGGAGAGGGAGGGCAGGGCGGCACTCAGGGTCGTATGCAGGCCGCGCTCTGCCTCCACCATGCCACAGAGGTAGCCCATGCAATGGGCTACCTCTGCTGCCAGGCCATCCACAAGTACCACTATCACCTTGTGTTGCACTGGCCACTCCTTACTGCATGTTGATCATGACGGTTTCCTGCCACTGGCGCGGCAGGGCCTTGGAGCTCTGCTCCCAGGCGGCGTGATCCTGCACCGGCTTGGCGTTGGCATACTGCTCGGCCGGCAGCAGCTTGGCCTTGACGTCATCCGGCAGGGTCACGTTGCTGCGAATGGGGCGGGCGTAGCCACGGGCCAGGTTGATTTGACCTGCATCGGAGAGGATGTATTCCCGCGCCAACTTGGCGGCGTTGGGGTTCTTGGCCCACTTGTTGATGATGGTGGTGTAGCCGGCGATGACGGAGCCGTCGCTCGGGATCACCACATCAAACTTCTTGGGGTCGATCTGGTCGCGGTAGTTGAGGGCGTTGAAGTCCCACAGCACTCCCACTTCCACTTCGCCTTTCTCGATGTTGGCGATGGTCGGGTCGTTCAGCGACAGGCGGCCCTGCTTGGCCAGCTTGCCGAACAGATCCAGGGCGGGTTTCAGATTCTTCTCGCTGCCGCCGGTGGCATAGGCCGCCGCCAGCACGCCGTTGTTGGCCTGGGAGGCGACGCCCACGTCACCCAGGGTCACCTTGTAGTCGCCACCCAGCAGGGATTGCCAGCTGGTGGGGGCGGCCTTGACCAGATCCTTGTTGATCAGGAAGGCGATGGTGCCGGTATAGGCCAGCATCCAGTGGCCGTCCGCATCCTTCGCCCAGTTGGGAATGTCGGCCCAGGTGGAGGGCTTGTAGGGCTGGGTGACCCCCTGCTTGACCGCGACCGGGCCGAAGGCGCCGCCCACGTCGCCGATGTCGGCGGTGGCATTGGCCTTCTCGGCGGCGAACTTGGCGATCTCCTGGGCGGAGCTCATGTCGGTATCCTGATGCTTGATGCCGTAGATGCTGCCGAGCTGCTGCCAGGTATCCTTCCAGTTGGCCCAGCTGTCCGGCATGCCGACGCTCTGGAGCTGGCCCTCACCGCGGGCGGCTTTTTCGAGATCCGCGATGTTCTCGGCGGCAAACAGTGGTTGACTGATGGCCACCAGGGCCAGTGCACTTGCGATCACGCTTTTCATCATCCCATCCCTCTGGACTAGGTCAGTTAAGGTTCGAGAGGGATGCTAGAGGGGAAATATGACGGTGGCGGGGCGCTTTGATGGCAGTTTCGTGACAATCGCCCTGTCATGGCGCTGTCATCAGGGGCGGTTACAACTCGGGGTCGACAACCTCTGGTCTACTCCAGTGGTGTGCAAACCCGAATGACCGACAGGGATGTGACAGTGACAGAGCGATTGAGTGAACAGGGGATGACTGATGGCCGCATACCCTCCAAGTGCGAACAGATTTGCCGGACCCTGCGCCGCTATATCGGCAGCGGACACCTGGCGGCGGGGCAGCAGCTGCCCGCCGAACGGGCCCTGAGCGAGCGATTCGCCACCACCCGCATCACCATCAAGGAGGCACTCTCCAGCCTCGAGGCGGACGGCCTCATCTACCGGGCCGAGCGGCGCGGCTGGTTCGTGGCGCCGCCTCGCCTCACCTACGATCCTGCCATCCACACCCACTTTCACCAGTGGATTGGCGAGCAGCAGCGCACCGCCGAGACCCGGGTGCTGGCTCATGGCAACCAGCTTGCCAGCAGCGAGTTGTGCCGCTGGATGGGTCTGGAACCCTTTACGCCGCTCTACGAGATCCGCCGCCAGCGGCTGATCGACGGTCGCCCGGTGCTCCACGTCAGCCATCACCTGCTGGCGAGCCGTTTCCCCGGCATCGCCAGCGCTCCTCTGGCCAGCTCCCTCACCGAGCTTTACCGGCAGCGTTATGGCATAGGCCAGGGCTGGGCGAGCCTCGAGATCACCCCCTCGGCGGCCCGGGGAGAGATAGCCCGCGCCCTCAACCTGGCCCAGGGGAGCGCCGTGCTGCGCTTGGTGCGGGTCAATCATGACGAGGAAGGGAAGCTGGTGGATTGCGACATCGAGCACTGGCGACCGGACGCCATCCGCATCTGCCTGGATACCCGGGCACTGCAACCGCTCGCCACCGGCGCGCGGCAGGTGCAACTGGCAGAGTAGCGGCGTTCTGGCACTGACATGGCGGATCCCGCAGGATCCACCGGGATCAGTTGTCGATGTTGGGAATCAGATCGTCGAAGCTCTGGTAGCCGCAGTCGGCCAGTTGCAGCGACATGGTGTAGGTCTTGCTGCCCTCCCGCTGGCCGATGGCGGGGCGGTTGAGCTTGAGCTCCTGATGCCAGTACTCCTTCATGCGATCGATCAGCGCCATGGCCTCGCTCTCCCCCAGATGGAGCTGGCACAGCGCCATGTAGTTGTTGGGCCTGTGCATGTTCTCCACCAGATAGTCCCCCAGCACCGACATGGCCTGGCGCGCCTGCTGGCGGGCGAAGCGGCTGTGCTGCTCGAAGCTGATGCGCTCGCTGATGAGGAAGTGGTAGCTGTTGTCGATGCCAAGCTGCAGGATGCCGAGCTTCTCCAGCTTGCGCAGATAGAGGTAGCAGGAGGCATCGGTCAGGCCGTACTCCCGCTTGAGATCGATGAGAGTCTTGTCGCGCCAGAAGATGTTGGCGAGAAAGGCATAGAGCCCCGGCTCCTTGTGAAACGCCTCATCCTGCTCCTGGGTAAAGACGGCCCGGCGGCTCTGGGCATCCTGGGTCCGGTCCAGCAGCTCTTCGAAGGAGAGTCCCACCAGATGGCAGATCTCCAGCAGGGTGTCGAACGGCAGGGAGGGCTTGTTCATCATGCGCTTCACGGTGGCGATGGAAACTCCCATGGCTTCTGCCAGGGTCTGATAGCGGATCCCCTTGTCGGTCAGGGTTTTCTTCAGGGTGTCGAGGATGTGATTGGCCAGTGTCTGGCTGTAGGTCATGCAACTATTCCTTTATCTGCATTTTTAGTCGTGTCAGAAATTGAGTGGTTTGTCTGTATCGGGCTCAAATTTTGACACCTAGAAAAACCAGAGGAGGGTAACCCGGTGATAATGGCGGAAATGGCCTGACCAGTTGTGGTGCAAGGTGGCAGAAAGTGACACTCGGTGGTGCATATCCTTCAACCTTTCAACATTTTGCTGGTGATGCATATTACATCGCACATAATTCAACACGAATCGGATTCAATACCTTCCTGGTTGAGAAAACGATTGTTTGCTTCCAATTTAAGGGTTTTTTTAAGGCTATGTCCCAATTACG
>NZ_CDBK01000082.1 GCF_000819785.1 Aeromonas caviae | reverse complement strand
TACTTAAGAAGCCCAGTCGAAAGACTGGGCTTTTTTTCGTTTTCGATACCGTACTCCTTTTCTCTCACATCAACACCACCATCATCCGATCATCGCCCCTGAGAGAGGTTGCCGCTATAATGGCCGCCCTCAAGCAAGGTGGTGGTATGAAAGCAGAGTATCTACAGCGATTCGGGGGCATAGCCCGTCTTTATGGTCAGAGTGCGCTGCGCTCCTTCAGCCAGGCGAAAGTCTGTGTGGTAGGGATTGGTGGCGTCGGCTCCTGGGCGGCCGAGGCGTTGGCTCGGGCCGGTATCAACCAGATCACTCTGATCGACATGGACGACATCTGCATCACCAACACCAATCGCCAGATCCACGCCATGCAGGGCACGGTCGGCCGTCTCAAGACGGAGGTGATGGCCGAGCGCATCCGTGCCATCAACCCGGATTGCGAGGTGATCGAGGTGGATGACTTCATCACCGCCGACAACCTGGGCGAGCATATCAAGCGGGAGTTTGACTATGTGGTAGATGCCATCGACTCGGTCAAGGCCAAGGTGGCGCTGATTGCCTTCTGCAAGCGCAACAAGATCCCGGTGATAGTGGCGGGCGGTGCCGGCGGGCAGATGGACCCGACCCAGATCACCGTGGCCGACCTGGCCAAGACCATTCAGGATCCGCTGGCCGCCAAGGTGCGCTCCGACCTGCGCCGACTGCACAACTTCAGCAAGAATCCGGCGCGCAAATTCGGGGTGGAGTGTGTCTTCTCAACCGAGCAGCTGAGTTATCCGGATGGCAATGGCGGCACCTGCCAGGCCAAGGCGGCCAGCGACGGCAATATGAAGATGGATTGCGCCTCCGGCTTCGGTGCCGTGACGCCGGTGACGGCCACCTTTGGCTTGGTTGCCGCGTCCCGTGTATTGAAGAAGATTGCCGAGCGGGGAGCCCGCGCCGAGAAAGAGGCCGGAGATGAAGGCACAGGGTCGATTGGCGAAGCCTGATCGACCAATGTACAAGGTGGGTTAGGCAGCCTGCTCCCGGATTGCCAACACGATTGCCCTGAGCCCGTTGCCTCGCGACGGGCTCAGGTGTTTCTCGAGCCCCAATTCGCTGAAATAGGCATCCATATCAAAAGCTTGGATAGCGTCGGCACTCTGATGATTGAGTGCCGCCAGCACGATGACGATAAGACCGCGCACGATGCGGGCGTCTGAGTCGCAGGCAAAATGCCAGTTGCCGTCCTCACCTACCTCTCCCTTGAGCCAGGCCTGGCTCTCGCACCCTTTCAGGCGGTTCTCTTCCTGCTGCCACTCTGCTGGCAAGGTGGGTAGCAGCTTGCCGAGCTGGATGATGAGGCGGTACTGGTTCTCCCAGCCGTTTGCTGCCGCAAACTGCTGGCGGATGGTATTTGCGTCGGGCTCAACGCCTATCCGGGTGTAGGTTGTGAGGCTGTTCATCGGGTGTCTGCCTTAGAAGAAGTCACTGAGTTTGTGCAGGGCGGCCAGCAGGGCGTCCACATCGTTCCGATTGTTGTAGCAGGCCAGGGAGGCACGCAGGGTGCCGCCGATACCGAGCGATTCCATCAGCGGCATGGCGCAGTGGTGTCCTACGCGCAAGGCGATCCCCTGCATGTCGAGCAGAGTAGCCGCATCCTGGGGGTGGATATCCTCCAGCAGGAAGGAGACTGCGCCAGCGCGCTGACCGGGTTCGCCGACCAGACGCAGCCCTGGCACCTGTTGCAGTCCGGCAACCAGATAGTCGGTCAGCGCCGCTTCATGGCTGGCCAATGAATCCTTGTCCTGCTCCATCACAAAGTCGATGGCGGCGGCCAGGCCGATGGCGCCAGCGATATGGGGGGTGCCTGCCTCGAACTTGAAGGGCAGGGTGTTGAAGGTGGTGCCGCTGAAGCTGACCCTGTCTATCATCTCGCCGCCGGCCTGCCAGGGGGGCATCCGCTCCAATAGCTCAGTGCGGCCCCACAGCACGCCGATCCCGGTCGGGCCATAGAGCTTGTGGCCGGAGAAGGCGTAGAAGTCGCAGCCGATAGCCTGCACATCCACTACGAGATGTGCCACCGCCTGGGCGCCGTCTATGAGGCTCAGGGCCCCGACCGCCTTGGCCGCTGCCACCATCTCTTTGACTGGATTGACGGTGCCAAGGGCATTGGAGACGTGAGCCACGCTCACCAGTCGGGTACGTGGTCCCAGCATGGCGTGATAGGCAGCCATGTCGAGATCGCCCCGCTCATCGAGGGGGACGACCCGGATCACGGCGCCGGTGCGTTGGGCGATCAGCTGCCAGGGGACGATATTGGCGTGATGCTCCAGGGTGCTGAGCACGATTTCATCCCCCGCCCTCAGCTCGCTCATCCCCCAGCTCTGGGCCACCAGATTGATCGCCTCCGTGGTGCCACGGGTCCATATCACTTCGTGGCTGCGAGGGGCATTGATAAAGCGGGCAACCGTCTCGCGGGCATCTTCGAAGGCGCGTGTGGCCCGGCCGCTCAGGGCATGGGCGGCGCGGTGCACGTTGGCATTGTCGGCCCGATAGTAGTGATTGATCGCATCCAGCACGGCTTGCGGTTTCTGGGTGGTGGCGGCGTTGTCCAGATAGACCAGAGGGTGGCCGTTCACCTCCTGCGCCAAGGCCGGAAACTGGCCGCGCAGCCGGGCGTGCTGTTGCTGATTCATGCTCCCCTCATCTCGTCTGGAAAAGTCGGTCATGATCCGGAAAATGGCGGGCAAACACAAGATGAAGTGGCGGGATCCCGTGCCCGGTTTCGGCTGCCCGCGGGATCTCTGCTACAATGCCGCCCCTCATCATAAGCCAAGAGATCCGGCCCATGAAGCTCAACCCCAATCAGAACGAAGCGGTCAAGTATGTCTCCGGCCCTTGCCTGGTGCTGGCGGGTGCCGGATCGGGCAAGACCCGCGTTATCACCAACAAGATTGCCTATCTGGTACAGCAGTGCGGCTACAACGCACGCAACATAGCGGCGGTCACCTTTACCAACAAGGCGGCGCGGGAGATGAAGGAGCGGGTCGGTCAGACCCTGGGTCGCAAGGAGGCGCGGGGGCTGATGGTCTCCACCTTCCATACCCTGGGACTCGAAATCATTCGTCGCGAGCACAAGAGCCTGAACCTCAAGGCCAACTTTTCCCTGTTCGACGACACCGATCAGCTGGCGCTGCTGAAAGAGCTGACCGAGGCGGAGCTCGACAACGACAAGGACAAGCTCTCTGCCCTCATCAGCCAGATCTCCAACTGGAAGAACGACCTCATCCTGCCGGCCCGGGCCATGCGTATCGCCCGCGGGCCTGAAGAGGTGCTGATGGCCCAGCTCTACGAGCGCTACCACCGCCAGATGGTGGCCTACAATGCGCTGGATTTCGACGACCTCATCGTGATGCCGACCCTGCTGCTCAAGAGCAATCAGGAGGTGCGCGAACGCTGGCAGAACAAGATCCGCTATCTGCTGGTCGATGAATACCAGGACACCAATACCAGCCAGTACGAGCTGGTGAAGCAGATCGTCGGCGAGCGGGCCCGCTTCACCGTGGTGGGGGATGACGACCAGTCCATCTACTCCTGGCGCGGTGCCAAGCCGCAGAATCTGGTGCTGCTGAACGAAGATTTCCCCAATCTGCGGCTCATCAAGCTGGAGCAGAACTACCGCTCCAAGCGGCGTATTCTCAAGTGCGCCAACATCCTGATCGCCAACAACCCCCATGTCTACGACAAGGCGCTCTTCTCCGAGCTGGACGAGGGGGTGAAGCTCAAGGTGCTGTTTGCCAAGAATGAGGAGCACGAGGCGGAGCGTATCGCCGCCGAGCTGATGGGCCACAAGTTCATGAATCGCACCCGCTTCAAGGATTACGCCATCCTCTATCGGGGCAACCATCAGTCGCGCATTTTCGAGAAGGCGCTGATGACCAACCGCATTCCCTACCGTATCTCGGGCGGTACCTCGTTTTTCTCCCGCACCGAGATCAAGGACATCATGGCCTACCTCAAGCTGCTGGTGAACCCGGACGAGGACACTGCCTTCCTGCGGGTGGTCAACCTGCCGCGCCGCGAGATAGGCCCTACCACCCTCGAAAAACTGGGCCAGTACGCCAACCAGCGTGGCAAGAGCCTGTTTGCCGCCAGTTTCGAGCTGGGGCTGGAGCAACACCTCTCCGGGCGCGGTCTATCCGCCTTGCAGGCTTTCACCAACTGGCTGGTACGGCTCGGTGAGCAGGCGCTGCGCGGCAATCCGGTGGAGGCGGTGCGGGACATGATCAAGGAGATCCACTACGAGGAGTGGCTCTATGAGACCTCCCCCAGTCCGAAGGCGGCGGAGATGCGGATGCAAAACGTCTCCACCCTTTATCGCTGGATCAGCGAGATGCTGGAGGGGGATGAGTTGGAGGAGTCGATGACACTTGCTCAGGTGGTGACTCGCCTCACCCTGCGGGACATGATGGAGCGCAACGAAGGGGAGGATGAGGCGGATCAGGTGCAGCTGATGACATTGCACGCCTCCAAGGGGCTGGAGTTTCCCTATGTCTACATGGTGGGCATGGAGGAGGGGCTGCTGCCCCACCAGACCAGCATCGACGAGGACAACGTGGAGGAGGAGCGGCGCCTCGCCTACGTGGGGATCACCCGGGCCCAGACCGAGCTGACCTTTACCCTCTGCAAGGAGCGTCGCCAGTTTGGCGAGTCGGTACGGCCGGAGCCGAGCCGCTTCCTGCTGGAGCTGCCCCAGGATGACCTGGAGTGGGAAAACCAGAAGAAGGTGACGGCAGAGGAGCGCCAGCAGAAGGGGCAGGTTGGTGTCGCCAACCTGCGGGCCCTGTTCAAGAAGGATTGAGGCCGGAAGGCTTGGCCTCTCGGGCGGCCTGACCCAGCAGGGGGGGAATATCGGCTCCCGGTAGCGGGGGGGAGATGTGGCGCCCCTGCCCGAGGGCACAGCCAAGCTCGATGAGCTTTTGCAACTGCTGCTGATTTTCGATCCCCTCGACCACCAGGGTGAAGTCGAGGTCCTGACAGATGTCCCGCATGGCGCGGATCAGCGCCAGATCCTTGGGTGAGTTCAACATGCGATGGGTGAAGCTGTCGTCCACCTTGATGTAATCCACCGGGAAGTGAAACAGGGCGTTGAGGGAAGAGAAGCCGGTGCCGAAGTCATCCAGGCTGACCTGGATCCCTTTCGCCCTCAGTTCATGCAAGGCTGTGAGGGAGTCGGCACTCTGCCGGGAGAGCTCGCGTTCGTTGAACTCAAAGATGAAACATGCGGGGATGACACCCTCCTCCTCCATGATGGTGAGCAGTTGCATGATCTGCTCGTGGCTGGCCAGGTGCTTGCCGGAGAGGTTGATGGCTATCCTGAAACGACCGACCCCGGAGGCGGGTTGCCAAAGCTTCAGTTGCTGGCAGGTGCGCTTGAGGATCTGGCGGTCCAGATCCTGAATGAGGCCGCACTGCTCCGCCAGAGGAATGAAGTCGAATGCATCCTTGAGCTCCCCTTCCTCCGTTATCCAGCGCGCCATCACCTCCAGTCCGACCAGGCGGCTGTCACACAGCCTGATCACCGGCTGGAAGTAGGGCACAATCCGCCCTTCCCGCAAGGCTCTGAAGAGCCGCTCTTCCGGTGACCCCGCCTGTTCGGTACAGGCCTCCGAATACATGACGATGCGGCTGCGACCGTTGCGCTTGGCCTGGTACATGGCGAGGTCTGCCTGGTGCAGCAGTTCACTGACATCGGCCGTTTGCTCCGTCACGCTGGCGACCCCCAGACTGACGGTGATGGTCAGTTCGTTGCCCTGGATCCGGAACGGATGGCCGATACGGCCAATCAGGCGATTGAGCACGGGGCTGATGTCCTCTTCCCGCTGGCTGTTGTCCAGATAGATGACGAATTCGTCCCCTCCGAGCCTCGCCACCATGTCATTTTGCCGGATGCAGCCTTGCAGCCTGCTGCCCAGCTCCTGCAGCAACTGATCGCCAGC
Source organism: Aeromonas caviae (assembly GCF_000819785.1). Classification (GTDB taxonomy): domain Bacteria; phylum Pseudomonadota; class Gammaproteobacteria; order Enterobacterales; family Aeromonadaceae; genus Aeromonas; species Aeromonas caviae. Next base: position 1,848 of record NZ_CDBK01000082.1, on the reverse strand, counting down.
ACTGTGGCCCAAGGCGTCATTGACCTGCTTGAAGTGATCCACATCGACGAAAATCAGGGTGAAGCCGGCTGTCTGGTAACGGCGGTAGCGGGTCATTGCATGATGCAGGTGATTCATCAGCAGCGCCCGGTTTGGCAGCTGGGTCAGCGGATCGTGCAGGGCATTGAACTGGAGCCGCCGCTCCAGCTCCTGATGATGCTTGAGCCGTTTCTGCAACCTCAAGTTGGTTTGGCGCAGCTGTTGGAGGCGCTGGTTGATGGACTCCTCCGAGTTGAGCTCATCGAGTTGCTGTCGCACCCTTTTGAGCTCCAGCAGCAGGGTCAACTGATGGCGCAGGAAATCGAGGAACAGCCTGTCATCGGTTTCCAGAGGCCGGGTCATGTTGAGGATGAGGTGGGCAAAGTATTGCTGCTGCTGACGCAGGGGCAGGCTGTACCAGTAAAGTCCCTCTTCATGGCGCTCTACGCTGTTGGTGCTGTGGCACATGGCCCGAATGATGTCATCGTCGTATGTCAGGTGTGGTGGATAGAGTCGCTCCAGTCGCTGGTTTTCCAGCCGGATCAGCAACATGTCGCTGACCGAGAGCATCTGGCGCAACACAGCTTCCAACTGGGCAAACAGAGCATGCTGAGGCAGGTTGTGAGCCAGGCGCATGACTCGGCCGATCTTCTCGATTTTCTCCTGCCACTGGGGATCCCGTTGCATGAGAGGGGAAGCCTGCCCCGTCAGCTGGGTACCGGTCTGGGTTTCGTGCAGGCGTTTGGCCAGGCACTCCAACAGCAACCTCAGGGTGGGTGCCTGATCCGGGGTGCTGCGTGCCAGCAACCACTGCACGTCGATATGCTCCACAGGCTGCACGCACCAGCCCTGACCTTCATCGAGCCGGGTGAGCTGTTCGGTGAGGCGAGGTTCTTCCCGTCCCAATTGTTGCTTGAACACGTCGGGAAGCTGATAGGTGTAGCGCCAGTTCAGCCCCCCGTCGGCCAGCCCCAGCATGGCGAAATGTTGCAGAGGGCAGAGTGTGTCCAGCAGACCGACCAGTCGGGCGTAATCCTCGGGGGAGGCAATGCCGGGGGCGGGGAAATCCATGATGGAGGAGACGACCGCCAGCAAGGAGTGCGAGTCTGGCGGTGTGGTGGGCTGAACTGACATGCAACACTCCCGAAAAAACTTACCTTCAAGCGTAGTCGGAAGTGATGGGATTGAAAGGGCTGCAAGAGGAGCCCTTTCAATTACTTAGAGCTTGTCGATCATGTAGTGAATGGCGTTCTCGATCTCTTCGTCACTGCAGGTGGCGCAGGTCCCCCGCGGTGGCATCATGCCAGCCTTGCCGGTGAAGCCTTCGATGGCGTGTTTGCGCAAGGTGTCGAATCCCTGGGCGATGCGTGGCTCCCAGGCGGCCTTGTCACCTCGCTTGGGGGCGCCGGCGGCACCGGTATCGTGGCAGGCGAAGCAGGCACCCTTGAACACGGTCTCTCCGTCACGTGGGCCGGAGGAGGCTGCTGCAGGCGCCGCCGCCGCGGTCGCAATGCCTTCCAGATCCTTGGCGGTATAAACCTGGCCAACCGGGGCAATACGCTCGGCGATGGCCTCTGTCGACATGTCATCGGCGGCAAGGACGGCGCCGGACAGAGTGGCGGCCGCCATCCCGGCAGCCAGCAAATAGCTCAGTTTTTTCAACACGCTCATGTACTCCCAGCAGGCTCTTATTATCCCCAGAAAACGACGGGATTATAACCGAATAGTTACAGCCATTTAAACGCTTGTGTGTGAAGTGTTAAGCAATCTGCAAACAAAGTGGTAGAGCGGGAAGGGGTGATCCCACATAAAAAAAGGCTATGTCCCAAT
>NZ_CDBK01000081.1:3193-3557 GCF_000819785.1 Aeromonas caviae | reverse complement strand
TTGTTTCATCGCCTTAACAAACACAGGGATAGCACCATGAGCAAAATTTTTGAGGACAACAGCCAGACCATAGGCAACACCCCGCTTGTTCGTCTCAACCGTGTTACCAAGGGCCGCGTGCTGGCCAAGATCGAGAGCCGCAACCCGAGCTTCAGCGTCAAGTGCCGGATCGGTGCCAACCTCATCTGGGATGCCGAGAAACGCGGCGTGCTGACCAAGGGCAAGGAGATCATCGAGCCCACCAGCGGCAACACGGGCATTGCCTTGGCATTCGTGGCTGCGGCCCGCGGCTATCCCATCACCCTGACCATGCCGGCCACCATGAGCCTGGAGCGCCGCAAACTGCTCAAGGCCCTGGGTGCCA
>NZ_CDBK01000081.1:2387-3090 GCF_000819785.1 Aeromonas caviae | reverse complement strand
GCTCAAGGCCCTGGGTGCCAACCTGGTACTGACCGAAGGTCCCCTCGGCATGAAGGGCGCCATCGCCAAGGCCAACGAGATCCTCGAATCCGAACCGGGCAAGTACGTGCTGCTGCAACAGTTTGAAAACCCGGCCAACCCGGAAATCCACGAGCAGACCACTGGCCCCGAGATCTGGGAAGCCACCGATGGCGAGGTGGATGTGTTCGTGGCGGGCGTCGGCACCGGCGGCACCATCACCGGGGTCTCCCGCTACATCAAGAAGACCAAGGGCAAGGCCATCGTCTCCGTGGCGGTCGAGCCCAGCGAATCCCCCGTCATCAGCCAGAAACTGGCGGGTGAAGAGATCAAACCGGGTCCGCACAAGATCCAGGGCATCGGCGCCGGCTTCATCCCGGGCAACCTGGATTTGAGCCTGCTGGACCGCGTCGAGCAGGTGAGCAGTGACGAAGCCATCGAGATGGCCCGCCGCCTGATGGAAGAGGAAGGGATCCTGGCCGGTATCAGCTCCGGCGCTGCCGTGGTCGCTGCCAACCGTCTGGCCGAGCAGCCGGAGTTCGAAGGGAAAACGATTGTCGTCATCCTGCCGAGCGCCGCCGAGCGTTACCTCTCCAGCGCCCTCTTCGCCGGTGTGTTCAGCGAGCAGGAATTGCAGCAGTAGTTGATCAGCCAACACCAAAACGACGGCGCTCCGAGGAGCGCC
>NZ_CDBK01000081.1:0-2291 GCF_000819785.1 Aeromonas caviae | reverse complement strand
GGAGCGCCGTTTTCATTATGCGCTAAACTCTCTAGCCACCAGTGCCACTCGGCCCCTTATTTTTTGGGGTAAAATAACAAACTTGGATATGACAAAAAAAGCAGACATTCTGTGATAAATCTCATATCCTGTGCGGCGTCACGAGGTGTTTGCTGGCAAGGTATCACAAGGTAACAAAGTGTTATTTTTCGTTATAAAATAATTTCAGGCCAGGCCTGACGCGGCTTGCAGCCTGATAGCGAAAAAATACCTGGCCACGACGCCGAATACTGCACAGAAAATTGACCTGGATTAAACCATTGCAGGTCTGATTTCGTTACTTTACAACATATCCATACTGACACGGTGAGACAGGAAGCCTCATTGGCGACCATCTCTCCAAACAATATCAATAATATGGGGTGAAACCATGTACGAGAAGTCTGTTGTTATTACTGCTGAAAACGGCCTGCACACCCGTCCTGCAGCTCAGTTCGTGAAAGAAGCCAAAGAATTCCAAAGCGAGATCACTGTGGTCTCCGGTGGCAAATCCGCCAGCGCCAAGAGCCTGTTCAAGCTCCAGACCCTGGGTCTGACCAAAGGCACCAACGTGACCATCCAGGCTGACGGCCCGGACGCTCAGAAAGCCGTTGAGAAGCTGGTTGCCCTGATGGACGAGCTGGAGTAATCCAGCTTTATTCCTCCCCCACAGTCGTTTTAATAGGAAGGATTATGATATCTGGCATTCTTGCGTCCCCCGGTATCGCATTCGGCAAGGCGCTTCTTCTGAAAGAAGATGAAATCGTTATCAATCAGGGCAAGATTCCCGCCGAACAGATTGATGCCGAGATCAACCGCTTCCTCGAAGCCCGCACCAAGTCAGCCGCACAGCTGGAAGCCATCAAAGAGATGGCCGGTCGCACCTTCGGTGAAGAAAAAGAGGCCATCTTCGAAGGCCACATCATGCTGCTCGAAGATGAAGAGCTGGAAGGGGATATCAGATCCTTCATCAAAGAACACAAGGCCTCTGCCGACAGAGCCGTTCACGAGGTGATCGAACAGTACGCCAAGATGATGGCCGATCTGGATGACCCCTATCTGCGTGAGCGCGCCACCGACTTCCGTGACATCGGCACCCGTCTGGTCAAGAACGTACTGGGCATCGCCGTTGTCAACCTGAGCACCATCGACGAAGAGGTCATCCTGGTCGCCAAAGACCTGACCCCGTCTGAAACCGCTCAGATCAATCTGAAATACGTGCTGGGCTTCGTCACCGACATCGGTGGCCGTACCTCCCACACCTCCATCATGGCCCGCTCCCTGGAGCTGCCGGCCGTCGTGGGCACCAACGACATCACCGAGCGCGTCAAGAACGGTGACATGCTGGTGCTGGATGCGATCAACAACCAGGTCATCATCAACCCGACTGCCGACCAGTTGAACGAAGCCAAGAAGTTCCAGGCCCAGTTCCAGGCAGAGAAGGACGAGCTGGCCAAGCTCAAAGACCTGCCTGCCATCACCCTGGATGGCCACCAGGTCGAAGTGTGCGCCAACATCGGGACCGTCAAGGATACCGAAGGTGCCATCCGCAACGGCGCCGAAGGCGTGGGTCTGTACCGTACCGAGTTCCTGTTCATGGACCGTGACGCGCTGCCGACCGAAGACGAGCAGTTCAAGGCTTACAAGGAAGTGGCCGAAGCCATGCCGGATCAACCGATCATTGTCCGTACCATGGACATCGGCGGCGACAAAGAACTGCCCTACATGAATTTCCCGAAAGAGATGAACCCCTTCCTGGGCTGGCGTGCCGTGCGTATCTTCTTCGATCGCACCGACATCATGCACGCCCAGCTGCGGGCCATCCTGCGTGCGTCTGCCTTCGGCAAACTGCGCATCATGTTCCCGATGATCATCTCCGTCGAAGAGTTCCGCAGCCTGAAGGCTACCGTGGAGACGCTGAAAGCCGAACTGCGTGCCGAAGGCAAAGCCTTTGATGAATCCATCGAAGTGGGTATCATGATTGAGACCCCGGCCGCGGCCGTGATGGCTCATCATCTGGCCAAGGAAGTGGATTTCTTCAGTATCGGTACCAACGACCTGACCCAGTACACCCTGGCTGTCGACCGTGGTAACGAGATGATTTCCGCCATGTACAACCCGCTGTCACCCTCCGTCCTGACCCTGATCAAGATGGTGATCGACGCTTCCCATGACAATGGCAAGTGGACCGGTATGTGCGGTGAACTGGCTGGTGACGAACGCGCCACCTTGCTGCTGCTGGGTATGGGTCTGGATGAGTTCTCCATGAGCGC
>NZ_CDBK01000080.1:9527-123700 GCF_000819785.1 Aeromonas caviae | reverse complement strand
GGCCCAGGTTGCGCGACAGGGTCAGCAGCCCGGCCACGGCGCCCCGGCTCGCCCCCTCCGTCTCCCCCACCACGGCGCTGTTGTTGGCGGTCTGGAACAGGGCATAACCGGCGGTGAGCAGCAGGATGGGCAGCAGGTAGCCGAGGGGCCCGAGCGCCCTGTCCAGCAGGGCCAGCAAGACGGCGGCCACCACCATGAGCCCCATGCCGAGGCGCACCACAGGGGTCGCCCCCACCCTGTCCACCAACCAGCCAGCGGGCATGCCGGACAGCGCCGCCAGCAGGGGGCCCATGGAGATCATCAGCCCCACCGTCCCCATGTCGAGGGCAAAGGCGCCGTGCAGGTAGAAAGGACCGATCAGCAGCGTCGCCACCATGACGCTGGCCACCAGCGCACTGGCGATGATCCCGCCTCTTCGCTTGGACGCCCCCAACAGCGCCAGGGGCAGCAGGGGGCGACGGGCGCCCGAGTCGGCACGCACGAAGAGCACCATGGCGACGAGCGCCCCTATCCCCGGCCAGACCCCGAGTGGGCTGCCCCGGGTCAGTGCCAGCCCGTAGCAGAGCAGCACCGTCACCAGCAGCAACAGACTGGTGAGCGGGAGGCCTCCCTCGGCAGAGCCCGCCTCATCCCGGGGCAGGTCGCACCAGGCACACCCCAGCGCCAGCAACGTCAGGGGGAGCAGCAGCAGGAAGGGAGCCTGCCAGCCAAATCCGCCGATCAACAGGCCGCCAAAGGAGGGGCCGAGCGCCGTGCCGCAGGCCGACAGGGTGCCGAGCAATCCCATGCTCCAGCCCCGTCGAGCTGGCGGCACCAGCTCTCCTGCCATGGCCAGCGAGAGCACCAGCATGCAGGCCGCACCCGCCCCTTGCAGGGTGCGAGCGGCAATGAGCCAGCCAATGGAAGGGGCCAGGGCGCACAGCAGGGAAGCCAGCGCGAAGACCCCGGTCCCCCAGAGCAGCACGCGACGCCGCCCCAGACGATCGCCGAGCCGGCCCGCCACCACCGTCAGACTGGTGATCCCAAGCAGGTAGGCCACCAGCACCCATTGCAGGCTGGCGAAGGGCACGCCGAAGTCCTGCCCCAGGGCAGGCAGCACCAGGTTGGCCATGCTGCCCGCCAGCATGGGCAGCAGGGTGGCGAGCCCGAGCCCCGCGAGACCAAGACGGCGCGTCACGGGAGGGGAAACAAGAAGTGGTGTGGACATGGCAGTCTCTCCGGCAAGTGATGATGCACTCAGGCTAGCGGGGGAGATGACAAGGCGGAAGACGCATGGATTGCAGCTTATAGTTGCATCAGGCGCCATATGAAGAGACGGCAACTCGGGTATCATGAAGGGGTCGGCCCGTCAGGCGCCGCCTGCGAGGAGACGACCATGACCCCGGATTTCAACCTGCTGATCACCCTGGATGCCCTGCTGGAAGAGGGCAGTGTGGCGGGCGCCGCCAGACGGCTAGGCCTGAGTGCTTCCGCCATGAGCCGGGCCCTGGCAAGGCTGCGGGAGACCACGGGGGATCCGCTGCTGGTGCGGGCGGGACGCGGCCTGATCCCCACCCCCCGGGCGCAGATCCTGCGGGATGAGGTCGCCCGCCTGGTTCAGGAGACCCGGGCCGTGCTACGCCCCCAGCAGGAAGTAGACCCGGCGAGCCTGGAGCGCACCTTCCGCCTGCGATCCAGCGACGGCTTCGTGGAGGCGGTGGGCCCCGCCCTGCTGGCGCGCCTCGCCGTCGAGGCCCCCGGGGTGCGGCTGCACTTTCTGGCCAAACCCGACAAGGAGAGCGGCCCCCTGCGCCGTGGCGAGCTGGACTTCGAGACCGGGGTCATCGGCACCACCACGGCCCCTGAGCTGCGCACCCAGGCCCTGTTCCAGGACCACTTCGTCGCCGTGGTGCACCCGGACCACCCCCTCTGCGACGGCACCCTGACCGTGGCGCGCTATGCCGCCGCACGCCACGTGCTGGTCTCCCGCCGGGGCCAGCCTCACAGCCCCATCGACGAGATCCTCGCAGGCCAGGGGAGGCGGCGCACCATCACCACCCTGGTTCCCGGGTTTGCGACGGCGCTGGCCCTGGTCAGGGAGAGCAATCTGGTGGCAACGGTGCCGCACCTGCACTGCGCCAGCCTGCTCGGCGATCTGGTCACCCTGCCCCTGCCCTTCGCTCTGCCAGGGATCCGGGTCGCCCTGCTCTGGCACCCCAGTCAGGATGCCGATCCGGGCCACCGCTGGCTGCGCGCCCTGATACGGGACACCTGTGCCCGGCCCCCCTATCACACCGGGGCCACCGACACCCCCTGACCGGGTCAGGCAGCTCCCGGCTCCATCACCAGCCTCTTGTGGCCCGGGCACCCGCACCCGGGACCAGAAGCGCCTTTCACCATCCCGTCACACCGACATGCCTGTGGCTTGGGCACAAGCGGTGGATCCTTCCCCCTGCCGGACGGGGATCACGGCCCCTCAGAGCGGGGCGGATCACATTGCGGGCAAAAAGATCCTATCGCCCGCTTCCGCATTTTTTATACGGTCGTATAATTGCGTACAAAATGCATACACCAGGAGCGCCAGCCAGATGCACCCCACCCGTCAGAAACTGCTCGATACCGGCCTCGCCATCGCCACCGAGAAGGGGCTGCGCGGCCTGACGGTGCGCGAGCTGGCGGCGGCGGCCGAGGTGAACCTCGGCTCCTTCGTCTACCACTTCGGCAACCGCGACGCCTTTATCGACGAGCTGGTGGAGCTCTGGTACGCCCCCCTCTATGACGAGCTCAAGGCCGTGGCAGCCAAAGGCTCCTACCCCTCTGCCATCGCCATGTTCGAGGCCACCATGGAGGCGCTGATCGGGCTGGTGGCGCGCCAGCGCGGCTTCATCAACCACCTGTTTGGCGATGCGCTGGCGGGGGAAGGGGCGGCCCAGCGCTTTCTGCTCAGCCTGCCGCGCCGTCACCCCCTGCTGCTGATCGAGCAGGTACGGATGGCGCAGGCGGAAGGGTCGCTGGTCGCGGGTCACCCGCTCCAGCTGATGATCTTCATCATGGGGTCGGTCGGCCTGCCGCTGGTGATCGCCGGCAGCGGTCGCCAGCTCGGCTGGCTGCCCGAACAGGCCGCCCCCTTTCTCGCCCAGATAGACAACCCCGAGGCCGCCAGACAGCGGCTGGTATGGGCACTGCGCGGCCTGCGCCCCACCGACATGAAAGAAGGAGAAGCGGCATGAAACAACGCATTGCAATCCTGGCCCTGCTGCTAACCGTTATCGGCGGCTACCTCTGGTGGCAGGGGCGCCCAGCCGACGGCTCCATCCTCTACGGCAATGTCGACATTCGCGACGTCAATCTGGCCTTTCGGGTCGGCGGCCGCGTCGATCAGGTGCTGGTCGATGAGGGAGATAGCGTGAAAGCCGGTCAACTGCTGGCCCGCCTGGATCCGGCGCCCCTCACCCACAGCCGCGACAGCGCCCGCGCCAATCTGGCTGCACTCACTGCCGCCAACGCCCTGATGCACAAAGGCTATCGCAGCGAAGAGACCGACCGCGCCCGGGCCGCACTGGCCGCCGCCGAGGCCGCTGCGCTGGAGGCCGACCAGCAGTGGCGCCGCCAGAGCGCATTGGCCGCCACCGGCGCTATCTCCCGCGGTCAGCTCGATACTGCCCGCTCCCAGCGGGATCAGACCCAGGCGCAGGTGCGCTCGGCACGCGAACAGCTCGCCCAGCTCGAAACCGGCTACCGCCCGGAGGAAATCGCCCAGTCCGATGCCCAGCTGGAAGGGGCCAAAGCGGCGCTCGCCAGTGCCGAACTGGCGCTGGCAGATGCCAGCCTGACCGCCCCCAGCGACGGCATCATCATCAGTCGCGCCATCGAGAACGGCAGCATGGTGCAGAGCGGAGTGACCGCCTTCAACCTCTCCCTGACCGCGCCAGTCTGGGTGCGCGCCTATGTGGAGGAGCCCTGGCTCGGCCACTTCCCGAGCGGCGCCAAAGTGACCCTCAACACCGACTCGCGGCCGGATCAGCCCTATCACGGGGTGGTGGGTTTTGTCTCGCCCACCGCCGAGTTCACCCCGAAATCGGTGGAAACCCCGGACCTGCGCACCCACCTCGTCTACCGGCTGCGCATCGTGGTGCAGGATCCCGACCCGGCCCTGCGCCAGGGGATGCCGGTCACCGTCAGGCTGGCTCCATGAGCTGCGCCATCTCCCTCGAGGGGCTCACCAAATGCTTTGGCGAGCGGGTCGCCCTCAACGCCATCTCGGCCACCATTCCGGCCGGTGGCATTACCGGACTGGTGGGCCCCGACGGCGCGGGCAAGAGCACTTTGCTGCGCCTGCTGGCCGGTCTGCTGATCCCCGAAGCGGGCACCATCCGGGTGCTGGGGCTGGACCCGGTGAGCGAGGGGGATCTGTTGCGTCAGCGCCTCGGCTACATGCCCCAGCAGTTCGGCCTCTACGAGGATCTCAGCGTGCTGGAGAACCTCACCCTCTACGCTGACTTGCGCGGCGTACTGGAGCTCGAACGCACACCCACCTTCGCGCGGCTGCTCGCCTTCACCGACCTTGCCCGCTTCACCACGCGACCGGCAGGCAAGCTCTCTGGCGGGATGAAGCAGAAGCTCGGGCTGGCCTGCGCCCTGCTCGGCACCCCGGATGTGCTGCTGCTCGACGAACCGGGGGTCGGGGTCGATCCCATCTCCCGCCGCGCCCTCTGGCAGATGGTGCGCGAGCTGGCCAAGGGGGGGATGACGGTGCTCTGGAGTACCGCCTATCTCGATGAGGCGGAGCTGTGCGACCACGTGCTGCTGATGGCGGATGGCGAGGTGCGCACCAGCGGCACGCCGGCCGATCTGATGGGGGCCATGGCCAGCCGCTGCTGGCTACTGGAGGCGGGGCAACTGGATGGCCGCGAGCGGCGCGCCCTGCTGCGCCGGGCACTGGCTCACCCGGCGGTGATGGATGGCGCGGTGGCGGGGGAGCGGGTTCGCCTGCTGCTGCACCCGGGCATGACGCCCCCACCGCTGGCAGAGCTGCATCTCGCCAACGGCGCCTTTCAACCGGCCCAGCCCCGGTTGGAGGATGCCTTTATCGACCTGCTCGGCGGCGGCCCCGGCGGTGAGTCGAGTCTGGCAACCGGGATGCGCGAAGCGGAACTGCCGCAGGGGGTCTCCCCCGAGGCGGTGATCGAGGCGCGCCACCTCACCAAGCGCTTCGGCGATTTTGCCGCCACCGATGACGTCAGCTTTGCGGTGCGCCGCGGCGAGATCTTCGGCCTGCTCGGCCCCAACGGGGCGGGCAAGTCCACCACCTTCAAGATGGAGTGCGGCCTGCTGCGCCCGAGCGAGGGACAGGCGCTGGTGACCGGCATCGATCTGGCCCACAGCCCCTCGGCAGCGCGCCAGCGTCTCGGCTACATGGCGCAGAAGTTCTCCCTCTACAAGCAGCTCACCGTGGCCCAGAACCTCTCCTTCTTCGCCGGTATCTACGGCCTGTTCGGCCGCCACCAGCAGACGCGGATCGACGCCATGGTGACTGCCTTTGCCCTCGCCCCTTGGCTCGATCAGAAGGCGGAATCCCTGCCGCTCGGCCTGCGCCAGCGCTTATCGCTCGCCTGCGCCCTGCTGCACGAGCCGCCGCTGCTGTTTCTCGACGAGCCCACCTCCGGGGTCGATCCGGTGACCCGGCGCGAGTTCTGGTCGCACATCAACGCGCTAGCCGACCACGGCGTCACCGTGCTGGTCACCACCCACTTTATGGATGAGGCGGAGTATTGCGACCGCATTGCCCTCATCTATCGCGGCAAGCTGCTGGCCCTCGGCACTCCGGACGATCTCAAGGGGCTGGCCGCCAAAGAGGCGGCGACCTCTTTGCCAACCGGCGCCTTGCAGACCTGTTCTTTGCCAACAATGGAAGAGGCCTTTATCACCCTGGTCGAGCGGGCCAGCGAGGAGGACGCATGAGCATCAACCGTCGACGACTGCTGGCCCTCTGCCGCAAGGAGTCGCTGCAAATCGTCCGTGACCCGAGCAGCATTCTCATCGCCTTCATCATGCCGGTGGTGCTGCTGGTGGTGATGGGCTACGCCATCAATCTGGATGTGGACCATCTGCGCCTCGGCATCTGGCGCACCGACAGCGGCGCCCCGGCGGTGCGGCTGGAGCAGGCCCTGCGCGGCTCTACCGCACTGGAGATCCACAGCGGCCCGAGCAAGGAGTCCCTGCTCGCCAGTCTGGCCCGTGGCGAGATCCGCGGCCTGCTGATGATCGATGACGGCTTCTCCCGCGCGCTGGCCGGTCAGGCCAATGGCACGCCGCAGGCGCTGCTGCTGACCGACGGCTCCGAGCCCAACACCGCCAACTTCGTCACCAACTATGTGCAGGGGATCTGGCAGGGATGGCTCGCTGGCGAGGGGGTCGCCATGCCGGTGTCGATAGAGAGCCGCGCCTGGTTCAACCCGGCGCTGGTGAGCCGCAACTTTCTGGTGCCGGGCTCCATTGCGGTGGTGATGACCATCATAGGGGCCCTGCTCACCTCGCTGGTGGTGGCGCGGGAGTGGGAGCGCGGCACCATGGAGGCGCTGCTCGCCACCCCGGTCACCAAGGGGGAGCTGCTGCTCTCCAAGCTGCTGCCCTACTATGGCCTTGGCATCATTGCCATGCTGCTCTGCCTGCTCTTCTCGGTGGCGGTGATGGGCGTGCCATGGCGCGGCTCCCTGCTGCTGCTCTTTCTGGTCACCAGCGTTTTTCTCGGCAGCGCCCTCGGGCTCGGGCTGTTCCTCTCCACCGTGATGCGCAGCCAGTTCAACGCCGCACAGGCGGCGCTGATCGCCGCGTTTCTGCCCGCGGTGATGCTGTCGGGCTTCGTGTTCGAGATCGCCAGCATGCCACCGCTGCTTCGGGCCATCACCCACCTCATTCCGGCCCGCTACTTCGCGAGCTCCCTGCAGACCCTCTATCAGGCGGGCAGCGTCTTCTCGATCCTGCTGGTCAACGGTTTCTGTCTGCTGCTGCTGGCCGGTTTCTGGCTGGCCCTGACCGCCCGCAAGACGCGGCGCACTCTGGAGTAACCCATGCTGATCCGACTCTGGTGGCTGATCCGAAAAGAGCTGCAAGCCCTGATGGGCAATACTCAGGGGCGCTTTCTGCTCATCATGCCGGTGCTGCTGCAAACCGCCCTCTTCCCGTTCGCCGCCACTCTGGAGGTGACCGGCAACACGCTGGCCATCTACAACCAGGATGGCGGTGCCCAGAGCCGCGAGCTGCTGGAGCGCCTCACCCATATGCCCGCCTTCACCACCGTCATGCCGGTGCAAGGCGAGGCGGGCATGACCCGGGCCATCACCGGACAGCAGGCGCTGCTCGGGCTGATTATTCCGGGGGATTTTTCGCGCCGGCTGGCGCGGGGCGAACCGGCCAAGGTGCAGCTGATTATCGATGGCCGTCGCTCCAACGGCGGTCAGGTGGCGGCGGGCTACATCAGTCAGGTGATCGCCCGCTGGCAAAGTGAGGGCAAGGGGCAACCCGAGCTGGCGGTACGCAACCTCTACAACCCCAATGTCGAGTTCCACTGGCATATCCTGCCGGCGCTGGTGGCCATCATCACCACCACCGGCTGTCTTATCGTCACCGCCCTCTCGGTCGCGCGGGAGCGGGAGGAGGGCACCTTCGATCAACTGCTGGTTTCCCCCCTCACCGCAGGCTGGATCATGGCGGGCAAGGCGGTGCCCGGCATCCTGGTGGCGGTGGGGCAAGGGTGCATAGTCGCGCTGGCCGCCCGCTTCGTCTTTCACCTCCCCTTTGCCAGCAGCCTCAGCCTGCTGATGGCGGGCATGGTCTGCTACGGGCTGGCACTGGCCGGGATCGGGCTCTTCATCTCGTCGTTCTGCTCGACCCAGCAGCAGGCCTTTCTCGGGGTCTTCTCCTTCACCGTCCCGGCGGTAATCCTCTCGGGCTACATCTCACCGGTGGAGAACATGCCGCAGGTGTTCCAGTGGCTGGCGGCCATCGACCCCCTCACCCACTTCATCGTGCTGCTCAAGGGGGTCTTTTTGAAGGGGTTAGACTGGTCGGCCGCCTGGCCCCTGCTCTGGCCGCTGCTCGCCATCGCCGGCGTCACCCTGTCGCTGGCGCTCGCCATGTTCCGCCGCCATATTGCCTGACGCGCCACCTTGTTCAGCTGATGCCGGTCTCGCCCAGCGCGAGGCCGGCCTTTTCCGCCAGAAGTTTTCACTCCCCGGCAGTTGGTAAACCGGGCTTTCCCTCCACCATCCCTCACCCCGAGCCAGCCCAGAAATCATTAACTGGTATACCTATTTTTGTATAGTGTTGAATTTTCTCGAATTACCCCTGAGGAGATATATAAATAGACACTTGATTTGCATCAATCGCCCACCCCTGCCGACTGGGTAGCCTAGCCCCAGAATGATGTTTTATTACTCCAAACTTGAGGCAACTATGAGCAAAGTCAGACTGGTCGTTGTGGGCAACGGCATGGTGGGGCACCGCTTCATCGAAGAGCTGATCGAGCGGGCCGATCCGGGCCGCTACGAGATCACCGTCTTCGGTGCAGAACCCCGTCCCGCCTACGATCGCGTCCATCTCTCCTCCTACTTCTCCCACCACACCAGCGAAGATCTCTCCCTCGTCAAACCCGGTTTCTACGACAAGCACGGCATCCGCCTGCTGCTCGGCGAAGCGGTGAAAAAAATCGACAGGGCCAACCGCGAAGTGCACTCCAACAAGGGCACTGTGGTCGAGTACGACAAGCTGGTACTGGCCACCGGCTCCTACCCCTGGGTGCCGCCCATCCAGGGCAGTCAACACCACGAGTGCTTCGTCTACCGCACCATCGAGGATCTGAAAGCCATCCGCAGCGCCGCCAAGAGCGGCAAGAGCGGGGTGGTGATCGGGGGTGGCCTGCTTGGCCTCGAAGCCGCCGGCGCCCTCAAGGCGCTGGGTCTCGAGACCCACGTGGTGGAGTTTGCTCCGGTGCTGATGGCCGAGCAGCTCGACGGTCAGGGCGGCCAGCTGCTGCGCCGCAAGATTGAATCCATGGGCGTGCAGGTACACACCAGCAAGAGCACCAGCGAGATCCTGATGCATGGCGGCGAGCAGGCGAAACACCGCCTCGCCTTCGCTGACGGCAGCCAACTGGAAGTAGACGTGGTGGTCTTCTCCACCGGCATTCGCCCGCAAGATACCCTGGGCCGCTACGGTGATCTCGCCATCGCCGAGCGCGGCGGCATCGTCATCGACGATCACTGCCTCACCTCAGACCCCGACATCTATGCCATCGGCGAGTGCGCCGCCTGGCAGGGCCGCTTCTTCGGCCTGGTGGCGCCGGGCTACAAGATGGCCCAGATCACCGTCGACCATCTGCTCGGCGGCGACAGCCGTTTCGAAGGGGCGGACATGAGCGCCAAGCTCAAGCTGCTCGGCGTCTCCGTCGGCTCCATCGGTGATGCCCACGGCCGCACCCCGGGCAGCCACAGCTATGTGTTCCAGGACGATCAGGCCGGCGTCTACAAGAAGATCGTGGTGAGCGAAGACAACCGTCGATTGCTCGGCGCCGTGCTGGTGGGTGACGTGGAAGATTACGGCAACCTGCTGCAGATGATGCTCAACGCCCTGCCGCTGCCGAGCCACCCGGATACCCTGATCCTGCCCACCTACGCCGGTGCCAAGCCGACCCTGGGGGTAGATGCCCTGCCGGAAAGCGCCCAGATCTGCTCCTGCTTCGACGTCTCCAAGGGCGACATCGCCAAGGCGGTGGCCGAAGGTCACACCACCCTTGCCGCCATCAAGCAGCACACCAAGGCCGGTACCGGCTGCGGCGGCTGTGTGCCGCTCATCAGTCAGGTGCTCAACGCCGAGCTGGTGAAGCAGGGCATCGAGGTCAACAACCACCTCTGCGCCCACTTCCCCCACTCCCGTCAGGAGCTGTTCCATCTGGTCAAGGTGGAGGGGATCAGGAGCTTCGACGAGCTGCTGGCCAAGCACGGTCAGGGCTATGGCTGCGAGGTGTGCAAACCGACCGTCGGCTCCATCCTCGCCTCCTGCTGGAACGAGCATGTGCTGAGCCCGCGCAATATCCCGCTGCAGGACACCAACGACATCTTCCTCGGCAATATGCAGAAGGACGGCAGCTACTCCGTCATCCCGCGCATGGCCGGTGGTGAAGTGACTCCGGAAGGGCTGCTGGCGGTGGCCGAAGTGGCCCGCGACTACAAGCTCTACACCAAGATCACCGGCGCCCAGCGCATCGGTCTGTTCGGGGCCCAGAAGGATGATCTGCCCGCCATCTGGCGCAAGCTGCTGGCGGCGGGTTTCGAGACCGGTCAGGCCTACGCCAAGGCACTGCGCATGGCCAAAACCTGCGTCGGCAGCACCTGGTGCCGCTTCGGCGTGCAGGACAGCGTCGGCCTCGGGGTCTTCCTCGAGAACCGCTACAAGGGCATTCGCACCCCCCACAAGATGAAGTTCGGCGTCTCCGGCTGTACCCGCGAATGTGCGGAAGCGCAGGGCAAGGATGTTGGCATCATCGCCACCGACGCGGGCTGGAACCTCTATGTGGGCGGCAACGGCGGCATGAAGCCGCGCCACGCCGATCTGCTGGCTTCTGACCTCGACCGCGAGACCCTCATCAAGCTGATCGACCGCTTTATGATGTTCTACGTCACCAGCGCCGACAAACTGCAGCGCACCTCGGTCTGGCTCGGCAATCTGGAAGGGGGCGTCGACTACCTGCGCGAGGTGATCGTCGACGACAAGCTGGGGCTGGCCGAGACGCTGGAGCGCGATATCCAGACCCTCATCGACAGCTACGAGTGCGAATGGTCGCGCACCCTCAACGAAGAGGAAGCGTTGCAGCGCTTCAGCCACTTCATCAACAGCGACAAGCGCGATCCGGACGTTCAGTTCGTCAGCGAGCGCGACCAGCACCGACCGGCGACCCCGGCCGAGCGCATCCCCGTCTACCAGATCGAGGTGGAAACCAAATGATGAAACTTGCCTGCCAACTCAACGACATCCTGCCGGGAACCGGAGTCTGCGCTCTGATCGAGGGTCGTCAGATCGCTCTGTTCCGCCCGAGCGCGGCGGCCGAGGTGTTCGCCATCGACAACCGGGATCCCTTCTTCGCCGCCAACGTGCTGTCGCGGGGCCTGATCTGCGAACACGACGGTGATCTCTGGGTGGCCAGCCCCCTCAAGAAGCAGCGCTTTCGCCTGAGCGACGGCCACTGCTTCGACAACCCCGCTATGTCGGTACAGAGCTACCCCGTTGAAGTGCGCGACCAGCAGGTCTGGGTCGCCGTCTAACACCAGACCCCACCCCGGCCCTCCCCTTCACAGGGGAGGGAGCAAAAAGCCCCTCCCCCTTGACAAGGGGGAGGCAGGGAGGGGGTTAAAAAACAGTCAGGGCTGCCCGCGGGCGGCCCTCTTGAAGGAAACAAAAATGTATACCGAAACCATCAACAAGTGCGCCGCCAACGCGGCCCGCATCAACCGCTTCGAGCGCAGCGACAAGCTCGGCTTCTGGCTCAGCTCCGCCATGGCGGGGGCCTATGTGGGCCTCGGCATCATCCTCATCTTCACCCTCGGCAATCTGGTGGATCCCGCCATCCGGCCGCTGGTGATGGGGGCCACCTTCGGCATCGCCCTGACCCTGGTGATCATCGCTGGCTCCGAGCTGTTCACCGGCCACACCATGTTCCTCACCTTCGGGGTGAAGACCGGCAAGATTTCCATGGGGGATCTGCTGCGCATCCTGCCGCAGACCTGGGCGGGCAACCTGATTGGCTCCGTCGTGGTGGCGCTGATCTACTCCTACGGCGGCAGCCTGCTGCCGGACGCAGGCAGTCTGGCCCACAAGGTGGCGCTGGCCAAGACCCAGGCACCGGCGCTGACCCTGTTTATGAAGGGGATCCTCTGCAACTGGCTGGTCTGCCTCGCCATCTGGATGGCGCTGCGCACCGAAGGGGCCGCCCGCTTCATCGCCATCTGGTGGTGCCTGCTCGCCTTCATCGCCTCCGGCTACGAGCACTCGGTCGCCAACATGACCCTGTTCGCCCTCTCCTGGTTCGGTGCCCATTCCGAGGCCTACACCCTGGGTGGCATCGGCCACAACCTGCTGTGGGTGACCCTGGGCAACACCGTCTCCGGCGCTCTCTTTATGGGCCTCGGCTACTGGTATGCCACCCCCAAGGCTGAGCGCCCGGTTGCAGTGAGCGAGACCACCAGCACCGCCAACCAGACCCAAACCGCCTGATCAGGAGGCCCCATGGACTACTTGCCCATCTTTTGCCGACTCGACAACAAACCCGTGCTGCTGGTCGGCGGCGGCGAGGTAGCGGAGCGCAAGGCGCGCCTGCTGCTGGATGCCGGTGCCCAGCTCACAGTAGTAGCGCCCGATCTCGACCCCGAGCTGGCGGAACTGGCTGCCAACGGTAGCATCGAGTGGCTGGCCGGTGAATTCGCGCCGCAGCAACTGACGGGCAAGTGGCTGGTGGTGGCCGCCACCGATCGGCGCGAGGTGAATGCACTGGTCTACCAGAGCGCCAATCAGGCGCGGATCTTTGCCAACGTCGTGGATGACCCGAAACGCTCCAGCTTCATCATGCCGTCGATCATCGATCGCTCGCCCCTGATGGTGGCCATCTCCTCCGGTGGCAAGGCCCCGGTGCTGGCCCGTCTGCTGCGGGAAAAACTCGAAGCCCTGCTGCCCCAGCATCTGGGGGCCGTGGCGACCTTCGCCGGCAGCCTGCGGGAGCGGGTCAAGGCGCGCTTCGCCATCATGGGAGAACGGCGCCGCTTCTGGGAACGGCTGCTCGGAGCGGACCGGCTCGGGCAGGCGCTGGCACGGGGCGATCACGCTTCGGCCAATCAGCTGGCCGACAATCTGTTTGCCGACGAAAGCCAGACCGGTGGCGAGGTGGTGCTGGTCGGTGCCGGCCCCGGCGATCCGGGTCTGCTCACCCTGCACGCCCTGCGCCACATGCAGCAGGCCGACGTGGTGGTCTATGACCGGCTGGTCTCGGACGAGGTGATGGCACTGGTGCGCCGCGACGCCAAGCGCATCTTCGTCGGCAAGCAGGCGGGCAACCACTGCGTGCCGCAGGAGGGGATCAACCAGCTCTTGCTGGAGGAGGCGAAGAAGGGCCAGCGGGTGGTGCGGCTTAAGGGGGGCGACCCCTTTATCTTCGGCCGTGGCGGCGAGGAGCTGGAGACGCTGGTCGGCAGCGGCATCGGTTTTCAGGTGGTGCCGGGGATCACTGCGGCCAGCGGCTGCGCCGCCTACGCCGGTATTCCGCTGACCCACCGCGATCACGCCCAGAGCGTGCGTTTCGTCACCGCCCACGGCAAGGGTGGCGCTCAGGATCTCGACTGGCCGCTGCTGGCCAAAGATCGGCAAACACTGGTCTTCTATATGGGGCTCTCATCCTGCGCCACCATCCGCGAGCAGCTGCTGGCCCACGGCAAGGCGATCAACACCCCGGTGGCGCTGATCGAGCGCGGCACCCAGCCGAGCCAGCGGGTCATTCGCGGCACCCTCGATGAGCTGCCCGCGCTGGCAGTGGGGGTCGAGAGCCCTGCCCTCATCATGGTGGGCTCGGTGGTGACCCTGGCGGACCAGCTTGCCTGGTTCGGGCAAGGATGCGCCGCAGACGCGGCCCTGGCCTCGGCCTGATCGCTGCATCCATTCCAACGCCACCCTCGGGTGGCGTTTCTTTTTCTGCATTTACTGTCATAACCTCTTGTTTTGAGTCTGGTATCCTATGGGGTGTGTCAGCCGGACCACCGAATTCAGGAATTCTGCTTCATGTCCCTCCCCCCCAAGAACAGCGCCAAACAGCGTGAACACGACAGAGCCCGCATCCTTACGCTGCTGCTGGCCGATGACGCCCTCACCGAGAGCCTGCTCGACCCGCAAGGGGAGCAGGACGCAGAGCTTCGGGACCAGACCAGCGAGCTGACCCGGCTGGTCAACAGCCTGCCCGCCGCCGATATCGCCGATGCGCTGGAATCCCTGCCGCCGGACGAGCGCCATGTGCTGTGGCAGCAGGTGGATGCAGACAAGCACGGCCAGATCCTGGTGGAGGCGTCGGAGACGGTGTGGGACAGCCTCATCAGCGGCATGAGCGACAAAGAACTCCTGCACGCCCTGAGCACCCTCGACATCGACGACCAGATCTACCTGGGTCAGTACCTGCCCCGCAACCTGATGGGACGGCTGCTCACCTCCATGGCGCCGATGGACAGGGACAAGGTGCGCGAGGTGATCCGCTACGGCAAGCACACGGTCGGCGCCATGATGGACTTCGAGCTCATCACGGTGCGGCCCGACGTGACCCTGGCCACCGTCCAGCGCTATCTGCGCCTGCGCGGCAAGATCCCAGAGAACACCGACAAGCTGTTTGTCACCGATCGGCGCAACCGGCTGCAGGGGGAGCTGCCCCTCACCGCCGTGCTGCTGCACAAGCCCGAAACCCTGGTGAGCAACGCGATGGAGAAGGATCCGGTCACCTTCGATCCGGAAGACAACGACGAGGCCGCCGCCCGCACCTTCGAGCGGGACGACCTGGTCTCCGCCGCCGTGGTGGATGCCAGGGGCAAGCTGATGGGACGGCTCACCGTCGCCGAGGTGGTGGACCTGGTCTATGAAGAGAGCGACACCGACCTGCGCCGCATGGGGGGGATCAGCGAGGAAGAAGACGTGTTCGCCCCCGTCTCCAAGGCGGTCAAGACCCGCTGGGCCTGGCTCGCCATCAACCTCTGCACCGCCTTCGTGGCATCGCGGGTGATCGGCCTGTTCGAGCACACCATCTCCCAGCTGGTGGCGCTGGCGGCCCTGATGCCCATCGTCGCCGGGATCGGCGGCAACACCGGCAACCAGACCATCACCATGATAGTGCGGGCGCTGGCGCTGCAGCACATCCAGACAGGCAACGTCTCCTTCCTGCTGTGGCGCGAGCTGGGGGTGGCCCTGATCAACGGCCTGGTGTGGGGCGGCATCATGGGCATCGCCACCTTCCTGCTCTATCAGGATGCGGCGCTGGGAGGCGTGATGACGCTCGCCATGATCCTCAACCTGCTGGTGGCGGCCCTGATGGGGGTCATCATCCCCATGACCATGAGCCGGCTGGGGCGCGACCCGGCGGTGGGGGCCAGCGTGATGATCACCGCCATCACCGACACCGGCGGCTTCTTCATCTTCCTGGGGCTGGCGACCCTGTTCCTGCTCTAGGGCCCGAGGCTGACCGTCTGCGGCGCCTGCCATGACGCGGGGCCGCTTTCGCGCAAAAACGGCATTTCCCGCCACTGGGCAAGGAATAGTCGTTGAAATGCCAACCCCACTCCTTATACTGGATCCACCTGTTTCCAGCGGTGGATCTGACACAATGGAATACAACACTTCAGAACTGTGCGACATCTATCAGGACATGGTGGATGTACTCGAACCCATGCTCTGCTCCTTCGGCGGCCGCGCCTCTTTCGGCGGCGTCATCACCACGGTCAAATGCTTCGAATCAAACGGCCTGATCCGTGAACTCGTCAAAGAGAACGGCGTTGGTCGCGTGCTGTTGATCGACGGTGGCGGCTCCATGCGGCGTGCCCTGATCGACAGCGAGATCGCCACCACGGCGGCGGAAAATGAGTGGGAAGGGATCGTCTGCTACGGTTGCGTCCGTGAGGTCGATATCCTGGAAGATCTCGACATCGGTATTCAGGCCCTGGCGGCCATTCCGGTGGGCGCCGACAGCAAGGATATCGGGGAAACCGATCTGCCGGTCAACTTCGGCGGCGTCACCTTCCTGCCGGATGACCACCTCTATGCTGATACCACAGGGGTGATCCTCTCCCCCGATGCCCTCGACATCGAGTAAACAGCGCTGAGTGAAAATGGGAGCCCTGGCTCCCATTTTTTATGCCCGCTGATGGCGGAAAAGACGCAAAAAAAAGAGGGCCAGTAAACTACTGGCCCCTTAACTGGAAGCAATGTGAGCAATGTCGTGCCTTCACAAGAAGTCCATCACGTTGGAACAAATGAAGTCTTTCCCGGAAAACAAGTTAACAATAATCATTCTCATTTAACTATGCAAGCCTTATTTGCGAAGATCGCAAAAAAATTGACCACCCATGGGGGTGGTCAATCTCATCAGGCTTGTCGCGTAGCAGCTTGCAGGCCAGCCAATCCGGCCTCCCCCACCAGCTTGCGGCTGAGATAGCGCAGCAGCACACCGTAAAGCGGCACAAACAACCCCAGACTTATCAGCAACTTGAATACGTAATCTACGGTCGCGATCTCGACCCAGTGCTCGGCCATGAAGGGATCCGTGCTGCGCCAGAAGGCGATGCTGAAGAAGGCGATGGTATCCACCAGATTGCCGAACAGGGTGGAGGCCGCCGGTGCCACCCACCAGGCTTTCAGCAGGCGCAGGCGGTTGAACACCACCACATCCATGAACTGGCCCACCAGATAGGCCATAAAGCTGGCTAACGCGATCCGGGCAACAAAGAGATTGAACTCGGCCAGATTGCCCACCCCCTGGAAGCTCCCTTCGAAGAAGAGCACCGAGAGCACGTAGGACACGGTCAATGCCGGCAGCATCACGGTCTGGATGATCTTGCGCGCCAGGCCTGCGCCGAAGATCCGCACCGTCAGATCGGTGGCCAGGAAAATGAACGGGAAGCTGAAGGCACCCCAGGTGGTGTGGAAGCCAAAGATGGTGATCGGCAGCTGCACCAGGTAGTTGCTGCTGGCAATGATCAGGATGTGGAACAATGAGAGACGCATCAGTGCCGTCTGGTACTGAGCCGGAGTCAGGTTCATATTGTGACCTTTTTGGTTAATGGGGTTAGGGAACCCATATCGCCACCATGGCGATAATCAAGGGGCGAGATTATACGCCCCCAAATTGATAGTTCAATCTTTATGCGGTTATCTCAAGGGATTGACTCGCATCGCACGCCAAGCTCACTCCCGGGACTGCCGAGCCAGCCAGAGCAGCGCCTCCGCGTCGTCCGGCTGCACCGCCGCCAGCCAGCAGCCGCTGTAATGTTCGTACTCGAGCCGAAAGCAGCTGCCTTCAAACTCCAGCAGCCAGCTGTGGCGATCCGCCCCCCACTCCCGCTCGAGTGCCGCCAGCTCCCACTCCTGCAACAGGGCCTCTGCCAGAGTCGGGAAGCTGTCCCAGTCAAGGCCCGGGCAGGTCAGCATCACCACCCCGGCTTCCCTGTCTATCTGCGTGATACGCCAGTTCATCTGCGGCTCCTCAACTGCTGCACGAGAGCTCGCCCCCGCAATACCAGCCCGGATGCGGGGTGGCGAGATCCTCGTATTCGGGTTGGTCATCATAGGGGTGCTGCAGGGCCGCAAACAGCCGCTCGAACGGCGCCATGTCGCCCCGTTCAGCCGCCTCTATCACCTGCTGGGCCAGGGCGTTGCGCAGCACATACTTGGGATTGACCGCGTCCATCTGCCCCTTGCGCACACCATCCACGCTCCCTTCCCGGGCGAGGCGTGCCCGATAGGCCTCAAGCCACCCCTGCCAGACGGCAGGATCGGGCAACAGGGCCAGCAGGCTGGCGGGCCAGTCACCCTGAGCGGTCAATTCCCCCAGCCGTCGCAGGAAGAGGTGGTAATCCACCTTGTGCGCCGCCAGCAGCCGGAACAACTCGCGGAACAGCGCCGGATCGTCGTCTTCCCACACCGCCAGCCCCAGCTTGGCGCGCATCAGCTCGGAGTAGTGCAACATCAGCTGGTGCTCGTACTGGGCCAGGGCCGACGCGAGCGCGTCGCCATCCACATGGCCGGCCAGCGCCTGTGCCAGCTTCTGCAGGTTCCAGTAGCCGACCGCAGGCTGCTGATCCAGCGCATAGCGACCATCCGGATCCGAGTGGTTGCAGACGAAGTCCGGCACATAGGCGTCGATGAAACCGTAGGGGCCGTAATCCAGGGTCAGCCCGAGCAGGGACATGTTGTCGGTGTTCATCACCCCGTGACAGAACCCCGCCGCCTGCCACTTGGCGATGAGCCGCGCGGTGCGGCGCACTACTTCGGCAAACAGCTCGGCGCCATCGGCCAGCTCGGGGAAGTGGTAACGCCGCGCATAGTCGATGAGGGCCGGGATCTTTTCCCCCTGCCCGCTCCAGGCGAAATACTCGAAGTGACCGAAGCGCAGATGGCTCGGCGCGGTGCGCAGCACGGTCGCCCCGCTCTCCACCTGCTCCCGGTAGACAGGCTCGTCACTGCCCAGCAGCACCAGAGCCCGGGTGGTGGGAATGCCGAGGGCATGCAGCGCCTCGGAAGCCAGGTACTCGCGAATGCTGGATCGCAGCACGGCACGGCCGTCGCCGAAGCGGGAGAATGGCGTCTTGCCCGCCCCTTTGAGGTGCAGGTCCCAGCGGCTGCCATCCGGCGCCAGCTGCTCCCCCAGCAGCAGGGCGCGGCCATCCCCGAGGCGCGGGCTGTAACCGCCGAACTGGTGGCCCGCATAGACCTGGGCCACCGGCTGCATGCCCGGCAGAGGCTGCCCCTGGCCGCAACAGGCGAGCCACTGCGCCTCGCTCACCTCCCCGAGCCCCAGCTCACCAAGCAGCGCACGGTTCAGATGCAGCAATCTGGGGCCATGCAGCGGCTGCGGGGCAACAGGCTCGCAAGCCCAGGGGAGTTCGGTGGCAAAAGTGTTGATCAACTTCATGGTGATGGGGGTTGTCCCTGCGTATGCTCGTGTCACTCTTTATACCGCCGTCGGCTCGTCGAGGCTAACAGGCGATCACGATTATTCATTTCAAGGAGAAGACGATGCAAAAGTGGGTCTATACCCTGCCCCTGCTGGCGCTTGCCTGGGGCCATCAGGCCAAGGCGGCCGACATAGACGCAGGCAAGGCCAAATCCGTGGTCTGTGCCGCCTGTCATGGCGCGGATGGCAAGGCGAGCGTCCCGACCTACCCCCACCTCGCGGGCCAGAACCAGGCCTATCTGCTCAAGCAGATGAAGGCGTTCAAGGAGGGTTCCCGTACCGAGCCACTGATGGTTCCCTTCATGGCGATGCTGACCGAGGCGGACATGGAGAATCTGGCGGCCTATTACGCCAACCTCAAATAATGCATGGCGCCGACCAACGGGCGCCTTTCCACTGTTTGTTGTGCCAGCCTACCGGCCTGGGCCTGCTGCGGTCGATGACAAGGTCTACCAGGGCCGACCCTACCGGCGGCAGTAGTCGATGATCAGGTCCATAAAGGCCTCACCGAAGCGCTCCAGCTTGCGGTGACCGACACCGTTGACCGCCAGCATTTCCTCCTCGGTCATCGGCATGAGCTGCGCCATCTCCACCAGAGTCGCATCGTTGAACACCACATAAGGCGGCACCTCTTCATCCTCGGCGATCTGCTTGCGCAGGGCGCGCAGCTCCTTGAACAGCCGCTTGTCGTAGTTGGCGTTGTCGAGCAGCCCGTTGCGCTTCTCCTTGCGGCTGGAGATGGGCTGCAGGCGGGGGACTGCCAGTTCCAGCTTCATCTCGCCACGCAGCACGGGTCGAGCCGCTTCGGTCAGCTGCAACACCAGATTGCGGGTGATGTTCTGGGTCAGCAACCCCTTGTGGATCAGCTGGCGGATGACGCTCATCCAGTATTCGTGGCTCTGATCCTTGCCGATGCCGTAGGTCGACAGCTTGTCGTGACCGTGATCCTTGATGCGCTGGTTCAGCGATCCGCGCAGCACCTCCACCACATAACCCACCCCGAAATTCTGTCCCACCCGCCAGACACAGGAGAGCGCCTTCTGGGCGTCTTCGGTGCCGTCATAACTCTGGGGCGGATCGAGGCAGATGTCGCAGTTGCCGCACGGCTTGTCGTTGTACTCGCCGAAGTAGTTGAGCAGCACCTGACGGCGGCAGGTCTGCGCCTCGGCGAAGGCCGCCATCACGTTGAGCTTGTACTGCTCCACCTGCAACTGCTGGGGGTTTTCGATGTTGTCGAGCAGCCGGCGCACCCTACCGATGTCGGCGGGATCGTAGAGCAGCAGCGCCTCAGCGGGAGTGCCGTCACGCCCGGCGCGGCCGGTTTCCTGATAGTAGGATTCGATGTTCTTCGGGATGTCGTAGTGCACCACGAAGCGCACGTTGGGCTTGTCGATGCCCATGCCAAACGCCACCGTCGCCACCACGATCTCGATGTCATCCTTGAGGAAGGCTTCCTGGGTCTGCTGGCGCAGCTCCAGCGGCAGCCCTGCATGATAGGGTGCCGCCTTGCAGCCGTGGCGGGAGAGCCGCTCGGCCACCTCCTCCACCCGGTTGCGGCTGGAGCAGTAGACGATACCGCAGTTGCCCTTCTGGCTCTGCACGTAGCGCAGCAGCTGCTCGGCCGCCTTGAACTTTTCCACCAGGCTGTAGCGGATATTGGGCCGATCGAAGCTGGCGGTGTGGATGAAGGGATCGTTCAGTTCCAGCCGGTGCAGCATGTCGCTGCGGGTCGCCTCGTCGGCGGTGGCGGTGAGCGCCACCACGGGCACCTGGGGGAACCACTGCTTGAGCCGTCCCAGCGCCGCATATTCCGGCCGAAAATCGTGCCCCCACTGGGAGACGCAGTGCGCCTCGTCGATGGCGAACAGGCCGAGGGGCAGCTCCGCCAACCGGTCCATGAACTCGTGCTGCAGCAAACGCTCGGGGGAAACATAAACCAGCTTGATCTCGCCCCGGCGCATGGCGGCAAAGTTCTGGATCATCTCTTCCCGGCTCAGAGCCGAGTTGATGTAGACCGCCGCCACGCCGTTGGCACGCAGGGTGTCGACCTGATCCTTCATCAGCGAGATGAGGGGGGAGACCACCACCCCGAGCCCGGGTCGCAGCAGCGCCGGGATCTGGTAGCAGAGCGACTTGCCGCCGCCGGTGGGTTTGAGCACCAAGGCATCGCGCCCCGCCACTATCTGCTCGATGATCTCGAGCTGGCCCGGCCGAAACTGCTGATAGCCAAACACCGCCTGCAACAGGGCAAGGGGATTCTCTGGCTGAGGGTCAGGCAGGGTTTCGGCAATGACGGTCATGGGCTCTCCTTTGGGGTCGCCATTCTAAAGCAGCCGCCGCCCACAATAAACCTGCCATTGCGAGTGTTAAGGAAGTGTTGCAGACTGGCTGGAGTTTTTACTCGGCTTTGATGACAGGGCGGACTCAAGGAATGAAACAGATGCTCAAGAAGATGGCGCTCAGTGGCATAGCCAACCTGTTCGCCGAAAAGATGCCCTTCAACAAGCTGATCGGCATGCAAGTCACCCACTACGACTTCGATAAAGTGGAGCTGCGCATCAAGATGGAACAGAAGCTCATCGGCAACCCTTTCCACAACATACTGCACGGCGGCGTCACCGCCAGCCTGCTCGACGTGGCGGGCGGCATGATAGTCGCAGCCTCCTGCATCGACGAGCTGGAGGACTTCTCCCCCAGCTATCTCAAGGAGCGCTTCTCGCGACTTGGCACCATCGATCTGCGGGTGGACTATCTTCGTCCCGGTCGCGGCAACGAGTTCATCGCCACCGCCCACATCATCCGGGCAGGCAGCAAGGTCGCAGTCGCCCGCATGGAGCTGCACAACGAAGAGGGCACTCACATCGCCTTCGGCACGGGGACCTACCTCGTCGGCTAATGGTTTTTATTGCATAAAAAGTGCGCTTCTAAGCTGATTTTAATCATTAGAATTCTCACCCCCTCTTCCGCTCAGGGTCCATACTGAAAGTCGGGATTCTGTGCAGAGGGAGGATTGCAGACGATGAGCGCGATACTGGCTACCCAACCATCCAGAGCCTTGCTGACACGACTTGAGGCCATGCGCGAAGAAGTGCAGACCCCAGAGTGCCGTCACTGGTTGGAACAGGAGCTGGAGGGGTATTCTCTCTGTTCACCCCTGCCCTGGTATCGCATCATTGCCTGTCGGCAACGCGGTCACTTCCTGAATCTGAAGACGGGGAAATATCTGACTTGCCATATCGGCAGCCAAACGCTAAGCCAACGCGACCTGGCCCAAGTTCAGTTCATCTATGCCCGTGAACCCGCCGCCCACTATTTACTGCGTCACGATTCCCATATCGAGCCCTGGCCGGAATCACTGCTGGAAGCGTATCGAGAGCAGCTGATCCCTGGTCATCTCTGCCTGCAAGCCTGGCATGAGCCCGTGTCTTCGCTGCGTTCACAACTGATGGAGGGAATAGCACATTTCATTAGTGAGTACCCCAAGCATGCGGCCCTGCAAACCCAACACGGTTTCAAGGCATTGCGGCATCAACACTGGCATATCTGAATGAGCGCCTGGGGCGCAAGGAGGGCACCATCGACAAGACCCATAACGAGATTGTCACAATCTAGAGTGCCGGAGTCAGGATCAGACTCCACCAGTGGGGCCACCGAGCGGTGGCCCTTTTAGTTGGGCAAATGAGGGGGATCGGAGCAGGAGCAGGAGCAGGAGCAGCAATCGACAATGGAAATGTCAGTTTTTCTTCAACAGACCAAATGCGAAAAGGCCGCTCATTGAGCGGCCTTTTCAAATGTGGTCGGTGTGAGAGGATTCGAACCTCCGACCCCTTCGTCCCGAACGAAGTGCGCTACCAAGCTGCGCTACACACCGATGTCTGCGGGGCGAGAATTTACCGAAAGCCCCGACCCGACACAAGCCTTTTTTTGCATTCACTCTAAAAAAATGGCTTTACGCTCAATAATTCAGCGAGTCGCAGCAAAAATCGCCACAAGGTATCTTTCCGCCTGCCTTCAGTCCTGTCGAGGCAACCTGAACTCGGTCGGCCCCAGCAAACGCCGGCTCCAATCCGCCACCACTCCATGTTCCAGCCAATGGGCCGCATGCTGGCGCCAGTTGGGAGAGAGCGCCGGGTTCTCCAGCAGCAGTTGCAGCTCTTCCTCGTTGCGGGCCTGGTTGAACAGGATGTCGGCGGTGCGCTTCACCGTCAGCTCAGGGTAGGGTCTGTCCACCAGTGTCAGCTCCCCCTGCGGATCCACCCTTCCCTCTTCCAGCACCCGCAGCAGCCAGCCACAGCGGCCATTCAGCTGCATCACCTGGGAGAGCTGGCCATAGCCAAAGCGCTGGTTGAGCTTGAAACAGGGGGATCTGGGCTGGCTTATCTGGATCAGCGCCTCCCCAAGTCGATAGACATCGCCGATGCAGGCCTGCGCCTCCGTCAGCCCCGAACCAGAGAGATTCTCGCCAAAGGCGGCAGGCTGCCAGGGTGTGCGTGGTACAGGTAGTCCCAGCGCGGTTTGCCAGGTTTTCCACCAGGCGTAGTGCTCCGCAGGGTAATGGTGCAGGGCCCGATCCGGGCCGCCATGATGGCGTCTGTCGCTCTGCTCATCCCCGCGAAGGCCGAAGAAATCGCACCACAGAGGGGCGTCGGCAGGCTGCTTGTGGATGGCACTGATGAGGCCGGGGGCCTGCTCTGGGTTCAGTTCGGCGCTCTGGCCGATGAAGAGGGAGATCCGCATTCCATTCTCCTGACGGATGGGGGAATGCGGATCTTATCACGGGGCAGGTCAGGCAACTGCCTGCATCTGGGTGGTCATGGCGATCTCGGCGCGACGGCGTTTCTCCGCCCGGGCCATCAGATACCAGCTACCGAAGGTGAACAGGGATACCGACAGCAGGATCAGACTCGCGATGGCGTTGATCTCGGGCTTCACGCCGAGACGCACCGCCGAGAACACTTCCATCGGCAAGGTGGTCGAACCCGGGCCGGAGACGAAGCTCGCCAGCACCAGATCATCCAGCGACAGGGCAAACGACATCATGCCGCCCGCCGCCAGCGACGGGGCGATCATCGGGATGGTGATCAGGAAGAACACCTTCCAGGGCTTGGCTCCCAGGTCCATGGCCGCCTCCTCGATGGAGAGATCCAGCTCCCGCAGCCGCGCCGACACCACGATCGCCACATAGGCGGTACAGAAGGTGGTATGTGCTATCCAGATGGTCAGCATGCCCCGCTCTGCGGGCCAACCCACCAGCTGGGCCATGGCCACGAACAGCAGCAGCAGGGAAAGACCGGTGATCACCTCGGGCATCACCAGCGGCGCCGTCACCATGCCGCCGAACAGGGTCCGGCCACGGAAGTGAGGGATCCGGGTCAGCACGAAGGCCGCCACCGTCCCCAGCGCCACCGCCGCGATGGCGGTGTAGAAGGCGATCTCCAGGGAGCGGAACACGGACCCGATCAACTGTTTGTTGTCGAGCAGGCCGAAGTACCACTTGAGCGACCAGCCTCCCCACACCGTCACCAGCTTGGAGGCGTTGAAGGAGTAGATGACCATGATGATCATGGGCAGGTAGATGAACAGCAGACCCAGCCACAGCATCAGCTTGGCAAAACCGAAACGTCTCATGCCTTGCCCTCCAGCTCTTTGGCCTGGTTGCGGTTGAACAGGATGATGGGAATGATCAGCACCGCCAGCATCACCACCGCCAGGGCGGAGGCCACCGGCCAGTCACGGTTGTTGAAGAACTCCTGCCACAACACCTTGCCGATCATCAGGGTCTCCGGACCACCCAGCATCTCGGGGATGACGAACTCGCCCACCACCGGGATGAAGACCAGCATGCAACCGGCGATGATGCCGTTCTTGGAGAGTGGCACCGTGATCTGCCAGAACCGGGTCAGGTTGCGGGCACCCAGATCGGAGGCCGCCTCCAGCAGGCTCTGGTCGTGCTTGACCAGGTTGGCGTAGAGCGGCAGCACCATGAACGGCAGGTAGGAGTAAACGATGCCGATATAGACCGCCAGGTTGGTATTGAGGATCTGCAGCGGTTCGTCGATCACCCCGATGCCTAGCAGGACACTGTTGAGCAGGCCGTTGTTGCTGAGGATCCCCATCCAGGCGTATACCCGGATCAGGATCGCCGTCCAGGTCGGCATCATGATGAGCAGCAGCAGAACGGTCTGGGTCTCCTTGTTGGCCCGCGAAATGGCGTAAGCCATGGGATAGCCGATCAGCAGGCAGAGCAGGGTGCTGACCAGGGCTATCTTGAGGGACCCCAGATAAGCCGCGATGTAGAGCTCATCCTCCTGCAGCAGCAGGTAGTTGCCCAGGTTGAGCAGTATGGTGAGCTGATTGTCTGCCCAGCTCACCACGTCCGTGTAGGGCGGGATGGCCACGTCCGCTTCGGCGAAGCTGATCTTCACGACGATGATGAAGGGCAGCAGGAAGAAGAGGAACAGCCAGAAGAAGGGGATGCCGATGACCAGCTGCCGCCCTCCCACCTGTTTGAGTCGTCTCAATGCCTTCATGATTGCAGCACCACGCCGCTGTCATCTTCCCAGTAGAGGAACACCTGGTCATCCCAGGTCGGCCGTTTGCCGTGGCGTTCGGCATTGGCGATGAAAGCCTGAACGATTTTGCCCGAGGGCAACTGGATGTGATACACGGAATGGCCGCCCAGATAGGCGATGTCATAAACCTCGCCCTTGGTCCAGTTGAAGTCCGGATGCTCGATCTCTTCCGGCTTTTGCAGGCTCATCAGCAGTTTTTCCGGACGCAGGGCATAGGTGACCTTCTTGTTCTCCGCCCGGGAGCTGATGCCGTGACCCACATAGATGGGCTGCTCCAGATCCGCACAGGCGATGATGGCGTGGTCCTGCTCATCCTCCACCAGCAGGCCGTCAAACAGGTTGACGTTGCCGATGAACTCGCACACCAGCCGGCTGGCCGGGGTTTCGTAGATGTCCATCGGGCTGCCGATCTGCTCGATGCAACCGAGGTGCATGATGGCGATCCGCTCGGCCATGGTCATGGCTTCTTCCTGATCGTGGGTCACCATGACGCAGGTCACGCCGACCCGCTCGATGATCTCGACCAGCTCGAGCTGCATGGTGGAGCGCAGCTTCTTGTCCAGCGCCCCCATGGGCTCGTCCAGCAACAGCAGCTTGGGACGCTTGGCCAGGGAACGGGCCAGGGCCACCCGCTGACGCTGACCACCGGAGAGCTGGTGCGGCTTGCGGCGGGCGTACTGGGTCATCTGCACCAGCTTGAGCATCTCTTCCACCCGGGCATCGATCTCCGCCTTGGGCAGGCCATCCTGCTTGAGGCCGAAGGCGATGTTCTGGGCCACCGTCATGTGGGGGAACAGGGCGTAGGACTGGAACATCATGTTGATGGGGCGTTCATAGGGCGGCATGTCGGTAATGTCGACGCCGTCGAGGAACAGCCGTCCTTCCGTGGGTCGCTCGAACCCGGCCAGCATCCGCAGCAAGGTGGACTTGCCGGAGCCGGACCCACCCAGCAGGGCGAAGATCTCGCCCTTGTGGATGTTGAGAGACACGTTGTCGACCGCCAGCGTTTCGTCGAACTGCTTGCTTACCCTGTCTATTTTGACCAGCACTTCTTTACGCTGCTGGCTGCCCTCGAGGGCTTTCTTGTAGGCACTGGAGGCTATCGCCATTACCAAACTCCCAAAGGTGATTCCGGCCTGGGCCGATCCATCAATACAATCTGGCGCCCCGGGATGGGCGCCAAGGTTAGGTTCCGGATTTGATCTTGGTCCAACTCCGGGTGATCAGGCGCTGCACTGAGCGGGGATGTGCTTCCTGCACATACAGACGCTCAAGCACCGCCTGGGGGGGATAGACTGACTCGTCCTCGCGCACGGCCTTGTCCATGAACTCTCCCGCCTTGATGTTCGGGTTCGCGTAACCCACATAGTCGCTCACCTTGGCGATGACCTGCGGTTCGAGAATGTAGTTGATCAGGGCGTGAGCCTCTTTCACGTTGGTGGCATCGGCCGGGATCGCCATCATGTCGAACCAGAGATTGCCACCCTCCTTGGGGATGCTGTAGGCAATCTTGATCCCCTTGCCCGCCTCCTCGGCCCGGGACGCCGCCTGCAGGATGTCGCCGGAGAACCCGGCCGCCACGCAGATGTTGCCGTTGGCGAGGTCACCAATGTACTTGGAGGAGTGGAAGTAGGCCACATAGGGGCGCACCTTGAGCAGCTGCTCTTCGGCCCGCTTGATGTCCGCCGGCTCATGGCTGTTGGGGTTAAGCCCCAGGTAGTTGAGGGCAGCCGGGATCATCTCATCCGCCGAATCGAGGAAGGCTACGCCGCAATGGGAGAGCTTCTTCATGTTTTCCGGCTCGAAAATGGTCGCCCAGGAGTCAATCTTGTCGACACCCAGTACTTCCTTGATCTTGTCGACGTTGTAACCGATGCCGTTGGTGCCCCAGAGGTAGGGCACGGCGTACTGATGGCCCGGATCCACCTTCTCGAGCTGCTTGAGCAGCAAGGGATCCAGGTTGCTCAGGTTTGGCAGCAGGGTGAGGTCCAGCTTCTGGAAGGCCCCCGCCTTGATCTGCTTGGCCAGGAAATTGTTGGAGGGCACGACCAGATCGTAGCCGGTGCGTCCGGTCAGCAGCTTGCCTTCCAGCGTCTCGTTGGAGTCAAACACGTCGTAGACGGTCTTGATCCCGGTCTTCTGCTGAAAGTCACTGAGGGTGGTCTCGCCGATATAATCGGACCAGTTGTAAAAATGAACCACAGGGGCTGCCTGGGTCAGATTTGCAAACCCCAGGGTCAGGGCCAGCGTTGCCATCTTGGTCATGTGCACTTATCAGTCCTCATTTGTGTGATTTTGCCAGTCGCGCATCCATACGCGCCGTCCAACCTGTCGGGTGGTCACCACCCTCCCGGCCGAACTGCGGACCGGGAGGGGTACTCGTCACTCTTACTTGCCTGACTTGATCTTGGTCCAGCTGCGGGTCATCAGACGCTGCACCTTGGCCGGCAGATCCGGGAAGGTGTAGATCTTCTTGAGGGTATCCGGCGTCGGGTAGATACCCGGGTCGGTACGGATCGCCTCGTCCACCAGCGGCGTGGCCGCCTTGTTGCCGTTCGGGAACTGCACCACGTTGGTGATGTTCGCGATCACGTCCGGCTTCATCAGGTAATTGATGAAGGTGTGGGCCGCCTCGACGTTCTTGGCATCCGCCGGGATGGCGATCATGTCGAAGAAGCTGCCTGCCCCCTCTTTCGGAATGGTGTAAGTCAGGCTGACACCGTTCTTGGCCTCGGCGGCACGCGCCTTGGACTGCTGCAGGTCACCGGAGTAACCCACTGCCACGCACAGGTTGCCGTTGGCCAGATCCGAAATGTACTTGGAGGAGTGGAAATAGGCGGTATAGGGACGGATGGAGAGGAACAGCTCCTCTGCCTTCTTCAGCTCGTCCGGCTTCTGGCTGTCCGGCTTGAAGCCCAGGTATTGCAGGGCGGCCGGCAGCATTTCGGTCGGCGAGTCGAGGAAGGAGACACCGCACTCCTTCAGCTTGGCCATGTTCTCCGGCTTGAACACCAGATCCCAGGAGTTGACCGGCGCATCGGCCCCCAGCACGGCCTTCACCTTCTCGGCGTTGTAGGCATAGCCGATGGTGCCCCACAGGTAAGGGATGGAGTATTGGTTGCCCGGATCGCTCGGTTCGAGCGCCTTGAGCAGGTCGACGTCCAGGTTCTGCCAGTTGGAGAGTTTGGACTTGTCCAGCTTCTGGAAGACACCTGCCTTGATCTGCTTGGCCAGGAAGGGGTTGGACGGTACGACGATGTCATAGCCCGACTTGCCTGCCAGCAACTTGGCTTCCAGCACTTCATTGCTGTCGAACACGTCGTAGACCACCTTGATGCCCGTCTCCTTCTGGAAGTTTTCCAGCGTATCCGGCGCGATATAGTCGCTCCAGTTGTAGACGTGCAGCACCTTCTCGTCGGCCATCGCCCCGGTACTCATCATGACCAGCGCCACGGAAGCAGCCATCATTCCCTTTTTAAAAGACATAGTCCTTGTCTCCTAAGCAAATTGTATGCGTAAGCCAACCTGCCCGGTTCCCGCCTATTCCCGCAGCTTTGCAGCCGTCAGGTCCAGACTGAGCCTGGCCAGTTTGACCAATTCATCCACCTGTTCCTCGGTGATCACCAAGGGGGGCGATATGATCATGGTATCGCCGACAGCCCTCATCACCAAGCCATTGTTAAAACAGAACTCCCGACAGGTCATCCCGGCATGGAGCTCGGCCGGGAAGCGACGTTTCGTCTGCTTGTCCTGCACTATTTCCAGCGCGGCGACCAGGCCTTTTCCACGGGTTTCCCCCACCAGCGGATGGTCCGCCAGCTCAGCCCAGCGGCGCTGCAAATAGGGGCCGATACTATCATGAACTCGCTTAACTATGCTCTCCCTTTGCATAAGCTGGATGTTGGCAATGGCCACGGCGCAGGCGACCGGATGACCGGAATAGGTGAAGCCATGGTTGAACTCCCCCCCCTCTTCCACCAGCACCCTGGCGACCCTGTCCCCCACCATCACGGCGCCCATCGGCAGATAGCCCGAAGTGATGCCCTTGGCCAGGCACATGAGGTCCGGTTTGATGCCAAAACCTTCACTGGCAAACCAGTGGCCGGTGCGGCCAAAGCCGCAGATCACCTCGTCGGCGATGAGCAGGATGCCGTACTGGTCGCAGATGCGCTGGATCTCGGGCCAGTAGCTCTCGGGTGGAATGATGACCCCCCCCGCACCCTGGATAGGCTCGCCGATGAAGGCGGCCACCTTGTCCACCCCCAGTGCCAGGATCTTCTCTTCCAGCTGGCGGGCACGGGCCAGACCGAACTCGTGGGCGCTCATGCCCTCTCCCTCACCGAAGTGATAGGGCTGGTCGATGTGGACTATGCCCGGAATGGGCAAGCCGCCCTGGGCGTGCATCCCCTTCATGCCCCCCAGACTGGCCCCCGCCACGGTGGAGCCGTGATAGGCATTGTGGCGGCTGATGATCACCTGCTTGTCAGGTTGTCCCTTGCTGGCCCAGTAGTGGCGCACCATGCGCAGCACGGTGTCGTTGCACTCGGAACCCGAACCGGTGAAGAAGACGTGGTTGAGGTGGGAAGGCGTGATCTCGGCCAGCAGGGTGGCCAGCTCGGCAGCAGGGGGGTGGCTGGTCTGGAAGAAGAGGTTGTAGTAGGGCAGCTGCTGCATCTGGCGAGTGGCGGCATCCACCAGCTCCTGACGGCCGTAGCCCATGTTGACGCACCACAGACCCGCCATCCCGTCCAGAATGCGCTTGCCTTCGGAGTCTTCCAGATAGACGCCTTCGGCCTTGGTGATGATGCGACTGCCCTTCTTGTTCAGGGCCTGAAAATCGGTAAACGGATGCAGATGATGGCTGGCTTCCAGTTGCTGCCACTCACGGGTGGTGTGCTGCATTGCTTGCTCCTCGGTTCCTTCGATTCGGCGAATCTTGTCGCCATTCATGAGGGCACGGATGGCCTGCCCGGTCACTGCCATTCACGGGGCTGGCACTCTCTTGCCTGCTCGATGCCTTTCCATGGGGCGAACATCGTCGCCAGTTGATTGCAGGTGACCCCCTCTCCATTGCGAGAGTGGTCCTCACCTTTACTCGGTGCCTTCCGGGTCGCGGGCGCCCCCGCCAGGCGGGCCTTCGGCCCCTTGCTTGCGATATGACGGGGAGAGGCCTCGCCTCCCCCGGGGACAGATCAGACGTTCAGCAACAGGAATTCCCGTTCCCAGCGGCTGATCACGCCGAAGTATGTCTCGTACTCCTTGCGTTTGACGGCCACGAAGGCGCGGATGAAGCGCTCCCCCAGCATGTCCTTGATGGGTTCACACTGCTCCAGGTGGCTCAGCGATTCCTCCAGCGAGCGGGGCAGGCTGTAGGGCAGGTCATAGGCACTCGCCTTCATCTCCTGCATGGGTTCGAGCTTCTCCAGCATGCCGAGGTAGCCGCAGGCCAGGGTGGCGGCCAGAGCCAGATACGGATTGGCATCGGCCCCGGCGAAGCGGTTCTCGACCCGACGTGCGCTCGGTTCGGAGAAGGGGACCCGCAGGCCGCAGGTGCGGTTTTCCACCCCCCACTGCACGTTGCGCGGCGCACTCTCGCCAAAGGTGAGGCGGCGGTAGGAGTTGACGTTCGGCGCCAGCAGAGCGGTCACTGCCGGGGTGTATTTCTGCAGGCCGGCGATGAAATGCATGAACAGATCGGAGTTGCCCCCTTCGCTGGTACCAAACAGGTTGTTGCCATCCATGTCTTCCAGGCTCTGGTGGATGTGCATGGCGGAACCCGGTTCGTTGCTCATGGGCTTGGCCATGAAAGTGGCATAGATGCCGTGGCGATGGGCGGCCTCGCGCATGGTGCGCTTGAACAGAAACACCTGGTCGGCGAGATCGATGGCATCCCCGTGCAGGAAGTTGATCTCCATCTGGGCTGCGCCGGATTCGTGGATCAGGGTGTCCACCTCAAGCTCCTGGGCCTCGCAGTAGTCGTACATGTCCTCGAAGATGGGGTCGAATTCGTTCACCGCATCGATGCTGAACGACTGGCGGGCCGTTTCCGGGCGGCCGTTGCGGCCCACCGGCGGCACCAGCGGATAGTCGGGATCTTCGTTGCGGGTCACCAGGTAGAACTCCAGCTCCGGCGCCACCACCGGCTTCCAGCCCTGCTTCTCGTAGAATGACAGAACCCGGCGCAGCACGGAGCGGGGAGCGATGTCGATGAGCTTGCCGTTGACGTCAAAGCAGTCGTGGATCACCTGGGCGGTGGGCTCCAGCGCCCAGGGTACGAAACGAATGGTGTTGGGATCGGGATAGAGCTGCATGTCCCGCTCCAGCGGGTCTATCATGCTGTCGTCATCCGGGTACTCGCCGGTCACCGTCTGGGTGAAGATGACCTCGGGCAGCCGCATGCCCCCCTCGCGCAGAAACTTGTTGGCTGGAATGATCTTGCCTCGGGCATTGCCGGTGAAATCCGGAAACAGGCACTCCACTTCCGTGATGCGATTGCTCTCCATCCAGCCCTTGATACTGTCCATGTTAAACCCCGACTTTACGGTTGCCATTGTCAAGGGTGTCTAATATAAGGAACACCCTTGTTAAGAAAATGTAATCGACCACACCATAAAAGCCCGTGATAAAGGCCTTTGTCAAGCAGCGGTGTTTAAAAAACTATAAACAACGGCCTGTATAATGACCAGCGCGGCACCAAATACTAAACACTTTGTGTCACGATCAGCCCACTGCAAGCTCGATGCCAACGGCGGCGGGATCTCGTTCGATACTCAGTCAGACCCTGTCGGAGAAGGCCCATTTCTTTGCAAGGGCGCACACTCCTTATCCAATTTCCTTTGCATGTCTGCATTTTTTTGGTACAAGGCCCGCCCTGATTTGCACTCTCCTGCATGGATTTGGTGCAAAACGGGATACAAGGGCTTGGTCTGACGACAGACAGCCCCCATCAATGGGTAACATTGGGAAACTGACTGGTAGCAAACCGTATGTGTGATTTCATGACAGAAGACCAACTGACCTTCTACAAAGGCCAGATCGAGCGACAAATCCTTGAGCTCGAAGAACGTCTCAACTCCCAGGCCAGCCAGGCTATCGCCACCGATACCAACGAGATGGCGGATGAAATTGACCGTGCCAGTGTCGAGGAGGCCCGTCGCCTGGAGCTGAACCGCATCGAGCACGACAAGTTGCACCTGCGCAAGCTGAAAGGGGCGTTGAAGCGGATCAATGAAGGGGATTTTGGCTATTGCGAATCCTGTGGCGACGAGATCTCTCTCAAGCGGCTGCAGGCCCGTCCCGAGTCCCGCTTCTGTGTTGAATGCCAGAGCACCAAGGAATTCAACGACACTCACGTGTTCCGTCGCGTCGCCTGATGCGGCGAACAAGCCCGGCATCGGTACGAGCCGGGCACAGGGCAAGCCATGCCCGAAGATGACGCGGCCGGGTGATCCCCGGCCCCTTTCACAGCAAGAGCGTGACAACTTCTGTTAGACTCCGGGCAAGTCCCGGATCCTACAGGAGATCAAAGCGTGAAATGGCTCATCAGGCTGTGCTTGTGCCTGCCATTGCTGGCACAAGCACAGACGCTCACCGTCAAGGTCCCCAGCCGACCGATCAACGATCTCGACAACGAATACCAGCTCAAGCTGCTGGAACTGGCGCTCAACCACGCCGGGCAGCCCTACAAGCTGGAGCGGGTCGACCTCAATCTCAACCAGTACAGCCTCCAGCAGGCGCTTGCCAAGGGCAAGGTCATCAATGTGTTCTGGATGGGTACCTCCAGCGCGCTGGAATCCTCCCTCACCGCAGTGCCAATCCCGCTGTTTCGTGGCCTGGAAGGGCTGCGCCTCTCCTTCATCCACGCCGATGCCCAGGAGCGGTTCAACCAGATCAACACCCTGGCAGACCTCAAGAAGCTGAAAGCCGCACAGGGGGTGGGCTGGGCCGACAACAAGATCCTGGAACTGGCAGGCATTCCCACCTATGCCGGGCGCTACAGCAACCTGTTTCGCCTGATGAATGACGGCGACAAGCTGGACTTCTTCCCCCGTGGTCTGGTGGAAATCTTCGCCGAACGCAGCGAGCTGGCGGCACAATATCCCAACCTGGTGATCGATCAGCACCTGCTGATCCGCTACCCCTTCGCCGAGTTCTTCTTCGTCAGCCCGGAGTCGCCGAAGCTGGCCAAGGCGATCCAGACCGGCCTCGAGCGTGCCTATGCCGACGGCAGCTTCATGGCGTTCTTTCGGGAGAACCCCAAGATCCGCGAGGCCCTGGCCAGCGCGAATCTGGAGCAGAGAGTCACCATCGCCCTGCCCAATCCCGACATGACCCCCTTGCTCAAAAGCATTCCGGCCCAATATTGGGAATATCCACCGTCGCAGGAGTAAACGGACACGATATCCGGCGTTGAGAATATCCACCGCTGCGAGCGTGAACGGACACGGTATCCCGGCATTGGGAATATCCACCGCCGGGAGCGTGATCAGCCGCGGGTCACCCCATCCGGTGGGCGCAGCCCGCCGCAGACGCACAGGAACGCGAGGTCGCCCGGCCTCAATACGCGCACCAGGGAGGTGCCATGAAACGACTGGATGACTGGTTTCGCGACTACGGCCAGAGCCATCAACACCCCGTCAATGTGGCCATCCACAAGGTGGCGGTGCCAGGCATCTACCTCTGCATCCTGGCACTGCTCTGGTGCCTGCCCGCCGGTCCCCTGCCAGCGTCCTTCAACTGGGCGGGGCTGGTGGCCATCCCGGTGCTGGTCTTCTACCTGCGGCTGTCGTTGACGATCTTTACGGGGATGACAGCCCTGACCGCCCTGGGACTGGCCTTCTGCCACGTCTGGCAGGGGCCGCTGCTGTGGCCTGCCCTTATCGGGTTCGTGCTGTTCTGGATAGCCCAGTTCGTCGGTCACCATATCGAGGGGAAACGCCCCTCCTTTCTCACCGACCTGCAATTTCTGCTGGTAGGCCCCGCCTGGGTGCTGGCCAGCCTCTATCGTCGTTTGGGCATCCCTTTCTGAGGGAGGCCAACAGGAGAGACCATGAGACATCTTCAGACCCTTGCTCGCACCCTGCCCCTGCTGCTGGGGGCACTGATGGCCGGCCCGGTGCTGGCCGACAAGGCCGATCCCGTCGGCGAGGTGAGCACCGCTTTCAAGCTGCTCGGCCCAAACCACAAGATCCTGGTGGAGGCGTTCGACGACCCGAAAATCGCCGGTGTCGCCTGCTATCTGGCCCGCCCCAAGACCGGCGGCGTCAAGGGCGGACTCGGGCTGGCGGAAGATCCCTCCCACGCCTCCCTCTCCTGCCACCAGATCGGCCCCATCACCCTGCCCGCCAAGCTGAAGGCGGGGGAAGAGGTGTTCGATGTCAGCACCTCGCTGGTGTTCAAGGAGCAGAAGGTGGTGCGTTTTTACGACGAGAAGCGCAATGCCCTTGTCTATCTGACTTACAGCACCAAGTTGGTGGATGGTTCGTACAAGAGTGCAGTGAGTGCCGTCCCCATCATGCCCTGGGGTTGAAACAGCACCACTTATCCCGTGATGACGGTCACTATTTGTTGTAATTTAACCACATCATTATCTACGGAGAGCGCACCATGAGAGTCGCCGTTTTCAGTACCAAGAGCTACGACAAGGAACATTTCCACCAGGCCAACGCCCAGTACGGTTTCGATCTGGAGTTCTTCGACGTGCGGCTGGAGGCCAAGACGGCCCGTCTCGCCCACGGCTTCCCCGTGGTCTGCCTGTTCGTCAACGATGATGCCGACCGCGAAGTGCTGACCGAGCTGGCGCAGTACGGCACCAGGGTCATCGCCCTGCGCTGCGCCGGTTACAACAACGTGGATCTGGCCGCCGCCAAGGAGCTGGGACTCAAGGTGGTGCGGGTGCCTGCCTACTCCCCCGAGGCTGTTGCCGAACATGCGGTGGGCCTGATGATGACCCTCAACCGCCGCATCCATAAGGCGTATCAGCGCACCCGGGAGGCCAACTTCTCCCTGGAGGGGCTGGTCGGCTTCAACATGCATGGCCGCACCGCCGGCATCATAGGCACCGGCAAGATCGGCATCGCCACCTTGCGCATCCTCAAGGGGTTCGGCATGCGCCTGCTGGTGAGCGATCCCTATCCGAACCAGGCGGCCATCGATCTGGGCGCCGAGTACGTGGATCTCGATACTCTGTTCCGTCAGTCCGATGTCATCAGCCTGCACTGCCCCCTGTTCAAGGAGAACTATCACCTGCTGAACAAGGAGGCCTTCGCCAAGATGAAGGACGGGGTGATGATCATCAACACCAGCCGGGGCGGCCTGCTCGACTCCAACGCCGCCATCGAGGCCCTCAAGACTGCCCGCATCGGCGCCCTGGGGCTGGACGTCTACGAGGAGGAGGAAGACCTCTTCTTCGAGGACAAGTCCAACGAGGTGATCACCGACGACGTCTTCCGCCGCCTGTCTGCCTGCCACAACGTGCTGTTCACCGGTCACCAGGCCTTCCTGACCCGGGAGGCGCTGCACGCCATCGCCGACACCACCCTCAGCAACATCCAGGCCATCGAGAGCCAGGGCCGCTCTGACAACGAAGTGGAGTGATCCCTGAGGCGTTGTCGCCACGCCATTGATCCCGCCGCCGGGTTGTGAGACCCGGCGGCATCGGGTAGGCTACCAGCCCTTTTTTGTACAGGAGTCTGGCCAGCATGTTCATCGGATTTGATTACGGTACCTCCAACTGTGCCGTCGCCGTGATGGAACAGGGCAGCCCCAGGCTGCTGACCCTCTCCGGTTCCCATTACCTTCCCTCCACCCTGCACGCCCCCCACCGGGACGCCATCGCCGGCCTCCTGGCCGAAGGCCTGGCCCCCGTCCAGCAGAGCGAATACCTCAAGCTGCGCGGTCCCGTGGTGACCCGGGCACAAGCGGTGCGCCGCCAGATGCGCGAAGAGGGACTCATCGACGAGCTGAGCTTCGGCGGTGCGGCGCTGGCGCGCTATCTGGAAGAGCCGGACGAGGGCTACTACATCAAGTCCCCCAAATCCTTTCTCGGGGCCTATGGCCTCAAGGCTCCCCAGATCGCCCTGTTCGAGGACATCGTCTGCGCCATGATGCTGCACGTGCGCCGGGAGGCGGAGCAGCAGACGGGCAGCACCATCCGCCAGGCGGTGATCGGCCGACCGGTCAACTTCCAGGGACTGGCGGGGGAAGAGAGCAACCGCCAGGCCATCGCCATCCTGAGGGAGGCGGCACGCCTCGCCGGGTTCGAGCGGGTGGAGTTCCTCTATGAGCCGGTGGCCGCCGGCTTCGAGTTCGAAGCGCGCCTCACCGAGGATGCGGTTGTGCTGGTGGTGGACATCGGGGGCGGGACCACCGACTGCTCCGTACTGCGCATGGGCCCGAGCCACCGTGACCAGCTGGATCGCAGCGGCGATCTGCTCGGTCACAGCGGCCAGCGCATCGGGGGCAACGACTTCGACATCCGCCTGACCGTGGAGGGCATGATGCCGCTGCTCGGCATGCACGAGACCCTCAAGACCGGCAAGCCGCTGCCCCATCCCCTGTTCTGGGACGCCGCCGCCATCAATGACGTCAGTGCCCAGAGCCGTTTCTACAGCCTGGATACCGCCCGCCAGTTGCAGGATCTCCAGCTCGACAGCCAGCCAGGCAGCAAGCTCCCGCGCCTCGCCAGCCTGCGGGCTCACAAGCTGAGCCATCAACTGGTGTGGCGCGCCGAGCAGGGCAAGATCGCCCTCTCCGACCACGAGCACAATCACCAGACCCTGAACGAGCTGGAAAAAGGGCTGGAGGCGGCACTCACCCGCCCCCAGCTGGCCAGTGCTTCCGCCCCCTTGC
The DNA here is from genome assembly GCF_000819785.1 of Aeromonas caviae. Taxonomy (GTDB): domain Bacteria; phylum Pseudomonadota; class Gammaproteobacteria; order Enterobacterales; family Aeromonadaceae; genus Aeromonas; species Aeromonas caviae. The sequence goes on along the minus strand of NZ_CDBK01000080.1, from coordinate 86,557 downwards.
TGGAGAAGATTGGCGAGCTGATGGACGAGGCGATCCGGGCGGCAGGCGTGCAGCCTGACCGGGTCTTCGTCACCGGCGGCAGTGCCCGCTCCCCCCTCATCAAGGCCTTCATCCAGCAGAAACTGCCCAAGGTACCGCTGGAGGGGGGGGATGACTTCGGTTCGGTGGCCTCGGGCCTCGCCCGCTATGCCGAGCGCCTGTTTGCGGACTGAGACGGCCAGGGGAGCCATGGGCAACCGGTAGACAGGTTCGCTCGGGGCGGGTGTTGCCATTTGCCGACACCCCCTCTTCCCCCGGGGCGACAGAAGCGGTCGGGCTCCTCCCCCCTCGCCCTGCCGCCCGGGCCCGGGGACGGGTATGCTTGTCATACCCACCACCGGAGCCCCTTCAATGCCCAGATACCTGCTACTGCTGCTCGCCCTGCTTCTGCTCAGCGCCTGCAGCAGTGCTCCCCGCTTTGCCTCGCAAGACCTGCAACACCATCACTGGGTGCTCGATCGGCTGGATGGCCAGGCCATCGCCAGCCGCCGCAGCAATCCCCCCGACATCGAGATCGGTGAACACTTCACCGTCAACGGCATCGCCGGTTGCAACCGCTACTTCGGCCAGGGTCACCTCAAGGGGAACAAGCTCTGGGTCACCAGCCTCGGCAGCACCGCCATGGCCTGCCCCCCCGAACTCGATCTGATAGAGCAGGCCGTGCTCGCCACCCTGACGGAGGGGGCCACACTGAGCGGTTCCACCCAGACCCTGATCCTCCAGGGAAAACGGCACCGTTTGGAATACAGGCTGCAAGACTGGGTGTACTAGGGCTCACAAAACCGCTCGCCAGCAGGAACAACTGGCCAGGCTGTGGCACAATATGAGGCATTGTTAGCAATGGAGGCTGCCTCAGCCATGTCGATGGATCGCCTGTTTGGCAAGATCAAGCAACTGCCCACAATTCCGAAACTGCTGCACGAGCTGATGCAGAGTTTCAACGACGAGAATGCCCGCATCGACGAGATCGCGGCCAAGATCGCCATGGACCAGGTGATCAGCGTCAAGGTACTGCGGATGGCCAACTCCGCTGCCCTGCGCCGTGGCAATGAAATCACCTCCATCGAACAGGCGGTGATCCGCCTCGGTTTCAACCGCCTGCGCTCCGTGGTGGTCGCCTCCGGCATCATCAGCAGCTTCAAGGCCCCTCCCGGCTTTGACAAGCTCCACTTCTGGACCCAGACCTTCCAGGTCGCCACCATTGCCCGCACCCTGGCACAGCAGACCACCTCGGTGGATCCCGAGACCGCCTTCACCTGCGCCCTCATTCACAACATCGGCGAGCTGCTGATCCAGAGCACCCTGCCGGAAGAGGCGGGGCTCATCAATCTGGCCATCGAGAAAGGCAGCAGCCGGGTCGATGCCCAGCGGGAGATGCTGGGTTACGACTATGCCCAGCTCGGCGCAGAGCTGGCGCGGCGCTGGAACCTGTCGCCCGCCTTCGTGGATGCCATCGCCCAGCAGCTCGACCCCCTCTCCCACGATCCGGTCAGCAAGGAGGCCGTGCTCATCCGGCTCGCCGTCTTCGTCTCCTTCGCCTGGCAGGCCGGCGTACCGGCACAGGCTATCATCGCCCGTTTCCCCAGAACCCTGGCTGACCAGCTGGGGCTGGATCCCGCCAGCCTGGCGGATCAGCTGGAGCAGCTCCACGAGCAGGGCAACGCCCTGGCCGATTTGCTGACCCAGTAGATGTACGACGGCCGATCAGCAGGAGCCGGATCCCCGTCTCATTCTGGCGGATCAGCTCGAACAGCTGCACGAACAGGGCAACGCCCTGGCCGATTTGCTGACCCCATAGCGTCACGGCAGACCGCCCAGCCAAGCCGGAAGCACCGTCTCATTCTGGCCGGTTGTCACATACACACGCCCATGGACGGGATAAGATGGCCTGCGCCCATCCCCCATTCCTGAGCCTCTCTGACACAGTAGATACCATGACCCATCCCTTCCTGTTTCACCCCCAGGCGGCACCCTGGTTCAAAGAGAGTGCCGACACCCTGCAGCTCACCCTGTTCAGCGAGCTGGACGCCCCCATCCGCGAGGTGTGGCTGCGCCACGAGCCGGACAACGAGGAGTATCTGGTCGCCATGACGCCGGTCGCCACCCGGGACAGGCTTCAGGTCTGGCAGGTCGAACTGCCGCTGGCCAGAGGGCAGGAGATCCACCTCTACTGCTTCAAGTGCCTCACCGACGAGGAGCAGTGGTGGCTGCACGGGGCAGGCGTCAGCGCCGCCATGCCGCCGCGGGAGCAGCATTTCCGCTTCAACAGCCATCACCAGCCCCCGGCCTGGGTACAGGATCAGGTGTTCTACCAGATCTTCCCCGACCGCTTCTGCAACGGCGACCCGTCGCTGAGCGTCAAGCATCACGAGTACGAGTACAGGGGCAAGGCGGTCATCAGCAAGGCCTGGGGCGAGCCGGTCAGCCGCCACGAAGAGGGGCACGGCGCCTGTGAATTCTACGGCGGGGATCTGGCGGGCATCGACGCCAAGCTGCACTACCTGCAATCCCTGGGGGTGACGGCGCTCTACCTCAACCCCATCTTCGATTCGCCGAGCAACCACAAGTACGACACTCAGGACTACTTCAAGGTGGATGCGCACCTCGGTACCAATGCCCAGTTTGCCGAGCTGACCCGCAACCTGCACCAGCGCGGCATGAGGATCATCCTGGATGCGGTGGTCAACCACACCTCCACCGAGCACCCCTGGTTCTGCCCGCCGCTGGGCGCCCAGAGCAACCCGGACTCCCCCTGGCGCAGCTTCTACACCTTCGATCAGGAAGGGGATTATGTTAGCTGGAAAGGGATCCGCAGCCTGCCCAAGCTGGATTTCTCAAGTGAACAGGTGCAGGACGCCGTTTATCGGGCAGACAACGCCATTCTGCGCTACTGGATGCGCGCCCCCTACCAGATCGATGGCTGGCGCTTCGACGTCATCCACATGCTGGGGGAGCGAGGCACTGCCGAGGGCAATCGCGGCCATGTGCGCGCCATTCGCGGCGCGGTGAAGCAGGAGAATCCGGACGCCTACGTCCTCGGCGAGCACTTCTTCGAGGCGAGCCAGTGGCTGCAGGGGGATCAGGAGGATGGCGCCATGAACTACTACGGCTTCGCCCACCCCATCCGCGCCTTCCTGGCGGGGCAGGACATCGCCTATCACCCCATCAAAATCAGCGCCACCGAGCTGGATCACTGGCTCAAGCTGGCGCGGGCCCATATTCCGTTCAAGAACCAGCTGGCCCAGTTCAACCTACTGGACAGCCACGACACCGCCCGTTTCCTGCACCTGCTGGGGGAAGACAAGCAGCGGATGCGACTCGCCGCCACCCTGCTCATCACCTACATCGGCGTGCCCTCCATCTACTACGGCGACGAGGTGGGGCTCTCCGGCGGCAACGACCCGGACTGCCGCCGCTGTTTCCCCTGGGATACCACCGACTGGGATCACGTGCTGCACGACCACTATCGCCGCCTGATCCAGCTGCGCCGCCAGCGCCCTGCCCTGCGTCGGGGAGACATCCAGACCCTCTACGCCGGCCCTCACAGCTATGTGTTCGCCCGTACCCTGCAAAGCGATCAGGTGGTGGTCGCCTGCAACCGCCACCCCACGGAGCCGCGCACCATCAGCCTGCCCCTGTGGCAGACCGCCAGCCCCGCCAGCCGCTTCACCGACGCCTTCAACGGCGACAAGTTCGAGGTGGTGCAGGGGGAGGTGCAGCTCACCATCCCGGCCAACTCGGCCAGGGTACTGCTGTCGAGCTAGGGATAGCGGCAATAGAAAACCGGCGCTCGGGGCGCCGGTTTTTTTATGCCTGCATCCCCCGAAGTGACGGATGCTGCCTCATCGCTGTTTTTCGATCCGATAGCCCTACGCCGCCATGTGTGATGCGACGAATACATCAAACATCATCTCTTCATCAGTAGTTGATGCTGACATAGGGGACTTCGGTCACATCCCACGCCTGCTTGAGGTAGACGGTGAGCACGAAGAAGAAGTTGGCCAGCAGATTGGCGAAGCGATAGAGGATGGGATCGAAGCGCACGCCGCTCTCTTCCAGGCGCACCAGCAGACGCACCACCTTCTTGCTGCCACAGCGGCACAGGTGCAGGGTGGGAATGGGCTGGGGCCCCTGGGGCAGCACGAAGCCGGTCACCCGGCCGCGACTCGCCTCGTTGTAGTGATCGTACCGCCCCTTCAGCCAGTCCAGGTCCTCCTCGAAGATGCCGAGCCGTCCCCGCACCGAGCCGTTGAGGTTGTAGATGAGCCGCTGCAGGGTCGCCAGATCCGCCATCACGGGCCGGGTATCCTCATCCGGCATCAGATGAGAGAGCACGGCCCCCACCTGGCAGCAGAGCTCGTCGGTGGCGATCTCGTAGTCGCACTGGAACTGGGTTTCGAAGATGAAGGGGTAGCAGAGCTCGCGCTTGTCTCTTGGCTTCTTGGGGTTCATGGCATCGCCGGGCTGGGGAAAAGGGCAGTGTGCCAGCCCGGGGACGGGCTGGCAAACACCCCGCCCCCGCCGGCATCACGGGGGCGTCGCCAGACTAGCCGGTCGCCATCTGCTGGCCAAGCAGCCGCATGGCCTCCAGCATCCGCTGGTTGAAGCCCATGAAGCCTGCCCCCTGGGTCGCCCCGTCCTGACCCCGCGCCGCCAGCACGGTGGGGGTCAGCGCCTCCTGCTGGGAAGGGGGCAGCAGGGCGTCGGCCTGCTGCTGCAACCGGCTGAGCCTCGGCAGGTAGTCCGCCAGGGGCTTGAGGCTCTCCTGCAGGGAACTGGCCCCCTGGTAGGTCTGACTCAACTTGGCCGATTGCTTGAGCTTGAGGGAGTAGGAGACCAGCTGGCTGTCATCCAGTTGCAGCCCGTTCAGCCCGTCCGCCAGGGTCTTGCCGTCGCCCCCCTTGAAGAACTGCCCGGCCAGCTCGTCCAGCCCCTTGACCAGGGTTCCGATGGCATCCATCTCGGCACTGTCGAGATCCCCCTCCAGGGAGAAGTCGAAGCTCTGGCTCGACTTGAGGCTGAACTGGCTGCCACCCCCGTCGCTCTGGGACTTGAACTGCCAGCTGTCGCTGAAGCGCAGCATCACCTTGTCCCCGTCCCGGGTCTCGATCTCGAGGAGGGCCTGCTGGCGGCTGGCCATTCTGGCATCCCCCAGATCCGTGGTCGACACCTTGCCGAAGAACTCCTTCTCGAACTCGTCGAGCCCCTTCTGGATCAGCTTGTAGCTCTGATCCATGCCGGTCTTGATGTCCTCGTTGTCCGCCCAGTCACCGAGCTGCTTCCTGGCGTCACCGAAGCCCTTGTCCACCCCCTTGCGGGCCTGCTCCATCATCTTGGTCAGGTCGTCGTCGGACTTGCCGTCGGCACGGGCCGCGCCTATCCGCCCGGTGACGAACTGCAACACGTTGTCCGCCACCGACTGGAAATCGAACAGGGTCTCCGGAGTAACCTCCTGGGGTTCCTGCACCTTGGGTGCCTTGTAGCCCTGGCCGTTGATCTCCAGCGCAAATTGCAGCGCCTGCTGGATCAGCACCTGGGCCCATTTCGGGGGCTTGTTCAGGGAGACCTCGTCCCCCTTGTCCGCCGTCTTCGACTCCGTCTGTTGAGGCGATTTGGGAGCAATGCCCACTCCCTTGGGTTGGGCTGCGCCCATGCCATCAATTTGCATCATTACTCTCCCGCCTATAGTGGTGGATCGGTTATCGGCCCGACTGGCCACTTCTTGACCACAAAAAACTTGGACAATCCGCAACGGCCTTTTAAAATCCCCACCCTTTGGTTGGCTGCGGCCTTCCCCCGGTCTTTCCCCGGCTCAGCCCGGTGCATGCGAGGTATCCATGACTCAATCCCAGCCCTCTTCCGCCGACGCCCAGGGCAGACGGACTCCTGCCGACTACCAGGCCCAGCTCGACGAGAAGCGCGATCGCCTCACCCAGCTGTTCGCCCCCTTCAATCCGCCTGCGCTGGAGCTGCACGCCTCCCCCGCCGAACACTACCGGATGCGCGCCGAGTTCCGCATCTGGCACGAGGGGGACGACCTGTACCACTGCATGTATGCACCGGCCACCAAGGAGATCATCCGGGTCGACAGCTTCCCCACCGCCAGCTTGCTCATCAACCGGCTGATGCCGGTGCTGCTGGCCGGGCTGCGCCCGCACCCCGTGCTGCGCAAGAAGCTGTTCCAGATCGACTACCTCTCCACCCAGTCCGGCCAGATCTGCGTCAGCCTGCTCTACCACCGCAAGCTGGAGAACGAGTGGCAGCAGGCCGCCGAGGCCCTGCAGGCCGACCTGCGGGCCAAGGGGTTCGAGCTGCAACTGATTGGTCGCGCCCACAAGCAGAAGATCTGTCTCGGGGATGACTTCGTCATCGAACGCCTGACCGTGCAGGGGCGCGAGCTGGTCTACAAGCAGGTGGAAAACAGCTTCACCCAGCCCAACGCCGCCATCAACGAACAGATGCTGGGCTGGGCCCTGGACGTGACCAAGGGGAGCGAGGGGGACCTGCTGGAGCTCTACTGCGGCAACGGCAACTTCTCCATCGCCCTGGCGCAGAACTTTCGCAAGGTGCTGGCCACCGAGATCGCCAAGCCGAGCGTGGACTCCGCCCAGTTCAACATCGCCGCCAACGGTGTCGACAACCTGATCATCCTGCGCATGTCGGCGGAGGAGTTCACCATGGCGATGCGCGGCGAGCGGGAGTTCAACCGCCTCAAGGGGGTCGATCTCGGCGCCTACCAGTGCAACACCATCTTCGTCGACCCGCCCCGGGCCGGTCTGGACGACGCCACCGTCAAGCTGGTGCAGGATTACGACAACATCCTCTACATCTCCTGCAACCCCGAGACCCTGCAGGCCAACATGGCCGTGCTCGGTGAAACCCACGAGATCGCCCGCTTCGCCCTGTTCGACCAGTTCCCCTGGACCCACCACATGGAAGCCGGGGTGTATCTGAAGCGCAAGGGCGGCTGATCCGGGCGGTTCCCCGGCTGCTCCATGGCAGCCGGAGCCGCTATGGCCACTGAAGGGCACGGATCCTGCCTCATCGCGCCGCCCCGACCCGCCACGGGACAAGTGGGGGCGGCCCGATACCAACCGATTCATCCTGTCCCCCCTTCTCCCCCGGGAGAAGGGGCAAAAACCCCCGCATTGATTAGTTATCCCGGTGCAGAGCGCGGACGCAGCCGTTATGCTGGCGACACGCCCACTCACGCCATGACCGGGGAATCACGCCACCATGCCACGCGTTCTGTTTGTTGAAGACGATCCCGAGATTGGCCAGCTCATCAGCAGCTGGCTCGGTCGCCACGACATCGAGGTGCTGCTGGAGACCCGGGGTGACCGGGCTCTCGACAGGGCCCTGGCCGAGCAGCCGGATCTGGTGCTGCTCGACATCATGCTGCCGGGGCAGGATGGCCTCTCCCTGTGCCGGGATCTGCGCCCGCGCTTTGCCGGCCCCATCGTCATGCTCACCTCGCTCGACAGCGACATGAACCAGATCCTGAGCCTGGAGCTGGGGGCCAACGACTACATCCTCAAGACCACGCCCCCCCCGGTGCTGCTGGCCCGGCTGCGGGTCCAGTTTCGCCAGCAGGGGCAGAGCCAGCAGGCCGTGGTCCCCGCCGCCCCACCCCAGCGCCTGCAGTTCGGCCGCCTCCAGATAGACGGCCCGGGTCGGGACGTGCGCCTCGATGGGGAGAGCATCCCCCTCTCCACCGCCGATTTCGACCTCCTGTGGGAGCTGGCCTGCCACGCCGGCCAGATCCTGGGGCGGGAGGCGCTGTTTCGCAGCCTGCGGGGGCGCGACTACGACGGCCAGGATCGCAGCATGGACGTGGCCATCTCCCGTCTGCGCCGCCGGCTCGGGGATGACAGCAACAACCCGACCCGCATCAAGACGGTGCGCCAGAAGGGTTATCTACTCGTACCCCAGGCCTGGGAATGAGCTGGTGTCTCACACGCCTGCACACCAGAAGCCTGGGAATGACAGCAACAACCCGACCCGCATCAAGACGGTGCGCCAGAAAGGTTACCTGCTAGTACCCCAGGCCTGGGAATAAGCCCCGCCGAATGACCTTGATGCTCTCAGCCTTCTCCCCTTGCGGGAGAAGGGTTGGGGATGAGGGGCAACAAGGCAATGTCCAGACGCAATCCAGGCAAGAGGAGAGCCCCGATGCGACGCCTGTTTATCCAGTTCTATCTGCTGCTGATAGGCTGCTTCACCCTCGCCATTCTGCTCATCGGGCTGGTCTATCAGGTCAGTGCAGAGCGGGCGGGGGACCGTTATCTGGAGCGGATGATGCAAGGCTCCCTCGGCCTGCTCACTGGCGAGCTGGCCCGGCTGCCGCCGGAACACTGGGCCACCCGCACCGGCGAGCAGAGCCGCCAGCTCAATCTGCCGCTGCAGATCGGCGTCCTCGCCAACCAGCCCCTGGCCAGCGAGGATCAGGCCTTCCTCGAGGCGGGCAACATCGTCATCGTCGAGGAGGATGACACCTTCCTGCAGCGCATCCCGAACACCGACAAGGTGCTGATCGTCGGCCCCGTCCCCTACCTCTCCTACCTGCACGAGCTGCACTGGGTGGACGTGGGGTTGCTGCTGCTCATCGGCCTTTCCCTCGGCCTGCCCATCCTGCTCTGGCTGCGCCCTCACTGGCGCGGCCTGCAACAGCTCGAACAGACCGCCCGCCGGGTCGGCGACGGGGATCTCTCCTGTCGCACCGGTTTGCCGCCCGGCAGCAGCCTGGGCCGGGTCGGCCGCACCTTCGACCAGATGGCGGAGCAGTTGCAGGCCATGCTGGCCAGTCGCAAACAGTTGACCGACGCCATCGCCCACGAGCTGCGCTCCCCCCTGGTGCGGCTGCGCTATCGCCTCGCCATGCTGGCCGAGCCTCCCTCACCCGAGGAGCAGCAGGGACTGGAGCGGGACCTCGGCGCCCTCGATGCCCTCATCGAGGAGATGCTCACCTATGCCAGGCTCGATCGCCCCGAACTGCCGCTGCAATGCAGCGATCTGGAGCTCGGCAGCTGGGCCGGCAGCCGCCTGGCCGACTGGCAGGCCCTGCGGCCGGACAAGCGGCTCGACTTCGTGCGCCCGGCCATGGCTCTGCCCTGGCGCGGCGACACCCGATTGCTGGACCGGGCGCTGGAGAACCTCATCGGCAACGCCCTGCGCCATGCCACCAGCCAGGCAAGCCTCTGCATAGCGCGACAGGGGGACGACTATCTGCTGGAGGTGGCCGACGATGGCCCCGGCATCGATCCCGCGCTGGCCCCGCAAATCTTCGAGCCCTTCGTGCGCCTGGATCAGAGCCGGAACAGACGCACCGGCGGCGCCGGGCTGGGGTTGGCCATCGTGCGCAGCATCGCCCACCACCACGGCGGCGAGGTGCAACTGCTGCCAAGCCGCAGCGGTGCCCGTTTCTGCCTGACCCTGCCCGTACATTTGGATACAAACCGTCACCAGTCGCTCACTGAACCGCAGGTCGAACAACCCTAGGATGAAGTCATGGAGAAACGCTCCATGTCATCAAACCGAACGAGGAACTGGAATATGAACAAGCTGATCCCCCTGACTCTGGCCGCTGTCTTCGCCCTGACCTCCGGCTTTACCATGGCCGCCACCCCGACCAAGGCCGCCGCTCCCCACGCCACCCAGACCAAGGTCGTGAAAAAGCATCACAAGGCTGCCCACGCCAAGGCGCCGGCCGTCAAGGTTGCCCCCAAGACCAAGTAAGCTGCCCGCTTCCGCCATGAAAAAGGGGCCCCCGACAGGGGCCCCTTCTGTTTTTGCGCGCTTGCCGTGACTCAACCCAGCATGTAATCCGCCGGCAGTTCGATGCGGGCCACCCCGGAGGCAACCGCCGCCAGTGCCACGGCACGGGCAACCCGCGGCAGCAGGCGGGCGTCCATGGGCTTGGGAATGACGTAGTCCTTGCCGAAGGCGAGTTCACTCACGCCAGCGGCGGTCAGCACCTCGGCGGGCACCGGCTCCTTGGCCAGAGCCCGGATCGCCTCCACTGCCGCAATCTTCATGGCATCGTTGATGCGGCTGGCACGGGCGTCGAGGGCGCCGCGGAAGATGAAGGGGAAGCAGAGCACGTTGTTGATCTGGTTCGGGTAGTCCGAGCGGCCGGTTCCCATGATGAGATCCCCGCGCACTCCGTGAGCCAGGGCAGGCTTGATCTCGGGGTCCGGGTTGGAGCAGGCGAAGATCACCGGGTTGGGGGCCATCAGGGCCACCGCCTCGGCAGGCAGTACGTCCGGGCCGGAGACGCCGACGAAGACGTCAGCCCCGTCGATGACATCCATCAGGGTACGCAGGGGGGTGTCGTTGGCGAAACGCTGCTTGTACTGGTTGAGATCGGTGCGGCCACTGTGGATCACACCCTGGCGGTCCAGCATGAAGATGTTGTGCGGCGCAGCCCCGCACTTGATCAGCAGATCCATGCAGGCGGTGGCGGCGGCACCGGCGCCCATGCAGACGATGCGGCTGGTGCCAATCTCCTTGCCCTGCACTTCCAGCGCGTTGAGCAGCCCGGCTGCGGTGACGATGGCGGTACCGTGCTGGTCATCGTGGAACACCGGGATGTCGCAGCGGGCGATCAGCGCCTCTTCAATTTCGAAGCACTCGGGGGCCTTGATGTCTTCCAGGTTGATGCCGCCAAAGGTGTCGGCGATGGCGGCCACCGTATCGATGAACTGGGCGCTGGTCTCGTGCTTCACCTCGATGTCGATGGCGTCGATGCCGGCAAAGCGCTTGAACAGCAGGGCCTTGCCCTCCATCACCGGCTTGGAGGCCAGCGGGCCCAGATTGCCCAGCCCCAGGATGGCTGTGCCGTTGGAGATGACGGCCACCAGGTTGCCCTTGCCGGTGTAGCGGTAGGCATCGGCCGGATTGGCGGCGATCTCGCGTACCGGTTCGGCAACGCCCGGGCTGTAGGCCAGCGCCAGATCGCGAGCGGTCCCGGCGGGCTTGGTGAGGGCGATGGCGATTTTGCCCGGAACGGGTTGGGCGTGGTAGTCGAGTGCCTGTTGGCGGAGATCGTGCTGCTGATCGGACATGGGGGACCCCGATACGGAAATGAATGAGTGATGCGTTGGCTCGCCAGCGGGCGAGGGCTGAGGATCATAAAGAAATCCCCCGCCCTTTCACAGCATAAAATATCGCTGGATAGCAATAACACGCTAGTCAGTAGCATGTCATGCCACCCATAATTACCCAATTAGTTATAGATTCGATTTCAATCCATGACTGGAATGCCGGCTTTTGCCTCTGCCTGCCGGGCGATGGCCTCCGTCATCCCCTGGAAGATGAAGAGGTGAAACGGCAGCATGGCAAGCCAGTAGGCCAGCCCCCAGGCCCCCTGCGGATGCCAGTGGGCCGTCACCCGCAGCCGGGTCAGGCCGGACTCCAGGGGCTGGATGTTGAACTCCAGCCGACCGACGCCGGGGGCCTTCATGTTGAACAGCAGATCCAGCCTGCGTCCTTCATCCACCCCGAGGATCTGCCAGGAGTCCAGCATGTCCCCCTTCACGAAGCGATCCGGGTTGGTACGTCCCCGGGTCCGGGCCGGGCCGCCGATCAGATGATCCATCCATTCGCGCACCACCCACAGCTCGTTCATGTAGAAGTAGCGCTGCTCACCCCCCAGTTGCTGCAACACCTGCCACACCACCTCGGGGGCGGCGAGGCAATCCGCCTCCCCGCTGGCGGTGCGGTCGTAGAAGCCATATTCGGGATGGCGCCAGCGCAGACCAAGGGGCGTCTCCTCCCCGTGCTGCTCGGCACCGAGCCTCTGCTCCAGCGCCAGGCTCTCCGCCAGCGCCTCATCGAAGCTGAGCAGATGCTGGGGCAGCAGGGCGCGCAAGGGGCCGTCATCCGCCGGGATGTCGTGCTTGAGCCCCCCCACCAGCGCCTTGGCGATGGGTTGGGGAACCGAGGTGGCGAACTGCAGCCACCAGGCGGAGAGCCGGGGGCTCAAAAAGGGGATCGGAATGATGGGGCAGCGTTTGCCGATATGGGCGGCGAATTTTTGGAGCTGCTGCTGGTAGCTGAGCAGCTCGGGGCCGGCCGCATTGAAGATCTGGCCATCCACCCCGTCGGCTTCCACCAGCCCGCCCAGATAGTGCAAGAGGTTGGAGAGGGCGATGGGGGGCGTGCGGGAACGCACCCACTTGGGCGTCACCATCATGGGCAGGTTGTACACCAGATCCCGCATCACCTCGAACGCCGCCGAGCCGGGGCCTATGATGATGCCGGCACGCAGCTCTACCGTGGGCACCCCTGCGCTGCGAAACAGCTCCCCACAGTAGCGCCGGGAGTTGAGGTGGCGACTGTTGCAGGGCTCGGGCTGGATGGCCCCGAGATAGACGATGCGGCGCACCCCGGCGGCACGGGCGGCGGCGGCGAAGTTCTTCACTCCCTGCTGCTCCAGCCGGTGAAAACCGGCCCCCGCCCCCATGGCGTGTACCAGATAGAAGACGGTGTCGACCCCCGCCAGCGCAGGGGGCAGGGTGGCAGGCTTGAGGCTGTCGGCGAGGCGAAACGCCACCCCCTCCGGCAGACGGCAGGGACGACGGGCCCCGGCGATGACCCTGTACCCCAGACCCTGCAGATGAGGCACCAGGTAGGATCCTATGTACCCGGCAGCTCCCATCACCAGACATGTGCGCATCGGCTCTTCTCCCTTGGTTGAGCCAACACCATAGGGCAAAGCGGGGAATTACAGAATGGCGGCCAATAAAAAAGGCACCCGATGGGCGCCTTTTTCAGAATTCTTCAGAAGCAAGATTACTTCTTGGAGGTCAAGCCACCGAAACGCTTGTTGAACTTGTCTACGCGGCCGCCGCTAGAAACTTCTTTCTGCTTGCCGGTGTAGAACGGGTGGCACTCGGAGCACACGTCCAGGTTCAGATCTTTACCGATGGTAGAGAAGGTGTTGATGACGTTACCGCAAGAGCACTTGGCGGTGATGGCTACGTAGTCAGGATGGATACCAGCTTTCATGGACAACCTCAATTATCAGGCCGTGTCGCCATCCGATCTCTTGTCGGACACCACACGATTGTTGAACACAGTTTCAAAGGCTGCGAATAATATAGGAAACGCCTGAGATCAGGCAAGTGGCTTCGCAGAAAAAATAGGCAACCCCTGGTGAATTCTTCCCAAACGCTGGATCTGGTTCGTGTGGCTGTGCCGGTGCCGTTACGCCGTCATTTCGACTACCTCTCTCCCCTGCCCTTGCCTGCCCCCGGTTGCCGGGTCGAGATCCCGTTCGGCCCGCAGACCCTGGTCGGTCTGGTGGTGGATCACCCGGCCGACAGCCAGGTGCCGCGCAACAAGCTCAAGCCCATCAAACGGGTATTGGACTCGGCGCCGGTGCTGGGGCCCGACATTCTGGCGCTGATGGCCTGGAGCGCCGGTTACTACCAGCACCCGCTGGGGGAGGTACTGCCCCACGCCCTGCCGGTGCTGGTGCGCAAGGGGGAGCCCGCCGCCTATCGGAAGCTGGAGTTCTGGTTTGCCACCGATGCGGGCATGGCCATCGACCTCAACGAGCTCAAGCGGGCGGCCAAGCAGCAGCAGGCCCTCGCCTTGCTGCGCAAGGGGCCGCAGACCCCCTCCGCCCTCAAACAGGAGGAGATCCAGAGCGCCACCCTCACCGCGCTGGAGAAGAAGGGACTGCTGGAGAAGCGCTCGCTGGAGCCGAGCCATGATGGCGACTGGGCCACCCGCTTCGAGCCGGGTGAGGGGCTGCGCCTCAACGGCGAGCAGGCGCTGGCGGTGGCCGCCGTCACCAGCCAGAGTAACAAGTTCGGTGCCTTCCTGCTGGACGGCATCACGGGCTCCGGCAAGACCGAGGTTTACCTCAGCATCCTCGAGCCCCTGCTCAAGGCGGGCAAGCAGGCGCTGGTGATGGTGCCGGAAATCGGCCTCACCCCCCAGACCATCAACCGTTTTCGCCGCCGCTTCAAGGTGCCCGTGGTGGCAATGAACTCCGCCATGAACGACAGGGAGAGGCTCGATGCCTGGCTCGCCTGCCGCGACGGTGGTGCCGCCATTCTGATCGGCACCCGATCCGCGGTGTTCACGCCGTTCAAGGACCTCGGCATCATCATCATCGACGAGGAGCACGACGGCTCCTTCAAGCAACAGGACGGCTTTCGCTACCACGCGCGGGATCTGGCGGTGATGCGGGCCCATCGCGCCGGCATTCCCATCCTGCTTGGATCTGCCACCCCGTCGCTGGAGACATTGCACAACGCCCGCAGCGGCAAGTATCACCACCTCAGCCTGACCCGGCGCGCCGGCAACGCCCAGACCGCTCGCCAGGTGATCCTGGATATCAAGAACGTGCGGCTGCAGGCGGGGCTCTCCCCCCAGCTGGAACAGCTGATGGCAGAGCACCTGGCGGCGGGCAACCAGGTGATGCTGTTTCTCAACCGCCGGGGCTATGCGCCGGCACTCATCTGCCACCAGTGCGGCTGGAGTGCCGCCTGCGAGCGCTGTGACGCCTGGTACACCTGGCACCAGGCCGGGCGGCGACTGCACTGCCACCACTGCGACAGCGTGCGCCCGCTGCCCCACCACTGTCCCGAGTGTGGCAGCAGCGAGCTCATCGGCTCCGGGGTCGGTACCGAACAGCTGGAGCAGCTGCTTGGCACCGTGTTCCCGCAATATCCGGTGGTGCGCATCGACCGGGACAACACCCGCCGCAAGGGGGAGCTGGAGACCCACCTCGGCGACATCAAGGCGGGCAAGTACAAGATCCTGATCGGCACCCAGATGCTGGCCAAGGGCCACCACTTCCCGGATGTGACCCTGGTCGGACTGCTGGATGTGGATGGCGCCCTGTTCAGCGCCGATTTTCGCGCCGCCGAGAAGCTGGCCCAGCTCTACACCCAGGTGGCGGGCCGGGCTGGTCGTGCCAGCAAACCGGGGCTGGTGGTGCTGCAGAGCCACCATCCCGAACACGCCCTGCTGCAGGATCTGACCCAGAACGGCTATGGCCACTTCGCCGACACGGCGCTGAAAGAGCGCCGCCTGCTGGGGCTGCCACCGTTCAGCCATCAGGGGCTGTTCCGGGCCGAGGCCAACGGCCGCGACGAGGTACAGCTGTTCCTCAGTCGTCTCGCCGATACCCTGCGCAGCGCCCGCTATCCCCAGGTGCAGGTGCTGGGGCCCATCAGCGGCTTCATGGAGCGCAAGGCGGGCAAGTTTCGCATGCAGCTGCTGGTGCAGGGGCCCAACCGAGCACCGCTGGCCCAGTTGCTCGACTGGGCGGTGACGGAGCTGGAGGGGTGGCCCGAGAGCAAGCGGGTGCGCTGGAGTCTGGATATCGACCCCACGGAACTGAACTAGCGCGGCTCTGCCAGCACGGCCTCCGCCAACACCCTGGCCTGTTCCAGAGCCAGAGGCTGCTGATAGCTGTGGGCCATCACCACGGCCCCTTCCAGCAGCAGGCATAACCCGGTGGCCTGCACCTCGGTGCATTCGAGGGCCTCCCTGACCCAGTTCAGCAACGCACGCTTGTGGGCCACCACCAGCTTGCGCACCGGGTGGCGAGGATCGGAGAACTCGGCGCTCGCGTTGATGAAGTTGCAGCCGTAGAAGTCGCTGCGGCCAAACCAGTCCGCAAAGCCATCGAGCAGCGCCAGCAACCTGGCCTCCCGCCCCGACACCCCATCCATCCTGGCATCGAGCAGGGTAAAGAACTCCGCATCCCGTGCCATCAGCACCGCTTCGATCAAGGCATCCTTGGTGGGGAAGTGGCGATAGAGGGTACGTTTGGTACTGCCCGCCTCGGCCCAGATGCGATCGATGCCTGTGGCGTGAAAGCCGTGACGATTGAACAGCCGATAGGCTGTCGTCATCAGCTGTTGCCGTTTGTCGCTCATGGTAACTTTCCTCTTGAAGTACACCGATCTGTCTACCTAATGTCGCAGGCTGGATCAAGTGATCCGGCACAGACAAGGAGACAGGAGATGGAAACAAGACGATGGCGAAGTGCCTGGCTGGCAGGGCTCGGTGCCTGCCTGGCCATAATGTTGCTCGGCTGGCTGGACATGAGCTGGCAGTCGACCCTGTTGATGGCACCGTTCGGGGCAAGCTGTGTGCTGCTCTTCTCACTGCCGGACAGTCCGCTGGCCCGTCCGCAGAACGTGCTGGGAGGCCACCTGTTATCGGCCACCGTGGGGTTGGTGGTGCAATTGCTACCGCTACCGATGGAACTCAAGCTGGCGCTGGGTGTGGGCCTGTCGATTGCACTCATGCAGGGACTGGGGCTGATCCACCCCCCTGCCGGAGCCAATCCACTGTTGATCCTGCTCACCACCCAGTCCTGGCCTTTCCTCTGGCAAACAGTGCTACCCGGCGCCTTGCTGCTGATCATGGTGAGTCATTGCGCCAGGCGGCTGCAAACGTCACGGCTCACACCCACATAAACAACGAGGGGGCCTTGGCCCCCTCGTTGTTTAATAGCAAGGCAAAGATGGCTTATTCGGCGACCTGGGAGACCCCGGTCAGGCGCACCTCGACCCGGCGATCCGGGGCCAGGCAGGCGATCATCTGCGCCTTGGCGCCATCCGGGCAGCTGCCCCCGGTCACGGGCGAAGACTCTCCCCGCCCTTCGGCACGCACCTTGTCGGCAAACAATCCCTTGGCGATGAGATAATCCGCCACCGTGCGGGCACGCTGTTCGGAGAGGGACTGGTTGTAGGCCTCCGAGCCGATGCGGTCGGTATGACCGATCACCGTCGCCACCCCGTCTTTCGGATTGGCCGCCAGGATCTGGGCAAACAGGTTGTCGAGGGCCTGGCTGGCGGCTGGCTTCAGGGTCGCCTTGTTGAACTCGAACAGCACATCGGAATCCAGGCTGAACTGTTTCTCCACCAGCACGGGGGCCGGGGCGGGCGCAGGTTCGGGCGCAGGCGTTGGTGCCACCGGCTCGTCGCCGATCTGGCCGAAGCGATAGAGCATGCCGACCGACAGCAGGCCGTTGTCCATCTCGATGCCTGACTCGTCGAGGGAAGTCTTGCCCAGGGGCGTGGTGTACTGGTATTCGAGGCGGGCGGCCCAATCCTTGTCGATGGCGTATTCGACCCCCAGCGCCCCGACAAAGGCGGCACCATGATATTTGTTGCCCTCATGGGATTCGGAGAGGCTGCTGGTGCCATCGCTGGCCCTGACGTTGAGTGAGCTCTCGGTCCAGGCATAGGCCCCCCCGAGACGGCCGTAGATATCCAGTGCCGAGGTTGCAGGCAGGATAATCTTCATGGTGGCCTGCACCATCTGGGCCTTGGCCTCGCCATCGAGTGCGAAATCAACCCCGTTGCCCGAGTAGTGCTTGTCCACCTGATACTTGCCGAGCCAGTCATAGCCGAGCTCAATCGCCACGTTTCTGTTCACCTGATAACCGGCAAACAGCCCCAGACCGAGATCATCGCTGTTCTCGTTCACCTTGGTCGCATCGAACAGCTCTTCGACCTGAGCGTTGTAATCCACCCCGTAATAATTTGACCAGCCGGCCTTGCCGCCGACATACCAGGTGTTGTCCTGGGCGGCAGCCTGCACCGTCCCTGTTGCCATCAAAGCGCCGATCAGGACGGCGAGCATAGATCTGTTCATGGATGAGCCCCTGCAATGAATTGTTATGACGCGGCTGCGTCTCTCTTCCCTGACGGGGCCCTGAACCCAAGCCCCGCATTCAGATTATCCCATCTGCAACCAGCCTCAAACGACCAGGGACTCAGGAGTGTGATATTGGCGACATTATCAGCCACCGTGCCCCCAATCATGGGGGCCGGCGCGTTGCCCATAAAAAAACGAAGAGCCGGGCTCTTCGTTTTTCATCTGGCAAGGGGATGGCCCCCGCTCACTGACTGCCCTGGCTCGCCAGGAACAGCCGGTAGGCGGGATCCTCGCTCACCTCTTTCCAGCCGTAGCCAATCTCGTGCAGGTAATCGTGGAAAGCCGCCACGTCCTCGTCCGGCAGCTCGAAGGCACAGAGCACCCGGCCGTAGTCGGCGCCGTGGTTGCGGTAGTGGAACAGGCTGATGTTCCAGCGACAGCCCAGGGTCTCCAGGAAGCGCATCAGGGCCCCCGGCTGCTCCGGGAACTTGAAGCTGTAGAGGCGCTCACCGAGGGGCCGGGCCGGGCGGCCGCCAATCATGTAGCGCACGTGGTTCTTGGCCAGCTCGCTCTCGGTCATGTTGACCACCGGATAGCCGTTGCCGCCGAGCTGATCGATGATCTGGCCCAGCTCTTCGTCACCGCCGGTGAGGCGCACCGAGACGAACAGCGACGCCTGCTCGGCATCGGCGTAGCGGTAGTTGAACTCGGTCACCATGCGGGGCCCGAGCTGACGGCAGAAGTCGAGGAAGGCCCCCTTGCGCTCGGGGATGGTCACCGCCAGCATGCCTTCGCGCTTCTCGCCGATCTCGCAGCGCTCCGACACGTAGCGCAGGCTGTGGAAGTTGACGTTGGCGCCGGAGAGAATGGCCGCCATCCGCCCCCCTTTGACCTGCTCCCGCTCGCTGTAGGCCTTGAGGCCGGCCAGCGACAAGGCCCCCGATGGCTCGGCGATGGCGCGGCAGTCGTCGAAGATGTCTTTGAGCGCGGCGCAGATCTGGTCGTTGGAGACGGTCACCACCTCGTCCAGATACTGGTTGCACAGGCGGAAGGTCTCCTCGCCGATGCGCTTGACCGCCACCCCGTCCGCAAACAGGGAGACCCGCTCCAGATTGACCGGCTCGCCGGCCGCCAGCGCCGCCTTGAGGCAGGCGGACCCCTCCGCCTCCACCCCGATCACCTTCACATCCGGCAGCAGCTGCTTGATGTAGACCGCCACCCCGGCGGCCAGGCCGCCGCCGCCCACCGGCACGAAGACGTGGGTGAGGTGGGTATCCTGCTCCAGCAGCTCCTTGCCGATGGTGCCCTGACCGGCGATCACCTCGACGTCGTCAAACGGCGGGATCAGGGTGTAGCCCTCCAACTCGGCGAGGCGGCGGCTCTCGCCGTAGGCCTCGTCGAAGCTGTTGCCAAACAGCAGCACGTTGCCGCCCTGACGGCGCACTGCGTCGATCTTGATGTCCGGCGTGGTCTTGGGCATCACGATGATCGCCTTGATGCCGAGCTTGGCGGCCGACAGGGCGACCCCCTGGGCGTGGTTGCCGGCAGAGGCGGCGATGACGCCGCGTTCTTTCTGCTCCTGGGTCAGGGTGGCGATCTTGTGGTAGGCGCCGCGCAGCTTGAAGGAGTGAACCGGTTGCAGATCCTCCCGCTTCAGGCTGACGTGATTGCCGAGCCTGTCGGAGAGTTTCTTCAGGGTTTGCAAGGGGGTGACCCGCGCCGCCTCGTAGACGGGGGAGAGCAGCACCTTGCGTAGATAATCCGCCGCAGAGACCATGGTTTATACCCCCGTCTCGTGGCGAAGGGCGCGCAATGCGCCCATATCATGACAGTTCATTCTCTCACTCCCCCAGCAGGGTGCGATCGCGCACCGCGCCCTTGTCGGCGCTGGTGGCGAACATGGCGTAGGCGCGCAGGGCAAAGGAGACCTCGCGCTGACGATCGACCGGCTTCCAGCCACGGGCAGAGACGGCGGCGCGACGGGTGGCCAGCACGCTGTCGGCCACCTCCAGCACCATGCTGCGGGCCGGGATGTCGATGTTGATAATGTCGCCATCCTCTACCAGACCGATAGTGCCGCCAGAGGCCGCCTCCGGGGAGACATGACCGATGGAGAGACCCGAGGTACCGCCGGAGAAGCGACCGTCGGTGATGAGGGCACACGCCTTGCCCAATCCCATGGACTTGAGATAGGTGGTGGGATAGAGCATCTCCTGCATGCCGGGGCCCCCTTTCGGGCCCTCGTAGCGGATCACCACCACTTCACCGGCTTTCACCGTGCCGTCCAGGATGCCGCTCACCGCGCTCTCCTGGCTCTCGAATACCCGGGCCGGGCCGCGGAAGGTAAGGTTCTCCTCGTCCACCCCGGCGGTCTTGACGATGGCCCCGTTGAGGGCGAGGTTGCCAGCGAGGACCGCCAGGCCACCTTCCTGGCTGTAGGCGTGATCGAAGGAGCGGATGCACCCCTCGGCGCGGTCCAGATCCAGCTCGGGCCAGCGGCAATCCTGACTGAACGCCTTGGTGGT
Organism: Aeromonas caviae; assembly: GCF_000819785.1. GTDB lineage: Bacteria > Pseudomonadota > Gammaproteobacteria > Enterobacterales > Aeromonadaceae > Aeromonas > Aeromonas caviae. The sequence continues at coordinate 66,362 of NZ_CDBK01000080.1, read as the reverse complement.
ACGGATGCCGGCAGGGCCTGCACGGTAGAAGTCGTGAACCCCCTTGTCATTGCTGCGGCTGACGTCATATTCGGCCAGCAGCTCCACCAGGGAAGTGCCCAGCACGTTGCGGGTATCCCCGTGCACCAGGCCCGCTTTTTCCAGCTGACCCAGGATGGCGACCACGCCGCCGGCGCGGTGCACGTCTTCCATGTGGTACCTCTGGGTGGAGGGCGCCACCTTGCACAGCTGGGGCACCTTGCGGGACATGCGGTCGATGTCGGCCATGGTGAAGTCGACACCCGCCTCCTGGGCTGCCGCCAGCAGGTGCAGCACGGTGTTGGTGGAGCCGCCCATGGCGATGTCGAGCGCCATGGCGTTCTCGAACGCCGCCTTGGTGGCGATGTTGCGCGGCAGTGCCGAGGCATCGTCCTGCTCATACCAGCGCTTGGCCAGAGTGACGATGCGCTGGCCCGCCAACTTGAACAGCTGCTCGCGGTCGCTGTGGGTCGCCAGCAGGGAGCCATTGCCCGGCTGGGAGAGACCCAGTGCCTCGGTCAGGCAGTTCATGGAGTTGGCGGTGAACATGCCGGAGCAGGAGCCGCAGGTGGGGCAGGCGCTGCGCTCGATCTGATCGCTCTGTGCATCGGAGACCTTGGGGTCGGCACCCTGGATCATGGCGTCCACCAGATCCAGCTTGATGATCTGGTCGGAGAGCTTGGTCTTGCCCGCTTCCATGGGGCCGCCGGAGACAAAAATGACCGGGATGTTGATGCGCAGGGCAGCCATCAGCATCCCCGGGGTGATCTTGTCGCAGTTGGAGATGCAGACCATGGCGTCGGCACAGTGGGCGTTGACCATGTACTCCACCGAGTCGGCGATGAGTTCGCGGGACGGCAGGGAATAGAGCATGCCACCGTGGCCCATGGCGATGCCGTCATCCACGGCGATGGTGTTGAACTCCTTCGCGACCCCGCCAGCCGCCTCGATTTCGCGGGCGACCAGCTGGCCCAGATCCTTGAGGTGGACGTGGCCCGGCACGAACTGGGTGAAAGAGTTGACCACGGCGATGATGGGCTTGCCGAAATCCTGATCGGTCATGCCGGTGGCACGCCAGAGGGCGCGGGCCCCGGCCATGTTACGTCCGTGGGTGGTGGTGGCGGATCTCAACTTCGGCATTGTCTCTACTCCCTGAATGCCCCTGGGGCGCATTGTCTTTCAACATGAATGTGTGATTCGCGGATCGGGAATCGATCCTGGTGAAGGCACCTCGGGGAGCCTTCACCGGAAGCGACTCGGGGAGGCGTGACGCCTCCCCGCTATCATCAGTCGTTGACCGGCGTCAGCCAGCCCCACTTGTCTTCGGTCTTGCCGTTGAACAGGCCGAAGAAGGCGTTCTGCAACTGCTCGGTCACCGGGCCACGGCAACCGGCGCCCACCTTCATCCGATCCACCGAGCGCACCGGGGTCACCTCGGCCGCGGTGCCGGTCATGAAGATTTCGTCTGCGACGTACAGCGCTTCACGGGGCAGCGCCTGCTCGCGTACCTCGTAACCCAAGTCGCGCGCCAGCGTCATGATGGTGTCGCGGGTGATGCCGGGCAGGATGGCGGCGGTGGCGGGCGGGGTGAACAGCACGCCGTTCTTCACCAGAAACAGGTTCTCCCCCGCCCCTTCGCTCAGATAGCCGTTCACATCCAGCGCCAGCCCCTCGGCGAAGCCGTTGCGCTTGGCCTCGCGGCTGATGAGCTGGGAAGAGAGATAGTTGCCCCCCGCCTTGGCACCGGTCGGGATGGTGTTGGGAGCGAGCCGGTTCCAGGAGGTGACGCACACATCCACTCCGTTTTTCAGCCCCTCTTCACCGAGGTAGGCGCCCCAGGGCAGGGCCGCGACCATGAGGTCGGCCTTGGCATCCAGCGGCGGATGCAGCCCCAGCCCCACGTTGCCGACAAAGGCCAGCGGGCGCAGGTAGCCGCTCTTCAGGCCGTTCTCGCGCACCACGGTGCGGCAGGCTTCATTCACTTCGGACTCGCTGTAGGGGACGTCCATCCAGTAGATCTTGGCGGAGTCGAACAGGCGGCGGGTGTGCTCCTGCAGGCGGAAGATGCAGGTCCCCTTGGGAGTGTCATAGGCCCGCACCCCCTCGAACACCGAGGAGCCGTAGTGCAGGGCATGGCTCATGACATGCACCTGGGCATCCTGCCAGGGGACCAGCTTGCCGTTGAACCAGATGTATTGGGGGTGGGCGGCGGATTGGGAAGGCTGTGACATTGGCTTGGCTCCTTAAGCTCTGATCCGGGGTTGCTGTTCCAGTGCATCGACCCGGGAGACATCCACCAGCTTCACCAGCTGGCTCCACAACTGCTGGATGGGACGTACCGATTCGACAGTAACCGTGATCCGCAGCTGTTGGCAATCCTGCTCCATGTTGAGGGCGCAGAGATTGAAACCGCGGTGACGGACCACCCGCAGCACCCGTTCCATCACTTCGGGTCTGGGTTGGGCATGGATTTCCAGGGTGCTGGTATTGAGCTGGTTCATAGGCGTTGCTCCATCATCTTGTGGTTGGCGACTCCTGGCGGAACCAGGGGCCAGACATTTTCTTCCTCTGAAATAGCCACATGCAGCAGATAGGCACTCTCGCTCGCCAGCAGGCGATCCAGTGCCGGACCTATCTCTTCCTTGCATGTGATGGTCTCGCCTGGGATGCCGAAGGCGGCGGCCAGAGCGACGAAATCGGGGTTGTCGGACAGATTGGTCTCGCTGTAGCGACCGTCGAAGAACAGCTCCTGCCATTGGCGCACCATGCCGAGGCGCTGGTTGTCCAGCAGCACCATCTTCACCTTGAGCCGGGCACGGCGGATGGTGCCGAGCTCCTGCACGTTCATCATGAAGGAGCCGTCACCGCTCACCAGCACCACCTCGTCATCGGGGCGCGACATCTTGGCGCCGATGGCGGCGGGCAGGCCGAAGCCCATGGTGCCTAGGCCGGCACTGGAGAGGTGGTTGCGCGGGCTGGTGAAACGCATGTGCTGGGCCACCCACATCTGGTGCTGACCCACGTCGCAGGCCACCACGCTGGTGTCAGGCAGCTGGCTTGAAAGCTCTTTGAGCAGGGCCGGGGCGTAGATGGCCTGACCCGGATGGTCGTAGCGGAAGGCGTATTCCCGAGCCATGGTGGCGCAGTGCTCGCGCCAGGGGTCGAGGGTCAGCGTCATCGCCAGGGCGGGCAGCACACGCTTGAGATCCGTGGTGATGCCCACATCGGCGGCGCGGCGCTTGCCGAACTCGGCGGCGTCCACATCCAGGTGGATCACCTTCGCCTCGGGGGCAAACTCTTCCAGCTTGCCGGTCACCCGATCATCGAAACGGGCGCCTACCACCACCAGCAGATCGCACTGCTGCACCGCCAGGTTGGCGGCCTTGGTACCGTGCATGCCGAGCATGCCCAGATAAACGGGGCTGTCGGGGTCGAGGGCACCTATCCCCTTGAGGGTGGTGACCGCCGGCATCCCCGTGGTGGCGGCAAAGTCGCGCAGCTGCTGCTCGGCATTGGCCATGCCCACCCCGCCACCGACGTAGAGTACCGGACGCTCAGCACCGGCCAGCAGGGTACGGGCGACCGTCAGTTCGGCCGGATTCAGGGGGTCGGGTTCCTCCACTGCAAACAGCGGGCTTTGAGAGGGAACGGCGGCCAGTTGCACATCCTTGGGCAGGTCGATGAGCACGGGGCCCGGACGCCCTTCGGTGGCGATGGCGAAGGCTTCGGCAATGACCCGTCCCAGATCCGCCGGGTCCGTCACCATGAAGGAGTGCTTGGTGCAGGAAAGGGACATGCCGAGCACGTCCACTTCCTGAAAGGCATCGGTACCGACGGCGGCGCAGGGCACCTGGCCGCTGATGGCCACCAGCGGTACAGAGTCGAGCAGTGCCTCCGCGAGGCCGGTGACCAGATTGGTGGCGCCGGGGCCAGAGGTGGCGATGCAGACCCCCACCTGACCGGAAGCGCGGGCATAACCCACCGCGGCCATGGCGGCCCCCTGCTCGTGGCGGCAGAGCTGATGGGCCAGGCCACCGTCATACAGGGCGTCGTAGACCGGCATGATGGCCCCGCCCGGGTAACCAAACACCTGGGTCACACCCTGTTTCTTGAGAGCCTGTACCAAAAACTGCGCGCCGTTCATGTGGAAAATCCTGTCCTTTGGTCGAAAAAAAACCCCCGGGCCGTGAGGCTCGGGGGTCGCTTGTTTCGTTCTGTCCGGTGGTGGGTCTATCCCTTGTTCCGTGCAGCCAAACGAGCCCCGAGCGGTGAGATAATAATCACCACTAGGACCACAATAATGCTGACGAAACGGGAGGCCATGTTCATAGTTACAACCGGAAATCCTGTGAAATGGGAGCGGAGCTTGCCGCGAATGGCTATTAGAACTAGCACGGTGATTTTTATTGGGCAAGCACTTTTTACCTGACAAGACTCTGATTTTGACTGCTCTGAAACCTGACGACTGGAACAAAAAACTAATAAAAAACGGTTAACCAGCATATACATCAAACCAAGGACGGTATTTATGTCATTAGCTGTTGTTTATAGCCGTGCCAGCCTGGGGATAGCGGCGCCGCAAGTCACGGTGGAGGTGCACCTCTCCAACGGCCTGCCCGCCTTCAACATGGTGGGGTTGCCGGAAACCTCGGTGAAAGAGTCGCGGGATCGGGTGCGCAGCGCCCTGCTCAACGGCAATTTCGAATTTCCGGCCAAGCACATCACGGTCAACCTGGCCCCTGCGGATCTGCCCAAAGAGGGGGGCCGCTTCGACCTGGCAATCGCCATCGGCATTCTCGCCGCATCCAAGCAGATACCCGCAAAATACCTGCTCGATCACGAATTTTTAGGGGAATTGGCCCTGACGGGCGAGATCCGCCCCGTGCTTGGGGTGCTCCCCTCGGTGCTCGCCTGCCGCGACGCAGGGCGCACCCTGCTGGTCCCACGGGAGAACGGTCCGGAGGCTTCCCTCATACAGGATGCCGAGGTGCGCACCGCCCACCAGCTGCTGGCGGTCACCGCCTGGCTGGCGGGCCAGTACGAACTGCCGCTGCCGGAACCCCAGAGCGCGGAGATCCTGCCCGACGTGCCGGATCTGCAGGATGTGATCGGTCAGTCCCAGGCGAAGCGGGCGCTGGAGATCGCCGCAGCTGGCAGCCACAACCTGCTGTTCATCGGCCCCCCCGGCACCGGCAAGAGCATGCTGGCCAGCCGTCTGCCCGGCATTCTGCCACCGCTAAGCGAACAGGAGGCGCAGCAGACCGCCGCCATTCACTCCATCGGCGGCCTCACCCCCCGCGCCGGCCACTGGCACCACAGGCCGTATCGCACGCCCCATCACAGCGCCTCGGCGGTGGCGCTGGTGGGCGGGGGTACCCATCCCAGGCCTGGCGAAATTTCCCTCGCCCACAACGGGGTACTGTTTCTGGATGAACTGCCGGAGTTCGAGCGCAAGGTGCTCGACTCCCTGCGCGAGCCGCTGGAAACCGGGCACATCACCATCAGTCGTGCCGCCCGCCAGGTGGATTTTCCCGCCCGCTTCCAGCTGGTGGGTGCCATGAATCCCAGCCCCTGCGGCCATTATGGCGACGGCCAGACCCGCTCCAGCCCGGATCAGATCCTGCGCTATCTGGGCAAGCTCTCCGGCCCCTTTCTCGACCGGTTCGATCTGACGGTAGAGGTCCCGCTCTTGCCCAGGGGGAGCCTGACCGGCAAGGCGGAGCGGGGGGAATCGAGCCAGCAGATACGCGAACGGGTGCTGGGGGCGCGAGAGCGCATGCTGAGTCGCAGCGGAAAACTCAATAACCTGCTGGATAGTCGTGAAATCGAAGATGTTTGCAGATTATCGCCACAGGATGCCGAGTTTCTGGAAGGTGCCATCCAGAAGCTGGGGCTCAGCATCCGGGCCTGGCACCGCATCCTGCGGGTATCGCGCACCATCGCCGATCTGGCGGGGCACGCCACCATCGAGAGAGCGCATCTGATCGAAGCCCTGGGCTATCGTGCCATGGATAGGCTGTTGTCGCGGCTGCGCGGGGGCCAGTGAGCGGGGGAACGACAGCAGCCACCACCCGACTCGGAAAGGGCGCCACCATGGTCTAGTCGTGGGCCGGCTGATATTATGGCAACAGATCTGACCACTTGGTTGCCATCCACCGATACGAAGACGGATTCCACCATGCCCAACAAGCTGATAGAGCGACTGCGCGGCAGCCTCTCGACCCTGCTCTATTTCATCAACACCCTGTTCTGGTTTGTCCCCGTCCTGCTGCTTGGCCTCATCAAGCTGCTGCTGCCCTTCAAGGGGGCGCGACGTCTCTGCAACACACTCCTGGACGGCTGCGCCACCCACTGGATAGGTTTTAACAATCTGATCCAGAAAACCATCATCAACACCCCTTTCGATGTGGTCGGAGTGGACAAAGGGCGCCGGAATGAGTGGTATATGGTGATTGCCAACCACCAATCCTGGGTCGACATACTGGTATTGCAGCGGATTTTTAATCAAAAAATCCCCTTCCTGAAGTTTTTCCTCAAGAAAGAACTGATTTGGGTACCTTTTCTCGGTCTGGCCTGGTGGGCGCTGGATTTCCCATTCATGCGGCGTTATTCCAGAAAATTTCTGGAAAAGCACCCGCATCTGAGGGGAAAAGACATAGAAACCACGCGCAAGGCGTGTGCCCGTTTCCGCCATATGCCGGTGAGTGTGATGAACTTCGTGGAAGGGACCCGCTTCACCGTCGGCAAGCACGACAGGCAAGGGGCACCCTATCGTCATCTGCTGCACCCGAGAGCAGGGGGCATCGCCTTCACCCTGGCGGCCATGGGGGATCAACTGCACAAGCTGGTGGATGTGACCATCGCCTATCCCGGCGGCGTCCCCAGCTACTGGGACTTCATGTGCGGTCGGGTCAAGGAGATCAAGGTTCGGGTCCGCTTTCTGCCGATCGAACGCAATCTGGTGGGGGATTACTTCAATGACCCCGAGTTCCAACAAGAGTTTCAACAGTGGTTGAACGGGATCTGGCACGAGAAGGACCAGACCCTGGATAAGCTGCTGGCGGACAAGACGCAGTAAGACACTCATGCCAAACCTGCTCCCGGGCCCCCTGGTGCTGTTCATCAGCGCCGGCCTGACCATACTGTTTACCGCCCTGTGCGCCAGCCTGATCCTGCTGGTGTCACTGGCCAAACTGCTGCTGCCCGTGCCGGCCTTTGGTCGCGCCTGCAGCCGGCTCAACAACCGCTTCATGGGCCTGTGGCTCGGTTGCAACGCCCTGGTGATCCGCCTCACTACCCGCATCGACTGGCAGATTGAGGACAATACCCGGCTGCGCAAGGATGGCTGGTATCTCATCATCAGCAACCACATGAGCTGGACCGATATCGTGGTGCTCGGCCACCTGTTTCGCAATCGGCTACCGGTGCCCAAGTTCTTCATGAAGCACGAGCTCATTTACATACCGCTGCTGGGGCTCGCGTGCTGGGGGCTGGACATGCCCTTTATGCGCCGCTATTCGAGAGAGTTTCTGTTAAGAAATCCACATCTGCGGGGCAAGGATATCGAGACCACCCGCAACGCCTGCGAGAAGTTTCGCCACATTCCCACCACCGTCATCAACTTCGTGGAGGGGACCCGCTTCACCGATCAGAAGCGCGAGGCCGCCCGCTCCCGCTATCGCCATCTCATGCCCCCCAAGGCGGCAGGACTCGCCTTCACCCTGGCAGCCATGGGCGATCAGTTCGACAGCCTGATCAACGTCACCATCAGCTACCCGGACAACCCCAACACCCCCTTCAAGGATTTCCTGATGGGGAAGATGAAGCGCATCCGGGTGCGAATCGAGGAGCTGCCGGTGGACGAGCAACTGGTGGGGGACTACTTCAACGACAAGCAGTTCAAACGCGGTTTCCAGGAGTGGCTGAACCAGCGTTGGCGGGAGAAGGACGAGGTGCTGGAAGGGTGGCGGCGAGCTCAGGAGCCCGCCGAGGTGGCGGCCAAGAAGAGGGCCGACGCCAGCTCGGGCAACTGATCCTCGCTGAACACTGCGATGCCGTGGCGGCGCAGCAGGGCGGTGGTCTTGCCCTCTCCCGTCATGGAGACTCCTTCAAAGCGGCCGTTGTAGATGCGGCCGCTGCCGCAGGAGGGGCTCCCCTCTTTCAGCAGGGCGAAGCGAATGCCCTGGGCCTGGCAGAGCTCGAGCGCGAGTTCGGCGCCGCGATCGAACTCGGCGGTCACATCCAGCCCACTTTCGGTCATCACCCGCTCACCCTGCCGCTCGGCAGGAGGGCGCGGGGTCGGCAGGCCACCCGCCACCTCGGGGCAGAAGGCCAGCGCCCGCCCCTCGGCTCCCAGCGCCTGCAGCCAGTCGCTGACAATCCCCTTGCTCTGGCCGTCGTAACGCACTGGCTGCCCCAGCAGACAGGCGCTCACCAGCACCTTGTGCATTCCCGTCTCTCCCATGCTTTCACTTCCTGTGTGAGGTACCAGTGCACCAGACCCGCTATGGGGCGACAGTCCGGCTTTCGCAGACATCGGCTTATGCTTCCGCACCGTGCATCACCTGATCGAACATGACGCAACAGGGGGTCTCCAGCCGATAGAGGATGGCGGGACGTTGCTTGCCGGTGCGCTTGCGCCCTGTGTCCACCAGGATGTCGGCACGGTGGAGCCGCTTGCGAAATGCGGCCGTGTTCATGGGGGTCTGCAGGACGATCTCGAACGCCCGTTGCACCTCGGAGAGGGTGAATTCTGCCCCCAGCAGATGCAGCGGCAGGGTGCTGTAACGGCTCTTGATGCGCAGCCGCTCCAGCCCCATGGCGACCAGCTTGCCGTGATCGAAGGCGAGTTGCAGGCCGGGCAGATCGTCCAGAGGATGCCAGCGACCGCGCACCGCCCCCCCATCGGGATCCGCCAGACAGAGATAGACGAGGGTGGTGGACCAGCCGCGGGGATCCCGCTCCAGATTGCCGAGGGTACAGACCTGCTCGCTGTAGCAGTGCTCCAGCCCCCACTCTGCCAGAAGGCGATGGCGAGCCGCGTCCAGATCCCGATCCCGGGTCTCGTCGATGCGCAGGGCCGGCAACTGCCAGCAGTGGGCAAAGGGGGGGCGATCCCGGGTCTCGAGAAGCAGCTCGAGCCGCTCCTCGCGCAACCGCAGCACCACCATATCCAGACTCATTCTCGGCATCCTGGTCGACCTGCTCGCCTTCTAATAATGTTTGGTAGATAATATCACAAGAATATTATGTTAAGGAGCCATCCATGGGAATCATCGCCAGCCTGGATATTGATGCGCAGAAGGGATTCACCCCCCTCTGCCCGAACGAGCTGCCCGTCGCTGGCGGGGATACCATAGTGGCGGCGCTCAATGCCCAGGCTGCCCTCGCCACCCTGCGAGCCGGCAGCAAGGATGCCCACCCCGCGAACGCCCCCTGGGTGGTGACCGAACCCGGCGCCATGTTGCAGCCCCTTGCTCTGGCGAATGCCGATCTCACCTGGCCGGCCCACTGCGTTCCCGGCACACCTGGGTTCGAGCTGCTCGACGGCCTGCCCGCCCCCATCGACTACGACTTCTTCGTCTGGAAGGGGGTCGAGCCGGACCTGCATCCCTATGGCGCCTGCTATCACGACCTGGCGGAGCGCCGCAGCACCGGGCTCATCGAGTTTCTGCACGCCCGCGGCGTCACTACCGTGCTGGTCGGCGGCCTCGCCACCGACTACTGCGTCAAGACCAGCGTGCTGCAACTGCGTCGCGCCGGTTTCCGGGTCATCGTCCACCTCGACGCCTGCCGCGGCATCGCCCCCGAGACAATCGACCAGGCCCGCACCCGGATGATCGAGGCCGGCGCCGAGCTGGCCCAGACCCTGGCCGACATTCAACGCCTGCTGGATGCCTGACATGCCTTCCATTTTCCACTGCCCACCCGACACCGGCGCCCACCCGTCACAGATGCAGCCAGAGTGCGTTGCCCGCGCAGCACTCATCACAGGAGCCTGATATGCCTCCCATCCTCCACAGCCTGCTCGACACCGATGCCTACAAGCTGCACATGCAGCAGGCGGTGTTCCATCGCTATCCGGATGCCGACGTCGTCGCCGAGTTCCACAGCCGCAACGAAGAAGATCTGCTGCCCATGATGGGCCAGATCGAGGAACAACTGCGCCTCGCCGGCTCCCTGCGCCTGACCCGGTCCGAACTCGACTTCCTGGCCGAACGCCCCTTCTTCACGCCCGACTACCTGGACCACCTGCGCCGCAAGCCGCTGGACGCCTCCCTGCTCAAGGTGTTCGAGCAGGATGGCCGCATCAATGTGCGGGTCGAAGGCCCCTGGCAGGACGTGATCCTGTGGGAGATCCCGGTGCTCGCCATCATCAGCGAGATGCGTAACCGCTTCCGCTATCCCCAGTTCGGCGTCAGCCAGGCACTGGAGCGGCTCGATCAGAAGATCGACAAGCTGGAACGGGAGCTGAGCCGGGAGGAGATGAGCGAGTTCAACCTCATCGACTTCGGCACCCGTCGCCGCTTCTCCCTCGCGGTACAAGACGCCGTGGTGGGTCGTCTCAAAGAACGGCTGCCGGCGTTTCGCGGCACCAGCAACTACCTGCTGGCCCAGAAGTACCGGTTGCCCGCGGTGGGTACCCAGGCTCACGAGTGGTTCCAGGCCCACCAGCAGCTCGGCTTCCCGCTGGAGCTCAGCCAGCGCGCCGCCCTCACCAGCTGGCTGGACGAATTCACCAACCACCTCGGTATCGCGCTCACCGACTGCATCACCATGGATGCTTTCCTGCGTGACTTCGACTTCGAGCTGGCGAGCCGCTACCAAGGGCTGCGCCACGACTCCGGTGATCCCGTGGTGTGGGGCGAGAAGGCCATCAGCCACTATCAGCGGCTCGGCATCGATCCTGCCGAGAAGACGCTGGTCTTCTCCGACGGGCTCAACCTCGACAAGGCCGTCGAGCTGCTGCGCCACTTCCGTGGCCGCATCAACACCAGCTTCGGCATCGGCACCAAGCTCACCTGCGATCTGCCCGGCGTCAGCCCGATGAACATCGTGTTCAAGCTGATGGAGTGCAACGGCGGCCCGGTTGCCAAGATCTCCGACAGCCCGGGCAAGACCCTCTGCCGGGATGCGGACTTCATTCGCAACCTCAAGCAGGCCTTCCACGTCGGGGTCTGAGTCAGGCCCGCGAGACGCCAAACAAAAAGCCCGCCGGTTTGCACCGGCGGGCTTTTGTATCGACTCAGGAATGATCAGTCCTTCTTGGCCAGCAGGAATTTCACCAGCTGGTTGAACTGCTCCTGGGAAGTGATGGATTCAATCTTCACCATGTACTTGCCGTTGACCAGGAAGGCCGGCACACCGCGCACATTGTAGCTCTCGGTGTTGCGATCGAACTGGGAGACCATGCCGGAGACGGCGAAGCTGTCGACGGCACCGTCGAACTCCTCGGCCGGCACGCCATTGTCCACGAAGACCTGCTTCACGTCGGCACGGCTCTGGGGGATCTGGCGCTGGGTGTGGATCTTGTCGAAGATGGCCGGGGTCAGCTTGCCTTCCACGTTCAGCAGATTGGCGACGGCGTAGGCACGCTGCATCTCGGGGCCCATTTCACGGCCCAGGAAGGCCACCGGGTTCTTCTTCATCGGCACGCCTTCCGGCAGGCTCTTCTTCAGATCCTCGGCAATCGGCTCGAACTTGGCGCAGTGCGGGCAGAAATAGGAGAAGAACTCCATCACTTCCGGCTGGGCGCTGCCGGTCTGGCTGACCACGTCATAGTTGACACCTTCCTTGAATTGCGGGGCGGCGTGAACCATGGGGATCATCAGCATGGCAGCGAGGAAAAATAGTACTTTTTTCATGACGTTTCCTGTTAAGGGATCACTGTGAGGCACGCCCGGCGAACCGAAGCAGTCCAAGCCTATTGCCTCACCCTCGTGCCGTCAATGGCAAAGGCAGACAGGCGGGACCGCCATCCCGCCTCCCACGGGCACCTTGCCGCTGTGGCAATGGTGCGGGCGACACCACCAGCGGACGCCCCGTGGCGTGGCGATCTGCCGGGTTCACGCCCCTACCACTGCGGCATCAGGCTGAGCGGCGGGGCCTTCAATGCCTCGAGCTGATCATGCAGGGTCGCAATCTGCTGGCGCCAGTAGTGTTCGGTGTTGAACCAGGAGAAGTGGCGGGGGAAGGCGGGATCTTCCCAGCGTCTTGCCAGCCAGGCCATGTAGTGGACGATGCGCATGGCACGCAGCGGCTCGATGAGCGCCAGCTCCCGCGGGTCGAACTCCATGAACTCCTCATACCCAGCCAGCAGGGTATCGAGCTGGATCTGCTGCTCATGACGCTCCCCGTTCAGCATCATCCAGAGATCCTGGATGGCAGGGCCGGTGCGGCAATCGTCGAGATCGACAAACAGGGGGCCGTCACGCCACAGGATGTTGCCCGGGTGGCAGTCCCCATGCAGGGAGATGCGCGCCACATCCAGGGTCATGGCGTCGCATACGTGCCGGATCAGCTCGTCCAGCACCCCGAAGAAGGACTTGGCCAGCCCGCTCGGCAACCACTCGCCTGCCGCCAGCAACTGACGCGGCTCGTGCAGCATGCTCTCCACATCCAGCGGAACCCGGTGATGAAAGGCATGGCTGGCACCGACGCTGTGGATGCGACCGAGGTAACGCCCCACCCACTCCAGCTGGTCCAGGTTGTCCACCTCGAACTGACGCCCCCCGACGCTCTGCCAGATGGCAAACGGGTAGCCCTGATGCTCCAGCAGGGTCTCGCCGGCAAAGGCAATGGGAGCGGCGACCGGGATCTCAGTTTCACAGAGGCGCGCAGCAAACGCGTGCTCTTCCAGGATCTGGGCCCGGCTCCAGCGACCGGGGCGGTAGAACTTCACCACGTAGCGACGGCGATCCTCATCCTGGAACTGATAGACGCGGTTCTCGTAACTGTTGAGCTCGATAAGGCCGGAGTCGATGCGCAAGCCGCTGAGATCGATGGCATCCATGATGAGATCGGGATTGAGGTCGGAATAGTTGAAACGCATGTCATCCACCATAGAAAAGGGGCGCTGTTGCGCCCCATTCTATCACCACTGTCTGCCGTTGCCGTGCATGGCGGTGCGCCTTGCCGTCACAACCTGCTGATAAACTTGCTCGGTTGGCGCAAGGTCCCCTTGCTGTCATCCGGCGCCGCGCCTTCCCGCTTGAGCACGAACTGGACGTCCAGAGTGGGGCGCTTCAGGTTGAAGGGATCCACCGCCAGACTCACCGGCAGGGTATAGATCTCGCCCGCCTTCAGGGTCACCTCGCGGGGTCCGAACCACTGGTACTCCGGCAGCCCTTCCACGTCCAGCCGGTAGGTCTGGGAGTTCAGGGTCTTGTTGAGGATCTTCAGGGTATAGGTGTTCTCGATGAGCCCTTCACTGTTTTCCCGGAACAGCTGGTTGCGATCCCGCAGGATGTCGAGCCCCATGGGCATGATGGACATGGCGTTATAGACGAAGACCCCCAGCATGACGACCATCACCAGGCCATAGCCAATCAGCTTGGGCCGCGCCACCTGGGTTTCACTGTGGGCCAGCTTGTGCTCGGTGGTGTAACTGATGAGCCCCTTCGGATACCCCATCCGCTCCATGGTCTGATCGCAGGCGTCGACACAGGCGCCGCAGTTGATGCACTCGTACTGCAGACCGTCACGGATGTCGATGCCGGTCGGGCAGACCTGCACGCAGAGGTCGCAGTCGATGCAGTCCCCCAGCCCCAGGGCCTTGGGATCGGCCTTGCGACCACGGGCGCCGCGGGTCTCGCCACGCTGGCTGTCATAGCCGACGATGTAGGTGTCCTTGTCGAACATGGCGGACTGGAAGCGGGCATAAGGGCACATGTGGATACACATGATGGCGCGCATCCAGCCGGCGTTGCCATAGGTGCAGGCGGCAAAGAACAGCACCCAGAAGATGACCCAGCCTCCCGCCTGCAGGGTGAAGAAATCGGGCACCAGGTGGAAGACATCCTGGAAGTAGGCGACGAAGGTGAGGCCGGTGCCCAGGGACAGCAGGATCCAGGCCAGGTGCTTGGCGCCCTTCCGGGCCAGCTTCTCGCCACTCCAGGGGGCGGCATCCAGCTTGCGGCGCTTGTTGGCGGCTCCTTCCAGCTTCTCCTCGAACCAGATGAACAGGAAGGTCCACACCGTCTGGGGGCAGAGATAGCCGCACCAGACCCGGCCCAGGAAGGTGGTCACGAAGAAGAGGGCGAAGGCCGCGATCATGAAGACCCAGGCCAGCAGGGTGAGATCCTGCGGCCAGATGGTGGCACCGAAGATATGGAACTGCTGGTGCTCCAGATCGAACAGCACCGCCTGACGGCCGTCATAACGCAACCAGGGCAGGAGAACAAAGAGCGCGACGAAGAACCAGCCCATGGCCTTGCGCACCCGCTGCCAGTAGCCGGTCTGGGAGCGGACATAGATGCGGTTGCCGGGGTTGAACCTGTCATCTCCCGCCTTGAAGGTGTTGGGATTGAAGGTCCCGGTGACGTCACCGGTCACATCCTTGATGTCGATCTTGTCCTTGTCGGCCATTGCAACACATCGCTCCACTCATATTGTTATGAAAGCGATTATATCTTAAACAACCTGCTAATTGTGTGGGTTAAATGTATCTATAGTTCGAGTCCCGTCGCAATTTCAGGCAACAAAAAAGGCCCATAGCCAGTTGACTATGCGCCTTTTCACAGATTCTCTTGAAACCTTTCTCTGATGGCGATGTGACGGCCGGATTACTTGATGCCGCGTGCCTTGAGCAGGGCCTCCTTGAAGTCGGGCACGTGATCCTTGGCCAGCCCCGGGATCATCGCCTGCTTGTCGGATTCCCGCATCTTGAGGTGGTAGATCAGCATGTCGTCGGTCAGTGCGGACAGCGGACCGTCAAATCCCGCCTCCTCGGCCAGTTTGGCAACAAACTGCACCAGGCTAAGATCCTGCTCCTTGATCCAGGCAGGCTGCAGCAGTTCCAGCAGCTCTTCGATACGATGACATTGCATAGACGACCTCTTTAATCTGTCTTGTGAAACTCAGGCAACCTTACCCATCAAGGCTACTTCGATACGATCCCGGCCATTATGCTTGGCCTGATAGAGCGCCGCATCCGCTTTCTGGATGAGCTCGGCAATGGAGTGATGCTGATCCGGCACCAGGGTCGCCACCCCGAAGCTGCAACTGACCCGCCCCGAGACCCGGGATTTGTGGTGGGGAATGCCGAGGGCTCGCAACGAGGTACGCACCTGCTCGGCGATCTGCATGGCCCCCTGCAAGGTGGTGCAGGGCAGCAGCAGGGCGAACTCCTCTCCTCCGTAACGGGCAGCGAGATCGTCTTCCCGCCGCAGCACTTCGGCCAGCAGGCTCGCCACCTGTTGTAGGCACTGGTCCCCCACCTGATGACCATAGTGATCATTGAACTGCTTGAAGTAGTCCACATCCACCAGCACCAGAGAAAGAGGCGCCCTGGCACGGTGGCAGCGACGCCAGGCGCGCGCCAGGGAGTCGTCGAGATGGGCCCGGTTGGCGATGCCGGTCAGACCGTCGAGGCGGGACGTGAGCTTGAGGTGCTCGGAGACCGCCTTCAGCTCGGCCACCAGATCCGCATTGGAAAAACTGTGGTAGAGAGAGGCCACCTGATCCCGCCGCAGGCGCCGCAGCAGGGTCGGCAGAAAGACGAACAGATACCCCGCCAGCATGCAGGAGACGATACGCTCCTGGGTGTTGCCGCCACTGAGCTCGAACAACATGGCAAACCCGAGGGGCAGCACGGCCCCATAGAGGGTACGACGGCTGCCGAACAGCATGATGGCGCTGCCGGTCAGGATCAGGCTGGAGAGCATCATCATGGCGGCACGATAGGTGTCGGGCAGCTTGTCCATGTAGAGAAGCACGCCCAGTGCCCAGACGATGGAGGTGATGGTCACCCCGACAAAGAGCTCGCGCTCGAGCACCGGCAGCGGAAGCTCCGCCAGCCTGGGCTGGCGCCAGCGCAGATGCCACCAGCGCCCCAGCAACAGCAACAGGACCAGACCGAGCCAGCCCAGCGACTCGCTGGCCGGCAGGTAATCGTGGAACAGCAGGCTCCAGCTGATCGCCAGCAGCCCCAGGCAAGGCAGGCTGAAGGAGGCATGGGTATAGAGCTGGACCATGATGGCCCGCCGCACCTGATATTTCACACTCTGTGTCAACTGGGTACTCCCTGTACAATAGCCGCACAGTTTAACACTCCCCTTTCCTGCTCAACAATCAATCGACCGCTATTAAGCTGCCACTCAGCGCGTCCCCTCCCGCACAGGCCCCGACAGACCCTTTTCTGCAGGGTCGAATGGCGCAGCCCTCCCTCACCCTTTCTCCAGCTCGTCGAGGATGGGGCACTGGGGATTCGCATCTCCGTGACAGCAGCTCACCACCTCCTCGAGGGCGCTGAGCATGGCTTGCAAACCGGCGATGCGGGAGCGCAGATCGACGATTTTCTCCTGGGCCAGCTTCTTCACCTGGGCACTGGTTCTGTGCTCGTCCCGATAGAGCGCCAGCAGCTCCTGACACTCCTCCAGATTGAAGCCGGTCTCCCGCGCCCGCTTGACGAACCGCAGCTCCCGCAGGGAGGCATCCGTATAACTGCGATACCCGTTGTCGCTGCGCACTGGTGACGAGATGAGGCCGATGCTCTCGTAGTAGCGGATGGTCTTGGCGGTCAGGCCGGTGGCCTTGGCGACCTTGCTGATGTTCATGAATGACTCCTTTGGGATTCAGATGCACGCAGGCTGCCCGCCCGGGGCTGCCAGCGCTTCAATAACAGGGAATTGCTCAAGACGGTGATACTGCTCAAGGCCATGGCCGCCCCCGCCAGCTCGGGGCTGAGGTAACCCAGCGCCGCCAGCGGAATACCGATGATGTTGAACACGAAGGCCCAGAACAGGTTCTGCTGGATGGTGCGCCAGGTGGCCGCCGAGATGTCGATGGCATCGGCCACCAGCCGCGGGTCGGATCGCATCAGGGTGATGGAGGCGGTCTCCATCGCCACGTCGGAGCCGGAGCCCATGGCGATACCCACATCCGCCGCCGCCAGCGCAGGAGCGTCGTTCACCCCGTCCCCCACCATGGCCACCAGCCCGCTGGTTTGCGCCCGCAGCGCCTCCACTTTCTCCACCTTGCCGGCTGGCAGCACGGAGTCAAAGGCCCCGTCCAGCCCCAGCTTGGCGGCGATATGGGCCACCGGCGCCGGCGCATCACCGCTCACCAGCCAGCTGGCGATGCCGCGCTGACGCAGGGTGGCGATGGCATCCGGACTCTCGGGGCGCAGGGTATCGGCCAGCGCCGCAATGCCAGCCACCACGCCGTCGATGGCCACCCAGACCCGGGTCGCGCCGTCGGCAGGCTGTTTATCCTGCGCGGGCACCTCAATGCCGAGCTGGGCCAGCAAAGAGCCATTGCCGATGGCGACCGTATGACCGGCGACCTGACCGACAATACCGGCACCGACCCGCACCTCCACCGCCTCCGGCTGGGGCAGCACGGCATCTTTGCCGACCGCCTCGCGCATGGCCAGCGCCAGCGGGTGCTCGCTCGCCTGCTGCAGAGCGGCAGCGAGGCGCAGTTGCTCATCGTTGCCGCTCCAGCTCGCCAGCACCGGCCGGCCCTGGGTCAGGGTGCCGGTCTTGTCGAAGATGAGCGCCTTGATGGCGTGGGCCTTCTGCAGGGTATCGACATCCTTGATCAGAATGCCGTGGCGCGCCGCCACCCCGGTACCGGTGACGATGGCCGCCGGTGTCGCCAGCCCCAGCGCACAGGGACAGGCGATGACCAGCACGGCCACCGCCGCCAGCAGCGCCTGACCGAAGTCGTTGCTGATGGCGTACCACACCAGCAGGGTGAACAGGGCGATGGCCATCACCACCGGCACGAACACGGCGGAGACCTTGTCCACCAGCTGTTGCAGCGGCGCCTTACCCATCTGGGCGTTCTCCACCAGTGCGATGATCTTGCTGAGGCTGGAGTCCTCCCCCACCGTAGTGGCTTCAATTTCCAGCACGCCGGAGCGGTTGATGGCGCCGCCCAGCACCTTGTCGCCCTCGCCGCGCGGCACCGGCAGGCTCTCGCCGGTGAGGATCGACTCGTCCAGCTCGCTCTCGCCGCTCGCGATTCTGCCGTCCACCGGCACCCGCTCCCCCACCAGCACCTGCAGCCTGTCGCCGCGCAGCACCTCGTCGATGGCGACGATCTGCCAGCGCTCGCCGCGCCAGACGGTGGCGGTTTCCGGCCGCAGCGCCATCAGTTCGCGAATGGCGGACTGGGTGCTGCGTCTGGCCCGCGCTTCCAGCAACTTGCCGAGGGAGATCAGGGTAATGATGATGGCGCTCGCCTCGAAGTAGAGCTGGCCGCTGGCAGCCATCCCCAGCGTCAACAACAGATAGAGACTGTAGAAGTAGGCCGCGCTGGTACCGGTCGCCACCAGCACATCCATGTTGGCGGAGCGGTTCTTGATGGCGAGCCAGGCGCCGCGATAGAAGCGGGCCCCAATCCAGAACTGCACCGGGGTGGCGAGCACCAGCTCCAGCCAGGCGGGCAGATGCCAGGGCAGCAGACCGGCCATGGCCAGCATCCCCACCAGCAGCGGCAGGGTAAGCAAAGCCGAGACGATGACCCGGGTTTGCGCCTGACGGGCGCTGGCGGCCTCCTGCGCTTCCCGCTCCAGCAACTGCTGGCGGCGGCCGCTGGCCGAGCCTTGCGCCAGTTGGGCGCCAAAGCCGAGGGCCTCGATCTGCTCGCGCAGGGCGGCGGGGGTCTGCATCCCGGGTACCAGCACGATACGAGCCTGCTCGATGGAGAAGTTGACGTCGGCGGAGATGACGCCGGGCAGCGCCGCCAGCATCTTGTTCAGGCGGGCCGAGCAACCGGCACAGGTCATACCGGTGATTTGAAACAGGATGGTCTCACTGCCGTAGTCATAACCCTGCGCCTGGATGCTCTCCAGTACCGCCGGCAGACGGTCGGGGCTGGTCAGCTCGATGGCCGCCTGCTCCAGCGCGAAGTTGACGGTGGCCGATACCCCGTCGAGCTTGTTGATGGCGGTCGTGATGCGGCCGGCGCAGTTGGCGCAGCTCATGCCGCTGAGCGGCAACTGCAGATGAATGGGTGATTGAAGATGAGTGGTCATGTTGTTCCTCCCAGGAACCCGTCGGCACCACAAAACGCCGACTGGCAAACCCTAACCTTTACTGTAAGGGTAAGCTCAAGCCACATGATCCACTTTTTGCAGATGAAAAAATGGCGCCCGTTTGCTGCCAGAGAACAAACGGGCGCCGCCTTCAACTATTGCGCGGTATGCGCGGCGACTCAGATACCGTACTGGGCGCGGTAAGCCTTCATGGCGGCCAGTTGCGCCGCCAGCTCCGGCTGTTCGGCCTGCTTCTCTTCCAGATACTGGATCAGATCGCTCATCTGGATGATGGCGATGATGTGGGCACCGTAGTCACGCTCCACTTCCTGAATGGCGGAGAGCTCGCCCTTGCCCTTCTCCTGACGGTCCAGCGCGATCAGTACGCCAGCCAGGGAGGCGCCGTTGGCCTGGATCAGATCCATGGATTCGCGGATGGCGGTGCCGGCGGTGATGACGTCGTCCACCAGCATGATGCGCCCCTTGAGCGGGCTGCCCACCAGGTTGCCGCCCTCGCCGTGATCCTTGGCCTCCTTGCGGTTGAAGCACCAGGGCACGTCCACGTCGTGCTGCTCCACCAGCTGCACCGCGGTGGCGGAGGCGATGGGGATCCCCTTGTAGGCCGGGCCAAACAGCACGTCGAACTCGATGCCGGCATCCATCAGGGCGGCGGCGTAGAAGCGGCCGAGACGGGCCAGATCGCGGCCGCTGTTGAACAGGCCGGCGTTGAAGAAGTAGGGGCTTTTACGACCGGATTTCAGGGTAAATTCACCGAATTTGAGGACCTGCTTCTCCAGGGCGAACTCGATAAATTGACGCTGGTAGGCTTTCATTCTGGCTCCTTGCTTGGCTTGTCGTTTACTTTCGTGGGGTATAAAAAAACGCGGACAGTGCCGCGTTTTTAAAATCATGCAAGCGACTGCTTCTGCAGCGCAATGATGTCGGCGATGCCGCCCTTGGCGAGGGCCAGCATGGCCAGCAGCTCCTCGTGGGTGAAGGGTTCGGCCTCCGCGGTGCCCTGCACCTCGATGATGCGACCATCTTCGGTCATCACCACGTTCATGTCGGTCTCGGCGGCAGAGTCTTCGATGTACTCCAGATCGCAGATGGCTTCGCCCTGATACATGCCGACGGAGACGGCCGCGATCATCTGCTTGAGCGGGCTCTGTTTGATCAGCCCCTTCTCCACCATCCAGTTCAGCGCATCCACCAGCGCCACGCAGGCCCCGGTGATGGCGGCGGTACGGGTACCGCCGTCGGCTTGCAACACGTCGCAGTCAACGGTAATGGTGTGCTCGCCCAGGGCGCTCAAGTCTACCGCCGCGCGCAGGGAGCGGGCGATCAGGCGGGAGATCTCCAGGGTGCGGCCACTCTGCTTGCCGGACGCCGCTTCGCGGTTCATCCGGGAGTGGGTGGAGCGCGGCAGCATGCCGTACTCGGCAGTCACCCAGCCCTGCCCCTTGCCTTTGAGGAAGCGCGGCACGCTGGTGTCGACGCTGGCGGTGCAGAGCACACGGGTGTGGCCGAATTCCACCAGTACGGACCCTTCAGCATGCTTGGTGAAGTGGCGGGTGATGGTTACCGGACGCACCTGGGCGGCGCTGCGATCGCTGGGACGGGACATGGGACTGACCTCTGGGCTGGCTAAATTGGCGCAGGAGTATAAGCGATCGCTACTCAAATATCAGCCGCTAAAACCACCTCGTCGGCTGACGGAGCAGGGCTGGCTGAGTATACTGGCCCCACACTTCATCAAGCCCGGAACAATCAATGATTCACAGCATGACCGCCTACGCCCGCAAGGAACTCAAGGGCGACTGGGGCACAGCCGTTTGGGAAATTCGTTCGGTCAACCAGCGCTATCTGGAGACCTACATTCGCCTGCCGGAACAACTGCGCAGCCTGGAGCCGGTTCTGCGTGAGCGCTTCCGGGCCAAGCTGCAGCGCGGCAAGGTGGAGTGCAACCTGCGCTTCGAGGCCGCCCAGGCCGCCGCCAGCCAGCTCCACATCAATGAAGAGCTGGCCAAACTCATCATCGAGAGCGCCAACTGGGTGATGAAAGAGGCGGGCCAGGGTCAGCTCAATCCGGTGGACGTGCTGCGCTGGCCGGGCGTGATGGCTGCCGCCGAGCAGGACATGGACGTGGTCGCCACCGAGCTGCTCGGCGGTTTCGATCTGACCATGGAAGATTTCCTCGCCTCCCGCGCCAGCGAAGGGGCCAACCTCAAGGCCCTGATCGAGCAGCGTCTGGCCGGCATTCAGGTAGAAGTGAAGAAGGTGCGCGAGCACCTGCCGCAGATCATCGAGTGGCAGCGCCAGAAGCTCACCGACCGGCTGGCCGAAGCCAAGGTGGAGCTGGATCCGGCCCGCATCGAACAGGAGATCGTGCTGCTGGCCCAGAAGATCGACGTGGCCGAAGAGCTGGATCGTCTGGAGATGCACATCAGCGAGACCAACAAGATCATGAAGAAGGGCGGCGCCTGCGGCCGTCGCCTCGACTTCATGATGCAGGAGTTCAACCGCGAGTCGAACACCCTCGGTTCCAAGTCGATCAACGCCGAGGTGACCCAGTCCGCCGTCGAGTTGAAAGTGCTCATCGAGCAGATGCGCGAGCAGATCCAGAATATTGAATAATATTTCACGGCATATCGTGAAATATCAAAACAACCATAAGCCCGTGTAATACGGGCTTTTTTGTTTGCATGTCGTGTCTTTCGGTGTCATACAATGGCGATATAACATTGTACCCATACATGTACCCTATAGCATTTTGGTACAACGCTTTGGGTACAAACCCCAATTCAATGTTCCGGGGGAACGATGGGCAAGCTGAACGACATGCAGATACGTGCATGGATCAAGGCAGGAGAACGGTTCGAGGGTCGTTCTGACGGCAACGGGCTCTATCTGAGATACAGAGCAAACGACAAGGTGCCTACATGGCGCTTTCGATACAGCTTCGCGGGGAAGATGCGTGTCATGGTGATGGGCTCTTATGGTGACTTATCGCTAGCCCAGGCTAGAGAAACCACAAAGAAACTATCCGCCAGAGTGGCTCTAGGCCATGACGTAGCCGGTGAGAAGCAGGCACGTAAAGCCGAAGCCTTGGCGAAAATTGAGAAAGAGAAAAACGCCCTGCGGGTATCAGATGTCGCCACCGAGTATTTCGAGCGGCAGATCCTAGGAAAGTGGAAGCACCCGGACATCTTACGCCGCCGAATCGACAAGGACATAAACCCAAACATAGGGCACCTTAAGATCGAGGACGTTAAGCCTCGCCACATTGACGACATGCTGCAAAAGATCCTGGCCCGTGGCGCACCAACAGTGGCCAACGACGTATTACGCTGGACACGCCGGATCTTTGATTACGCCATCAAGCGCCACATTGTGGAAGTAAACCCCGCCGGGGCCTTTGGGATTGCTGATGCGGGCGGTCAGGAAAAGAGCCGGGAACGCTGGCTAACCCGTGACGAGCTAAGCCAACTTTTTGAGGCCATGCGCAAAGCCAAGGGATTCAGTCGGGAGAACGAGCTGACCATCAAGCTGCTTCTAACCCTATGCTGCCGCAAGATGGAGCTGTGTGGGGCACAATGGAGCGAGTTTGACCTAAACCGTGCGATCTGGAACCTCCCCGCCGAACGGGTGAAAAATGGCGACGCCATTGATATTCCACTACCAGCCCCTGCCGTTGAGTGGCTGCGAGAACTGCAGCGCCTTTCTGGTGGTAGTCGTTGGGTGCTTCCAGCTCGCAAGATGCAACACCGCATGATCCCGCACATTCAAGAGAGCACCCTGCCGGTTGCCCTGGCAAAGGTGAAGCGCGAAATGCCGGGCGTGGCTAACTTCACCATCCATGACTTTCGCCGCACTGGCCGCACCCATTTGGCAGAACTGGGGGTTGATCCTGTTGTGGCCGAACGCTGCCTCAACCACCGTATCAGGGGCGTGGAGGGCATTTACAACCGCCACCAGTACCTTGATGAACGCCGGGCAGGTTTGGCGCTGTGGGCGGATCTCCTGCTGTCACTGGAACAGGGCGACACACAGTCTATAGTCCCAATCTCACAATACAGATAACAACTTTGCCGGGCCTAGCACGATGGAATGAAAAGCGGGGAACCTTGCCCGCCGGGTCCGACATTTCATACAAGGTGAGCGAGCAACACCATGGCAAATGATAAACCATTGATCCCACTTTATTATTGCAGCCCTGAACGGGCCGCCAGACTATTAGATTGTGAGGTCGAAGATATATTTCACTGGGCAGCGGTGGGAGCCATCACCCTCTACGCCGAATTTTATGATCACGAATTAAATTCCGGCATGTCAGATGGATTCATGACAGATGAAATATTTATTGATGAAACCGTTCCGAGCCACAAAGTCAGAGATATAGATAACCACGAACTGTCTGCTCTTGCTGCGGATGTTATCAACCAACAAAAAATAAATGGGCTCAGTGGGCTGACGTATTTGACTAGTTTGATGGAGTGCAAATTCGACACCTTGCCACCCGATGAACATTGCATAGCCGTTGATTATGGTCCTAAAGGTTTCCAGTATGGGACCAAGTTATATTTGCAACAGCCAAACGATGGTGTGTGGGCTCGCCACGTCTTCATATCCGGCCTTTGGGCCATTGATACCAGCAACGTATGCAGAGCTCAAATACCCGGGCTATTAGATGCAGACATGGGGTGGGACATCACATCTACCTATATCGACGGCCAGGGCCCGGACCCAGTGGGGATTGAGCTTCTTGGTGTGCTAGTCAGCAACATGGAGCAGCGTTTTCGGGTCGTCCGGGAAGACCTGCTGAAAATCCAACAACACATGTTGACGGGCGAAGTGATGCTCAAACACTCCAGTAAACCTCGCCCAGAGAAGGCCCACGCATCCCTGAATGATTTTAATCAGACTGCGCGACGTGGGCGGGTTACCAGTAAACAGTGCAGTTTCATCGTTGAGCTGCTCAGGTCGCACGGTCTAACCGATGACGATTTTCAGGGCAGCATCGGGGCTCTCCGCCTCAAGATTGCAAACAGGATCCCTGGTTTCGGAGATCCTCAGGTTGACGATAACACACTGATCGATTGGCTAAAAAAGGCCGGTGTCAGGTAAGCCAACTTAATGAGTTATTCATAACTCCGCTGAGTTTTCCATAACTCAGCCACATCCATTCGCGACCATGGTTTGATTGCTCACGCAACGACAAGACACGTAAAGGAGCAGCAAGCCATGTCTTTGAAATCAGGATCGGAATTACCACAAGAAGGCTTTGTTCGGGCGGGAACGTTGGCAAAGGTTTTAGGGATCGCAGTCGTCACTGTCTGGCGTTGGTCAGCGAAGGGAATACTCCCACAGCCGGTGAAATTGTCTGAGCGGGTGACAGCTTGGCGGGCTGAAGACATTCGGAATTGGATGAACGCCCAGGGTAAAGCAGCCTAGGACGTGAATATGGCAGCAAAAGTAAGGGCTGCCTGAAATACAGAACAGCCCTGATCAATCCGCTGGCGCTTCATCGCATCATCACATGCTCGGCAAGCCAGCCAACCACCGACATTAGGATAACTCCGCTATGAACTTTTCACCATATGGGCGCACCTCCCAGGGCGAAGCCTTGCCCAAAATCCCCGGTAGGGCGTGCAAAATGATATTGCGTGACACCATCCGACGCGGTACGATCTTATCCGTTGGGGCTACTAACCCCAACAGTACTACTTCCGAGAGCGGTCACCCGCAGCCGACAATTAGCGGTTTTTTTGTGCCTGCCATTTGGGCTACTACCCCAGGCAATCGCACAGATGAACTTCACATTCACGCCGATCACGGCGGGAGTGTACCCGCTTTTGCGGTATGGTTGAGAGGCCCCAATAAGCCCGCAAGGGTGAATAAGGCCCGCCTTCTCTCGGAGGTAGTTGATGCCATGCCGCACCCCCATTTGCAGCATGGCCGACTCACTAAACCGAGAGATAATGGCCATGATCTACACCTTCCTGATCCAGCATTCCCGTACCTGCCGTTTGGCAGACCTACGCCGTATCCGCACCATTTCAGCTTTTGCCAACAGCGAAGCACAAGCGCGTTCTGCGCTGGCCGGTCTACCCCTGGTGTTTTTGTCCCGCATCCCGAGCAAGGGAGTTGCAGCATGAAACAGTCCATTCGATCCCGCCAGGTTATCCAGGCTCAGGCCCTGTTTGATAAAGCTGCGCTGTTCACTTCTGCACTGTGCAATGTCTGTAACGCCAATACCGAAACAATGCTCTATTTGGAGCTCGCTGATCTGCTGCGCCCCTTACAAATACAGCTTGATGAGCTGGAGGTTGGTTGCGTGCGGACACCGCTAGCGGCGCCTGCTGAGCGGATCAATCGCTATCTCTCCATGCTGCTCAAAGTGATTGAGGGAAATCAATCTCACACCGAGCCCTGTGAGCTCAGCGTGTTGCTTGCACCGGTCATGGCCGAGTTTGAAGCTGTCGAGCTGGCCCAGCTCAGGGAGGGTGTATGACCTATTACGCCTGGGCTCCAGCGGCCCAACAACCCACGTTCATTGGCCCAGCCAACCCCAAGACCGGCAAACGTTCACAAGCGGGTAGCCTGAGCGCCTTTGCCTGCCGTCAGCAGCGCGATGCCTTCATTGCCAGCACCAACGGTATGGCGAGCGTCGTTACTGCCAAGCAGGCCCGCCAGCTGAAGGCTGGTTTGGACAAGCAGGCTTTCAACGAGTTGGTTACCGTTTTGGTCGGGGGTGAGGCATGAACCGGGCAACGTTTGTTTCTGATGTCACCGCCGCAGCTTGTGGCCACTGGCCGGAACTGCTGGCAAATCTGGGGGTGACAGTACCGCCACGTAAGCAGCATGGTCCTTGTCCGGCTTGTGGTGGGAAAGATCGCTTTCGACTTGATGACAAGGGCGGGCGTGGTACCTGGATTTGTAGCCAGTGTGGCGCGGGTGATGGGCTGGATCTGATCCGCCGTGTCACCGGTAAGTTGCCGAAGGATGCTGCGGAACTGGTTGCGGGGGCTCTTGGCTTTTCCCATGTTGCCATATCAGAGGCAGATCGAGAGCAATTGCAGCAGCAACAGCGGGCGCAGGCTGATGTAGAGCAACAACAGCTGCAGATTAAGCACCAGAAAGCCGCCAGACGCGCCGCAGATATCCTGCGCGACTGTAAGCCTGGCCAATCCCCTTATCTGGCACATAAGCGCTTGAGCTGGCCCAGTGGACTGTTGAATAGCACCCTGATCCGAGTGGGGGAAGAGTCGTTCCCCGCTGACTCCCTGGTTGTGCCGCTCTACAACGAGACCGGCGAACTGGTGAACGTACAGCTGATCCGCCATGACGGGGTGAGGCACTACCTTGCCGGTGGCCAGAAGCAGGCTGCCTGCCACCGGATCCCAGGCAATGCCATGGTGGCGGTTTGCGAGGGCTACGCCACCGGTCTGAGCGTTCACCTCGCAACCGAGGCAACCGTCTATTGCGCCATGGACGCCGGTAACTTACTGGCCATCGCTCAGGTGGTTAGGGGGATGGACGACCCCTTGCAACCGTGCCGGTTATGGCTGGCCGCCGACAACGATGCCACCACAACGGGCAATCCCGGCAAGACCAAGGCCGAGCAAGCCGCTGCTGCAGTGGGGGCTGTGGTAGCACTACCGCCCACGGCAGGCGACTGGAACGACTATCACCAGGCCCATGGGCTTGAAGAGACCAAGAGAGCCATCATGAGCCAGATTGAACAGACCCAGCAGCAAGACGCCATCCAGAAGGAAGGGCCGCGAGCCGAAGTGATCCCATTGCATTCCATGTCTGAGGCACAAGGCGAGCAGCAGCAACTAACTGATGGCGAGGATCTGCCTGAGGGCTATGAGATCCGGGACGGCATGCTCTACGTGCACGAATGGGTGGGATCGGGACAGAACGGCAGGCTGGAGGAAACCCTGATTTCTCCAGAGCTTAGGGTGGTTGCCGAAACTGCCGACGAGGCAGGGTATGGCCAAGGGCGCTTGCTGGAGTGGCAGGATCGGGCTGGCCGTGCCCGGCAATGGGCGATGCCGGTCAGCATGTTGGTCCACCGTGGTGGCCAGGAGGCGTTGGCGTCCTTACTCAATGGCGGCTTGCCCTTTGTGAACCTCAAGAAGCTCGACAAGCTGGCGGTCTATCTGATGATGAGCCAACCCGAGCGGCGGGTGACCTGTGTCGAACGTACCGGCTGGCACGGAAAAGCCTATGTGCTGCCGGGTGGGGGAATCGGACCGGATGCTGAGCAGGTGATCCTGCAATCGGCCGGCTATCTGAGCAGCGACTTCACCAGCTCGGGGGAGCTGGCCGACTGGCAGCGCCAGATCGCCGCTATGGCCGTGGGTAACTCCCGCCTGTGCTTCGCCTTGTCGCTGGCCTTCGCCGCGCCCCTATTGTCACTGGTGGGGCAAGAAGGGGGCGGTTTCCACCTCAAGGGAGAGAGTACCGATGGCAAGTCCACCATCATGAGGGCTGCCGCCAGCATCTATGGCCAACCCGATCGCTATTGTCACACCTGGAGGGCGACCGGCAACGCCATAGAGGGGATCGCCAGTCGGCGTAACGATGCCTTGCTGTGCCTGGACGAACTGGGCGAGCTGGATGGGCGCGAGGCCGGACAGGTGGCCTACATGCTGGCGAATGGCCAAGGCAAGGGTCGCAGCAAGCAGGATGGTGAGCTGAAAGAGCGCAAGGCGTGGCGGTTGCTGTTCCTCTCCACAGGGGAGCTTTCCCTAGAAGATCACGCCGCCGAAGCGGGTAAGCGTACCCAAGCCGGGATGGAAGTGCGTACCATCCAGATCCCGAGTAGTACCGGCAAGCACGGTGCGTTTGAGGTGCTGCACAACCAACCGGATGGACGCGCTTTTGCCGATGCCCTCAACGAGGCCTGTAAGCACGAATACGGCACCGCATTTCGTACCTACATCGAGACCTTGGCAACAGGGCTGGACGCACACAAGGAGCGTCTGAAGGCAGAGATTAAACGGCTGGCGGTCGAGCTGACCCCAATGGGGGCCGGTAATCAGGTTGGGCGGGCTATCAATCGCTTTGCCATAGTGGCCGCAGCAGGTGAGCTGGCCACTGAACTGGGGATCACCGGTTGGCCCCTGGGTGAAGCGACCCGTGCTGTGCGGGTATGCCTCAAGGCGTGGTTGGATGAACGGGGGCACCTGGGCAACAAGGAAGACAAGGCCACCCTGGATCAGGTGCGTGGTTTTGTTGTGGCGCATCAGCACAGCCGCTTTGCCGATTGGTTCGACCCCAACCACCGTCCGGCCAATATGGTCGGCTATCGCAAGAAGGATGCCGATGGCGTGAGCTTTATTGTGCTGCCCCCTGGTTGGAATGAGATCACCCGCGGTCGGGATCCCAAACGGGTAGCCCAGCTTTGTTTGGAGGCGGGCTATCTGCTGCCTTCGAATGATGGCAAACGAGCCCAGCGTAAGATCCGTCTGCGGGATAGCGGCGCAACTGTCTGGATCTACATGCTGACCGAGAAAGTGCTGGCTGATGAGGCCGATGGGCCGGAAGACGAATAGCCAGCCAGAAGAAAGCAGGGGTCGCCATCGTGCGGCCCTTTACTTTTTGTTGCTTACCATGCTATTCGCGCATGTGCGCACGCAGGAGAGAATCTAATAAAAGTATGGGAACAGTGGGAACAAGATAGGTAAATGACCTTCAAAGCCTTATCCAGCAAGTGATACCAATGTTCCCACACTCATTAAATTTCGTGGGAACAGATTGGGAACAGTGGGAACAAGTCGAAAATGTTCCCAACCCCTGTTCCCTTTGTTCCCACCCATTCCAGCGATTGTGGGAACAGAGAAACCCAGTCCTGGCGCGGGTTAGCGGGAAATGTTCCCATGTTCCCACTGTTCCCACCGTTTTTTTGTTCACACATGCGCATGTGCGTGCGCGAATAGCAAAAAATGTGGTTGCGCGTCAAATCCTTTCTCTGGCTGGCGCATTTGTTTTCGTGTCTTGAATTAGGGAAGCAGCCCCCGATCCCCCTCCTGCAACCTCCACTGCCTCTCCCGCATCATCTCCGAGTACGCAGACCATCCCCGACACGCCCAACCTCGCCAGTGTGCCAGCCGTGGGCACACTGGTCGCGGCTCTCATTTCACTCAATACCAACGCATCATTCCTCATAGCGGAGACAGTCATAACCGTCGTTGTGTACGGCTGTTTTACAACGACAGTGAAATGACTCTCAGCCTAAACCGTTGCAACCTCCATAAAGTAACTAGCAGCAGGAGAGCATGATGACCCATCAAGTGTTCATTGAGCGTAAGCGCCTGACCGTGTTGATCGGCTGTCGCTACGACACGATTGACCGCATGGTCGAACGGGGCGAGTTACCGCGCCCGATCCGTCTGGGCCGAAATGGCCGTTACCGCTTTATCCGGGCTGAGATTGAGCCCGCCTTGAAACAGCACGGGATCGATCTGGCCAAGCTGGAAACGGCCCATGCCATGGCCACCACCTGAGCATGAACATGGTCAACATACCGACCAACCCTATTCCTGATGGAGAAAACACCATGACCAAGCAGCTTAACCACGGCGCGATTTGCGGCCGAATTTTTGCTCACATGCTCAACCATCCGGCAAAGCCCAAAGTGTCCGAGCAACAAGAAGTAATCCTGCTGGATATGCTGGACGGCCTAACCCGTGAGGACCTGCGTAAATACGCAGGCAAGGCAGACGAGTTGGTAAAACTGCCCCTCAGCCCGCGCGATGAACAGCAATTGCTGCTCTTGTCGGGGGCGTTGGGGCTGCTGACCCTCGGGCAGGCCGGGGTGATGAACTTCGCCACCAAGAGCAATAGCCCACTGCAAACCGCTCTGGCCCACCTGACCGAAACCGACTGCTAAGGAGTCACACAATGGAACCCACCCAGACCACCGAATCTCATAACAACGGCGAGATCACCCTGCAGCAGGCCATCAACCAAGCACGGGCCGCACGGGCTGCCTTTGATGAATGGGATCAAGGCGAGCGCCAGCGCCTGCTAGAGATATCCCCGGCCAGAGAGAAGGAGCTGCTGGATGAACTGGCACGATTGTCTGAGCTGAGAATGACCGGAAGGGCCAGTGGAGCCCTATCGGCAAAAGAATATCGCGACCTCATCAGCCGGACTGGCGAGATCCAGATCGAGCTGGACGACATCGCGTTGTTCAAGAAACAGGAAATGATGATCGGGCATGTGCAGCAGGGCAAGGGCTGGCCGCTCTATTGTGATGAGGTGAGCTCCCGTACTCGCATCGTTGCCTTGCTGCTCAAGAACGCCCAGGCGTCATTCAAGCAGCGAGCAGAAGAACTGATCGGCGAGCTGTGTCAACACCTTGCGCAACTGCGCCGGTATGAATCTATTCTCGATAATGCATGCCGTAACGAGGTCTCGCTGGGGTTTGATACCCAAGTCGCCTACCAGTTTACCCTTGGCGCACAACCAGCCATTCGACCATCGGAAGCGTTCATCAAAAACGTGGTGGCACAACTGGAGAGCCGTGATGGAGAAAGCTGGGAAGGGGATGCCGAGGCACTGGGCGTCGTCATGAATCGCCCGCCGATTGTTAGGCTTTCCAAGTCCTGGGCCAGTCCTGTTTCGCGCCATTCACTGAATCACAAGATCAAGCTAGCCAAAACCGAACTTGAGCGGCAACAGCAAGAAGAACTTCAACGGATCCGGGCTGCTGCGGTGCGTGAAGTCTGAAACCGATGAAGCCACCGAGAGCGGTGGCTTCATGTTTTCTGCATCTGGTCGTGAGGCTTTCCCCGCATCGAGATCGCGCTGAATCACTCCTAGTCACCCCATCCCGTAGCCATGGCTCTGCCTGGGTATCAGCTCCAGCACCGCTTCCGGTAACTGCTGGCGCAACTCTTTGCGAAGTTTGCTGAGCAGGATGGGAAGCCGCTCTGCACGCTCAACCCGCGCCTTCAGGGCCTTCTCCCGATCCTGGCTTTCCTCCAGCCTACGCCTTGCGAGCGCCAGCTTGGCCTCCGCTTCTGCCAGAGGTTCCCGTTGCTGTTCGGTGAGTTGCACCGCCCAAGCCTGAAGCTGCTGTTCCTGGTCGGCCACAGCACTCTCGCGAGCCTTCAGCGCGGCCTCCTGTTCTGCCAGGTGAGCCTGGATGTTCTTCGAATCGCCCTCAATCTTGAGGATGTTTTCGCTGACAAAAATCCGACGTTCCGCCACGATCTTCGCGGCTTCGCCCTGCCTGCCCATCTGCACAGTGATCCCCTCGGCAAAGGCCCGGTCGCGTACCCTGTCCAGCTCTGCCCTGTCGTAAAGCCGCTGCTTGCGTAGGAGACCGACCTCGCGTCCCTCGATGTGCAGCATGACCCTGGCTTGCTGCTGCTTTGATAACACGGCCTCTGCCTTCGCCGCCCGCTCAGCCACGAGGATAGCCTGTTGGGCCGCTTGCTGGGCTTTCCACTCGCGTCTTGTCAGCCGCTGGCGCTTTGGCCCGATCCGGGCCAGTCCGAAATCCCGGCCAAGCTCTAGATACAACCGATCCTGCCAAGCCCTCATGGCCTCATTATGAGCCTTCTGCTGGAGTGCCTTCTGGTCACCATTGCGCTTGGCTTTTGCGGCGGCAGCTCTACCAGGATGCAGCGCATTGAAGTCCTGCCCGCACTCTGGCACTGCGTAAAAATGGAGGTGGGGATGCGATTCATCTTGGTGCACTACCACCGACTTGAGGGCCGAACCGTACGTCTTCCTGAGCCAGATCAAAGCCTGCGCCTTAAACGCAGACCACTCCTGCCCATCCTTCGGATAGGAGAGGATGCCTGCGAGCAGCACCGGCGCATCTGAACGCAGTTTCCTCCCCAACCCATCCTTGGCCTGAGCTCCCCAGGCTTCAGCCAATGCAACCGCCTCTTTCGGCGAGCAGCCAAAGACGCGGATGGGCTCCTTCACCATCAACACATGCTTGCAATGTGCGGGCACTCGTTCGGCCTCGCTCGCGATGTCATGCACACTCCAGCCCCCTTTTTGAGGTTTCCGTGCGTACGCTTCCACATGCCCAAACTGATACATACCTCACCCCTTCCTCTGCTGTCCCATGACAGCCCTCACCACCAAGCTATCCAATCGAGTCAATTTAGTGTTGGGAAATTTTTTGGTGTGGTTGTAAGGCAGTTGCGTACGCAAAGTAACCGACTCTTACGTATCCCCTGCCCCACTTCGTGGCGCGGGTGATACGTGTCGGCCCTACGGGGCCAAAGCCCAAGATGGTCGGCGGTTCGTGCTGGCCTCGACCGTACATTCCAGCCGAGCATTTGCACCTGCGCCTTGGCCATGCCTCGGCAGTTCCTCACTCGCTCACCCAGTGCGGCAGATAGCGGCTGGCGCAGCCTGCCGACCATGTCAGAGTCCAAAGCGCAGAGGTAATGGCGGCCCAGCAACCCGGCGACAGCATCAAGGCAAGTCTGCTAGTGCTCAATGACTGGGCGGGGGAGGAGATCAACCGGTTCAATCCCTACCGACTGTCAGATCTGACAGGGTTGGTTGAGTAGGGAGAGCTAAACTGATAAGGCGTTCTCTGTGATGCCGAGTAGGCGTAAGAAAGGCCCCCTCACCGAGGGGGCTTTGTTTTGCCTCTCATCTGGCGGCCTGAGCGCTCCGCTACGGCATCGACCCGCGAACCGCTCCCGACATACTCCCTGATCCTCAAGCATCGACCCAGAGCGGCAGACGCCGCTTACCGACCCCTGCCAGTACCCAGCGCGCGCAGTTGAAGCCCCGCCTCGCCTGCCCGCTTTGTGTGTGGAAAATCACTCACTTGAAAGATCAGCCACATGCCACGTCATATCTGGTGCCGGATAGCGACAACACCCTCGAAGAAGTCCTTCAGAATCCTTCAGAATCCTTCACTTTCCTGTAAGTCAGCGCATGTTCTACATACCAAATCGTTCGGACATGGCGTTAAGGTCTTTTTTGGTTGTGGTTACGGCTGTTTTGACTGATTTCGTGAGCATTCCGGGATGCAGTTCACAGAATCATCTTGATAGATAATTTTGTGTCCCTAGACGCGAGCGGTGATTGTGTGCATCATAATCAAAGATAGACATAAAAATGTCTAAAGAGGCGTACGATGATTCTTAACTATAGCTTTGAAAACTTTTTCTCATTCTCAAATGAGACCACAATAGATCTAACATCAACTCCTAAAGCGACAGCGACACTGTTTGATCTACCATTGTCAGATAACCTTAAATTAAATAAGGTTTCTGCTTTTTTTGGTGCAAATGGTGCTGGTAAGTCTAACCTCCTAAAACCATTGGCCTTTTTGTCTTGGTTCTTTAACTCCTCATTCACTGAATTAAACTCCGATGCGGAAATACCAATAAAACCCCATTTCTCTAGAGAAAATGACAATATTAAAATAAGTGTTGATTTTCTTTCAAGTCCAAAAAATTTGGCGAAAAGCCTTCATTTTAAATATAGTGTCGAACTTAACCAAACACGCGTTATCCATGAGTCGCTAAAGCTTAAAACATCAAAATATTTTAGTGGTGTATTTGACAGAAAATATGATGAAGCTGAAGACAAATATATTTATCACACAAGTAAAAAATACTTCAAACTCCCACATGATGTTTTAGCGTCAACTCCAAGCAATACATCTCTAGTTTCATTTATTTATCGTCTGTTTGATAAGTCATCAAATGCAGATAAAGAACTTGAAAAAAATGATGACCTATTTTCACGATTGATAGCCATCATGGCTATGACATTTGCAATTTTCAGCAGCAATCTATGCGTCAATGGAAGAATTGAGCGAGATGTCGATGAAATGTTGATGGATAACTCTGAGCTTTACAGTAAAGACAAAGTTGTTTTTGAAAGAACATCCCAACTAATTTCAGAGTTTGATATCGGCATTAGTAAATTAGATATTGTAGATGAAGATGTAATCACCCCAAAAGGTGAAAGGAGAAAAGTTAAAATGCCATATGCATCTCATATGCATAATGGTCAAGAGTATGCACTACCTCTTATATATGAGTCTAGTGGTACTAAGTCTGCTTATAATATACTTCATTCCATTGTGAGCAGATTGGTTTACGGTGGCGTGGCTATTATAGATGAGCTTGATAATGACCTACATCCATTGCTACTTATTGAAGCTATAGATTTGTTTAAAAACCCTGAGACAAATCCTCACAATGCGCAGCTTATTTTTAGTACACATACACCAGAGGTTCTAAAACACCTGAAGAAACATCATTGCTTCATAGTGGAAAAAAGCAACTCTGAATCTGAGGTCTGGAGGCTAGATAGTATAGAGGGCATTAGAAGCCAAGATAATCTATACACAAAATATATGAGTGGTGCTTTAGGTGGTATTCCGATGGTGGGTCGATAATGAAAAGAAAAATGCGGCCAATGCACACCACTATCCTAGTGGTGTGTGAAGGCCTGACCGAAAAAATATTTGTTGAGTATATCCGAGGGATATACTCAGAAGGGAAGGCAAAAGTTAGAGTTATCTCTGCTGATGGAAAAGGCCCCGACAATGTAATTAAACATGCAATGACCATATTTAAACAGGATGGTTATAACCATTGCTGTGCACTTTTGGACTTGGATCTTCCTTGGCCACCAAAATTAGTTAAAGCAGCCAAGGCAAAAAAAATTGTTTTAATCGGCTCTAATCCATGCATTGAGGGATTATTTTTAGACATTCTATCGAACAAGGTACCAATTGACAGCCTAAACTGTAAGCATCAGTTTAATACCAAAAAAATAGGTGACAACAGTATTATAACCAAAGCAATTCTTAGCAAAATATTCACAAAAGAGATTCTAGAGTCTCGCCGTGAAAATATTAAGGCACTCAACGATCTATTGAGATGTATGGAAGGAGAGATTAATGAAGTGATTAAAGATGGTGGTGCATAATTTCTTCGTGGAAGGTAGCAAAAGAGCCATATGCCAGTATGCCCTCGCGTGAAGTCTCCTGCTTCATATCGCAAGTGCTACCTCCCCTATCCCTGCATCCCATCTGCCAAACAGACCCACTTCGCTTGAGATGACCGTGATCCTCAATGGAATGTTTTTGCCTCTACGCACTCCATTAGTGCTGATTATCTACCACTGAATACTCGCCGTTAGATGTCACAGAGCCCTCAAGGGTTTGTTGCTTGGGGTATTTATGGAGGTATCAATCAGTCAGGAACAAAATTTTATTTAAAAGCAGTTTGATATCGACTTAATTCGATAGAAATCTCAAACCTCTTACACTTCCCTTCACCCGAATTTGGCCAGCGCGGGCGATCTGTAGGAAAGGCTAAAATCGCTTATTTTGCCTGTTTCGTTTCTTATGTTGATCACTGGCCCACAGGGTTGAGTCGTTAAGTCTTCGGTGGTTGAGGGCCTTTGGGGTGACCCTGGAGCGGTGAGCGCTCAACGTTGAGCCTGTACCCATTAATGTACCCATACAGAAAATCTGTTCATTAACATCTATTATTTTCAACGTGTTAACAGTCACACTCAACAATCAGATCCAGAACATCGAGTGATCTCCCTCATCGATGCACCAGCCCCCGACACGCGGGGGCTTTTTTATGTCATATCCCCAGTGTGATCAACGGCATGGCCCCAGTCGGGCCGCTTGTGGCAAGATAGGTGACTGCCTTTCACCGAGTCCCTGTCCGCCATGAATCTACCCAGTTATGAAGCCATGATGCCTGCGGTGCTCAAGGTGCTGGCCGATGGTCATGCCCGTCCCCTTAGAGAAGTATTCGAGCGGGTTTGCCAACACTATGCCTTCACCCCGGAACAGCTAGCAGACACCTTGCCAAGTGGCCGCCAAACCACCATCCGCTCCCGGGTCGGCTGGGCCAAGACCTATTTGGTCAAAGCGGGTCTAATCGAGCAACCCAAGCGGGGCATTTGCCTTATCACCGAACGGGGTAAGGCGGCACTAGTCTCGGGACATGCTATCGACAACCACTATCTGGCCCAATTCAACGAGTTCGTGGCGTTTACCCTGGCCTCCAGTGAAAGCATGGGCAATCCGTCCCGGATCGTGACGGACGCAACGACACAGTCCACGCCAGAACAGGCCAGCACCCCTCAAGAGCAGATTGAGCAGGCGCTGGCCGCCATCAATCAGTCCCTTGCTGATGACTTGCTGGCCGAGATCCTTGGTCTTTCCCCTCGCTTCTTTGAACAGCTGGTAGTCGATCTCATGGTGGCCATGGGTTATGGCGGCAGCCAGCAGGATGCCGCACGCACCACACGCTACAGCAGCGATGGCGGCATCGACGGCATCATCAAGGAAGACAGACTCGGACTCGACTCTATCTATCTGCAGGCCAAGCGCTACACCGACAAAACCGTTGGGCGTCCCGAGATCCAGTCTTTCGCAGGCGCCTTGGATCTGCACAAGGCCCGCAAGGGCGTCTTTATTACCACCTCCAGCTTTAGCCGTGAGGCGCAGGAGTATGTCGGACTGATTGAGAAACGCATCGTACTGATCGACGGACCCCGACTCGCAGCCCTGATGATCGAATACGGCGTCGGCGTCACCACCCGCCAGACCCTCACCATCAAGACCCTGGATTCGGATTACTTTCTGGAAGATTGAACATGGACAAGAGCAATTTCGAGTTTCTCAAAGGCACCAACGACTTCCTCTATGCCATCGCCTGTGCCGCCGAGAACAACTATCCGGAGGATCCCAATACCACCCTGGTGAAGATGCGGATCTTCGGCGAAGCCACCGCCAAGCATCTTGGCAAATTGTTAGGCCTGCCTGCGACAGAGAGTCAACTCGACCTGCTAAGAGAGCTCGGCAAGATCAACTTTGTCGATGACGGCATCATGAGGGTGTTCCATACCCTGCGCCGAACCGGTAATAAGGCCGTTCATGACTATCACAACGACCTTGATGATGCCGCCATGACCCTGCGCCTCGGTTTCCGCTTGGGGGTCTGGTACTACCGACTGATCAGCAAACAGTATGATTTTGCCGCGCCCATTTTTGTGCTGCCGCAAGGGGAGCGCCACGACTATCACCAGGAGGTGATGGCGCTGAAGCAAGAGTTGGAGCAGCGCAGCCTAGCCCAGCAACAGACAGCAGCCGAGATCGCAGCCCAACACCAACAGCTGATAGCGCTCAATGGCTATATCGCCATCCTCGAAGGCAAGCAGCAAGAGACCGAGGCACAAACGGCAGCGCGGATCGCTGCCCTGGAGGCCCAACTGGCAGCCAGGGAGGCTGAACTGGAGAAACTGAGCGTTGCCGAACGCACAGTCTACCGCAAGCAGGTCATGGAATTTGCAACCACGCGCTCGCTCGATCTGAGCGAGAGCGAGAGTCGCTATCTGATCGATGCCCAGTTGCGCAAAGCAGGCTGGGAGGCCGATAGCAAACAGCTCAAATTTGCCAATGGCACCCGCCCGCAAGCTCGCCGCAATATGGCAATTGCCGAGTGGCCTACGGCTGAAGATGAAACGGGTAAGCGTGGTTTTGCCGACTACGTGTTGTTCGCAGGGCTTGTTCCTGTCGGCATCATTGAAGCCAAGAAGGGCAACATTGATGTGGCAGGCAAGCTCACGGAGGCTTACCGCTACAGCAAGTATTTCGATATGGCTCACCTCAAGGAGGAGCTCTATGCATCAGCCACCGACGTGCAGGCCCATGATCAGGTCACAGAGATGCATGCCAGTTACCTACGCCAGTGGCATGAACCCGGCAGCCCGGTGAGCTACAAGGTGCCATTTTGCTTCTCCGCCAATGGCCGCGAATATCGCGCCGCCATGAAGAGCAAGAGCGGCATCTGGTATCGGGATGTGCGCCACCCCGGCAATATGCCCAGAGCCCTGCCCGAGTGGCATCGCCCCGAAGAGCTGCTGGCCATGCTGGCGCGAGATCCCCAGCGCAACAACCTCTGGTTTGCCAGCCACAGCGATATGAGCGAACTGGGGTTGCGCTACTACCAGGAGGAGGCAGTACAAGCCGTTGAGCAGGCCATCATCGCCGGTCAGCAAGATATCCTGCTGGCGATGGCGACCGGTACGGGCAAAACCCGGACCGCCATTGCCCTGATGTTCCGTCTGA
This sequence comes from Aeromonas caviae, assembly GCF_000819785.1. Classification (GTDB taxonomy): domain Bacteria; phylum Pseudomonadota; class Gammaproteobacteria; order Enterobacterales; family Aeromonadaceae; genus Aeromonas; species Aeromonas caviae. The sequence continues at coordinate 28,038 of NZ_CDBK01000080.1, read as the reverse complement.
TCCAATCACAACGCTTCAACCGCATCCTGTTTCTGGTCGACAGAACCTCCCTCGGCAAACAGGCATTAGGCGCCTTTGAAGATACCCAGATAAGCGGCGATACCTTCAACGCCATCTTCAATATCCAGGGGCTGACGGACCGTTTCCCACAAGACAGCACCAAGATCCACGTCGCCACCGTTCAGTCACTGGTCAAGCGCACCCTGCAGAGCGATGAAGTAATGCCGGTTGGCCGCTACGACTGCATCATCATCGACGAAGCACACCGGGGTTACATTCTCGACAAGGAGCAGACCGAGGGCGAGATGGCCTTTCGCAACCAGCTCGACTACATCTCCGCCTACCGTCGCATCATCGACCATTTCGATGCGGTCAAGGTGGCGCTCACCGCGACCCCGGCGCTGCACACCATCGATATTTTCGGCGGGCCATCGCGCCAGCCGGTCTATCGCTACAGCTATCGCAAAGCGGTTCTCGACGGCTATCTGGTGGATCAGGAGCCGCCCATCCGCATCATCACCCGCCGCAGCAAGGAGGGGGTCTACTTCGCCAAAGGGAGTCAGGTACATCGCCTGAGCAATCAGGGTGAGCTGATTGACGATACCCTCGAAGATGAACAGAACTTCGAGGTGGCCAACTTCAACCGTGAACTAATCGCCTCCAACTTCAACCGGGTCGTCTGCGAGGAGCTGGTCAATCACCTCGACCCCACCGGCAATCAGAAGACCCTGATCTTCTGCGTCAACAACAACCATGCCGACAACGTGGTCGACGAGCTGCGCACCGCCTTCAAAGCAAAATGTCCGGCGCTGGAACATGATGCCATCATCAAGATCACCGGTGACGCCGACAAGGACGCCAACAAGGTGCAATCGATGATCACCCGCTTTAACAAGGAGCGGCTGCCCAACATAGTGGTCACCGTCGACCTGCTCACCACAGGTATCGACATCCCCAGCATCTGCAATCTGGTCTTCATGCGCAAAGTGCGCAGCCGCATCCTCTATGAGCAGATGAAGGGGCGCGCGACCCGTCTCTGCCCCCAGGTAGGCAAGAGTGCGTTTCGCATCTTCGATGCCGTCGATATCTACGCCACCCTGGAGCAGGTCGATACCATGCGCCCGGTGGTGGTGCGCCCTGACGTCCCCTTGCAGACCCTGGTCAACGAGATCACCGACTCGGAAACCTATCAGGTGAAAGAGGCCGATGGCCGCAGCTTTGCCGAGCATAGCCACGAGCAGCTGGTGGCCAAGCTGCAGCGCATCAGCAACCAGGCCAGCTACAACCGCGATCGCTCAAAAGAGGTGGCCGAACAGCTGGCGCGCCTCGATGAACTCTGCCGCGAGTCGGCTGGCTGTGATTTCAACCAGCTGGGCCGAACCTTGCGCAGCAATGGCCCGCGCTGGTCTGCCGAGGTGTTCAACCAGTTACCGACCCTGATCCCCCGCCTTGAGCACCTCAAACGCACCATCAACAAGCTGCGGGATCTGCCCATCTTCAGCGATATCGATGATGAAGTGATTGAAGTGAGCCGTGCCTATGGCGATCACGACAGTGCAGAGGATTTTCTCGATGCCTTCGATCAGCTGGTCAGCCGCTCCCAAAACGAGCAGGCCGCCATCGACGCCATCATCAACCGCCCGCGCGATCTCACCCGCAGCGCGCTGCTGCAACTGCAGGAGTGGTTCGATAAAGAGAACTACAACGACTCGACCCTGCGCGCCGCGTGGAAGGCCGCCAAGAATCAGGATATCGCCGCCCGCCTGGTCGGCCATATTCGCCGTGCCGCCATCGGTGACCCCCTTCAGCCGTTCGAAGAGCGGGTAGACAGGGCGTTGGCCCGCATCAAGGAGCAACACGACTGGAACAGAGAGCAGCTCACCTGGCTCGATCGTCTGGCCGACTCCATCAAGGAGAAGGTGGTACTCGATGATGACACCTTCAAGGTGGGCAACTACCGCCGTCGTGGCGGCAAACCCAAGCTGATGCAGCTCTTTGATGACAAGCTCGATGAGCTGCTCGCCGAGTTCAGCCAACTGATCTGGGATAAGCCAGCCTGAAACGGGTACAATCCTGCCCACTGTGGTGGTGCCTGATACGGGTGCCCCACTCACTTTGTACAAGGCGGCCTACAGGCCGCCTGCTCAACGAGAAATACCGATGAACAACACCGATCTGGTCGCCAAGCTCTGGAAGCTGTGCGACAACCTGCGCGACGGCGGCGTCTCCTACCAGAACTATGTCAATGAACTCGCCTCCCTGCTGTTTCTCAAAATGTGCGAAGAGACCGGACAGGAGGCAGATCTGCTGCCGGAGGGGTATCGCTGGCGCGATCTCACCAGCAAGCTGGGGCAGGAGCAGCACCGTTTCTATCGCAACATGCTGGTTCAGCTCGGGGTTGACGATCACGCCATCGTTCGTGCCATCTTCCAGAACGTCAACACCACCATCACCCAGCCCGCCCAGCTTAGCGAGCTGGTCAGCAACATGGACAAGCTCGAGTGGTTCGACGGGGAAAAGGGCAAGAGCCGCGACGACTTCGGCGACATGTATGAAGGGCTGCTGCAGAAAAACGCCAACGAGACCAAATCTGGCGCCGGTCAATACTTCACCCCGCGCCCGCTCATCAACGCCATCGTGCAGGTGATGCAGCCCGCGCACCGCGAAGTGATCCAGGATCCCGCCGCCGGAACGGCTGGCTTTCTGATCGAAGCCGACCGCTATATCAAGGCCCACACCCGGGATCTCGATGATCTCGATGAGGCGGATCAAATCTTCCAGATGAAAAAGGCTTTCGTCGGTCTCGAGCTGGTGCCGGAGACCCGCCGTCTGGCCCTGATGAACTGCCTGCTGCACGATATCGAAGGGGATGACCAGCACGGCGCCATTCGCCTTGGCAACACCCTCGGCAAGGATGGCGAGACCCTGCCCAAGGCTCACCTTATCCTCTCCAACCCGCCCTTTGGCAGCGCCGCGGGCACCAATATCACCCGCACCTTTGTCCACCCCACCAGCAACAAGCAGCTTTGCTTTATCCAGCATATCTACGATGCGCTCGAATCAGGTGGCCGTGCCGCCGTGGTGATCCCCGACAACGTCCTGTTTGAAGGGGGCAAGGGCACCGAGATCCGCCGCGACCTGATGGACAAGTGCAACCTGCACACCATACTGCGTCTGCCCACCGGCATCTTCTATGCCCAAGGCGTCAAAACTAACGTCCTCTTCTTCCAGAAGGGCACCCCGGACAATCCGGCGCAAGACAAAGGCTGCACCAAGACTGTCTGGGTCTACGATATGCGGGCCAATATGCAGACCTTCGGCAAACGCACCCCCCTCACCCAGGCGCATTTTGCCCCCTTTATCGCCGCCTATGGCCGTGACAAGAACGGTCAGTCACCGCGCAGCGAAGGGGTCTGGCAGCAATTGGGCGAATTGCCGCAGGAAGCTGTGCAGGCGCAGAGCCTGGAAACCGCCCGCTGGCGCAGCTTTAGCCGGGAATGGATCCGCGATAACAAGGGGGATTCCCTCGATATCAGCTGGCTGAAGGACCAAAACAGCGTTGATGCGGCCGACTTGCCGGAGCCAGCGATATTGGCAGAGGAAGCAATGTCGGAATTAAGTGATGCGCTCTATGATATGCACTCTTTGTTGAAAGAACTCGATATGCCATTTTCTGCCAATCGCAAGCTGGTTGAACTCGGCAAACAGTTTGGAATAAGCAAACAAGCAGCACGCAAAGCCATTAAGGAGCGAGACAGTGAGTAATTCTCTTCCGCAGGGCTGGGCATCATGCACTCTGGCAGACATAGCTGCTGTTAACCCAAAAACAGTAGCTGATGAATCTCTTATCGCCGGTTTTGTACCCATGTCACATGCTCCCACCAGTTATCATGGTGAGCTGCTATTTGATGAAAAACCTTGGGGGGAAATAAAAAAGTCCTACACCAATTTTCAGGATGGCGATGTTATCTTCGCCAAGGTGACCCCATGTTTTGAAAATGGTAAAGCAGCTATTGTTGATGATTTACCAAATGGGATAGGGGCTGGCAGCTCCGAGTTTTATGTACTTCGTCCTCATTGCAGTGATATTTCACAGAAGTTGCTGTTTGCACTTATAAAAACGCATGCTTTTATGCAAGAGGGTGCCACCAATATGACAGGCGCGGTCGGTTTGCGCCGTGTGCCCAAGTCATTCGTCGAAACATTTCCAATTGTTTTGCCACCAGCAGCAGAGCAAAAAGAGATTGCCGACCGGCTCGATATATTGCTTGCTCAGGTTGAGGCCACCCAAGCCCGTCTAGCCCGCATTCCGGATATTATCAAGCAGTTCCGTCAATCCGTGCAGGCCGCTGCGGTGAGTGGCAAACTGACAGAAGAATGGCGAAAACCGTGTCCGTATCAAAGTATCAACAAAGACCTTACCGCTCCTTCATGTTGGAGTAAATGCTATCTCGGTGATATTTTAAATTATGTAACGAGTGGATCTCGTGGTTGGGCAAAATACTACTCAACCAATGGTTCGCCATTCATTCGCTCGCAAGACATAAGTGCGGATAAATTAATTATTGAAGATGCGGCATTTGTAGACTTACCAGCTAAAGCCGAAGGAACCAGGACTAAGGTTGAACCGTTTGATTTGTTAGTCACTATTACTGGTGCAAACGTAACTAAATGTGCATTAGTTGAGGTTGATTTAGATGACGCTTATGTAAGTCAGCATGTTGCTCTTATCCGGCTTGCAAATAGTAGCAATGCTAAGTTTCTTGATTTGGTCTTAAAAGCGCCCAATGCAGGGCGTAAACAATTAACCTCCATGGCTTATGGTGGAGGTAAACCTGGGTTGAACTTACAGAATATTAAAGACGTTACTTTTGCGTTGCCTTCTCAGGAAGAACAAGCCGAAATCGTCCGTCGGGTGGAACAACTGTTTGCCTATGCCGATTCCATTGAACAGCAGGCCAAGGCGGCCAAGGTGCGGGTCGATAACCTGACCCAGGCCATTCTGGCCAAAGCATTTCGTGGTGAGCTGACTGCCGACTGGCGTGCCGCCAACCCGGATCTGATCAGCGGTGACAATAGCGCAGCCGCCCTGTTGGCCCGCATTCAAGCCGAGCGGGCCACTGCCAAGCCGCGTAAACGGGCATCCAAACCAGCTATCAGCCCCACATCATCAGGAGTCCCCCAATGACCCCAGCTCGCTCTTATAAAAATCGTTCCCGCCGCCTGCGCAAAAAACTCCATGTCGGCGAGTTTCAGGAATTCGGTTTTCAACTCATGTTTAGCCTGAAGCCTCAGCTGGTGAGTTTTGAAGAGGCGCTCGATCGCTGGCTTGAGTTTATCGAGTCGCAAGGCTGGGGCTTCGGTGGCGGTGGCACCCTCTCGGGGCACGAGATCGACGGCTATCTCTGCCAGCTTGCCGGGGGCACGCTCACCGAATCTGATAGGGAGCAGACCGCCCAGTGGTTGGCCAGCCAGCCCTGGGTTGCCTCCCACCAGGTCGCGCCCTTGAGCGATGCCTGGTACGGCCCCTGGGAAGCGTAACGGTTTTCATGGGGTGAGCCGCCGGACTCTCCCTGGTAAACGAACGAGCGGCAGCCCCCTGCCCAACACCCCGTTCAAACTGCATCTCCCCTTTGAAAAAAGAACGGGCCTGCAAGTACAGGCCCGTTTTGTTACTGATAACCACCTGTTCTTGCCAAGGGGCGGCTTTTATCCGTTGGATGCCTTGAACTTGCGGCTGCGCAGCAGCAGGGGGAGCTGGTAGAGCACCAGAGCACCCAGCACCAGGCCGGCGCCGGCCAGCTTGGCGGGGCCCAGCGGCTCGTCATAGAAGAGGGTGCTCAGGATAAGAGTCCAGACCGGTTCCAGCAGCATCAGCAGGGCGGCGTGGGCCGTGGTCATCCGGCTCAGGGCGTGGGTGAGCAGCCAGTAACGCAATGTGGTGGCGATCAGGACGCTGGCCGCAAACCAGCCCCAGATACCAGTGCCGATGCTGGCGGGCCACTGCTCGGTCAGCAGGGAGAGCAGGGTGCCGAGCAGTCCGGTCACCGCCAACTGGATGCAGGTGAGCCAGGTAGGAGGGATGGACTGGGCGAAGTGGCGGTGCACCGCGAGCTGGACCCCCAGAGTGGCGGCCGCCGCCAGAAACCAGAACAGGGAGAGCGACACGCCCCAGTGGGTGCTGCTGGAGAGCAGCAGCAGACCCGCGACGGCCACGGGCAGAGTCAGCCAGTAGTGACGGCCGGGTCTGGCCTTGAAGGCGGCCCAGGCGGCGAGCGGCGCCATCAGGGTGGCCACGCTCATGATGAAGGCGCCACTGCCGAGGGCATCGCTCTGGCTGATGGCGGTAACCCAGAACAGCAGGCTGGCCCCGAGCAAGGTGCCGCACCCGGCGGCGCGCAGCAGTTGTGAGCCACTGGGGGGCGGCTCGCGCAACCAGGCGAGCGGCAACAGCAGCAGGGCGGCCAGCAGGAAGCGGCTGCCGATAAAGGCGGCGGTGGGCAGTTCACGAATCGCCTCTTTCGAGAAGAGCCAGCCAGCGGCGGCCAGCAGGGTGACCAGTATCATCAACAGCAGGGGAGCGCGGTTCATCGGAGCATCACAGGGTCAGGGGCAAAGGGCAGAGCATAAAGGAAAGAGGCGCGGATTGTCTCCCGGGGTTTGGCAGACATGCTGGCGGGGCGGCCACCACGCCACCCCGCCTCAGTCGTCACTTTCCAGGCTGGCGAGGCAATGGGAGAGGGTGCGCGCCAGCGCCCCCTGGTTGCGCAGCACCACGGCGCGGGCCTGCTCCCCCATCTCGCGGCGGGCAGGGGCATCGCCGAGCAGGGTGCTCACCCGATGGCCGAGCGCCTCGGCGTCCGCCACCACGGCCGCGCCCCCCTGGGCTACCAGCTGGCGGGTGATGTCGCTGAAGTTGAAATAGACGGGGCCAGTCAAGCAGGGTTTGCCCAGCGCCGCCGGTTCCAGCAGGTTGTGACCGCCCACGGGCACCAGGCTGCCACCGACAAAGGCGAGATCCGCCGCCGCCAGCATCAGCGGCAACTCGCCCATGGTGTCACCCAGGTAGATCTTGTCGCTCTCGCCGACCGCACTGCCCGCCGTACGCCGCACGCAACCGTAGGGGGCGCACAGCTCGGCCACCCGTTCGAAACGCTCGGGATGGCGCGGCACCAGGATCAGCAGGGCGGAGGGGTGGGCCTTGAGCACCCGATCGAAGGCGGCCAGCACCTGCTCGTCTTCCCCCTGGTGGGTACTGGCGGCGATCCAGACAGGTCGTGCCTCCCCCAGTTGCTGGCGCAGGGCACGGCCCCTGGCCTGCACCTCGTCGCCAAACTGGATGTCGAACTTGATGGAGCCGGTCACCGCCAGTCGGTTGCGCCCTATCCCCAGCCGATGGAAGCGATCCGCATCGTCCTGATGCTGGCACAGCAGGTGGGTCAGCGGGTGGCTCAAGGCATCGAAGGCCCCCTGGAAGCGACCATAGCGCTGACAGGATCGCTCCGAGAGGCGGGCATTGAGGATGGTCACTGGCAGGTGCCGTGCCTCGCAGGCCGCCAGCCAGTTCGGCCACAGTTCGGTCTCCATCACCCAGAGGGCACGGGGCTTGACGGTGCTCAGAAACGCCGAGATGGCCCAGGGATAGTCGAGAGGCGCATAGCGGTGCACCACCAGATCCCCGAGCTTGGCCGCCTGTTCAGCGCCGGTGCGGGTGGTGGTGGTGAGCAGGATGGGCAGCTCGGGGCGCTCGGCCTTGAGGGCGCGGATGAAGGGGGTGATGGCCAGGGTCTCCCCCACGCTCACCGCATGGATCCAGAGGGGAGCCTCCTGTCCGGTCGGCGGCAATCGTCCCAGATGCTCGGCCCAGCGTGCCCCGAAGCCGGGCTTGCCTTTTTTGGGCTTGTAGAGCGCCAGCAGCGCCAGGGGCAACCCCAAGTGGATCAGCAGGTTGTAGAGCAACCGGTAGATCATGCTAGCTATTACCTGGTACAGCAGCGGAGGATTCCACCGGCTGCCGCACTATGGTCAGATCTGCCGTTTCCCCACGCTCCAGCCGATTTCCCGCCTCGATGACCTGTTCCGGCATCAGCTCGATCAGGCACTTGAGGTGGCCGAACTTGCAGGTGCGCTTGAAGCAGGGGCGGCACTCGATGTCGGTGTGGACGATCTCGACCCTGTCCGCCAGCGGTGGGGTATAGAGGGGCGAGGTGGAGCCGTAGACGCCGATCAGCGGCCGGTTGAGGGCGGCCGCCACGTGCATCAGGCCCGAGTCGTTGGCGATGACCCGACCGGCCAGCGCCATCAGATCGATCGCCTCGTGCAGGCTGGTCTTGCCCGCCAGCACGTGGCAGTTGGGGCGCGACAGGGGGTTGATCCGATCGCGGATGGTGTTGGCCACGTCCACGTCCTTGCCCGAACCGAAGATCCACACCTGCCACCCCTCGTCGAGGTGCTTTTGCGCCACCACGGCGTAGTGCCCCTCCGGCCAGCGTTTGGCCGGGCCGAACTCGGCCCCCGGACAGAGCACCAGCACGGGGCGGGCACGATTCAGGCCGAGCCGCTCCAGCGCCTTGCCCTGGTTGATGAGATCCACGTTCAGGGAGGGATGGGGAATAGCGGGAATGTCGTCCCGACTCTTCATCTGCCCCTTGGGGTAGGCCAGAGCCACATAGCCTTCCACCATCAGCGGGAAGGCCTGCTTGTTGTTGCGCATGTCGTTGAGCAGACCGAAGCGGTGCTCCCCCTTCCAGCCGGTGCGCACCGGGATCCTGGCAAACCAGGGGATGAGGGCCGACTTCATGGAGTTGGGCTGGATGATGGCCTGATCGTACTGCTCGGCGGCCAGCTGCTTGCCAAGGCGGCGGCGTGCCCCCAGCTTGAAGTCACCGTGGCCAAGCGGCATGGGGATGGCCTTGTCCACCTCGGGCATGCGCTCCAGCAGCGCAACGCACCAGGCCGGCGCCATCACATGGAGCTCGCTGCCCGGGTGGTTGCTCTTGAGCGCCTTGTAGAGGCTCTGGGACATCACCATGTCGCCGACCCAGGAGGGGCCGATCACCAATATCTTCATCGCGCGTCTTCTCTCGGGACTGGCCCGGCTGTTGATCGTTACTGGGCGAGATTATGCCCCAAGAAAGGCCGAAGAAATAACAGAAGATTCCCGTCTGCTCCCGCAAAACGCCTACCTGGCAGGATCTGCTCCCCCGCGCATCCCTCCTGAGGCCCTCTTCGACCCGGACACAGCGAGCCCTGGGCCACCGACTGCCGGGTAGCAGAGATCTCCCTTCCCCCGCATTCAAAAGCGGGCCCACCGGGCCCTCGGGTCATGCCCCGCGCGGGGTTTTAGGCTAGAATGGGCGCCAATCCGAGCATGACCCGCCCGCCGGGCACCAACAAGAGTCCCTTGCCTGTGAAAAAACCGACCCTGGCGGCCGTCCTGATCGTCAAGAACGAAGCCGACAACCTCCGTGCCTGCCTCGCCTCCCTCGAAGGCCTGGCGGATGAAATCGTCATTCTCGACTCCGGCAGTCAGGATGACACCCCGGCCATCGCCGCCGAATTTGGCGCCCGCTTCTTCGTCAACACCACCTGGCCCGGTTTCGGCCGTCAGCGCCGCCTCGCCCAGTCCCATGTCCAGTCGGAGTGGGTGCTGTGGCTGGACGCGGACGAGCGGCTCACCCCCGAACTCAGGGAAGCCATCCAGGGGGTCATGGCCAACCCGGCCAGCGACACCATCTACTCCATCCCGCGCCTCTCCTGGGTGTTCGGTCGCTTCATCCGCCACAGCGGCTGGTACCCGGATCGGGTGCTGCGCCTCTACCCCAAGGCGCTGACCGGCTACAACGAGGCGCTGGTACACGAGAAGGTGGAGGTGCGCGCCAACATGAAGATCGTCAACCTGCAGGGCGACCTCCTCCACTACACCTACCGGGATCTGGAACACTACCTGGTCAAATCCGCCGGCTATGCCCGCGCATGGGCCGATCAGCGCACCGCCCGCGGCAAGAAGGGATCACTCGGCCAGGGGCTAGTCCACGCCGTCGGCTGCTTCCTCAAGATGTACCTGCTCAAGGCCGGTTTCCTCGACGGCAAGCAGGGCCTGCTGCTGGCCATCCTCTCCGCCCACTCCACCTTCGTCAAATACGCCGATCTCTGGGTTCGCCAGCAGCCCCAGCAGCCGAAATAGGGCATCGCCCCACAGATCTCATTCATGACTCACCCCTTGTTCCAGCGGGACAAGGGGTGAACCCCATTGCCATGGAGCGGGCGCAGCCCTCGCGGGGCCGCTCACGGCGCAAACCTGGGCGCCACGGACGAAAACTGGCCGCTATAAGCCGAATGCATGGATATTGGCAACATGACCCGACTCCGGCTTATACCGCAAGTTTCCCCTGCCCGGGGCCCGGGCAGGCCCGTCAAGGGGGCTGTCGGGAGCCACGCCCGGTAGGCTGGCCTGCCAGCAGGGCGCATCCCCATACAAGACAGGGCCCCGTGGGGCCCTGTCTGTATGTTCTGTGTGCGCTCTCAGCGCTCGGCGCGCCAGAAGGGCGGCGCCCAGCGGGCGATCGCCGCCGCCATGGCCTTGGGATCGAGCTGGCTCATGTCCTCCGGGTGGTCGCTGTCTTCCGGCGGGCTGAAGGGCAGATGGCGCCCCTCGCCGTTGAGCGGCCGCCAGCGCAGCGGCGTCGCCGAACGGTGTGCCGGGAAGAAACCGACGGTCGGCACGTCCATGGCCGCGGCGATGTGCAGGGGCCCAGTGCTGCCCGCCACGAACAGGGCGGCGTTGGCCATCACCTGGCAGAACTTCGGCAACCCCTCGTCGGAACGATAGATCCAGCCGTTGCCCCCATGGGCCAGCAATTCGGCCGCCAACTGCTCCGCCTTCCCCTCCTCCCCCGGGCCTGCCGTCAGCACGCACTGCAACTCGGGACAGGCCTGGTTGAGCTTGATGATGAGGCGCGAGTACTGCTCGATGGAGAGGTTGTTGGCCGAGCCGCCGCTGCCCGCATGCACCATCAGCCAGGGGCGGCTGGCGTCGAGCCTGAGACGGGCGGCAACCTGCTCGCGCACCTGCAGCAGGCTCTCGGGGTCGAAGTCGAGGTAGGGGCCCTGTGGCTCTACCACGGTCTGATGCTGATCGGCGAGGAAGCGGCGCACCAGATCCAGGTTGTATTCGTACTCCGGCTTCTGGGAGCGGGAGCGGCGCTGCACCAGGCGCTGGTTGTAGAGCACCTGGGCCAGCTTGGTGGCCGGGGCCAGCCGGTAGGGAATGTGCGCCTTCCACACCAGCTTGGCATTGCGGGTGTTGGAGAAGAGGCAGATGGAAGCATCGAAGGCGGCCGCCTTGATGCGCGCCAGCAGGGCGCGTTGCTGCTCCTTGTCGGCCCGGGCACCCGGATCCAGGATGATCTCGTCGATCCAGGGGCAGAGGCGGGCCAAGGGCGCCGTGTAGGCGGGAACCAGGGCAGTCACATGACACTCCATGGAGCGCTTGAGCATGGCAAAGCTCGGCCACGCCAGCATGAAGTCACCAATCTTGTCATTGCGGACTACCAGAATACGTTTCATAAAAAATCCCTATGCTCCCTGTCACCAGCGAAGGAGGCTTGATGCGCGATGCGGGTATTCTTGCCTGATGCAGGGCGATTCTCAAGCGAAGACGCCACGGGGCTCCGATTTGTGCGACCCCGGCCGCCGATCAACGCCAGAAATCCGCGCCATCCCGGTCGCGACAAACCGGCAACAGCCCCTATAATGCGACCAGTTTTCCGGTTTCAGGAATCAGCAGCATGACCAACAAGGTAATCTATCCCGGCACCTTCGACCCCATCACCAACGGCCATACCGATCTCATTGGCCGCGCCGCCAGACTGTTCGACGAGGTGGTGGTCGGGGTGGCCAACAGCCCGAGCAAACGGCCGCTGTTCGATCTCGAGGAGCGCGTTCAGCTGGCCCGGCAGGTGACGACTCACCTGCCCAACGTCAAGGTGGTGGGCTTCTCCGGCCTGCTGGTGGATTTTGCCAGGGAGCAGCAGGCCAACGTGCTGATCCGCGGCCTGCGCGCCGTCTCCGACTTCGAATACGAGTTCCAGCTCGCCAACATGAACCGTCGCCTGATGCCCACCCTGGAGAGCGTCTTCCTTACCCCGGCGGAGGAGAACTCCTTCATCTCCTCCACCCTGGTGAAGGAGGTGGCGCTGCACGGAGGTGACATCCACCAGTTCGTCGACCCCCTGGTGGCCCAGGCCATTGCCGCCAGACAGCAGCGCTAATCCCTCCCCTGATGGGCAGAAACGAACAAGGGCTACCCGCACCCGCGGGTAGCCCTGGTTGCATCAACGCACTGCACGCCTAGCTGCGGGCAAACTGCTGGCGGATCGCCAGCTCCAGCTGATCGAGCCACTCGTAACGGCGCCGGTACATGGCCCGCTTCTTGGAGGCGATCTCCTCCAGCGGCTTGCGCACCACGGGTTGCAGCCGCACGAAGTTGGCGTCCTGATCGAGGGCGCCAAACTCCTGCCACAGCTCGTCGTAGTCCGCCTGCAGGCAGGCTTTCTTCTTCTTGCTGTACCGTCTTGCCTGGAAGATGTGGGCCTTCATGCGCACCGCACAGACCCGGTGGGCCCCCATGGCCCCGGCCAGCGCCATCACCAGCATCACCACCAGCGACTTGGGTCTCAGACCCTGACCCGTCCGGGTCAATGCCCGCACCTGCTCCTGGGGCTGCTCGACACAGGGCTCTGGCCCCTGCACCGACCCGATCACCAGGGCCAGCTCCTGTTCGTTGCCCGCCAGGGAGAAGGCACAGCTGTAGAGTCGCTCCCCCCGCGCGTTGACGATGGAGAGCGCCAGCTCCGCCTCCCTGCGGAAGGTGCCGTCGTGACGCAGCACGATGCGCCAGCCGCCATCGGGATAATGGCCCAGCACTATCCCCTCCCCCAGATAGAGCGGGTCGATGAGCTCGGGGTACAGGCCCAGCAGCAGGCGGTAGTGATCCTCCACCATCTTGACCCGCTGGTTCACCGTCGAGCAGGCGAAGCGATAGGGGCGCATCGGCTTGTCGAGCAGCTCGGGGTGGCGGGCGGGAAGCGCCCGCAGGGGGGCGCTCTGGAACAGCTCGAACACCCGGTTCAACTGCGCACGGTAGAGCAGACTGCGCAGCAAAAACTTGCCGCGATTGAAGGTCTTGCGGGCGCTGTCTTCGGGATAGAGGAAGCGGGCCATATCGTGGGCACAATAGTGCCCCTGCCGGGATAAATGTTCCCAGTCTATTGATTTAGCTGTCATTTTATTACCTCGCAGCCTGAACTGGCGAGATAGTAGTCATGGGCTGACGCCGCTTCAACAGACCGGAAATACTCTCTTACAACTTGGCCGGTTCCGGCTCAAAAATCCCACTTTCAGCGTTGGCAGTGGGAGCAGAACACCGTGGTTCGCTGGCCCATCTTCACCTCGGTGAGCAGGGTGTGGCAGTGGAAACAGGGCTGGCCGCCACGGCCGTAAACCTGCAGCTGCTGGACGAAATAGCCCGGCTTGCCGTCGGCGCTGGTGAAATCCTTGAGGGTGGTGCCCCCCTGGCGAATGGCCTCGGCCAACACCCGCTTGATCTCGCTCACTAGGGTGCCCAGCCGCTCGGCGCTGATGTTGCCCGCCGCCCGCCTGGGATGAATGCCGGCGGCATAGAGCGCCTCGTTGGCGTAGATGTTGCCTACCCCGACCACCACGTGGTTGTCCATCAGGAACTGCTTGATGGCGGTGCTGCGCCCCTTCGCCCGCTCCCGCAGGTAATCGGCATGGAAGGCGTCGGTGAGGGGTTCCGGCCCCAGCTTGGCGAGCAGGGCATGGGCCTCGGCCGGTTCGCGGGTCCACAGCAGGGCGCCAAAACGGCGCGGATCGTTGAGCCGCAGCAGCTTGCCGTTGGCCAGCTCGATATCCACGTGATCGTGCTTCTCGGCCGGGGTGCCGATGTCCAGCACCCGCAGGCTGCCGGACATCCCGAGATGCAGGATGGCGGTGCCGAAGTCGGTCTCCAGCAACAGGTATTTGGCGCGGCGGCTGACGCGGTGGATGACGAGATCCACCAGCTCCTGGATCTCGCCGGGCACGGGCCAACGCAGGCGGCCGTCCCGCACCACCACGCGGGTCACCTTGATGCCGGTAAGCCAGGGGGAGATGCCCTGGCGGCTGACTTCGACTTCCGGTAATTCAGGCATGGGCGATCTCTCGTTCTCGTTCAGGGAATGGGACGCATCAGGTCACGGTATTGCGCCTGACTCAGGCTGAGCCAGGTCGAGGAGGGCAGCAGAGCGGCAAACTTGCCGTCGTCCTGATAGAGCCCGACTTCCACCGGATCACTCTGTCCGGCGATCCAGATCTTGAGGGTCACCGGGGTGCCGCGCACGGGCTCGCCGGGGGGCAGCAGCCAGCCTTGCCACATCTCGATGCGGGCCGCCAGCTGGGCGCTGCCAAGCCCCAGATCCGGCGCGCTGCGCCAGCCCTGGCCGATACGCTCTATCTGCCAGCTCGGCCCCTGCCAGGTCAGCACCACGGCGCTCTCCGGCAACAGCGGACGCGCGCGTTTGGCACTGTTCTCCTGCTGGGCCTGCTCCAGTCGGTGCAACAGGGTAATGACGATCAACACGACCACGATGATCACGTTGTTCCAGCCTTTGCGGCTCAGTTTGAACATGGCTAGCCTCCCTTCGAATCGGCAGTGTACTGAATTCCAGCCATAAAAAAACCCGGCACGAGGCCGGGTTTTTGCAGCGAAACCAAGTAATTACTTGATTTTGCCTTCTTTGTAGATCACATGCTGACGAATCACGGGATCAAATTTCTTGATCTCCATTTTTTCGGGCATGGTGCGCTTGTTCTTGGTAGTGGTATAGAAGTGACCAGTACCGGCGCTGGAGTTCAGGCGAATCTTATCGCGAATACCTTTAGCCATGATCTAATTCCTTATACCTTAACGCCGCTGGCACGCAGTTCAGCCAGAACCACTTCAACGCCGCGCTTGTCGATGATACGCATGCCTTTTGCGGATACGCGCAGGCTCACGAAGCGTTTTTCACTCTCAACCCAGAAACGGTGAGTGTGCAGGTTCGGCAGGAAACGACGCTTGGTAGCGTTGTTAGCGTGCGAACGGTTGTTACCAACTGCCGGGCGCTTGCCGGTTACTTGGCATACTCTAGACATGTCAGTCTCTCCAAATCTTACTTCATTGCTCGAGCAAATATCTGCCCCGCTGGCCTTCGATTGCGGGGCAAACAGAAGGCGGCATTTTATACAGCATCCGTGATCAAAGATCAACTAATACAGTGCCAGAGCCCAGTCACAACCAACCACGCTCTGCGAAAGAAACCGTGATGCCATCACCGATCACCAGGTGATCAAGCACTCTGATATCGACCAGGGCCAGGGCGGCCAGGATCCGATCCGTGATCTGGCGGTCCGCCCGACTGGGCTCGGCCACGCCGGACGGGTGATTATGCGCCAGAATCACGGCGGCTGCATTATGTTTGAGCGCGATCTGCACGATTTCTCTGGGCCAGACGCTCGCCGAGTCGAGGGTGCCGTAAAAAAGTTCGACAAACCGGATGACCCTGTGCTGGTTGTCGAGCAGCAGCAGGGCGAACACCTCCCGCCCCCGATCCCGCAACTGGGCTTGCAGAAAGTCACGGGTAAGCCCGGGCGAGGTGAGCGCCTCTCCCCGTTGCAACTGTTCGGCCAGATGGCGCCGCCCCATCTCCAGTACCGCCTGCAACTGGGCATACTTGGCAGGTCCCAGCCCGTGAGCGCCACAAAAATCCTGCTGCTCGGCTCCCAGCAGTGCCCGCAGGGAACCAAACTGCTGCAACAACTGGCGAGAGAGATCCACCGCACTCAACCCACTGACCCCGGTGCGCAAGAAGATGGCCAGCAGTTCGGCATCGGAGAGCGTCGCCGCCCCTCGGCGCAGCAGCTTTTCCCTCGGGCGCTCCTCTTCCGGCCACTCCTTGATGCTCATTTGTCTCTCCCTGATGGCTATTGAGAGAAAACATAGCAAAGAATCCCGCGAGCCCGACCACAACTCCCCCATGTCAGCCTCTGTCGCCACCCATTGCCTGTGCTATCTTAGCCGACCAGTCAGAGTGAGCCGGAAGAGAAGCAGCAGATGAGATTGGCCGATAAGCGCATCCTGTTGGGTGTCAGTGGCGGGATCGCCGCCTACAAGAGTGCCGAACTGGTACGTCGCCTGAAAGATCAGGGGGCCGAGGTGCGAGTGGTGATGACCCGCTCCGCCAAGGAGTTCATCACCCCGCTGACCCTGCAAGCCGTCTCAGGCCACCCGGTGGCCGACAGTCTGCTGGACCCGGCTGCCGAGGCGGGCATGGGCCACATCGAACTGGCCAAGTGGGCCGATCTGGTGCTGATCGCCCCCGCCAGCGCCAACCTGATGGCCCGCATGGCCGCCGGCATGGCGGACGAGCTGCTCACCACCCTCTGCCTGGCCACCCCGGCGACTGTCGCCCTGGCGCCAGCCATGAACCAGCAGATGTATCGCAACGCCGCTACCCAGGCCAACCTTCAGACCCTAGCCGAGCGCGACATTCAGCTGTGGGGGCCAGACTCCGGCAGCCAGGCCTGCGGCGATGTGGGCCCGGGCCGGATGCTGGATCCCCTGGAACTGGTGGAACGCTGCTGCCAGCAGCTCGCCGCCGAACCGCTCCTGGCAGGCGTCAGGCTGCTGCTCACCGCCGGGCCGACCCGCGAGGCGCTGGATCCGGTGCGCTATATCAGCAACCACAGCTCCGGCAAGATGGGCTACGCCATCGCCCGCGCCGCGCGCGAAGCGGGCGCGGAGGTGACCCTGGTGAGCGGCCCGGTGGCACTGACCACCCCGGCCGGCGTTACCCGCATCGATGTGGAGAGTGCCCTGCAGATGCACGAAGCAGTGATGAGCCGGGTCGGTGAGTGCGACCTCTTTATCGGCTGCGCTGCCGTCGCCGACTACCGTCCCGCCCAGGTGGCCGAGCAAAAGATCAAGAAGACCGGCGACAACGACCAGATGCAGCTGACCCTGGTCAAAAACCCCGACATCATCGCCGATGTGGGGGCGTTGTCAGACAAACCCTTCACCGTCGGATTTGCCGCCGAAACCGTGGATGTGGAACAATACGCCCTCGACAAACTTCGACGTAAGCGGCTGGACATGATCGCAGCCAACGATGTGTCCCGTGCAGGCCAGGGTTTCAATGCCGATGACAACGCCCTGACCGTCTTCTGGCAAGGGGGTCAAGCCGCCCTGCCCCTGGCCGATAAGCTGACGCTCGCCCGTCATCTTGTCGCCCTGATTGCACGCCATTATCGACCCTGAGCCCATTGAACATGCCGGGAGCCCCAGGCTCCTGCAGTACCACCCGATCGCCAGGCGATCCAATTGAAAAAGATTCATGACGACACAAATTGAACTGAAAATCCTGGATGCCCGCATCGGCACCGACTTCCCGCTGCCCGCTTACGCCACACCGGGCTCCGCTGGCATGGACTTGCGCGCCCTGCTGGATGCCCCGCTGACCCTGGCCCCTGGCGACACCACGCTGGTGCCGACCGGGCTGGCCATTCACATCCAGGATCCGGGTCTGTGCGCCACCATCCTGCCCCGCTCCGGCCTCGGCCATAAGCACGGCATCGTGCTGGGCAACCTGGTCGGCCTCATCGACTCCGACTACCAGGGTCAGTTGATGGTCTCGGTCTGGAACCGTGGCAACGACAGCTTCACCATGCAGCCTGGCGAGCGCATCGCCCAGCTGGTGATCCTGCCGGTGGTACAGGCCAGCTTCCAACTGGTCGACGAATTCAATCTGAGTGAACGGGGTGAAGGCGGGTTTGGTTCTTCTGGTCGCCAATAACAAGACCACACGGCCCCCTGGGGCACGTGCCAAATAATAGAATCAAGCCATTGTTTTTTTAGGGGAATCCATGGCAAGCAGTAACCAGAAACAGAGTCGGCGCGATCAGATCCTGCAGGCACTCGCCCACATGCTGGAAACCAGCCCGGGCCAGCGCATCACCACGGCACGCCTCGCGGCCGAGGTGGGCGTGTCCGAGGCGGCCCTCTACCGGCATTTTCCCAGCAAGGCGAGGATGTTCGAGGGGCTGATCGACTTTATCGAGGATTCCCTGCTGTCACGGGTCAACCTGATCATGGCCGAAGAGAAGGACACCATGGCCCGCTGCCATCACATACTGCAGCTGCTGCTGGTGTTCGCCGAGCGCAACCCCGGCATCACCCGCATTCTCAATGGCGATGCCCTGCTGGGCGAACACGATCGGCTGCGGGATCGCATCAGCATTCTGTTCGACAAGCTGGAGACCCAGATCAAGCAGGTACTGCGCGAGAAACGGCTGCGGGAAGGCCAGGGCTTCCAGCTCGACGAGACCATGCTGGCCAACCTGCTGCTGGCCTATACCGAGGGCCGCATCAGCCAGTTCGTCCGCTCGGAGTTCAAAATCAAGCCCACCGCCGGGT
>NZ_CDBK01000080.1:0-9243 GCF_000819785.1 Aeromonas caviae | reverse complement strand
GCACGTCCGCTCCGAGTTCACAATCAAGCCCACCGCCGGGTTTGAAGATCAGTGGCAGTTTATCCGCAGCCAGCAGCTGCAAAGCTGAGTGCGCACATGCCCAGCGTCCCTGCGCCAGCAGGGTTGTGACAAAACGGGAGGCCTTGGCCTCCCTTGCTTTTTGTGGCACAAAAGAAAAGACAAGCACCAGATGCGACCCAGCTTGTCGCGCTCAAGTGTTAGATTCATCTGCCATAAATCTTCACACCAACAGGACATCCTATGGAACCCGAGATCATTACCGAAGCACAGACCTGGCTGACCAACAACCAGGGACTGATCATCGAGTATGCGGTCAACATCGCCGCCGCCCTGATCACCCTGCTGGTCGGTTACATTGCCGCCAACCTTCTCAGCGGTGGCGTGGTCAAGGTGATGCAGACCCGCAAGCTGGACACCACCGTCACCCACTTCGTCGGCAGCATCCTCAAATACACCATCCTGGTGTTCGTGGTGATCGCCGCCCTGGGCCGGGTCGGGGTGCAGACCGCCTCCTTCGTGGCCATCATAGGTGCCGCCGGTCTGGCCATCGGTCTGGCGCTGCAGGGCTCTCTCTCCAACTTTGCCGCCGGTTTCCTGCTCATCATCTTCCGCCCCATCAAGGCAGGGGAATTCATCGAGGTGGCAGGCACCAATGGCGTGGTGCAATCGGTCCAGCTCTTCACCACCACCCTCACCTCGGGTGACAACAAGATGGTGGTTGTGCCCAACTCCGCCATCCTCAACGGCACCATCGTCAACTACTCGCGCATGGATACCCGCCGCGTCGACATGACCTTCGGCATCGGCTACGGCTCCGACCTGCGCAAGGCCAAACAGATCCTGGAGCGGCTGGTGAGCGAAGAGCCCCGCATCCTGAAGGAGCCGGCAGCCACCATTGCCGTTGCCGCGCTGGCCGACTCCTCGGTCAACATCGTGGTGCGTCCCTGGGTCAAGACCGGCGATTACTGGGGTGTCTGGTTCGACTTCCACGAGAAGGTGAAGCTCACCTTCGACGCCGAGGGCATCGAGATCCCCTTCCCCCAGCGTGTGGTCCACATGCAAAAGACGGCGGATTGATCCTCGGTGTGCGTTCTCCAGTGCCAGCCTTCGGGCTGGCACTGTCGTGTCTGCCTTCTGTGACATGAAAAAACCGGCCACAGGCCGGTCTTGCGCACCAGGTCGCACCGCGTTCTCACCCCAGCCGGCGTGCAACCCGGTTGAGCAGGGGCTGCATCAGCACATAACCCCCCAGCACGGCTCCGATCACCGCCAGTACGCGGATCTCCAGCGTCGGCGCCGCATTGGCCAGCGTCAGGGTCAGCAAACCGATGAGGCCGGTGGCGATCAGGCTCAGGGCAAACAGGGATAACAGGGCTTTCATCTCGATCTCCTCATTCCACACCATTGATTCCATACCTTGGCCATCCCTGGGAGATCTCGTCCATTCAGCTCATATGGTAGCCAGCGTCTGTTGCCCGCCATTTGCGCCTGCTCAAAAAACCGTCCGATGAGCGTCTGTTGAATACCCTTTTATCTGTCACGCCAGCTTTCCAGAGCCACGGCCGTGCTCCCCTTGAAATGAAAGCCTTTTCAACCCGAACAAGCATGCGCGAACGCAAGATCCCGGGGTACTGGGTGACTCATAATCGCACTGTTTTGGTTGTACACTCCCTCGTTGCAGACAATTGGTAATGCTCTGTTACACGGGGCGCACGGAGTGCCCGGTATAATGCTCGCATAATAAGGTTTGGCGGGAGCCTTGCCTGCAAGGTTCAAACACAACTTGGAAGACTGATAATCCTATGAAAAATATCAATCCAACCCGGACCCAGGCCTGGCAGGCACTGGAAGCCCATTTTGCAGCCAACAAGGAGATGCGTCTCAAGGATCTGTTCGCACAGGATCCCAAGCGTTTTGACAAGTTCTCCCTCACCTTCGGTGGCGACATCCTGGTCGACTACTCCAAGAACCTGATCACCGAAGAGACCCTCAAGCTGCTGGTGAACCTGGCTGGCGAGACCGATCTGCGCAGCGCCATCGACGCCATGTTCAACGGCGACAAGATCAACATGACCGAAGGGCGCGCCGTACTGCACACCGCCCTGCGCAACCGCTCCGACCGTCCCATCGAGGTTGACGGCAAGGACGTGATGCCGGAAGTGAACGCCGTACTGGCCAAGATGAAGGGCTTCTGCGAGAAGGTCATCGGTGGCGAATGGAAGGGCTATACCGGCAAGGCCATCCAGCACGTGGTCAACATCGGCATTGGTGGCTCCGATCTGGGCCCCGTCATGATCACCGAGGCCCTGCGCCCCTACAAGAATCACCTGGAGATGCACTTCGTCTCCAACGTTGACGGCACCCACATCGCCGAGACGCTCAAGAAGATCGATCCGGAAACCACCCTGTTCCTGGTGGCCTCAAAGACCTTCACCACCCAGGAGACCATGACCAACGCCCTGACCGCCCGCGACTGGTTCCTCGGTCATGCCGGTGACAAGGCCCACGTTGCCAAGCACTTCGCCGCCCTGTCGACCAACGGCAAGGCCGTTGCCGAGTTCGGCATCGACACCGACAACATGTTCGAGTTCTGGGACTGGGTCGGCGGCCGCTACTCCTCCTGGTCCGCCATCGGCATGCCCATCGCCCTCTCCCTCGGCTTCGAGCACTTCGAGGCCCTGCTGCAAGGTGCCTTCGAGATGGACATGCACTTCGCCACTGCCGCCTATGAACAGAACGTGCCCGTACTGCTGGCCCTGATCGGCCTGTGGTACAACAATTTCCATGGTGCCGAGTCCGAAGCCATCCTGCCGTACGATCAGTACATGCATCGCTTCCCTGCCTACTTCCAGCAAGGCAACATGGAGTCCAACGGCAAGTACGTGGATCGCGACGGCAATCCGGTTGACTACCAGACCGGTCCCATCATCTGGGGTGAGCCGGGTACCAACGGCCAGCACGCCTTCTACCAGCTGATCCATCAGGGCACCAAGCTGATCCCCTGCGACTTCCTGGCGCCGGCCATCAGCCATAACCCCATCGGTGACCACCATCCGAAGCTCCTGGCCAACTTCTTCGCCCAGACCGAGGCCCTGGCCTTCGGCAAGAGCAAGGAAGCGGTGGAGGCCGAGTTCCTGGCCGCCGGCAAGACCCTGGAGCAGGTCAAGGATCTGGTGCCGTTCAAGGTGTTCGAAGGCAACCGCCCGACCAACTCCATCCTGTTCAAGCAGCTGACCCCGAAAACTCTCGGCTCCCTGATCGCCATGTACGAGCACAAGATCTTCGTACAGGGCGCAATCTGGAACATCTTCTCCTTCGACCAGTGGGGTGTGGAGCTGGGCAAACAGCTGGCCAACAAGATCCTGCCGGAGCTGGGCACCGATGAGGCCGTCACCAGCCACGACGGCTCCACCAACGGCCTGATCAACACCTGGAAAGCCTGGAAGGCCTGATTCTCCCGCCCTCCAGAACGCAAAAGCCCCGCTCGATGAGCGGGGCTTTTTTATAGGCTTCAATCTGTCTGTTTGCATCATCCGGACGACAGGCCAGGTGTCTAAGCCAGCCAGTAACGGGGATCGTCATCCCCGCCCCTTCCGATGCCGCTCAGCGAAGGCTTAACCGCCGACGGCAATACGCTTCATGTCCTTCATGTAACCACGCAGGGTCTGGCCGATCTTCTCGATCGGGTGGTTGCGGGTCGCTTCGTTGGCAGCCAGCAGGGCCAGGTTGTCCACCGCCTTGCTCTCGGCACGGGCACTGCCCAGGTCCCCTGCTTGCAGGGTCGGCATGAAGTGCTCGCGCAGCAGCGGCACGGCGGCGTTGGCGAACAGGTAGTTGCCGTACTCCGCGGTATCGGAGATGACCACGTTCATCTCGTACAGACGCTTGCGGGCGACGGTGTTGGCGATCAGCGGCAGCTCGTGCAAAGACTCGTAGTAGGCGGACTCTTCATAGATGCCGGAGGCCACCATGGTTTCGAACGCCAGCTCGACACCCGCCTTGACCATGGCCACCATGACCACGCCATTGTCGAAGTACTCCTGCTCGGCGATCTTGCCGGCATAGGCAGGGGCATTCTCGAAGGCGGACTTGCCGGTCTCTTCGCGCCAGCCGAACAGCTTGGCATCGTCTTCGGCCCAGTCAGCCATCATGCCGCGGGAGAACTCGCCGGCGATGATGTCATCCATGTGCTTCTCGAACAGCGGACGCATCAGGGTGCGCAGTTGCTCGGAGAGCTCGAAGGCACGCAGCTTGGCCGGGTTGGAGAGACGGTCCATCATCAGGCTGATGCCGCCCTGCTTCAGGGCCTCGGTGATGGTCTCCCAGCCGAACTGGATCAGCTTGCCGGCATAGGCCGGGTCAGTGCCCTCGGCAACCAGCTTGTCGTAGCAGAGCAGGGAACCGGCCTGCAGCATGCCGCACAGAATGGTCTGCTCGCCCATCAGATCGGATTTCACTTCCGCGACGAAGGAAGATTCCAGCACACCGGCACGGTCGCCACCGGTAGCAGAGGCCCACGCCTTGGCAATGGCCATGCCCTCACCCTGGGGATCGTTCTCCGGGTGGACGGCGATCAGGGTCGGTACGCCGAAACCACGCTTGTACTCTTCACGCACTTCGGTGCCCGGGCATTTGGGTGCAACCATCACGACGGTGATGTCGGAACGGATCTGCTGACCCTCTTCCACCACGTTGAAGCCGTGGGAGTAGCCCAGAGCGGCGCCCTGCTTCATCAGCGGCATCACGGTTTTGACGACGTCGGAGTGCTGCTTGTCCGGAGTCAGGTTCAGCACCAGATCGGCGGTCGGGATCAGCTCTTCATAGGTGCCGACCACGAAGCCGTTGTCGGTAGCCTTCTGCCAGGAGGCGCGCTTCTCGGTGATGGCGGCCTTGCGCAGGGCGTAGGAGATGTCCAGCCCGGAGTCGCGCATGTTCAGACCCTGGTTCAGGCCCTGGGCGCCACAGCCCACAATCACCACCTTCTTGCCCTTCAGCACGTTGCAGCCGTCCGCGAACTCTTCGCGCTGCATGAAACGACACTTGCCCAGCTGGGCCAACTGCTGACGCAGGTTCAAGGTGTTGAAATAGTTAGCCATGGTGATTGCTCCGTTCGATTGATTCCATGCCGGATAGCGGCGTTGTCGAAACCACTATAGCGCGGGACACTTATTGCCTGAACTGATATATTCGAAACAGTACGTTGCAGGAATTGAAATGTGATTTCCCGCAATTTCCCGCCGCCGAGCCATCGTGCTACAGGGCGCCTGACAACGCCGCAGGAATAAAAAGATGGACCTTCGCAATCTCGAACTGTTTCTCCACCTCGCCGACTCCCTCCACTTCGGCAAAAGCGCCGATGCCATGGCGGTCAGCCCCTCCACCCTGAGCCGCGCCATCCAGCGACTGGAGCAGGAGACCGGCTGCGTGCTCTTCGAGCGGGACAACCGCTCGGTGCGGCTCACCCCTGCTGGTGACAAGCTGCGGGAGTTTGGCGGTGCCTTGCTGCAGGAGTGGCGCCAACTCAAACAGGAGCTCAAGCGCAGCGACGAGCCGCTGCAAGGGCGGCTGCGGGTGTTCTGTTCGGTCACCGCCAGCTACTTTCTGCTGCCCGAGGTACTGGAACGCTTTCGTCGCCGTTATCCCCAGCTGGAGATCAAGCTGGAGACCGGCGACCCGGCACTGGCAGTGGACAAGATCCTGGCTGACGAAGCCGATCTCGCCATCGCAGCGAGGCCGGATGCGCTCTCGTCCAAGCTGGAATTCGCCAGCCTGCAACAAGTCCCTCTGGTGTTCATCGCCCCCCGCAATGCCCCCCAGCAGGGTCAGTGGTTCCCCCAGGGCGAACCTGACTGGGAGCGCCTGCCGCTGATCCTCTCCGAACAGGGGCTGGCCCGAAAGCGCTGTGATCAATGGTTTCGCAACAAGGGGATAGCTCCCAACATCTATGCAGAAGTGGCGGGCAACGAGGGCATCGTCGCCATGGTGGCCCTCGGCTTCGGTGTGGGTGTCGTGCCTGCCGCCGTCATCGATCACAGCCCCATGGGGGACAAGGTGCGTGTGGTCGAGCCCAAACCGGCGCTCAAGGCGTTCGACGTCGGTATCGCCGTGCTCAAGAAGCGGCTGGAAGAGCCGCTGATCCGCGCCTTCTGGGATACTGCACGCGGCCAGGGAGGCCTTCGCTGATCCGGCAGGCGTCGGAGCCACAGTGAGTGTCAAATGTATCAGTATGAAAGTGGGGGAGAAGAGGGGACACTGGCCGGCACCATCCAGCCACCATCAAGGAATAGAGCGTGAGCCAGCATCTTGTCGAAATCCGCAGTGCCATCCTGTTCGCAGAATATCTGCAAAGCCTCGGGGTCCAGCGCCATGAACTCGATCGGGAGCAGGAGATCTATCTCCAGGACAGGCACCTCGCCACGGTGCAATGCATTCAGGGGGAGCTGCGCTTTTATCTGCGCGCCAGCGCACTGGCCAGATCGTGATCCGCAATCGGTCACAGAACCCGCACGCAAAGCGTATTAGACTGGCACCATCCGTCCCCCTCGCCCCGGGGGCCACCACGAGGAGTGCCCATGAAACAAAGCGGCCTGGATCGGCTCTTCAAACCTCACTCGATCGCCGTCATCGGCGCCTCCAGTGATCCGCAGAAAGCAGGCCATGTGGTCATCCGGCACCTGCTGGCGGGTCAGTTCCAGGGCCCTATACTACCCGTAGCCCCCCGCAGCCAGGCCATCGCTGGCGTGCTCGCCTATCCGGACATAGAGAGCCTTCCCCTCTCCCCCGATCTCGCCATCGTCTGTACCCGGCGCGAACGGGTACTGCCGCTCATCGAGGAGCTCGGCAAGAAAGGAACCGGAGCCGCCATCATACTGGCCGCCCAGTTCTCCACTGACGAGCGCCTGCGGCTCAAGCATCTGTGCCAGCAATACGGCATCCGGCTGCTCGGCCCCAACAGCATGGGCATGCTGCTCCCCGGGCAGGGTATCAACGCCAGCTTTTCCCCCATTGCAGCGACTCCGGGACAGGTGGCGTTTCTCTCCCAGTCGGCAGCGGTCAGCACCACCATCCTGGATTGGGCCAAGCAGCGCGAAATCGGCTTCTCGGCCTTCATCTCCCTGGGCGATCATTGCGACATCGACTTTGGCCAACTGCTGGATCAGCTCTCCCGGGACGGGACGACCCGCGCCATCCTGATCTACATGGACAAGCTGCACGATGCCAGGCACTTTCTCTCCGCCGCCCGTGCAGCCTCGCGCAACAAACCCATCCTGATCCTCAAGAGCGGTCGGCATGACCCGGCCAACGGTCTCGACAATGTCTATGATGCCGCCATCCGCCGAGCTGGCATGCTGCGCGTCCGGGATACCCACGAACTGTTTGCCACTGTCGAGACCCTGAGCCACTCCCTGACCCTCAAGGGGGAGCGGCTCGCCATCCTCTCCAACGGGCGCGGCCTCGCCAACATGGCCGCAGACGTACTGCTGTCTCGGGGAGGCAAGCTGGCGATGCCACCCCTCGACATCGGCAGCGATGCAGATATCGAGGCCTACAAGAGTGCACTCGAGACGCTGCTCCAAGGGGACAGTGCCGATGCCATCCTGCTGATCCATGCACCGTCCCTCACCGCCCGAGGTGTCACCCTCGCCAGCAACCTGATCGACTTCATCAAGCAGCATCCCAGGGCCAGACGATTCAACATCCTGACCAACTGGGCAGGCGAATACTCCGCCCAGGAGGGGAGACGCCTGTTCAACGAGGCGGGCATCCCGACCTATCGCACCCCGGAAAGCGCCGTCACGGCCTTCATGCACATGGTGGAATATCGCCGCAACCAGAAGCAGTTGATGGAAACACCGGCCTCCCTGCAGGGCGACAGGCTCGATGTCGAGCGCTGCCAACAGCTCCTTGGGCAAGCGCTGGACCGCCAGCAGCGGGTGCTGGACACCCACCTGGCCCATCCCATCTTGCAGGCAGCCGGGCTATCCACCCTCGCGACCTGGATCGTTTCCGATGCCATAGAGGCCGCACTGACTGCAGAACAGATCGGCTACCCCGTAGCGGTGAAGCTGCGATCTCCCGACATCGCCCACAAATCCGATGTACACGGTGTCATGCTGAACCTGCGCACCTCGGCGGAAGTCGCCCAGGCGGCGGATGCCATTCTGGACAGGGTACGTCAGCACGATCCTGGCGCCCGCATAGAAGGGCTTCTGGTACAACGCATGGCACGCCGCAGCGGGGGTCTGGAGCTACGGATCCGCTTGCAGCAGGATCCGGTCTTCGGCCCCGTCATCCTGCTCGGGGAATCCGGCGCCGAGCCCCGCGAGATGGTCGCGGCCCTTCCTCCCCTCAACCAGGCACTGGCTCGCTACCAGATCATTGGTGCCCTCAAGGATGGCAAGATCCGCGAGCAGGCCAGTCCGGTACGGCTCGATATCGACGCCCTCGGCCAGGTGCTGTGCCAGCTCTCCGAGCTGCTGCTGGCCTTCCCCGAGATACAAGAACTGGATCTGCACCCGCTGCAGGCCTGTGGCGAAGAGATGGTGATCCTGGATGCCCGGCTCGTCCTGGCAGAGCGAGGACAGCAAGTGCTGCCACTGGCCATTCGCCCCTATCCCACCGAGCTGGAAGAGGGTGCCTGGCTGAAAGATCAGAGTCATGTGCTGCTGCGCCCCATTCGCCCCGAAGACGAGCCGGCCCACAAGCAGTTCGTGCGGCAGGTGTCTGATGAAGACAGGTACAAACGTTTCTTCGCCGACGTGGGGGAGCTGGGGCATGAGGAGCTGGCCCGCATGACCCAGATCGATTATGACCGGGAAATGGCCTTCGTCGCCGTGGGTCAGGACGGCCCTTTTAGCCAGCAGATCCTGGGAGTGGTGCGAGCCATTGCCAGCCCGGATCAATCGGATGCGGAGTTTGCCATCCTGGTCCGCTCAGACTTGAAAGGGCTCGGACTCGGCAAGTTGATGATGGAAAAGATCGTGCGCTACGCCAGAGAGCGTGGCATAGGCCAGCTCTCTGGCATGACCATGCCCAGCAATCGCGGCATGATCAATCTGGCCAAACGGCTCGGTTTCAAGATCGATATTCAGCTGGAAGATGGGATAGTCAATATGGAGCTGCCCTGTGCTGATCAGGTTGTATAACGATACAATTGTGGTGGTAAATCAACCAGATATGGATGGATAACGTGAATTTCAGGCAATAAAAAACCCCGCTCGA
>NZ_CDBK01000079.1:625-59351 GCF_000819785.1 Aeromonas caviae | reverse complement strand
CCGCTGCCCCCGCTGCCCCCGCAGCCCCGGTGACGCCGCCCAAGGCGCCAGTGGCCGCCAAACCCGCGCCGGCAGAGCCCCCAGCGCCAGCCAAGGCCGCCCCTGCCAAGCAGGCCGCTCCCGCCGAGAGCAGTGCGGTACAGAGCGATACCACGGTGCGGGTGGATACCAAGACCCTGGACGTCATCATGAACATGGTGGGCGAACTGGTGCTGGTGAGAAACCGCCTGGTGAGCCTCGGCATCGCCAGCAATGACGAAGAGATGTCCAAGGCTGTCGCGAACCTCGACGTCGTGACCGCCGATCTGCAGGGCGCGGTCATGAAGACCCGCATGCAGCCTATAAAGAAAGTATTCGGCCGCTTCCCGCGTGTGGTGCGCGACCTGGCTCGTACCCTCAAGAAGGAGATCGAGCTGGTGATGGTGGGTGAGGACACGGATCTGGACAAGAACCTGGTGGAGGCCCTGGCCGACCCCCTGGTTCACCTGGTGCGCAACTCCTGCGACCATGGCGTCGAGATGCCGGACGTGCGCGAGAAGGCGGGCAAGCCCCGTCAGGGCACCATCACCCTGAGCGCCTCCCAGCAAGGGGACCACATTCTGCTCTGCATCGAGGATGACGGCGCAGGGATGGACCCGGAGAAGCTCAAGTCCATCGCCATCAGCCGTGGCGTGCTCGATGCTGACAGCGCGGCGCGCATGAGCGACAACGATGCCTACAACCTGATCTTCGCCCCCGGCTTCTCCACCAAGTCGGAGATCTCCGACATCTCCGGCCGTGGAGTGGGCATGGACGTGGTGAAGACCAGCATCGTCAGCCTCAATGGCTCGGTGCACATCGATTCCACCTGGGGCAAGGGCACCCGTCTCGAGATCAAGGTTCCCCTGACCCTGGCCATTCTGCCGACCCTGATGGTGGAGGTGGGTCAGCAGACCTTCGCCCTGCCCCTCGGTTGCGTGAATGAAATTTTCCACCTGGATCTGAAAAAGGCCAACGTGGTGGATGGCCAGCTCACCATCATCGTCCGTGACAAGGCGATTCCGCTGTTCTACCTGCACAAGTGGCTGGTACGCGGTGCCGGCAAGACGGCCCGCCAGGACCAGGGCCACGTGGTCATCGTCCAGATAGGGACCCAGCAGGTGGGCTTCGTGGTAGACAACCTCATCGGTCAGGAAGAGGTGGTGATAAAGCCCCTGGACAACCTGCTGCAAGGAACCCCCGGCATGGCTGGCGCCACCATCACCAGCGACGGCGGCATCGCCCTCATTCTGGATGTGCCCAGCCTGCTCAAGGCCTATGCCCGTCGCCACTGAGCGCCAGGCTCAAGGAGTTAAAAGAATAACAATGGCAGTCAAGGTATTAGTGGTCGACGATTCGAGTTTCTTCCGCCGTCGGGTCAGCGAAATCATCAATCAGGATCCCCTGATGACGGTGATCGACACGGCTCAGAACGGGCGGGAGGCGGTAGACAAGGCGCAGCAGTTGCGGCCCGATGTCATTACCATGGACATTGAAATGCCGGTGCTCGACGGCATCAGCGCCGTGCGCGAGATCATGGCCAAGTGTCCGACCCCCATCCTGATGTTCTCCTCCCTGACTCACGAGGGAGCCAAGGCAACCCTGGATGCGCTGGATGCGGGCGCCCTCGATTTTCTGCCCAAGAAGTTTGAAGACATCGCCCGCGACAAGGACGAAGCCGTGAACCTGCTGCAGCAGCGGGTCAAGGAGATCGCTCGCAAACGCTTCCTGATGGCGACCCGGCCCCGCGCCCCCGAGCCTGCCGTCCGGCCCGCCGTCACGGGGACCCTGAATCGTCCCTTGGCCGAACGCCAGCCCGAGCCTGCGCGGGCAGCGGCGGCTCCCGCCGCGTTCAAGCGCAGTGGCAAGAGTTACCAGCTGGTTGCCATCGGTACCTCCACCGGCGGGCCGGTGGCACTGCAGAACGTGCTGACCAAGCTGCCGGGGGATTTCCCTCATCCCATTCTGCTGATCCAGCACATGCCGGCCACCTTCACCGCTGCCTTTGCCGCCCGCCTCAACGGGCTGTGCCAGATAGGGGTCAAGGAGGCGCAGGATGGCGACGTGCTCAAGCCGGGTCAGGCCTATCTTGCCCCCGGTGGCAAGCAGATGCTGCTGGAAGGGCGCGGGCCCGGTGCCCGTCTTCGCATCATCGATGGCAATGACAAGGTCAACTACAAACCCTGTGTGGACATCACCTTCGCCTCCGCCGCCAAGACCTATGGCGACAAGGTGCTGGCCATCGTCCTGACCGGCATGGGCGCGGATGGCCGCGACGGTGCCCGTCTGCTCAAGGAGCAGGGGGCGACCATCTGGGCGCAGGATGAAGCCTCCTGTGTGGTCTATGGCATGCCCCAGGCCGTTGCCAAGGCGGGCATAGCAAGCGAATCCCTGCCGCTGGATCGGGTAGCCCAGCGCATTCTGGTCGAGTTGGGCCGCTGACCATGGGCATGCTCGGCCTGGTGCTGGCGCTGGGGGCCGTCGCCATCGCCCAGTGGTGGCATGGCGGGAGCCTGCTGACCCTGCTGGATGGCCCGGCCTTTGTCATCGTCGTCGGGGGAACCTGGGGGGCGGTGATCTTGCAGACTCCCCGCAGGTACCTGCTCAGTGCCCTGAGGCAGGCTACCTGGATGCTGTTTCCGCCGCAGCTGGATCTTGCGGAGCAGGCCGAGCGCCTGAAGGCGTGGGCTCAGTTCGCCCGCCAGCAAGGCTTGCTGGCGCTGGAAAACCAGGCCGAGGCCGAGCCCGATCCCTTCACCCGCCAGGGGCTTTCCATGATTGTGGATGGCGTCTCCATCGAGGATATCCGCAGCCTGTTGGAGGCGGATATCGACATCGAGCAGGAGCGCAACGAGCACTCGGCCAGGGTGTTCGAGTCCATGGGGGGGTACAGCCCCACCATCGGCATCATCGGGGCCGTGATTGGCCTCATCCAGGCCATGTTTCATCTGGAGGAGCCAGGCACCCTGGGGGCGGGCATTGCCGTGGCCTTCGTCGCCACCATCTACGGGGTGGGCTTTGCCAACTTGCTCTATCTGCCGATTGCGAATCGGTTGCGCGCCTTCCACTACCATTACGGCCTCTATCAGGAGATGACCCTGGAGGGGCTTCTGGCCATCGCCCACGGGGAGAACGGCCCGCAGGTTGAAAGGCGGTTACGGGCTTATCTGAAAGGGGAGTAGCCATGCGCAAGCGCTATCGTTTGCACCTGCAAGGGCGAGAGCATCTCGATCGCTGGCTGGTCTCCTATGCCGATTACATGACGCTCATCTTCGCCCTTTTCGTGGTGCTCTACTCCGTTGCCATCGTCAACAAGGAGGAGTACCGCGCCGTCATCGAGGGCATGACTCAGGCCTTCAACCAGGCGCCGCGCAGCGATGGTCTGCTGGAAGGGCGGGGCAATGCCTTGTTGGACAACCCGGTCTCGGCCGCCCCCAGCCTGCTGGAGAGCCAGGCCTCTGCGTCCCCCTCTCGGGCACCCATCACGGGCACGCCCGTCTCGCAAGATGGCACGGCTCTTGCGCAGATCGACATGCAGATCCAGGAGTCCATGGGCGCCCTGGTCGATGCAGGGGTGGTGAAGCTTGCGCAGGATGACAACTGGCTGACGGTGGAGCTGAGTTCAGGTCTCCTGTTCAACAGTGGCAGCGCTTTTCTGGGGAGCAATGCCGCACCCGTGCTCGATACGCTTTCAGGTATTCTCAAACCGGTCGATAACTATGTCAGGGTGCGGGGCTACACGGATAACCAACCGATAAACAACGAAATTTTCCGCTCCAACTGGACATTGTCAGCGGCCCGTGCCGAGGCAGTGCTCAATGCCCTGGTGGGCAAGGGGGTGGCTCCCGGTCGGCTCGCCTACGAGGCGTACGGAGAGTTTTCCCCCTTCGTCGACAATGGCACCGAGCAGGGACGATTACAGAATCGCAAGGTGGTGGTCGCCATATCCAGGTTCGCCTGGGTGCCGCCAGCCCCCGTCAAACCGCTGACGGTGGCACCGGTGCAGGACGCACCGCAGAGTGTCGACAGTGAAAAGATCAGGGTGATCGCGCTGCCCGGTGGGGGCATACGCATAACAACAAGGCAGGATTGATACAGTGATTGTTTGGACGGTTGCCAATCAGAAAGGTGGAGTCGGTAAAACCACCACGGTCGTCTCCCTGGCGGGCATTCTGGCCCAGCGTGGCCAGCGGGTACTGCTGATCGACACCGACCCCCACGCCTCCCTGACCTCCTATCTCGATTTCGACTCGGACAGGCTGGAAGGCACCCTGTACGAGTTGTTCCAGGCGGCCAAACCCAGCGCCGAGCTGGTCAACCGGATGACCCTCAAGACCCGATTCGAGAACATCAGCCTGCTGCCTGCCTCGATTACCCTGGCCACGCTGGATCGGGTGATGGGCAACCGGGAAGGGATGGGGCTGGTGCTCAAGCGCGCTCTGCTGCGGGTGCAGGATCAGTTCGACTACGTGCTCATCGACTGTCCGCCGGTGCTGGGGGTCATGATGGTGAACGCGCTGGCGGCCTGCGATCGCATCCTGGTGCCGGTGCAGACCGAATTCCTGGCCCTCAAGGGGCTGGAGCGGATGATGAAGACCTTCGAGATCATGCAGCGCTCCAAGCGGGAGAAGTTCCGCTACACCATCATTCCGACCATGTTTGACAAGCGTACCCGCGCCTCCCTGATGACATTGCAGTCCATCAAGGAGCAGTATGGGGAGGCGGTGTGGAATGCGGTCATTCCCATCGACACCAAATTCAGGGATGCCAGTCTGGTGCACATTCCTCCCTCCATCTATGCACCGGGCAGCCGGGGCACCTATGCCTATGAGACCCTGCTCAACCATCTCGACGCGCTGGAGCGTCAACGGACCCAGGAGGTGATGCCGTGAGAGAGACCACCCAGGTTCGGGCCATGGACGACTATTTCCACTCCCTGCTGCTGGACGATGCCCTGCTGCGGGAAGATCCCGAAGACGAAGCACCGGCCCCTGCGTTGCAACGTCAGACCGTCGCCGTGCCGGAGGTGGCTGCCACCCCCTATCTTGAAGCCGATACCCGACTGGCCCAGCTGAGCGAGCTGCTTGCCCAGGTGGGACAGGTCCAGTTCGAGATGGATGCCCTGAGCCACGAAGAGGTGCATGTCGAGCCATTCCAGCTCGAGGCGGAGGTGGTTGACAGTGAGCCTCTGGTCGCCCTGGCAGAGCCGGTGGTGGAAGCCGTGGTGGAGGAGGTCGAGCCCGTCGCCCTCGCGGTGGCGGAACCCGCGCCCGCCCTCGAAGCGGCGCCCGCACCATCGACCTGGGAGAACCTGGATACCGGCAACGAGTTTCAGGCGCTCTTCTTCGACGTGGCCGGGGTGACGTTTGCGGTGCCTCTGACCGAGTTGGGGGGCATCCATCAACTGGGGGAGGTGACCTCTCTCTTCGGCCAGCCGGGCTGGTACAAGGGGATCATGACCTCCCGCGAGCAGAAGATGAATGTGGTGGACACGGCCCAGTGGGTCATGCCGGGCCAGCATCTGGAGATGGACGATTACAAATATCTGATTATGCTGGGAGAATCACCCTGGGGATTGGCTTGTCACCAGTTGAAGGGCACAGAACTGCTGCACCGGGACCAAGTGAAGTGGCGCCATCAGGAGGGCAAGCGCCCCTGGCTGGCCGGCATGGTCAAGGAGAAGATGTGTGCCCTGCTGCACGTCAGGGAGCTCTTGCTGCTGCTTGGCCGGGGCGTGAACATCGAAGGCCGCTGACAACATCGGCATCGCCATGGTTTTATTGCTAATTTTACCCGTTGACGGGTTCATACAAGGATCAAGAAGATGACAGAGAAGCGCAATATTGCACAGAATCTGGCCGAAGACGAAGTGCTGCAGTGGGTGACCTTCCAGTTGGAAAACGAGACCTATGGCATCAACGTGATGCAGGTTCAGGAAGTGTTGCGCTACACCGAGATCGCTCCGGTCCCGGGTGCACCTGACTACGTGCTGGGCATCATCAACCTGCGTGGCAACGTGGTGACCGTCATCGATACCCGCTCCCGTTTCGGCCTGCCGGCCGGGGACGTGAGCGAGAACTCCCGCATCGTCATCATCGAGGCGGAGAAGCAGGTGATCGGCATCATGGTGGACAGCGTGGCCGAGGTGGTCTATCTGCGCTCCTCCGAGATCGATGCCGCCCCGGCGGTGGGCACCGAGGAGAGCGCCAAGTTCATCCAGGGCGTCAGCAACCGTGACGGCCAACTGCTGATCCTGGTGGATCTCAACAAGCTGCTCTCCGACGAAGAGTGGGAAGACATTGGTTCCCTGTAACAGGGACGGGAACGTGCGGACGGGGGCGATGGCACCTGTCCGCCTCCCTGTGACGGTAAGGTGATGGTTTGATGATTGAATTTGCAGCCTTGGGGTTGTCCTTGCTCGCACTGGTGCTGGCCCTTTACGGGATCCTGGGGCACCGTCGTCGCCAGCGAGAGTCCGAGGCCAGGGTGGAAGCGCTGCAGGGGCAGCTTGAGAGTCTGCGCAAGCAGATGATGGAGTTGCACACGGGCGCCATCGGCATGGGTCAGCGTCTGCAAGCCGCAGAAGGGGCCATGCAGAAGATCCACGACAGCCAGCAGGAGCTGACGTTGCAGGATCCGGAGCGCCGCCTCTACAGCCGCGCCGCCAAGATGGTGGAGCTTGGTGCCGATCTGGACGAGGTGATGAGCGAGTGCGAGTTGCCCCAGGCGGAAGCGGAGCTGCTTATTTCCCTGCGAAAGGGACGCAGCTGACGGATGTGTCGCGGGGAGGCCGGTGCCTCCCCGCTTTCTGTTCGGCCCGTGGCCACCTCTTTCTCGATGCCGGGACGGTGATAATCCTTTGGCATCAATCTCTTTGGTGGGGGCGCGATCTTCCCCACAAATCCTGTTGATTATTGGCATCTTTGAAAAGACGCCTCCGGATCCTGTGTTAAGATGCAGGCCGCCTCATTTTCAACGATTACATCCCCATGCTGCTTCAAGCGAACAATCTGAGCTGCGTGCGTGAAGATCGCACCCTGTTTGAACATCTCTCCTTCGCGGTGCGTGCCGGGGATTTGATGCAGATTGAGGGTCCCAACGGGGTGGGCAAGACCAGCCTGTTGCGCCTGCTCACCGGCCTCTCCCAGCCCTTTGCTGGCGAGGTGTGCTGGAATGGGGAGAATATCCGCCATTGCCGGGATGAATACCACGCCAGCC
Source organism: Aeromonas caviae (assembly GCF_000819785.1). Taxonomy (GTDB): domain Bacteria; phylum Pseudomonadota; class Gammaproteobacteria; order Enterobacterales; family Aeromonadaceae; genus Aeromonas; species Aeromonas caviae. The sequence continues at coordinate 52,115 of NZ_CDBK01000079.1, read as the reverse complement.
TGCTTTACCTGGGCCATCAGCCCGGCGTCAAGGCGACCCTGACCCCCCTTGAGAATCTCTCCTTCTACCAGAAGCTTCATGGCCCTGCCGGGGACGGCGTGGATCTCTGGCGGGTGCTGGCCCAGGTCGGTCTCGCCGGTTTCGAAGACTATCCCGCGGGGCAGCTCTCCGCCGGGCAGCAGCGACGGGTGGCGCTGGCCAGGCTGTGGCTGAGCGAGCGACCGGCGCTCTGGATCCTGGACGAGCCCTTCACCGCCATCGACAAGCAGGGGGTCAGGGTGCTGGAGCAGTTGTTCCTCGCCCACGCGGACAGGGGGGGCATGGTGGTCCTTACTACCCACCAGGATCTGACCCTGATGCAGGGGCGGCTCAAGACCCTCTCCCTGACCTCGCTGTTGCAGGAGTAGCCCATGCTGCGCGCCGTCATACACCTTATTCACCGCGAGTTGCTGATGGCCCTGCGCCAGCGCGCCGACATCTTCAACCCGCTCTGGTTCTTCCTCATCGTCATCACCCTGTTTCCATTGGGGATCGGGCCCGAGCCCCAGTTGCTCGCCCGCATCGCTCCCGGCATCATCTGGGTGGCGGCCCTGCTGGCGGCCATGCTCTCCCTGGAGCGGCTGTTTCGTGACGACTTCAGCGACGGCGCCCTGGAGCAGATGATGCTGATGCCCCATCCCCTGGGGTTGCTGGCCCTGGCCAAAGTGATCGCTCACTGGTTGCTGACCGGTCTGCCGCTGTTGCTGGTCTCCCCCTTGCTCGCCATCCTGCTCTCCCTGGAGCTGAAGACCTATCTGGCCGTGGTGGCTACCCTGGCGCTCGGTACACCAGTGCTGAGCCTGCTCGGGGCGGTCGGAGTGGCGCTGACCGCAGGGCTGCGCAAGGGGGGCGTGCTGCTCAGCCTGCTGCTGCTGCCGCTCTATATTCCGGTGCTTATCTTCGCCACGTCCGCCATCGACGCGGCCAGCATGGGACTGCCCTATGCCGGTCAGCTCGCCATCCTGGGGGCCATGCTGGTGGGGGCATTGACCCTGACGCCCCTGGCCATCTCGGCGGCGTTGCGGGTGAGTGTCAACTGATTGATTTGGTGAAAAGATTTTCGTTTGAAGCCTTGTTAGGGGCGAGATAGTTGAGATAGATCAAGGGGATGGCTGCTTATTGCTTTCGGGGGATATGATGTTTTTCCCCCATGGGTATGGTAGCCCTCGCCACTTAAAAATTAATAACTGAAAGGTTTCGTGAGCTATGTGGAAATGGTTGCACCCTTATGCCAAACCCGAGCGCGCCTATGGGCTGGCCGGCACCCTGCTGCCCTGGTTTGCCGTGACAAGCCTGCTTGCCTTCATCATCGGCACCGTCTGGGGGCTGGCTTTCGCTCCCGCCGATTACCAGCAGGGCGACTCTTTCAGGATCATCTATATCCATGTACCCTCCGCCATCCTCTCCATGGGCGCCTACTCCACCATGGCGGTAGCCGCCTTCATTGGCCTGGTGTGGCAGCTGCGCATGGCAGACATGACGGTGGCGGCCATCGCCCCGGTGGGGGCCGTCTTCACCTTCATTGCCCTCTTTACCGGCGCCGCCTGGGGCAAACCCATGTGGGGCACCTGGTGGGTGTGGGATGCCCGGCTCACCTCCGAGCTCATCCTGCTGTTCCTCTATCTGGGTGTCATCGCCCTCTACAACGCCTTCAGCGACAAGGTGGTGGCGGGCCGCGCCGCCGGCATCCTGGCGCTGGTCGGGGTGATCAACCTGCCCATCATCCACTACTCGGTGGAGTGGTGGAACACCCTGCACCAGGGGGCCACCATCACCAAGTTTGACAAACCCTCCATCTCCCCCGAGATGCTGTGGCCGCTGCTCATCATGATCCTGGCGTTCGCCGCGTTTCTCGGTGCCCTGACCCTGATGCGTTTTCGCAATGAGCTGCTGATGCGGGAGTGGCACCGCCCCTGGGTCGCCGACATCGCCAGGCAGGAGAAGTAAGCATGCACTTTGCCTCGTTCAGTGATTTCATGGCCATGGGAGGCTATGCCTTCTACGTCTGGCTCTCCTTCGGTCTGACCCTGCTCTGCCTGGTCGGCATCGTCATTTCCACCCGGTTGAAGACCCGCAGCCTGCTTGGCGAACTGCGCAACAAGCAGGCTCGGGAGGCACGCCGCAAGGCAGCCCAGCAGATGGAGAACACCCTATGAACCCGCGCCGCAAGAAACGCCTCACCATCATCCTGGCCATCAGCCTGGGCCTTGCCAGCGTGACTGGCCTGGTGCTCTATGCCCTGAGCCAGAACATCGACCTCTTCTACACCCCGAGCGAGCTGGTGGAAGGGAAGGGGCCGGAGAAGATCAAGCCCGAGGAGGGGCAGCGCCTGCGCATCGGTGGCCTGGTGGTGCCGGGGTCTGTGGTGCGGGATCCCCAGAGCCTCAAGGTAGCCTTCAAGCTGGTGGACAACGGCGGCCATTTGGTGACGGTGGAGTTTGACGGCATTCTGCCGGACCTGTTCCGCGAGGGGCAGGGCATTGTCGCTCAGGGCACCCTCAAGGATGCCACCACGGTCGCCGCCTTCGAGGTGCTGGCCAAGCACGACGAGAACTACATGCCGCCGGAAGTGGCCGACGCCACCAACGGCATGCACTTCAAGCCCGAGTACACAGAGGCACAGTTGCAGGGAGCCAAGCAATGATGCCGGTATGTGCCAAGAATTCACTTCTTTATGCCGCCAAATCGGCAGGTTTCTCCGTGCAATCGAGAGGGAATAGTCAATGATCCCGGAATTAGGGCAGTTCTCACTGATCCTGGCCTTCGCCACCGCCCTGCTGCTGGGCAGTTACCCGCTGATCGGGGCCCATCTCGGTCGTCTTGGCATGATGTCGGCGGCCCGCCCGCTCGCCTACAGCCAGTTTCTGCTGCTGCTGCTGTCGTTTCTCTGCCTCACCTGGGCCTTTATCGACAACGACTTCACCGTGCAGTACGTGGCCACCAACTCCAACAGCCTGCTGCCCCTGCAATACCGCATCTCGGCGGTGTGGGGAGCCCATGAAGGCTCGCTGCTGCTCTGGGTGCTGACCCTGGGGGGCTGGACGGCGGCGGTGGCCCTCTTCAGCCGCCGCCTGCCGCTCGATGCGGTGGCGCGGGTACTCGGGGTGCTCGGCCTTATCTCGGTGGGCTTCACCGCCTTCGTGCTGTTCACCTCGGATCCTTTCACCCGCACCCTGCCGTATTTCCCGGTGGACGGGCGGGATCTCAATCCGCTGCTGCAGGATCCCGGTCTCATCTTCCACCCCCCCATGCTCTACATGGGCTACGTGGGCTTCTCGGTGGCCTTCGCCTTCGCCATCGCCTCCCTGATGACGGGGCGTCTGGACGCCACCTGGGCGCGCTGGTCCCGTCCCTGGACCATGGCGGCCTGGGTGTTCCTGACGCTGGGCATCGTGCTCGGCTCTTGGTGGGCCTATTACGAACTTGGCTGGGGTGGCTGGTGGTTCTGGGATCCGGTGGAAAACGCCTCCTTCATGCCCTGGCTGGCGGGCACGGCCCTGCTCCACTCCCTCGCGGTGAGCGAGAAGCGCGCCACCTTCAAGGCCTGGACCGTGCTGCTGGCGCTCTCGGCCTTCTCCCTGAGCCTGCTCGGCACCTTCCTGGTGCGTTCCGGCGTGCTGGTGTCGGTCCATGCGTTTGCCTCGGACCCGACCCGGGGTCTGTTCATCCTGGGCTTCCTGCTGGCGGTGATAGGCAGCTCCCTGCTGCTGTTCGCTTTCAAGGGCTCCCAGGTGAAGAGCCACGGCAAGCATGAGCTGTGGAGCCGGGAGACCCTGCTCCTTGGCAACAACATCCTGCTGGTGGCGGGCCTGCTCACCGTGCTGCTCGGCACCCTGTTGCCCCTGGTGCACAAGGAGCTGGGGCTTGGCAGCATCTCCATCGGCACCCCCTTCTTCAATCACATCTACAGCTGGCTCATCATCCCCTTCGCCCTGCTGCTGGGGGTGGGCCCCCTGTTCCGCTGGCGCCGCCAGGATCTCGGTGAGCTCAAGGGCAAGGTGATGCTCGCCCTGGTGCTGAGCCTGGCCGCGGCTCTGCTGTTGCCCAAACTCTTTGCCGAGGCGTTCAAACCCTGGGCTGCGCTCGGTATTGGGCTTGGCGTCTGGATCATCGTCACCAGCGTGCAGGAGACCTGGGCGCGGGCCACCCACAAACACGGTTTTGCCACCGGCGTGCGCAAGCTTGGCAACAGCCACTGGGCCATGATCCTGGGGCACGTGGGGCTCGCGGTCAGCATCATCGGCATCGCCTGCACCCAGAACTACAGCATCGAGAAGGACCTGCGGATGCAGGCCGGCGATCGCGTCCAGTTCGCTGATTACGAGTTCGTCTTCACCGGCATCAAGGAGAAGAACGGCCCCAACTACGACGGTTTCAAGGGTGTGCTGGAAGTGCACCGGGATGGCAAGCAGGTTGCCCTGCTCAAACCCGAGAAGCGGATGTACACCGTGAGCCGCATGCCGATGACCGAGGCGGCCATCGATGCGGGGGTTACCCGGGATCTCTATGCGGCGCTCGGCGAGCAGCTCGACAACGGCGCCTGGGCGGTACGGATCTACTACAAGCCCTTCGTGCGCTGGATCTGGTTCGGCGGCGTCTTCATGGCCCTCGGCGGCGTGCTGGCCATGCTGGACAAGCGCTACCGCTTCGGACGTCGTGACGAGGAGGCCAAGGCATGAGCAAGAAGACCTGGCTCTATCTGCTGCCCTTCATCATCTTCCTGATGGGGGCCGTGTTTCTGTTCAAGGGGCTCTACTCCGATCCCACCAAGCTCGAATCCGTGATGGTGGACAAGGAGGTGCCCGTGTTCACCCTGCAGGACATCTATGACCTGGGCAAGCAGCACGACAGGAGCATCCTCAAGGGGCGCCCCATGCTGCTCAACGTCTGGGCCACCTGGTGCCCGACCTGTTACGGGGAACACACCTACCTCAAGGAGCTGGCGGGGCAGGGGATCTACATCGTCGGCATGAACTACAAGGATGAGCGTGACAAGGCCATCAAGTGGCTGGCGGAGCTTGGCAATCCCTACCAGATCAACCTCTATGATCCGGACGGCATGCTGGGGCTGGATCTCGGTGTCTATGGCGCGCCGGAGACCTTCTTCATCGACAGCCAGGGCATCATCCGCTATCGCCACGTGGGGGACATCAACCCAGACGTCTGGGCGTCGACTCTCAAACCCATCTTCGATGCCATGAAGTGAGGCCTCCCCGATGAAAACACTGATTGCATCCCTGTTGCTGCTGGCCGGTCTCGTCTGCGCCGGACAGGCCCGCGCCGCCATCGACGTCTACACCTTCGACAGCGACGCCCAAGAGCAGACCTTTCGCGAGCTGACTAAGGAGCTGCGCTGCCCCAAGTGCCAAAACCAGGACATCGCGGATTCCAACGCCGGGCTCGCCAAGGATCTGCGGGACAAGACCTACCAGATGGTGCGCGAGGGCAAGGAGAAGCAGGAAGTGGTGGACTACATGGTGGCCCGCTACGGCAACTTCATTCTCTATGATCCCCCCCTGATGGCCTCGACCCTGATCCTCTGGCTTGGCCCCTTGCTGGTCATCGTGATTGGCGTCGTCACCGTGGTGGTGCGAAGCCGCCGTCGTCCCGCGGCTGCCACGCCGGCGGATAGCGCCCTGAGCGCGGAGGAGCAGCGTCGTCTGGCTGCCCTGCTCAAAGAGGAAGAGAAACAATGACCCCATTCTGGATACTGGGTGCGGCCCTGCTGGTGCTGGCGAGCCTGGCGCTGATCGTGCCGCTGTGGCGTGGCGAGGGCCGGCAGAGCATCAGTCGCTCGGCCCTCAACAAGCAGCTCTATCGCCAGCGCCTGCTGGAGATAGGGGAAGAGCGGGAGCAGGGGATACTGGCGGAGGAGCCGGAATCCCTGGTGGAGCTGCAGCGCAGCCTCCTGGACGACATTCCCGACGTGGAGCAGACCGCCCGTGGCGGCAAGAGCCTGATCTGGATCCCCGGTGTGCTGGTGCTGGCGGTGGTGAGCATCGGCCTCTACGCCAAGCTCGGCGCCTGGCAGGAGGTGAGCCGCTGGCAGGATGCCAGCAGCCGGTTGGGGGAGCTCAGCAATCGCATCCTGGTGGAGCGCGACACCCGGGTGACCGAGCAGGATCTGCTGGACTTCACCCTGGCCCTGCGAACCCGGCTGAAAGAAGAACCGAACGACTACCGTGGCTGGCTGCTGCTGGGGCGCCTGACCCTGGATGGCAATGATCCCGAGATGGCCCGCGAGGCGCTGGAGCGTGCCTACGCTCTCGCGCCCCAGAAGGCCATGGTAGCGGTGCCCTATGCCCAGGCCCTGATGATGACGGGGGAGGAAGCCCGTGCGGATCAATTGTTGCAGGCGGTCATTACCGAGGACCCGGCCAACATCGAGGCTCGCTCCGTCCACGCCTTCATGGCCCTGCAAAAAGAGGATTTCCAGACCGCCCTCGACCGCTGGCAGGGGATGTTGCCGCTGCTGGAGCCGGGCTCGGCCCGCTACACCATGGTGGAGCGCTCCATGGAGTACGCCAGGCAGCAGCTTGTCCAGCGTGGCATCGCCGTGACTACCCCGTCTGCCGAAGGCCAGGCACAAGCCGGGGTGCTGGCGGTGAAAGAGGGGGAGTTCCCCCTGCACATCACCCTGGCGCCGGGCATCAAGATGCCGGAAGATGCCCATCTGTTCGTCTTTGCGGTGATCCCCAACGGTCCGCCCATGCCCATCGCGGTCAAGCGCATTGCTGGCCCGCATCTCCCGCTCACCCTCTCCCTGGGGGACGGGGATGCCATGATGGCGGGGAGCAAGCTGGCGGCCCATGCCGAGCTGCAGTTCAAGGCGCGCCTCTCCCGGGGCGGCAACGTCATGAACAAGGAAGGCGCCTTTGAAGGGGTTTCGGTCACCGTGCCGACCAGCACCATCCCCACAGCGCCGATTGACATCCGCATCGATCACGCCCTCTAATACGCTTTTGGCCCACCCCTTGGGGTGGGCCCCCTGTATAATTCATATCAATACCCAAAAAAATCTTAGGACTTTCATATGTATCTGCGTTCAGGAGCATTGGCGGTGGCATTGCTGCTCGCGGGCTGTGCGGGCGGCCCTCCCAAGCCGGGCCCGGAGAGCCTGGATCTCGGCGAGACCCCGAGCCGCCCCGGGGCATCCAGCACGGCCAGCGATCCTCGCGACCCCTTCCAGGGGCCCAACCGTGCCATGTGGGCCGTCAACTATGACGTGCTGGAGCCCTATGTGGCGCGCCCCGTGGTACACGGCTATGCCCGCTATGTCCCGCAAGGAGTGAGGGACAGCATCGAGAATTTCGTGGACAACTTCGACGAGCCGAGCAGCATGGTAAACCACCTGCTGGTGGGGGATCTGAAAGGGGCCGGTACCAACCTGGGCCGCTTCACCCTCAACACCACTGTGGGCCTGCTCGGTCTGTTCGACGTGGCCAAGCATGCGGGCCTGGCTCGCAACACACTGGAGATGGACACCGTGCTCGGCAAGGCCGACATCGGGGATGGCGCCTATCTGATGGTGCCGGTCTACGGTCCCACTACCACCCGTCAACTGGTAGGGGATACCATCGATACCATCTACTTCCCCTATGCCCTGCTGACCTTCCCGCTGAAGGTGGTGCACTGGGCACTGGATGGCCTCGGCACCCGCTCCAAGCTGATCGATCAGGAGCGCATCATTGACAACGCGCTGGATCCTTACGCCCTGACCAAGGACTTCTACTTGCAGTACAACGATGGCAAGGTGACGGGCCGCAAACCCGAGCTCCAGGAGCAGAAGTCAGAGGCGGCGGATGATGGCAACCTCGACGATTACATGGACGAGATAGACCAGTAAGCACGGTCATCTTCCACAAGGCGCCTGAGGGCGCCTTTGTTGTCGATGGCAGGTGTTCGACCATAAAAAACGCCCCGCAAGTGCGGGGCGTTTTGGCAAGAAAGGCTTATCAGGCAGCCAGGTTCTTGGCCACGAATTCCCAGTTGACCAGGGCCCAGAAGGTTTCCATGTACTTCGGACGCAGGTTGCGGAAATCGATGTAGTAGGCGTGTTCCCACAGGTCGACGGTCAGCAGCGGGGTGGTACCGGCTTCGGTCAGCGGGCAACCGGCGTTGGAGGTGTTGACTATGGCCAGGGAGCCGTCAGCCTTTTTCACCAGCCAGGTCCAGCTGGAGCCGAAGTTGCCGATGGCAGACTTGGTGAACGCATCCTTGAACTCGGCGAAGGAGCCGAAGGCCTTGGTGATGGCATCGGCCAGGGCGCCAGTGGGCTCGCCACCGCCGTTCGGGGAGAGGCAGTGCCAGTAGAAGGTGTGGTTCCAGATCTGGGCAGCGTTGTTGAAGACGCCACCAGTGGAGGTCTTGATGATCTCTTCCAGAGACTTGCCTTCAAACTCGGTACCCGGCACCAGGTTGTTCAGGTTGACCACGTAGGTGTTGTGGTGCTTGCCATGGTGGTATTCCAGGGTTTCCTGGGAGATGTGCGGTTCCAGAGCATTGATTGCATAGGGCAGAGCGGGAAGTTCGAAAGCCATTTTCTACTCTCCATTGGCTGGTCCGTGCGAAGGCGACGGTTGCAAGACATTGCGTACTCTTTTCTATCTTGAAAAGAATTGTTCTTGAAATGAGGGGGCCAGACGGCCCAAAGCCCGTCGATTGTAGCAGTATCAAAGATGGGCGAACAACCCTTGATTCTTGCCATGATCCGGATCAAGCTGCGGCGTATTGATGCATGACTTCTTTCATTCGCAACGGTTTGCCAGTTTGTGGTCTGCCCGGATTGCAGTAGAATGGCCGCCGAAATCGCTCCAGTGAGGCATTTATGGAAACTATTGAAAAGATCAAACAGCAGTTGGCTGAGAATCCCATCATCCTCTACATGAAGGGATCCCCCAAGCTGCCCAGCTGCGGTTTCTCTGCCCAGGCCTCCCAGGCCCTGATGTCCTGCGGCGAGCCTTTCGCCTATGTCGACATCCTGCAGAACCCGGACATCCGCGCCGAGCTGCCGAAATTCGCCAACTGGCCCACCTTCCCGCAACTGTGGGTCGAGGGCGAGCTGGTCGGTGGTTGCGACATCATGATCGAGATGTTCCAGGCCGGCGAGCTGCAGACCCTGATCAAGGAAACTGCCGCCAAGCACAAGCAGGATGACGCTGCCGCCGAATAAGGCCGCATCCATACCATGCAAAAAGGGGAGCCACTGGCTCCCCTTTTCTTTGTGCCCACGACAGACATCAGGCGATGCGTTCGAGGCGCGCCATGTAGAAGCCGTCGAAGCCGGTCTCGGCCGGGCTGACGTTGTGATCGCCGATCAGGCGGAAGTGCTCGTTGGCGGCGAGGAACTTGTCCACCTGCTGGCGGTTCTCCTCGGGCAGGATGGAGCAGGTGGCGTAGACCAGTAGGCCGCCCACCTTCACCATCTGGCTGTAGCGCTGCAGGATCTCCTCTTGCAGGGCGACCAGCACCGGCAGGCGCTCGGCGGTGTCGCGCCACTTGGCATCCGGGTTGCGCTTGAGCACGCCAAGGCCGGAGCAGGGGACGTCCAGCAGCACGCGATCGGCGCTTTCTTTAAGGCGCTTGACGGTCTTGCTGCTGGTGATGACCCGGGTCTCCACGTTGTGGGCACCGGCGCGGCGGGCGCGCTGCTTGAGGTTTTCCAGTTTCCACTCTTCCACGTCCATGGCCAGCAGACGGCCCTTGCCCTGCATCATGGCGGCCAGGTGCAGGGTCTTGCCGCCGGCACCGGCACAGGCGTCGATGACCCGCATGCCGGGCTTGACGTCGAGGGCCGCGGCCACCAGCTGGGAGCCGGCATCCTGCTGCTCGAAGCAGCCATCGGCAAAGGCCTGAGTACGGAACAGGGCGGCGTCCGAGGTCACTTGCAGGGCGGTCTCCACTCCGTCGACGGGCACTGTGGTGACATGCTCTTTGGCCAGCATGGCTTGCAGCTCGTCCCGGGTGCACTTGAGGGTGTTGACCCGCAGGTAACGCTTGGGCATCCAGGCCAGGGCGGCACGCTCGGCCGGCCAGGCGTCGCCCAGTTGCTCGCTGCCGAGCTTTTCCAGCCAGGCAGGGCAGCCGTCCATCAGCACCGGGTTCTTCTTGGCCTCGGTCAGGCGGCGGCGGAACGCCTCCTCGTTGAAGCGATCCAGGGTCGGGTGGTTGGGCTGATCTATCTTGTGGAAGGCGTGCCAGCTGTGCAGCAGCGGCCAGACATTCTTCTCCGCCTGACGGACCTGGATGCCGGTGAGGAAGCAGTAGAGGCTGAGGCGGCGCAGCAGATCGCCGGTGACCAGGGCAATCCTTGCCTGTTCTTGCGGTTTGAGTTCGATGCCGGAGAAGTGACGTGCATAGGCGCGGTCGAGGGTAAGACCCTGACCTAGCACATCGTCAACGATGGCAACGACCAGATCCCCGAAACGGGGCAACAGTGGGGACTTGAGCATGAGATTAACCTTGGCCAAAGAAAGAGTGAACCGGCCCCGTCGAAGAGGGGTTCTGGAACGGACAAATCCGCGCCATGATAGGGGCTAGTCTGCATTGGTGCAACCTTCCCCATTCGGGGAATGTACAGAGGATGTTGCTGGACTAATCGGACCAGCGGGCAAATGATGCCGTGGCAGTTCAGGTGAATCCGTTTAAAAAGGAATTAAAAAGATGCAGTTGATGAAATATTCTCCGCTGGCGGTGCTGGTGGCGGGTCTGATGACGTCCGGCAACCTGATGGCCGGCGAGTGGCATACGGTCACGGCGCGGGCCACCGCCGCCGATGGGTACGAGGTGAGGGCCAGCCAGTATCGCATCGTCACCGTCTCCACCGATTACCTGGCTGCCCTGAAGGGGGGCGAGCGCCGCCTGACTCTGCCTCTGCCGGATGGCAAGGAGGTGACCTTCAGCCTGCAACCCTATGATCTGCTGCCGGCGGATCTGGCCGCCAAATATCCCGATATCCTGGCCTTCAAGGGGTACAACGAAGCGGCGCCGGGCGAGACCGGGCGCTTCGATCTCGGTCCCCAGGGATTCCACGCCATGTTCAGCCATGAAGGGAAGATGGTGTTCGTCGATCCCCTTCGCAATGGGGAAGGCTATGCCGTCTATTACCAGCAAGATGCCCACAGCCGGCTGGAAGAAGAGGCGGACAAGGTGATCGGGGGCGAGGCCAAAAAGCTGGCCCGCCAGGTGCTGGTGGATGGCAACGAGCGCAAGCGCTATGTCATCGCCATCTCGGCGGCGGGGGAGTACACCCAGTATCACGGCGGCACCGTGGAGGCGGGTCTTGGCGCCATCACCACCCTGCTCAACCGGGTCAACGAGGTCTACCAGCGTGACGTGGCGGCCGAATTCCAGCTCGCCAGCGGCAACGACACCATCATCTTCACCGACGTGGCGAACGATCCCTTCAACAATGATGACGGCGATATCGATGCCAACATGCAGGTGCAGGCCGATGCCCTGACCAAGGGGCTGGGGGCCTTCGACATCGGCCATGTGGTCAACACCGGTGGCGGCGGCCTGGCGGGACTGGGCGTACTCTGCACCCCTGACAAATCGGCGGGGATGACGGGCTCCTCCGAGCCGGTGGGGGATGCCTTCTTCATCGACTACGTAGCCCACGAGATTGGTCACCAGTTCGGGGCAGACCACACCTTCAACGGCACCACAGGCAGTTGTGGCGGCGGCAACCGGGAACCAAGCCAGGCCTGGGAGCCGGGCAGCGGCAGCTCCATCATGGCCTATGCAGGGATCTGCGGAGACGAAGATCTGCAGCCCCACAGCGAGCCCTATTTCCACAGCAAGTCCATCGAGCAGATGCGGGCCCACATGGCCACGGAGCCAAATTGCGGCACCCCGTTGGCGCTGGTCAACAATGCGCCCCAGGTGGCGGCAGGCAATGACTACGTCATCCCTGCCAACACCCCCTTCGTGCTCAAGGGGGCGGGGGCCGATCTTGACAGCGATCCGCTGAATTACACCTGGGAGCAGATCGATCTGGGGACGGAGTCGAGCAGCCCGGCCACCATGGTGGACGACGGCAGCCGCCCGCTGTTCCGTTTCGTGGCGCCGACCAGCGTGCCGGAGCGCATCCTGCCGAGTCTCACCTCCCTGCTCACCAACACCCTGGCAATAGGGGAGGCCTGGCCTGCCACCAACCGGGACCTGAACTTCCGCCTCACGGCGCGGGACGGCAAGGGCGGTGTCGCCAGCGATGACATGAAGATCCAGGTGGTCAACACCGGCAAGGCCTTTGCCCTGACCAGCCCGGTGGTGACCCCCCTGGGGGCGGGCAAGACGCAGACCATCAGTTGGGAAGTGGCCGGCACCAATGCCGCCCCCATCAACTGCAGCAAGGTGGATCTCTTCATGACCCGGGACGAGGGGGCAAACTGGACTCCCCTTGCCAGCGGCAAACCCAACTCGGGCTCGGCGAGCGTCACCATCCCGGCGGGCCAGGACGGCACTGCCCGCTTGAAGGTGGCGTGCAGCGACAACATCTTCTTCGCCATCAGTCCCCTCAAGCTCTCGGTCACCCAGCGCGGTGAAGAGGGGGGAAGCGGTGGCGGCGGTGCCCTCGGCTTCTGGACCCTGGCCCTGGCGTTGCTGGGCTGGCAGCGGAGGCGGGCATGAGACTGGCCGGGGGGCTGCTGCTCACCCTGCTCGGCGGTTGTCAGGCCGATGCTGACACCCTGGAGCAGGCGGTCAGCGCCAGCCTCGCCAGGCAGGATTACCGGCTGATCGTGCGGGCCGGGCGCGGCGAGGTGGCGCCCGGGATCGCGGCGGATCAGCAGGCGGCGGCCAAGGCGCGCTGCGGCGTGCGCTATCTCGACGGATTCGGGGATGTCATCAAGCCGGATCAGAAGGAGGCCCACGCCAGGCTGAGCGCCTATGCGGCGGACTACAACCGGCGCATGCTGGCCCATTGCCCGCCGGTTGACGGCAAGCAGTAGGCTGACGGTCATCGGCATAAAGGGGGAGGCATGAGCCTCCCTCTCTTTTTGCTCCGCCATTTGGCCGCCCCGAGGCTTGTACCCATGGCGCGCTCGTCGCACAATGCCTGCACCCATCGCCGCACGGGCGGCAGAGAAAGAGAGAAGGAAAATCAAGATGATGGATGTGGCTGATCTGCGTCGCGAATACACCAGGGGTGGACTGCACCGGGCCGATCTGCCGGCCGAGCCCCTCGCCCTGTTCGAGAAGTGGCTGGCCCAGGCGTGCGAGGCCAGACTGACCGATCCCACCGCCATGGTGGTGGGCACCGTGGATGCCGATGGTCAGCCCTGGCAGCGCACCGTGCTGCTCAAGCACTACGATGCCGAAGGCATGGTGTTCTACACCAACATGGGCAGCCGCAAGGCGCATCAGCTGGAGGGCAACCCCCGTATCAGCCTGCTCTTCCCCTGGCACACCCTGGACAGACAGGTGCACGTGACCGGTCGGGTGGAGAAGATGAGCACCTTCGAGGTGATGAAGTATTTCCACAGCCGTCCCAAGGACAGCCAGATCGCCGCCTGGGTCTCCAAACAGTCGACCCGCATCTCGGCCCGTGGCGTGCTGGAGGCCAAGTTCCTCGAACTCAAGCAGAAGTTTGCCAATGGCGAGGTGCCGCTGCCGAGCTTCTGGGGTGGTTTCCGGGTGCGGATCGAGACGGTGGAGTTCTGGCAGGGGGGCGAGCATCGTCTGCACGATCGCTTCTATTACACCCGCGAGGGGGACGGCTGGCACATCGAGCGCCTGGCGCCCTGATGAACATCGCCCGGCTCAAGAACTTCACCGAGATAGTGAAGAACAACTTCAACATCTCGGCGACGGCGGAGAAGCTCTATACCTCCCAGCCGACCCTCAGCAAGCAGATGAAGATGCTGGAAGAGGAGCTGGGGCTGGCGCTGTTTACCCGCAAGGGCAAGAACCTGGCGGGCCTGACCCCCATGGGGGAGCAGGTGATGGAGCTGGCCAGGGGAGTGGTGGCCCAGGTGGAGCAGATTGGTCAGCTTTCCCTCGGGGATCAGCTGGCCACCAGCGGGGTGCTGCGCATCGCCACCACCCACACCATGGCCCGCTACAAGCTGCCGGCGGTCATTACCGAATTCTCCCGCCGCTACCCCGAGGTGAGCATCCAGCTGCATCAGGGAGCCCCTGCCCAACTGGCGCAGATGGCGCAAAACGGGGATGTGGAGATGGCCATCGCCACCGAGTCCATGCACCTGTTCGACGAGCTGGCGACCGTGCCCTGCTATCGCTGGGGGCGCAGCGTGGTGGTGCCCCACGGCCATCCGCTGCTGGACTGCCAGCCGCTGGCCATGGCGGATCTGGCCCGGTATCCCCTCATCACCTATGTGTTCGGTTTCACCGGCCGCTCCAAGATGGACAAGGCGTTCGGTCGCCATGGTCTCAGCCCCCGCATCGTGCTGACGGCCACCGACAGCGACATCATCAAGCACTATGTGCGCCTGGGAATGGGAGTCGGGGTGATCGCCACCTCGGCGTTCGACGAAGGGGACAGGGAGAGCCTGGTCTGCCTCAACATCGATCATCTGATCGCCTCGAGCGTTGCCCATGTGTGCCTGCGCAGGCACGCCCACCTGCGGGACTACATGTACGACTTCATCCACCTCTATGCCCCCCATGTGAGCCGGGAGACGGTGCAGCTGGCGCTGCTCAACCAGGGAACGCCCGCTCCGTCTGCGACCCTGCCCTGGCTCTGACGCCGAGACATAAAAAAGAGAGGCCGTCGGCCTCTCTTTGCATTGCTATCCCCTTGTACTGACCCCTCAGGCGGCTCGGGTCGCCAGATTGACGAAGATCTGGGCTCCCACCAGCAGGCAGTCGTCGTCCAGGTAATAGGGGTTCGCGTGCAGGTAGTTGCAGATCCCCTTGGCCTGATTGCCGCTGCCGAGGAAGAACATGGCCCCCATGCGGCTTGGCGTGGCGTTGATCATGTAGCTGAAGTCCTCGCTGCCGGTCATGGGCTGGCCCTTTGCGTTGATCCCGTCGCTGGACAACACCTCCGAGGCGGCTTGTTGCAGGCGCTCGCAGGCCTGGGGGTGGTTCTCCACTGCCGGGTAGCCGGCATGGACCATGGTGGTCTTGAAGCCGCGCAGCTCGCTCTGGGCGATGATGTCCCTGAAGCTGTTTTTCAGGATCTGGTCGGTTTCGGCATCCATGGCGCGGATGGTGCCACGGGCCTGCACATGATCGGCGATGGCGTTGGGAATGGTGCCGCCGTTGATCATGCCGCAACCAAAGACCGCCGGGCTGAACGGGCTGGTGCGCTTGGCGACGATGTAGTCCATGTCCTCGATGATCCGCACCGCCTCCCGGATGGCATCCAGCCCCTTGTGGGGGGTGGATCCGTGGGCGGAGATGCCGTGCACATCCAGCGTCCAGGCCGACCCCCAGGAGGACATGACCCCCTGGTTGAACTTGATGGTGCCCGTCTCCATGGCGCCGTCGTTGTGCAGGGCATAGACCTCGTCCACCCCCTTCATGCAGCCAAGCTCCACCATCTTTTCGGCACCGGGGACGCGCATGTCCTCTTCCGCCATCTGGAAGATGAAGCGGACGTTGTACCGCAGGCGCTCGCGGTTGGCGGCCAGAAACCTGGCGGCGGTCAGAGCGATCGCCATGTGGGAGTCGTGGCCGCAGTTGTGGGCCATCCCCTCATGGGTGGATTTGAACGCCACCTCGCTCATGTCGTGCATCTCCAGGCCATCCATGTCGGCACGAAAGGCAATGGTGGGCAGGGCAGGGTCGACCGCCAGATCCCCGTGAAAACCGGTGAAACCGGGATACAGGGTGATCCTGTAGCCGAACTCTTCCATCAACCCACGGCAGTAGGCAGAGGTCTTGAACTCGGCCCCGGAGTATTCCGGGATGCGGTGCAGGTGGTGGCGCACTTCGTAGCTGAAGTCGCGCAGGGCCAACAGGTCAGGTTCGATATGGTAGTGGTTCATCAGATGATCCCTTGAATGGAGAAACCGAGCTGGGCAACCAGGGAGGCGCCAAAGAAGCAGCAGGTGGAGACGATCATGAAGATGAGGATCACCTTCCACGACATCTTCTTGAGCTCCTCCAGCTGACCGCCCACCGAGAGGCCGGCGAAGGCCAGGAGCGGCACGCAGCAGGAGAGGAAGGAGATCTTGGCCACGGCATCGATGAAGAGGCCGCGCACCGGGGTCTCGGGCAGGCAGATGAGAATGCCGATGATGGTGGCATAGGCAAAGGCCGGCAGGGAGGAGGGCAGATAGCGCTTGGTCACCAGGGAGGCGAACACCACCAGGGACATGGCGACGAAGCTGTCCCCCATCTGCCACAGCGGCAGGCCCGAGGTCAGGGTCTGGGTGAACATGGCCAGCAGGATCGCCAGGAAGACGAAGCGCATATCCATCACGATGCTTTTCATGCTTTCTCTCCTTTGGCGGTCAGGGCATAGATTTTTTCAGCGAGCGGCAGACCCAGATAGGTGAGGGAGAGCGCTCCCAGGGCCGACGAGAGCAGGTTCGAGGCGGCGGCGATGCTGAGCACCTGCTGGGCCATCGCCTCATCGAGGCCGTTGATGAGGGCACCGGAGGCGGCGCTCAGCATGGAGCCGGATCCCACGCCGGAACCGGCGGCCAGGGCCAGAGGATGCAGTCCGGTGAGGGGGGCGATGCTGCCGAGCACGCTGAACCAGAGGGTGCCGATGACGGAGCCGCACAGGTAGATGGCGAGCACGCCGATGTACTCCTGAGAGCCGGTGCCGAACTTGCCCTGGATCACCGCGACCGAGGGTTCACGGCTGATGGAGGAGCAGGCCCCGATGGCGCGGCGGCCAAAGCCGAACTTCACTGCCAGCGGAATGGCGATGAGGATGGGCAGGAGGTTGCCTATCTCCTGCAGGAAGAGCGGTACGCCGACGCTCAGGATCATCTTGAGGTTGGGGATGATCATCCCCGCATACTGGGTCCCGAGGATCAGCAGGCTGAAACCCACCATCTTGCCGCAGAAGCCCTCTTCTCGCTCGGTGAAGAGCCTCTTCCAGCCGGGAATGCGATCCTTGACGGGCTTGGCGGAGACGATCATGCCGATGATGACGGCAAAGAGCATGGGCAGGATGGGGATGATGGCGATGCCGAGTCTGATCTCCTGCTTCCCGATGAGGGATTGGGCCACGAAGATCAGCAGGGCGGTCGCCAGGGTACTGACTACTACCGTTTTGAGTGGGCTGGTTGGCTGCATAGTGTGTTCTCTTGTTATCCGTTGTCCTTCATGGGCGTCTTTGGTCACGCCATGATGGGGGCATGATAGGAAGCGAGGAGGGGAAGGAATGTGACCGCCATCAAGTCAGCCATATGGCATTTTTTCATGGGGTATGCCGTTTAACCATGGTAAACATATGGTTTAACAACTCATTGGCAGCGGCTTATGCTGCCTCAAACAGGAGTGTGGTGCCGCCCGGGCACCCGGTGCCTGATCCGGGGGGGGCGGATGTGGGGGAAGGAATGGATCTGTTGATCGAGGGTGTGCTCTGGCGCCCCTCCTGGCAAGCGGCGTTGCAGGCCTGGCAGCACCAGGGAAACCGCTGGTGGCTGCTGCTTGGCAAAGGGGAGGCGAGGGAAATGGCACCCTGGTCGGTCAGCCCGCCAGATGGCATTCTCCTTGCCCGCGACCTGCTTGCCGCCTGGCTGGGGGAGGCCGCCTCCCCGCTGATGGCGACACAGCCGGACCGGCAGATCCTGATCGCTGCCTCCGGCTCCCTGCTGACCCTGGCCAGAGAGAGCGGCCTGCTCACCCTGGGGCCCGCGGGGGCGGATCATCGCCTCGGTGCCGATGACGACCTCGGGGTTGCCCTGCAACACCTGCTTGCCCGCCGCCTGATGACCCCGGTGCTGCGCGAGCCTGGCGGGCAGGACGCGCTGGTGCTGCGCCCCCTGCTGCCCGGCGATGAGAGCGCCATCCTGCGTTATTGTTCGGATGCGGCCCTCGCCCGCTATACCCTCAACATCCCCCACCCCTATTCGCCGGAGGCGGCGCGGGACTGGCTTGCCCTGAGTGGGCGCAAGGCTGCTCTCGGGCTGGGATGCACCTGGGCCCTGACTCTGCCCCAGGGGCGTGAAGACGAGCCCGCTCCCTTGGTCGGCTCTCTCTCCCTGCACTGGCACGGGGAGCTGGCATGGTGGGTCGGCGTGCCCTGGCAGAACAGGGGGCTGGCCACCCGGGCCGCGAGCCTGGTCAGGGCGTTTGCCTTCGAGCAGTGGCACCTGCCTGCCCTCACCGCCCGCCACATGCCGGGCAACCTCGCCTCAGGCCGGGTGATGGAAAAGACCGGCATGCACCATGACGGGCGTCGGCCAGATCCGGCCGATGGCGCCCTCATGCTCGATCACTGGCGGCTGGATCGCCCGGCGCGCCTGACGGATGCACGCAAAGAGGCGCTGACCCCCTGGCTGGATGACGAGGAGGTGGCCGTGGCCATACTGCACGGTGAGGGGGTGGCGCTTTTCATGGCGGGGGAGGCGACAGGGGGCGAGCAGACACTCAGCGGGCTGACGGTGCGGCGCTATCCCCAGGCCATGCTGGCGCCAGAGGCGCCCGGGGTGCAGGCCCATGGTGGTGGCGCCCTCCTCAAGGAGTGCGGGGATCTGGGCCTCGCCTATCTGCGGCGATTGCGACAGCCTGACGACGGACGCTGATGGCTTGCGCAAGCTCGCTCATCGCGAAGCCTGGTGCGGGGTCTGTCAGGTGTTTTCCTGAGTCCGCCCTCCCATTTTCAGACAAAGGCAGTGAAGAGGCGCCCCACTTCTGTGGAATAATGGCCGCCCTGCTGTACGAGGAGTAACGCTGTATGTTGAGAACCGAGCGTCCCGGCGACATGCTGCCAGTCTATGAGCTGGTGAGTGCCGCCTTTGGTCGTCCCGACGAGGCCGAACTGGTCAACCGCCTGCGAGAATGTGGGGCCGCCGTGGTCACCATGGTCGAGGAGGAAGAGTACGAGTTCATGGGGCACCTGATGCTGAGCCCGATCACCATTGAGGGACAGGAAGGGCCCTGGTTGGGACTGGCACCCGTGGCCGTGCATCCCGACTGGCAGGGACAGGGCATTGGCTCGGATCTGGTGCGGGAAGGGCTGGACACGGCACTGGAGATGGACTGGAAGGCGGTGGTGGTGCTCGGGGATCCCGCCTACTACGCCCGTTTCGGCTTTCGGCCTGCCAGCGACTTCGGCCTGCACTGCATCTACGAGGTGCCGACGGAGTGTTTCATGGCGATGGAGTTGCAACCCGGCGGGCTCGACGGGGTAAGGGGCGAGGTGCTCTATCACCCCCTGTTCGATGAAGAGCCGGTGGAGTGACCGCCTGCCCATCCATGAAAAAGGACCCTGAGCGGGTCCTTTTTCGTGCCATGCCCATCGCTTGAATGGACGTCACTGGGCTAGGGATTTCAGCTGCTGCTTGCCCGGCGGGTTGTTCCAGTCGATGGGGCCGTGGGTGAAACGGTACTGAAGCCTTGGCAGACTCAATTCCAGCCACTCCTCACGGAAGTAGGCATAACCCTGGTCCCAGTCTGGATCCTGCGCCCAGCCGGTCTGCAGGAAGTGGAGCCGGGTGCCCTGGCCCTCCGGCACGAAGCGCAGGCTGACCTGGGTCTTCTGTTGACGAATGTGGGGAAACTGGGGAGGGAAATTCCAGCTGAAGCTGAGCAGATCATGGGGCATGACCGCCATCACCCGGCACCCTTCGCTGCCACGCTCGCCGAGGGGAGCATCGGGTCTGAAATAGATCTCGAACGGCCCGTTGGGTTCCGGGACCATGAGGCACTCCGGCGCCAGAAAACTGCGCAGCCCGCTCTCCGTGGTCCAGGCCCGCCAGACATCGTCAATGTGGGCGGGTACCAGAATACTGCCTTCAATTTGCTTGTTATCCATAAATCAGTGAACCTCAAACCAGTCATGGACGGGACCTCGGCAGTATAGCCTCTGAGGCGATAAAATAGGCAGCCCTGTGTCACACGGTTACGTATTCAAGAGGGTCCATATTGCCGATTTGACAGCACGGCGGGATCCATCGAGAGTGGGAAGCGACAAGCACGCAACGCAAGGATGGTGTCATGATCAGAATGATGACGGAAGCTGACGAGCCCATGCTGGCGCAGCTCTTCCTCAAGGGAAGGCGCCAGGCCTTCCATTGGGTTGATCCCGCCCTGTTCCGGCTCGAGGATTTTGCCGAGCAGACCCGGGGCGAGGAGATCTGGGTGGCGGAGAAAGGGGGCAGCCCGTGCGGATTCGTCTCCATCTGGGGGGCCGAGAGCTTCGTGCATCATCTCTACGTGGTGGCGGACTGGCACGGGCAGGGCATGGGGCGGGCCTTGCTTGCCGCCGGCTTGGCCGGATACCCCTCCCCGGCCTCCCTCAAGGTGGCCATGCGCAACACCACGGCGATGGCTTTCTATCATCGCCTGGGCTGGGAGAACACCGAAGAGACGGGTCATTGCGACATCACGGGGCCCTGGCGCAGGCTGGTCCTGACAACCGGCGACTAGTCTCCCTCACGAGGCGCGCCCTCTGCCCCGGCAGGGGGCGGCATCAGGGCCCTCCCTCCCGCCACTGTGCCCCGCACAGGCCATCAGCGCCGGCTCGGAGATGAACGAAAAGCATAAAAAAGGCCACTTCCTGCGAAGTGGCCCTTTCCAAACGTTTGGTGGAGCTGGGGGGATTTGAACCCCCGTCCAAAATTACTACATCCTCGGTACTACATGCTTAGTCACTCTTTACATTCGCCAACACGCTGCGGAGAGACACGCCACGCATTGACTAGCTCGATTGGTTTTAATGCTTCCGCCCCGAGCAGGACTTCCACACGATCCTGTGAAGGATGACCTTCCATTTCCCTAGGACACAGGCAAGCTAGGGGAGAAGGGCTCAGCGCAGGTTATTAAGCTGCGAGTGCGTAGTTTTCGTCGTTTGCGACTATTTTTTTGCGGTTTATTAACGAGGCCTACCGCACCTCGGCATGCACCTTGGGTTTCGTGAATCTTGTCGAATCCAGAATCAGCCCCAAGTTGTCAAAAGGGATTGTACGCAAAAATCCTGTCATGGCAAGGCGTTGATGGCAATCGACCGGCCTTGGCCGGTCGATTGCTGGTTTATTGGTCGCCGCATGGGGGCCGGCGGCGCACAATCAACCGCGGTGCTTGTTCTTCATGATACGGGCCTTCTCACGGTCCCATTCCCGTGCCTTGGTGTCTTCCCGCTTGTCGTGCTCTTTCTTGCCTTTCACTAGGCCGATCTCGACCTTGACCCAGCACGCTTTCCAGTAGAGGGCCAGCGGCACTATGGTGTAGCCCTGACGAGCGGTCAGGCTCTCGAGCTTGTCGAGTTCACGGCGACTGAGCAGCAATTTGCGGGTGCGGGTCGGATCGCATACCACGTGGCTGGAGGCGGCGTTCAGCGGCAGGAAGCTGGAGCCGAACAGGAAGGCTTCCCCCTGCATGAAGATGACATAGGCTTCGCTGATGTTGGCCTTGCCCGCCCGCAGGGACTTCACTTCCCACCCTTGCAGGGACAGGCCGGCCTCCACGCGCTCTTCGATGAAGTACTCGTGACGGGCGGTTCTGTTGAGTGCAATGGTGCTGGACCCGGCTTTGTTTTTACTGTTCTTTTTGCTCATGACGGGGGCCTTAGGCAATGTTTAGGAAGGCGCATTATACGTGGGTGGCGGCGGCTGTAAAACGCACAGCGCTCCGAGTGGCGGCTTTGTGAGCAGTTCGATGACGATTTTGAGGGAAGGGCGGGGCGAGAGCAGGCCACACTGGCCGGAAAGTGTGCGATTGCCCTGCTTGGTGACCCGCGAACAGTTTCGGCGGTGATTTTGGCTGACAAGGTGATAAAATCGGGCCGATTGGATGAGGAAAACCCATGCCCCGTATTACTCGCAGTGCCCTGGTGATGTTCAGCGCGGAACAGATGTTCCGGCTGGTCAATGATGTTGATGCCTATCCTGAGTTCCTGCCCGGCTGTGTCGGCAGCCGTGTTCACGAGTCAGGTGAAGACTACATGATGGCCTCGGTCGATGTGGCCAAGGCAGGTATCGCCAAGACCTTTACCACGCGCAACCAGCTTGATGCCAATCGCACCATCAAGATGGAGCTGGTGGAGGGGCCTTTCAGCAAGCTGGCGGGATGGTGGACCTTCACACCCCTGGACGTGGATGCCTGCAAGGTGGAGTTCGATCTCGACTTCGAGTTCACCTCCAAGCTCATTGAGCTGGCCTTTGGCCAGATCTTCCGCGAGCTGGTGAGCTCCATGGTGCTTGCCTTCTCCAATCGTGCCAAGGTGGTTTACGGTGTCTGAGCTCCTCAATATCGAAGTGGCCTATGCCCTGCCCGAGCGGCAGACGGTGCTGTGCATCCGGGTCGCGCCCGAGACCAGCGTGCTGGCGGCCATCGAACAGTCCGGCATCCTGCAAAAGCACCCGGAGATCGACCTGTCGGTCAACAAGTTCGGTATCTACAGCCGTCCGGTGAAGGGCACAGAGTCGGTGCAGGAGGGGGATCGCATCGAGATCTACCGCCCTCTCATCGCCGACCCCAAGGAGATGCGCAAGAAGCGGGCGGAGAAAGCCAAGGAAGAGGGGCGCGCCGATGTGGTCACCGGCGGGCGACCCGATGTGCACCGCAAGCGAGACGATGCCGGCACCTGACGGGTGATGTGCTGTGACAAGGGGCGCCGTGGCGCCCCTTTGTGATCGTCTCGCCCGGCACGGGGCATCACAGGGTGAGCAGACGCTCGTTTTCCACCGTCTCTATCCCGCTCTCCTGGATGGCAAGGCGCGCCATGGCGTGCGCCACCTGACTGGCCTCGATGGCACGCCAGCGGCGCAGCGACCCGCGCAGCAGGGGCTTTACCAGCGGATAGATGGCCTGGATGATCTGCTCCGAACGGCGCGCAGGTTCGCGATGGCCGAGCAGCATGGCCGGGCGCAGGATGACGAGCCGCTGCCACTCCTGGGCCAGCAGGGCCTGCTCCATCTCGCCCTTGGTGCGGGGATAGAGAGCAGGGGAACCCGGGTTGGCGCCCAGACTGGAGACCACCAGCAGGCGGCGGCAGCCGTGGCGACGGGCGAGCGCGGCAAAGGCCAGCACATAGTCGAGATCGACCCGGCGAAAAGCCTCGGCCGAGCCGGCATCCTTGCGGGTGGTGCCAAGGCAGCAGAAGGCAATGTCCACAGGGGCGGGCAGCGTCAATCTGTCCAGCGCGTCGAACGAGGTGGGCAGCCAGGTGCGTCCCGGAGCGGGATCGCCGGGTTTGCGGCAAAGCAGGAGGAGGTCGTGCTCCGTCCCCAGCTCGCGCAGCAAGGCTTTGCCAATCAGACCGGTGGCGCCGGCAATCAGGAATCGACTCATGATGATCTCCTCGGGGCAATGAGGTATCCAGAGTGTGGCCCGGCGACATCGCCGGGGCCAGAGAGAACAAAACCGGCAGAAGCCGGTTTTGTGATGTCATCTAGAGCGGTGTGGTGAAGGCGGCAGGGAGAGGGAAATCACCGGTCACGGTGGCCAGTCTGTCACCCACGAAGTTGAGGGTCAGCTCCTTGCGCTCCTTGTCGCCCCGACCGGGCTGGAACTCATAGAGGTAGTACCAGGTGTTGGGGTCAAAGCTGTCGCGCAACATGGGAGAACCCAGCACGAACTCGACCTGTTCGCGGGTCATGCCCTGGCGCAGCTTGTCGACCTGCTTTTGTTCCACATAGTTGCCCTGGGGAATATCGATGCGATAGACCAGGCTGCAACCGGACAGGGTGAGGGCGGTCAGGGCCGCGGCAATCAGGTGTTTCATCCGCATATCGGGTTCAGATCATCCATACAGTCTTTTTAGCTCGGCAAATCATACCCACTCCCCGTGCGGAAGTAAAAAGCCATTGATCCATCAGCCAATAAAAAGGGCCGCGTGGCGGCCCTGGCAGATCTTGCCCCCTTACATGGCGGCGCGGAAGATGGCGACGATCTCCGCGTGAGTCGCCTGCCTGGGGTTGGTGAGACCGCAGGCATCCTTGAGCGCATTGGTGGCCAGCACGTCGAGATCGTCGGCCCTGACCCCGAGCTGCTCCAGACCGGCGGGGATCTTGACGTCGCGAGCCAGTTGCCGGATGGCGTCAATGGCTGCCGCCGCACCCTGCTCATCGCTCATGGCGCTCACATCCACCCCCATATGACGGGCCACATCCTTGAGCCGACCGGCGCACACCCGGGCGTTGTAGGCCTGGACATGGGGTAGCAGCACCGCATTGCACACTCCGTGGGGCAGGTCGTAGAAGCCGCCGAGCTGGTGAGCCATGGCGTGCACATAGCCCAGGCTTGCGTTGTTGAAGGCCATGCCGGCCAGGAACTGGGCATAGGCCATCTGCTCGCGGGCATGGAGATCCTCCCCCTGATGCACGGCGGTGCGAAGGTGTTCGGCAATCAGTGCGATGGCCATCACGGCGCTGGCATCGGTGACCGGGGTGGCGGCGGTGGAGACATAGGCCTCGATGGCGTGGGTCAGGGCATCCATGCCGGTGGCGGCGGTGAGGCCGGCGGGCTTGGCCAGCATCAGTTCCGGGTCGTTGACCGACATCAGCGGCGTGACGTGCTTGTCGATGATGGCCATTTTCACCTGACGGGATTCGTCGGTAATGATGCAAAAACGGGTCATCTCGGAGGCGGTGCCGGCCGTGGTATTGATGGCGATGAGCGGCAACTGCGGCTTGGCGGAGCGATCCACCCCCTCGTAATCTTTGATGCTGCCCCCATTGGCGGCCACCAGGGCGATGCCCTTGGCGCAGTCGTGGGGTGAGCCGCCGCCGAGCGAAATGACGCAGTCACAGCCGTGGGCCCGGATCATCGCAAGACCCGCCTCGACGTTGGCCACGGTGGGATTAGGTCTGGTCTCGTCGAACACCACGGCACCGATGCCGTGCTCGGCCAGGAGGGCGGCAAGCCGGCCCACCACGCCAATCTGGCCCAGGATCTTGTCGGTGACGATGAGCGCCTTGCGATAGCCATGTCCCTGGATATCTGCTGCCGCTTCCTGCAGGCAGCCCGCCCCCATCAGGTTGATTGCGGGAATGTAGAACTTGAATGTCGCCATGATGGACTCCGTATGATTAGCCATTAAGTGGTATTCGGGCGCCAACATAACAGCGTCGGAGGGGATGAGAAGGGGTCAATGGTATCTCGTTTGCAACTTTGTGGACTCGATCGAGCTCTTTAAATGGACGGTCGCTCAAGGCTTGACAAGGGACGGGAGAGCAAAAGGAGCGTAAAAACGTTTTTCAAGAAATTCATCATCTTAGCAAACGTTTCGCGCCATTTTTGTCAGCTTTGAAGCGCAGAAGTGTGAGGCGCATCAAGGAATTGGAAAGCGCTTTCGACCATAGTTGGCGCCTCCCCGGATGAGGGGATACTGGCTTGAAAGTACCGTAAAGAATCACCTTAACTGCACTCGGCTGCCATGCGGTGGGGCGCAACCAGGAGTCCACTATGTCTGATGTATTTCACTTGGGTTTGAAAAAAGCGGATCTGCAAGGCGCCACCCTGGCGATCGTTCCCGGTGACCCCGAGCGCGTGAAGCGCATCGCAGAACTGTTGGACAACCCGGTGCACCTGGCCAGCCATCGTGAATTCACCACCTGGCGCGGCGAGATGGACGGCAAGGCCGTGATCATCTGCTCCACCGGTATTGGTGGCCCGTCCACCTCCATCGCGGTGGAAGAACTGGCCCAGCTGGGTATCCGTACCTTCCTGCGCATCGGCACCACCGGCGCCATCCAGCCGCACCTGAACGTGGGCGACGTGATCGTCACCACCGGCTCCGTGCGCCTCGACGGTGCCAGCCTGCACTTCGCGCCGATGGAGTTCCCGGCCGTGGCCGACTTCGACTGCACCACCGCCCTGGTGAACACCGCCAAGGAGCTGGGCTCCAAGCTGCATGTGGGCGTCACTGCTTCTTCCGACACCTTCTACCCGGGTCAGGAGCGTTACGACACCGTATCCGGCCGCGTGGTACAACGTTTCCAGGGTTCCATGAAAGAGTGGCAAGCCATGGGCGTGCTGAACTACGAGATGGAGTCCGCCACTCTGCTGACCATGTGTACCAGCCAGGGCCTGCGTGCGGGCATGGTGGCCGGTGTCATCGTGAACCGTACCCAGCAGGAAATCCCGAACGCCGAAACCATGGCGAAAACCGAATCTGATGCCATCAAGATCGTGCTGGGCGCCGCCCGCAAGCTGATCTGATAGCACCACACCGAGTGGGGGGTGGGGGCCGTTGCGAAAGCGCGGCCCCTATCTTTATCCGCCGTTTGCCTCTTTTGCCTTCCTGGCCCTGCTTTCCCCCTTCTTCGTTACCCCTGTTGCCCCGTCATGGCCGCCAGTGCCTGCGCAAAGGGCGCTTCACAGCGGATCTGTACCGCTTCGCCGCTCACCGGGTGCACAAAACCGAGTTCACTGGCGTGCAGCATCAGTCTGGGGGCCCGTTCGCAGCCGGGCGGGAGCAGGCCGCCATAGAGATCGCATCCCAGGATGGGGTGGCCCAGCCACTGGCTGTGGATGCGCAGCTGGTGGGTGCGCCCGGTCTCCGGTACCAGCCTGACCCGGGTCAATGGCACCGGCTGGCCTGCCCCCTCCAGGGTGAGCCGCTCCATCACCCGATAGCGTGAGCGGGCGGGTTTGCCGCTGGCGGCGCAGATGCTCATCAGCGGGAACAGCGCAGGATCCTTGGCGATGGATGCGTCGATGACGCCCTCATCCGCCGCTAGATGGCCGCAGAGCAGTGCCTCGTAAGCCTTGCTCACGGTGCGCTGGCTGAACTGGTGGCAGAGCAGGGCGTTGATGCTCTTGTTTCTGGCCACCACCATGACGCCCGAGGTGCCAAAGTCGAGGCGGTGCACCAGGGTGCAGCCGGGGTAATCCTGTACCAGCCGGTAATGGACCGAATCGAGGTTCTGCGGGTTCTTGCCCGAGAGGCTCAGCAGGCCGCTCGGCTTGTTGATGAGCAGCAGATGCGCATCCTCAAACAGGATCTCGATGGTGGCGGCGCAGGGCGGAGCAACAAAGGTGTCGATGATGGCGGACATGGGGCAACCGGACGATGAAGGGGGAGGGATCATACCCGAACGATGGCGGCGCGGCGAATCTGGGTGTCCGCTCCCAAGGCCTGTCGCCAAGTACTTGATCTCGTTGGTGGAGGCGTTTTGTGACTCCCTCCTGAGTTCATCTGGCCATCTCTTGCTAAGGTATGGCTCCCTGTCATGTTGTAAGGAGTCTGTCCATGGCGTTGCCCGTTATTCTCGATTGCGATCCCGGCCACGATGATGCCATCGCCCTCATTCTGGCGCTGGCGAGCCCCGAGCTGAAGGTGCTGGCGGTCACCACCAGCGCGGGCAACCAGACCCCGGACAAGACCCTCAACAATGCCCTGCGCATCCTGACCCTGCTCGGCCGCGACGACATCCCGGTGGCGGCGGGGGCTGCCAAGCCCCTAGCCCGTGAGCTCATCATCGCCGACAGCGTCCACGGCGAATCTGGGCTGGACGGCCCAGAGCTGCCGGATCCCGCCTTTGCTCCCCGGGCGATGAGCGCCCTTGAACTGATGGCAAGGTGTCTGCGCGAGAGCCCGGAGCCGGTCACCCTGGTGCCGACCGGGCCGCTCACCAACATTGCCCTCTTGCTGGCGGCCTACCCCGAGCTCAAGCAGAAGATCGCCCGCATTGTGCTGATGGG
Organism: Aeromonas caviae; assembly: GCF_000819785.1. GTDB lineage: Bacteria > Pseudomonadota > Gammaproteobacteria > Enterobacterales > Aeromonadaceae > Aeromonas > Aeromonas caviae. The sequence continues at coordinate 24,341 of NZ_CDBK01000079.1, read as the reverse complement.
GGGCGCCGCCGGTGCAGGCAACTGGACCCCCGCGGCGGAATTCAATATTTATGTGGATCCCGAAGCGGCCGATATGGTCTTCAAGTCGGGGCTGCCCATCACCATGTGCGGGCTGGACGTGACCCACGAGGCCCAGGTGATGGACGAGGATATCGAGCGGGTACGCGCCATTCCCAACCCGGTGGCGCAGTGCGTGGCACAGCTGCTCGACTTTTTCATGATCTATCATCGGGATCCCAAGTGGGGATTTGCTGGCGCGCCGCTCCATGACCCCTGTACCATCGCCTGGCTGCTGGCGCCCTCCCTGTTTCACGGGGTGGAGTGCCGGGTCGATATCGAAACCGGCGGAACCCATACCCTGGGCATGACGGTGGTGGATCGTTACGACCTGACCGGCAAACCGGCCAATGCCCTGGTGCTGCTGGGGCTCGACAGGGTCGGTTTCATCGAGTTGCTGGTGCAGCGACTGCGCTCATTTGGTTGACATCCTGGACATCGGATAAGGGGTTGGGAATGTGGAAAGGGACGTTGGCGCTGCTGACATGCATGCAACTGACGGGTTGCGCGACCCCGTTCGAGAAGATGTGGCAGGGGCTGGCGACCTGCGAGCTGGACACCCTTCATCTCGACATCGAGACCGGGCGCCCGGCCAATCCGCAGCTCGCCATGTATACCCCTGACAAGGTGAGCGAGGGCTTTGCCTGGTACAAGGTCCATCAGGAGCTGCACGGCCTGCCCATCGTCGGCTTCCTGGTGCCGGCCTCCACCTTCGAGGTACATGCCCTCTTCGTGGATACCCCCATCGCCAATGCCCGCAGGCTGACCCACAACGCCTATGGCAGCGAATTTTCCGACGAGAGGTTGCATGACGAGGGGATGGCCCCCCTGTTGCTGCGCGACCCCAACAATCCCAAGCGCTCCATCATCGACTGCACCCGGGGTGAGTCGGCGGAGCCGCTGCCGGAAGAGTCTTTCGGCGAAGGGGAGTGAGTCCGGGGGAGGGCAACGGGATATCAGGCCAGACAAGAAAGGGGCCAGCCGCAAGGCTGGCCCCTTCTCTATGGGAGCAGACCCGGGTCCGGGGTGTCAGGGATACCCCAGGGTCTGCCTGATGACGGGAAGCTGCGCAGCAATCCAGGCCGGATTGATGGGCCCCCAGTCGCTGATGCGGTAGTGCCCCTGCAGATGGCGAGCCCCCTCGGTCTGCTCGAAGGCGCACTGGATGTCGAGCTCCGCCAGGGCGCTGAGGGTGTCCTGGGCGGTGCGGCGCGGCATGCCGGTTGCCTCCATGATGGCGGGCACGGTGTCCGTGCCCTGACTGATGAGGTGAGCCACGTAGAGCCGGCGATAGAAGCTGGTGCGGGTCTTGCTCGGCTCGCTCATATCTCGTCCTCGAGGCGATCGAAGTAGCGCCAGGTGGCGATGGCCGCCTTGCCCATCACCAGGGCCCAGACACCGAACCAAAACCAGCGGAAGAAGCTCCAGGTGGAGGCATCGGGCTCGGTGCTCGCGATCTTGGTGACGTTGGGAAACATGGAGAACATGTTCACGCGCCAGCCGTAGGAGGTGATGATGGCCAGGCGTTTTTCGAACTCCATGGACTTGGCCTTGGCCTGGACGTCGGCGGCGTTGAACTTGAAGTAGAAGGGCCAGCCCCATTCGGTGTCTTCATTGCGAAACACCCGGATCTTCTCGCCGGGGCGCTCGGTGTAGATGTAATAGACGTCGGTGGTGGGGCCGTCAGCCGGGTTCTTCTGGCTGATGGGGCCATCCTTGTCGGTGCGCTTCACCTCCACCCCGGTGATGGTGGCGATGGTGTGTTCCGGCAGATAGAAATCGAGCCAGAGTGCGGAGAGCAGGGCGATGAGGCCGAGCGTGATAAAAGCGGGTTTCTTGAACTTCAGGCTCATGATGATCTCTCGATGAGGGGGAGTGACGTGCCTCTACCATACCCACATTTGCGAATGCAGCCCAGCCCCTAATGACACCTTGATGGCAAAAACCCGTTTTAAACAGGAGGCGTGAAGGGGGAGGGGGAAGTGCGGGGCCAGCGCCGGGCCCCGCAGTATCGAAGAGATCCTCGCAGTATCAGAGCTGGAACTGGGCGAGCTGCCTGCGCTGCTGCTCGGCGAGCTGTGACAGTTCGTGACTGGCGGCGGCACTCTGGCTGATGCCGGCAGCGTTCTGGTTCACGATCTCGTGGATGTTGGTGAGGTTGCGGCTGATGTCGGCGGTGACGCAGGATTGTTGTTCTGCCGCGGTCGCCACCTGGGCGTTGGCACCGTTGATCTGGTTGACCGCGTCCGTGATGCCCCCCAGCAAGGCCTGTACCTCGGCGGAGAGCTGCTGGTTGTGGCCGAGGATCTCCAGGGTCTGCTGCACGCCGCTGTTGGCGGAGAGGGACTGGCTCTGCAACTGCTCGATGATGGCCTGGATCTCCTTGGTGGAGTCCTGGGTACGGGCAGCCAGCAGGCGCACTTCGTCGGCCACCACCGCAAAGCCGCGGCCGCTTTCACCGGCGCGGGCCGCCTCGATGGCGGCGTTGAGGGCCAGCAGGTTGGTCTGCTCCGAAATGCTCTGAATGACTTCGATCACCTTGCCGATCTGCTCGGACTGGGACTTGAGCCTGGCCACCACAGTCGCGGCGTTCTCCAGACTGCCCGCCATGCGGCCGTTGGCCTCGATGCTTTCGGCAAACAGGGCCAGCCCCTGCTCGACCCGACTGTTGGCATCCCGGGCCAGCTCGTCGGCCAGGGCGGCGTTGTGGTTGACGTTGTCGGCGGTGCTGGCCAGCTCGGTGACGGCGGAGGCCACCTGTTCGGTCTCACCGCGCTGCTGCTGGGCGTTGACCTCTGCCTGGGTCATCACAGCGGCAAGCTCGGTGGCGGCGGAGGCCACATTGCCACTGATGCCGGTCAGGGTCTGGATGGTGTTGGCAAGCTGGCTCAGGGTCCGGTTGATATCCCTGGCGAGCTGGCCCAGCTCGTTGTTGCCTTCGGCATTGGCACGCACGTTGAAGCGGCCGAGGGCGACGGCGTGCATCACCTCCTGCAACTGGCCGATGGGCTGCACGATGCGCCCGGAGATCCACCAGCCACCCAGCAGGGCCGCGATCAGGGTGCCCCCCATCAGCAGCAGGGTGCGCAGCAGGGTCGCGCGGTAGTGGGCCTGCTCCTCGGCAATCTCAGTCTGGGTCAGCTGATTGATGTGGACGGACATGGCATCGATCTGCTTGATGAGCGTCTCCCCCAGATCGCGAAAGTGCAGGCGGGCCTGCTCATAGGCGGCGGGATCGCCACTGCCTTGGTACTTGGCGGTCAGCAGGGGCAGCATGCTGCTGCGGGTATGGCCGAGGTAGGCCTGCAGGGCGGCCGCGACCTGACGGTTGTCCTGCTCGGCTCCGGTGACAACCAGTCTGGTCAGGATGGCGCCAATCTCCAGTTCGGCGGCGGAGAGCTGGGCCGGCAACTGGGCGAAGAGGGCCTCATCGTAGAGGCCGTAGATGGCGTTGGTGCGCAGCCGGTAGGTGGCGTGGATCAGGGCCGCGATGTCGTCCTTGTGGCGGGTGACGCTGGCGGTGGTTTCATTCATGTCCTGAATGGCACCGTCGATTTCCTGTTTGCTGATCACGGCCATCAGCAGCATCAACAGGCTGGCGAGCAGGAGAGGGATAAGCACTTGAAGACGAATGGACAGATTATTCAATGACATGAAAGATCCTAACCCGAAAGAGGAGTGAGGCGGCATCTTACACAGGCGCGACAATCCTTGTCACAGGGTTTTTAATGCTGAATTCTTGCTGAATGAAAAGGTTTTTCTTGTGTTAAAAGAGTGTGATAGGCAAGATCGTCTGCTTGTTACCCTGGAGGTGTAGTGTGTCCGACTGGATTGATCCCGCCATCTTGGCGCTCTTTATTCCCACGTTCTTTTTTGTCTCAGTAACCCCCGGTATGTGCATGACCCTGGCGATGACCCTGGGCATGAGTCTGGGGGTGCGCCGTACCCTGCACATGATGTGGGGGGAGCTTGTCGGCGTCGGCCTGGTCTCCGTGCTGTCGGTGGTCGGGGTGGCGGCAGTCATGCTCAACTACCCGGCCCTGTTCTCTGCATTCAAATATGTAGGTGGCGCCTACCTGGTCTGGCTCGGCATCCAGATGTGGCAGGCCAAGGGCAAGATGGCCATCCCGGCGGATCTCTCGGCGGGTCAGCAGACCAGCCCCATGGGACTGGCCGTGCAGGGTTTCGTGACCGCCATCGCCAACCCCAAGGGGTGGGCCTTCATGGTCTCCCTGCTGCCCCCCTTCATCAATGCGGCCAAGCCGATGGCACCCCAGATAGGGGCCCTGGTCGCGCTCATCCTGGTCATCGAGTTCTCCTGCCTGATGCTCTATGCCAGCGGTGGCCGCACCTTGCGCCATTTCCTCGCCAAGAGCGGCAATGTCACTCTGATGAACCGGATCGCGGGCTCTCTCATGCTGTTTGTCGGGGTCTGGCTGGCCTTCGGTTAGACACCCGCTCAATCTGCCGCCCTATGTGACGCCATGGGGCACCTGAAGAGACATCATGCAAAAAGGCCACCTCCCTGCCCGGGAGGTGGCCTTTTACATGGGCCCGTTTTTCATGGACTCATGGGGTCAGTCGGTCAGGCAGTCCGGATCGAACACGTATTCCCCGGCCAGCCAGCGCAGGATCTCGTTCACGCAGGCCTGATCCTGGAACGGCAGGTAGCGGCTCTTGAGGTGGATGACCTGCTCGGGGGTGAGCTGGGCCAGACCGATGTCCTGGAAGAGCGGCAGGTCGGCCTGGATCATGGCGGAGATCTGCGGCCCGCAGGTGGCGTTGAGGGAGGCGTGCAGCGCCTTGTCAGGATCGTACTGCTTGCCGAGCTTGTAGCTCATGGGCAGGGTGGCGAGCGGCAGGGCCGAGAGGGCCGCCTGCTTCATGGGATTGACCGCATGGCCGCTCACGAGATCCGCCAGCTCTGCCGGACGGTTTTCGAAGGCGCGCAGGTGCAGGAAGCTGCTCGCCTTGCTGCCGTCGTTGACCGGATAGTTGTCCCACAGGAAGGGCTTGCGATGGAGCCAGTCGGCGGCCTGTTTGAGGTGGGCAGCCGGATACTCGGTGGAGCAGACTTTGGGGCCGGTCCAGAAGACATCGATGCGCCTGTCGAGCCCCTGACCCAGATCCTGCAGATAGTGGGGGGGCATGGCACCGAACACCTTCTCCAGCACCGGATCCGTGCTGTAGTAGCTGGGGCAGAACAGCAGGCGGCCTGCGTCTGTGTGGGCCGCGATATCGTGGGCGATGGTGAGCTGCCAGTGGGCGAGATCCGGGGTGTCCCCCTTCATGTCGTCAAACAGGATCGCCAGGATATCGGGCTTGAGCGCCTCCTCGATGAGCTTCACTTTCTCCAGCAGGGCGGGTCGCTGGCGGGCATAGTCGTGATGGGCCCCCATGGGGCTCAGGCCCACCCCGAACGCCAGACCGTTCTCCCGGCACTGGCGGGCGAGCTGGCACAGGGCTTCAAGCTGGTCGGCGGGCCAGGGTGTGGCCCAGTGTTTGCGCAGGTAGCCGTCTTCCTTGGGGGCGTAGAGGTAGAAGCCATAGCCGTGGCGGGGCAGCCACTGGGCGTAGCGGGCACGGGCTTCCCAGCTCCAGCCCTTGCCAAAGAAACCCTCGATGAGGCCCAGCTTGGGCGAGGGAGGATACAGACCGGACAACAGGGTTTGATAAGGCATGGTTCACTCCCTTCTCACACAAATGCGGGCTACGATGGCCGGCGCCTAGACGGGGTCTTCTTCCAGGAAGCGTACCCCTATCTTGCGGGGTTCACCCTCTTCCATTTCCGCCACCGTCCAGAGCAGTCCCTGCCAGGCGACATGGTCACCGACCACCAGATTATCGCCCAACTGATGGGCAATAAAATCGCCGAGGCTCTGATCCGCCACCTCGCTCACATCCAGCCCGTAGAGCGGGGCGAGATCCACCAGCCTGGCGTTGGCCTCCAGCAGGAAGTCACCGAAGAAGCGCGGGCCCAGATCCTGCTCCGGCGCCTGGCTGAAGAGCTGACCGAGGGCGGGCAGGTCGTGCTCGTGGCCGATGACGCACAGGATGTCATCGGATTGCAGGCAGGTACTGCCCGAGGGGTGGAGCAGCTCCTGGCCGCGGAACAGGGCGCAGATGCGGGTGCCCTGAGGCATGCGCAGCTCCCGCAAGGGGGAGCCGATGCACCACTTCTCGGCGCTCAGGCGATAGACGAAGGTTTCCCACTGGCTGTCGAGATCGATTTCCAGCCCAGAGCGGTTGATGGGAGAGGGCGGTGCGGGCACCTCCACTCGCGCCAGCTTTGATGCCAGCGGCAACGAGCTGCCCTGCAGGATCAGCGAAACCAGCACCACGAAGAAGGCGACATTGAAGTAGAGCTGGGCATTGGGCAGCCCCGCCATCATGGGGAAGACCGCCAGGATGATGGGCACGGCGCCGCGCAGCCCCACCCAGGAGATGAACCAGCGCTCGCGCGGCGCGAAGTTCTTGAACGGCAGCAGTCCAATCCAGACCGACACCGGACGGGCAAACAGGATCATCCACATGGCCAGTGCCAGTGCCGGCAGGGCGATGGGCAGCAGCTTGTGGGGCGAGGCGAGCAGCCCCAGCACCAGGAACATGCCGATCTGGCTGAGCCAGGTCAGGCCGTCCAGCACGGAGAGGGTGGTGCTGCGGCTGCGCAGGGAGAGATTGCCAAGCAGCAGGCCGGTGAGGTAGATGGCGAGGATGCCGCTGCCCCCCACCGCCGTGGTGAGGGCGAAGATGAGCAGGCCGCCGCTCACGGTGAGCAGGGGATAGAGACCGGGGGCGAGCTTGGCACTGTTGATGAGCTTCCACAGCAGCCAGCCCCCCGCAAGGCCGATGCCAGCGCCCAGACCAAACTGCTTGACGAGTTGCAGCAGCAGGAAGCCGGCATCCAGCCCCTGCTGGGCGGTGGCCAGCACCTCGATCAGGGTGACGGTGAGAAAGACCGCCATGGGATCGTTGCTGCCCGATTCAATCTCCAGGGTGGCGCTGACCCGCTCGTTGAGGCTGCGCCCGCCGAGCAGGGAGAAGACCGCCGCCGCATCGGTGGAGCCGACGATGGCACCGATGAGCATCCCCTGCATCAGGTTGAGGTCGAACAGCCAGGCGGCGGCGAGGCCCGTTAGGCCGGTGGTGATGGCCACCCCGACCGTGGCCAGCGAGAGCGCGGGCCAGAGTGCGACCCGAAAGGAGGAGACCCGGGTGCGCATGCCGCCGTCCAGCAGAATGATGGCCAGTGCCAGGTTGCCCACCAGGTAGGCGACCGAGTAGTCGGCGAAGTGGATGCCGCCGGGACCATCCTCACCCGCCAGCATGCCAACGGCGAGGAAGATGACCAGGATGGGGATGCCGACTCTGGAGGAGAGTGCGCTCAACAGGACACTGGCGCCCACCAACAGGGCACCGATGAAGAAGAAACTGTTGACGGTGGTGGCATCCAATGGCGAACTCCTTATGGCGGGCTGCAAAACAGGCACATTATATGCAGATTGACCCCCTTTGTGTGGCTTAATTGTGCATTGTTTTGCAGTTTTTTACGTTTGTTGCGCAGTTTTCAAGCAGGGCGAGGGCGAAGTGACCGCGCGGGAAAGCGCAGGGAAAGGGGGCAATGAATGGGGCTTTCAGGGCCGGCTCAGGGGGCGGCAGAGGGCGGAAAAATGCCGTGGTCGGGAAGGGGGCAGGAGCGCCGACGGGCTCCTGCGAGGAGGGTCAGTCGTCCTCGTCGTCCTTGACCTCCCGGATCTTGTCCTTGTACTTGGGCAGCTGTTTCTCGAGCTGCTTCATGTCCTTGATGGCGTTGAGAAACAGGCCGAGCAAAAACAGCAGCGGCAAGCCTATCCATAACCACAAGCTCATCAGAATCTCCTTTCGTGGTGTGCCGGGGTGACATAGCGGGCCAGGATCTCGTCGAGATGGGCCAGGATGCACTCCTTGCCTTCAATATCCGCCCGTTCCAGACAAAGCGCCAGCGCCGCCGGATCCAGGGCCAGCCCGTCGGATTCGGGTGCGAAGCTCAGGTGCCAGGGCTCGTAGGCCACCCCCTGATCCGGTTGCTCCCCTTTTGCATAGGGCAGGAAGAAGCCGAAGTCGTTCATGTGATCGTCCAGCCATTCGCGCAAATCGGCAAACCAGCCGCCCGCCTCGTACTCCCAGGGTTCCAGCGCGAGCCGGGTGCCGGCGGGGAGGCAGTCCGGATCGTAGATGTCGAGATCCGTGCCCCAGTGATGGCGGCTGGTGCCGGGCAGGGCGCTCCAGTGCAGGATGGCGTGCAGTCGTTCGGTCTCGCCCAGTTGCAGGGCATCGAGGGGCTGGTTGTGCGCATCCAGCAGAGGGCGCTCCCCGCGCCACTTGCCGTTCCAGATGGCGAGCTGGCGCTCGAAGCCGCGCCAGCTGGAGGCCGCCTGCAGGTTGAAACCGGCATGGGCGGCAGCCACCTGCATGTCGTTGAAGGCCGCCGCGGTGGCGGCGGTCAGACGATGGGGGCCGCGCCCCACCAGGATGAGGTGGCTCTCATCCAGCCCAAGCAGTTGATCCTGATTCATGGTCTGGTCTCTCTTGTCCGGAGCGCCGCTCATGCCAGCAGTCGTGCCAGCACCCCTTGGTACATGTCCGCCAGCAGATCCAGATCGTCCGCCTTCACGCACTCGTTCACCTTGTGGATGGTGGCGTTGACCGGGCCGAGCTCGATGACTTCCGCCCCGGTGGGAGCGATGAAGCGCCCATCGGACGTGCCCCCCGTGGTGAGCAGGGCCGGCTGCTGGCCGTTCACTGCCGCCACGGCGGCGACAGTGGCGTCCAGCAGGGCGCCGGTGTCCGTCAGGAAGGGCTGGCCGGAGAGGGTCCACTTCAGCTCGAAGTCCAGGCCGTGACGGGTCAGCAGCGCCTCGACCCGCTCGCGGATAGCCGCATCGGTGAGCTCGGTGCTGAAGCGGAAGTTGAACTGGACCTGCAACTCCCCCGGGATGACGTTGGAGGCGCCGGTGCCGCCCTGGATGTTGGCGATCTGGAAGCTGGTGGGGGGGAAGTAGGCGTTGCCCTTGTCCCACTCGATGGCGGCGAGCTCCGCCAGCGCCGGGGCCGCCTTGTGGATGGGGTTGTCCGCCAGATGGGGGTAGGCGACGTGGCCCTGCACCCCGCGCACCAGCAGATCGCCGGTGATGGAGCCGCGACGGCCGTTCTTCACCACGTCCCCGACCTGGGCGGTGGAGGAGGGTTCGCCGACGATGCACCAGCGGATCTTCTCGTTGCGTGCCTCCAGGGTGTCGATGACGCGCACCGTGCCGTTGATGAAGGGCCCCTCTTCATCCGAAGTGATGAGAAACGCGATGGAGCCCTTGTGGTCCGGGTGCTCGGCCACGAAGCGCTCGGTCGCCACCACCATGGCGGCCAGGGACCCCTTCATATCGGCGGCGCCCCGGCCATGGAGCATGCCGTCCTTGATGGTCGGCTCGAATGGCGGGGTGTCCCACTTCTCCAGGGGGCCGGCGGGCACCACGTCGGTGTGGCCGGCGAAACAGAAGAGGGGGCCCTCGCTGCCACGGCGTGCCCAGAGGTTGGTGGTGTCCTCGAAGATCATGGGTTCGATGACGAACCCCAGGCGCGCGAGGCGCTCCGCCATCAGGGTCTGGCACCCTTCATCCAGGGGGGTCACGGAGGGGCGGCTGATCAGATCCTTGGCCAGTGTGATGACGTCCGACATCGGTGTTCCTTAAACAGAAAAAGTTAACGGGAGAAGAGGGATTGATAGAGGTCTGCCTTGAAGCCCAGGGTCAGGGTACCGTCCTGGTCCAGCAGCGGGCGCTTGATCATGGCCGGGTGGGCCAGCAGCAGGTCACGGGCCTTGGCGGTGTCGAGCCCCTGTTTTTCTGCTTCCGGCAGGGCGCGGAAGGTGGTGCCACGGGTGTTGAGCAGGGCTTCCCAGCCCAGCTTGGCGAGCCAGAGATCGAGCTGCTCCGGGCTCAGACCGTCGGCGCGGTGATCGTGAAAGCGGTAATCGATACCCGCCTCCTCCAGCCACTTGCGGGCCTTCTTGATGGTGTCGCAGTTCTTGATGCCATAGAGGGTGGTGGCCATGGGGGATCCTTTGTCTGCGGGCCTGCGGCCCTGAAATCGTGCAAGGGCCCGATTCTGGCATTGTGGCCCCCCCATGGCAACGCTCATGGCCGGATGGGCTGGTTTTACCAGTCAGGCCGAATGGAGAAGGGAGGGGGCCGCGCGCCAGCACACGCTGGTCTGGGACGGGATGCGCTGCGGTATCAAAGGGGGAGACCGGGGGCAGGAGGCCCTTATGCTGCACGCCTGGCCGGATAGGACGACAGGGGGCAGGGCGCCTCACAGGGACACACACCTGGCCGGATGGGGCCGCTGGGGCTGGGGAAGAAACGGTGGGGGCCAAAAACCAGAACGCGCCTGCTGGTATGGGCGCGTTCCGGATTCAGGGGGAGGCACTCAGTGCAGGGTGGTCCACTCGTGATCGAAGACCCGTGCCCGTTCCCAGGGGGCATCCGGCAGGCTGGAGGAGAGGCCGGCGTACTTGCCCACGTCATCCATCACGATGGCGGAGAGAATGGGCAGGTGATTTTCGGTGCAATACATGCGGATGCGTTGCAGCAGGGTGCGCAGTTCGTCCTGGCACTGCTCCAGCCCGGCCTGCCTGGCCAGTTTGGAGTAACGAATGGTGGTGCGTTCCTTTGCAGACTCGACGAGGATGTCCCACAGCTTGCAGTCGCAGGTCGGGGTGCCTGCGGTGGCTTGGTTTGTCATAACTCTCTCCGGTGCGAAATGGTCGCTCTGTGTCGACGGGCATCTTGGCCAGTTCACCCCGGCGGGATGTTGATCCAACGCAAACAAAGTGGCGGTTGTCGGTCAGGGATACCCTGGGGAGCATTCTAGATCCAGTTCCTTGATGTTAAATGTCGTTTTTAGTTTTATTTTTGGAGTAAAAATCTACAACCGTTTGCTTTTTCCATCTTTATTGATGGTGATCAAGAGGAAAGGGGAGATCCCCCACTAGATTGCGCTTCTCGATAATCTTGTCAGGAGTGCACCTTGGAACTCGTCTTCGTCTTGCTCGTGCTGATCGCCGTGGTCTACGGCATCGTCAAGGATTACAACCCGCAGGCGGTGCTGGCGCTGGCGGGCATGGCCCTCTTCACTGTCGCCTACTGGCTGGGACTGCACCCCATTCTGCCCGCCGACAAGAGCACCGGCTTCGCCCTGTTCGATCTGTTTGAGGTGTTCAAGGGGATCTTCTCCTACCGGGCGGCCGGGCTCGGCCTCACCATCATGGCGGTGGCCGGCTTTGCCACCTACATGTCCCACATCGGCGCCTCCCAGTCCCTGGTGCGGGTGGCGGTCAAACCGGTGGCGGGCATCCAGTCCAGCTACCTGATGCTGGCCATCTGCTACCTGGTGGCGGTCTTCGTCTCCCTGTTCGTCACCTCTGCCACCGGCCTCGGCCTGCTGTTGATGGTCACCATGTACCCTGTGATGCGCAACCTCGGCATCAGCCCGGCTTCCGCCTGCGGCGTCATCGCCACCTCCCAGGCGTTCGAAATCGGCCCGACCCAGACCAACGCCATCTTCTCCGCCGGTCAATCCGGCATGGATCCCACCAGCTATTTCGTTGACTACCAGATCTGGCTGGTGGCTCCCATGTTGCTGGTGACCATGGTGCTGCACTTCTTCTGGCAGCGGCACTGTGACCGCCAGGAGGGCTGGGATCCGGCCCTGCATCGCGGCGAACACGCGGAGCTTGACGAAAAAGGGGCAGATGAGGTGGCCGCGCCAACCTGGTACGGCCTGCTGCCCATCATCCCCTTCGTGCTGATGATGACCTTCTCCAAGCTCCTGGTGACCAGCATCAGCGTCAGCGTGGAGGTGGCCATGCTGCTGTCGGTCTTTATCGGCATGCTGTGCGAGCTGCTGCGCACCCGCTCGGTGCGCACCGCCTTCGCGGGGCTGTCGAGCTTCCTCGACGGCATGGGCAAGGTGTTCGGCCCCGTGGTGGCGCTGATCGTCTGTGCCGAGCTCTTCGCCGAATCCCTCAAGGCCATCGGCGCCATCGACACCCTGCTCCATTCGGCCAGCAATGCCGGCATCGGCAGCGGCCTGATGACCCTGGTGATGGTGGGGCTCATCATGGTGGCGGCGGTCATCATGGGCTCGGGCAACGCGGCCTTCCTCAGTTTCTCCTCCCTGGCCCCCGCGGTGGCGGCCAAGTTTGGCGTGCCGGCGGTGACCATGCTGCTGCCGATGCAGCTCGCCTCCAGTATCGGCCGCACTGTCTCCCCCATCGCGGCGGTGCTCATCGCCTGTGCGGGCATCGCCAAGGTCTCTCCCTTCGTGGTGGTCAAGCGTACCAGCGTGCCCATGGCGGGGGCCCTGGTGACGGCGCTGCTCCTCAACTATCTGCTGTTCATGTAAAGGCTCTGGTGTAGAGGTGGCGGCCAGTTGATCCACGCTGGCCGACCGCCGTTGACGAGGCGGCGCCGAGTGCCCGCCCACTCTTATCGTTGCAAAAACAATCTGTGTTTTACGCAGATTGTTCCATGGAGAAGACAATGAACGACCTCAAGCGCCCGTTTTCACTCGATACCTATCTGGCGGATCTGGCCCCGCTCATCAACCTCGACTGCGGCACCCGCACCCCGGCCGGGGTGGCCCGGGTCGCCGACATCATGACGGAGAAATATGAGGCCATCGGCTGGCAGGTGACCCGCCACCAGTTCGCCGCCGAGTGCGGCCCTTGCCTGGAGGCAACCAATGCCCCGGGGGCGGAGCACTACGATGTCATGCTGGTGGGCCACATGGACACCGTCTTCCCCGAGGGGACGGCGGCCAAACGCCCGCTGAAAGTCGAAGGCAATCAGGCCTTTGGCCCCGGCGTGTCGGACATGAAGAGCGGCCTGCTCTCCACCTGGTATGCCTTGAAAGAGCTGGACCCGGCCGTGCTGGCCAGGCTCAAGGTGCTGGTCTGCTGCAACTGCGACGAGGAGATAGGCTCCCCCTGGTCCAAGGAGTGGCTGGTGGAGCGAGCCAGACAGAGCGGCTGCGTGCTGGTGGCCGAGGCGGCGCGCCCGAGCGGGGATCTCATCAGCGCCCGCAAGGGCAATGCCAAGTACCGCATCACCTTCCACGGCAAGGCCTCCCATGCAGGCTCGGCCCTGGCACAAGGGATTTCCGCCATCACGGAGCTGGCCCACTGGGTGCTCGCCATCAACGAACAGGTCAACATGGAGACCGGCACCACCATGAACGTGGGGGTGGTGCAGGGGGGCACCGGCGTCAACGTGGTGCCCGACTTTGCCGAGGCGATCGTGGATTTGCGCTTCTGGCGCAACGAAGAGGCGCAGGCGGTGCACGACCGGCTCACCTTCATGGCCAACAACCCCTTCCTCGCCGGTTGCCGGGTCGAGGTGGCGCGCCAGAGCTTCAAGCCCGCGATGCGCCCGAGCGGCGACACCGAGGCCCTGATGGCACTGGTGGAGGCGGCAGGCAGGGAGGAGGGAGTCCCCTTCACCTGGCTGGAGGCCGGTGGCGGCTCCGATGCCAACTTCACCGCGGCGGCCGGGGTGCCGTCCCTCGATGGCTTCGGCCCCATGGGGGGCGGCTTCCACTCGGAGGCGGAGTTCCTGCTGCTGGAGAGCATCGAACCGCGCATCCGCCTGCTGAAGCGGGTGCTGGGCAAGCTGGCCAAATAGGTCAACGTTAAGGACAAGCAAAACGGGAGGCCAGCGCCTCCCGTTTTTTATGTGTCGCCCTCGTGAGAGGTCATTCCTCGTCCTCCAGCAGATAGGCGAGGTGCTCCTGGCGCGCCACCTGCCAGTGGCCGAGCGTCAGCGGCGCCGTAAACCCGGGGCCGTCGGTCACCATGGTGTGGTACTCCCCCTGCTCGCCGCAGGCATCGAAGCCATCCCGATCCGCCAGTTGCTGCAGATCGCTGAGGGTGCCAGCATCGAGCCTGCGCCCCACCCACTCGGGGGCCAGTACCCGGGTATCGACGCAGGAGAGGTGGGCGACGATGCCGCGGGCCAGCATGTCCGCCAGCAACGCCTCGCGGGGTTGTTGCCAGAGCGGGGTGTGAACGGTGAGCCCCAGGGAGCGACAGCGCTCGCGGATCCAGTTCGGCGCGCCCCCCACGCTGTCGATGTCGCCGGTGACGACCCCATCGAGTTGCCACTCCTCTTTCAATGCCGCCAGGGCCCGCTCATAACCGAGATCGAAGGGCGCTTCGATGGTGACCAGCTGATGGGGCAGCGCGAGGGCCGCCGCCTGACGGCGAACCTGTGACAGGGGATGGGCGAGAAAGCGGGGCGCTGGCGGGGCAAAGGTGATCAGGGCCACCACCTGATGGCCCGCTTCCCGGGCGTGGCAGAGGGCCTGCATGGCATCTTTGCCGCCGCTCCAGAGCAGGATGACGCGAGACATGGGGGATTTCCGCAAAGAAAAGAGGGGTCATGCTACCCAGAGTGGGGGGCGATGGCAAAGCGCGGGTCGGAGATGCGGGGATAAAAAAGCGGCTCCCACGGGGGAGCCGCTCGCACTGGATGCCTGTTACAGCAGGATGCTGGTCAGGATGAAGCCCAGGGTACAGGAGGTCACCACCCCGATGAGGCCCGGAATGATGAAGCTGTGGTTGATGATGAACTTGCCGATGCGGGTGGTGCCGGAGCGGTCGAAGCCGATGCAGGCGAGATCGCTCGGGTAGGTCGGCAGCACGAAGTAGCCGTAGCTTGCCGGCAGGAAGGCGATGAGCAGTTTGGGTTCGACCCCCAGCGCCAGCCCCATGGGGGCGATGGCGGTGAGCGCCGCGGCCTGGCTGTTCACCAGCTTGGAGATGAGGAAGAGCACCAGAGCGTAGGTCCAGGGCTGGGCCTGTACCACGTGGGCCAGGGTCTCCTTGAGCAGCGGCATGTGGGCCTGGAAGAAGGTTTCGCTCATCCAGGCGACCCCGAACACGGAGAAGATGGCGACCATGCCCGCCTTGAAGACGGCGCCGTTGGCGATCTCCCCCGGCTTGACCTTGCAGCGCATCAGGATCATGGCGCCGGCGATCAGCATCATCATCTGGATCACCAGGTTCATGGAGAGGGGGCCCGTCTTCTCCTTGATGGTGAAGACGGGGCGCAGCGCCTCATCGGCCCCCAGCAGCACCACGGCAGCGATGGCGGCGAAGAAGATCCAGGTGGACCAGTAGGCCTCTTTCGGGAACTTGGTGTTGAGCAGGGTTTCACCACCGCCGTAGATGAAGTCCCGCTGGGCAGGGTCCTTGATCTTGGCCTGGAACTCCTCGTCCTTGTCCAGATCCTTGCCGCGGCGCAGGCTCCACAGGGCCGCCATCATGACACCCGTGAGAGAGGAGGGGATGGCGACCATCAGGATGTCGAGCAGACCGTAGGCCTGACCCACGCCGTGAGCCGCCGCCAGGATGGAGACCATGGAGACCACGGCCACCGAGACCGGCGAGGCGCAGATGGCCATCTGGGAGGCAACGGACGCCACTGCCATGGGGCGCTCCGGGCGGATGTTCTTCTGCAGCGCGATGTCGGCGATAATGGGGAACATGGTGTAGACCACGTGGCCGGTGCCGCACAGGAAGGTGAGGGTCCAGGTAGTGAGCGGCGCCAGCAGGGTGATGTACTGGGGGTGACGGCGCAGCAGACGCTCGGCCACCTGCATCATCAGGTTGAGACCGCCGGCGGTCTGCAGGGTGGCGGCGCAGCCAATGACCGCCAGTATGGTCAGCATCACTTGCACCGGCGGCTCGCCCGGCACCAGGCCGAAGACGAAGGTCAGCAGGAACAGACCGATACCGCTGATAAGACCCAGCCCCATGCCCCCAAAGCGGGTACCCAGCAGCAAGCAGCCGAGTACCACCAAAAATTCCATCAAGATCATTCCATTACCTCGTGTGTTTTATCCATGTCCCCATCGGCCAGCTGCCCGGGATCCGCTGTCATCAATTACCCCTGAAGGGTTAATGGATATTTTGTCACCCCTAAAGGGGTAAAAAATTGCGTTGCTTCAACAACCGGCTTTTTTCCGATTTAAGTGCATAAAAACTACGGTTCAGCCCTTGAACAGGGGTCGCGTCCTGGCGCACACCAGATAAATGACGGGAAAGATGGGGGAGCGCACAGGGTTGGGAATGCAAAAGGCGGGAATAACGGGGGCGGGAAGAGCGAGGCAGGCATAAAAAAAGCCGACCCCGGGGGGTCGGCTTTTGCACGGCGCGAGTGGGCGGGTCGCCTTAGAACTCGGCAGTGCGGGGAGTACGGGGGAAGGGGATCACGTCGCGCACGTTGCCCATGCCGGTCACGTAGACCACCAGGCGCTCGAAGCCCAGACCGAAGCCGGAGTGGGGCACGGTGCCGTAGCGACGCAGATCGCGGTACCACCAGTAGTCTTCCTTGTTCAGACCCATCTCGGCCAGACGGGCATCCAGCACCTCGAGACGCTCTTCACGCTGGGAGCCGCCGATGATCTCGCCGATCCCCGGGGCCAGTACGTCCATGGCGGCAACGGTCTTGCCGTCATCGTTGAGGCGCATGTAGAAGGCCTTGATGTCCTTCGGGTAGTTCTTCACCACCACCGGGGACTTGAAGTGCTCCTCGGCCAGGTAGCGCTCGTGCTCGGAGGAGAGATCGATGCCCCAGGAGACCGGGAACTCGAAGCTCTTGCCGCAGTTTTGCAGCACGTCGATGGCGTCGGTGTAGTCAATCTGGGCGAAGTCGGAGGCGACGAAGCGCTCCAGACGGCCGATGGCGTCCTTGTCCACGTGCTGGGCGAAGAACTCCAGATCGTCGCGGCGCTCGGTCAGCACGGCGTTGAAGACGTACTTCAGCATGGCTTCGGCCAGGGCGGCGTTGTCTTCCAGATCGGCGAAGGCCACTTCCGGCTCCACCATCCAGAACTCGGCCAGGTGGCGGCTGGTGTTGGAGTTTTCGGCGCGGAAGGTCGGGCCGAAGGTGTAGACCTTGGACAGGGCGCAGGCGTAGGTTTCGACGTTCAGCTGGCCGGACACGGTCAGGAAGGTCTCCTTGCCGAAGAAGTCCTTGTCGTAGTCCACCTTGCCTTCGGGGGTGCGCGGCAGGTTTTCCATGTCCAGGGTGGAGACGCGGAACATCTCGCCGGCCCCTTCGGTGTCGGAGGCGGTGATGAGGGGCGCCGCGATCCAGAGGTAGCCCTGTTCGTGGAAGAAGCGGTGAATGGCCTGGGAGAGGCAGTTGCGCACCCGGGTCACGGCACCGACGATGTTGGTGCGGGCACGCAGGTGGCCCTGCTCGCGCAGGTACTCGATGCTGTGGCGCTTGGCAGACATGGGGTAGGTGTCCGGATCTTCGACCCAGCCCACTACCTTGACCTCGGTGGCCTGCAGTTCGAACGCCTGGCCGCTGCCCTGGGACTCGACAACGGTGCCGGTCACTTCGACGGAGCAAGCTGTGGTCAGACGTTGCACTTCATTCTCGTAATTGGCCAGGGTATTGGGGGCGACGGCCTGCACCGGATGGAAGCAGGAGCCATCGGAAACGGCCAAAAATGAGATCCCCGCCTTGGAATCGCGGCGGGTCCGGATCCACCCTTTCACAGTCAGGGTGGTGCCGACCGAATACTTACCGGCCAGCACATCAACTACGGATGCGTGCGTCATCGAAATATTGTCTCCAGCTTGTTCTTGCAGCGCTATTTGCAACACTAGGGGTCTGGCCCGGGCGCAGTTGGCCCACCATGGCAGACTAAGCCGTTCATCTTACCCGCGCAGGTTTGATAAACAAGCAAAAATGTCGGACCCTTGCGGGGATTTCCCCATGCATCGTGCATGGATCATGGCGGCTGGACGGGGGTGAGGGTGAAGGAGCGCAGGCGGGGGCCGGATGGCTGGATACGGGTGTTGCAGGGGCTGGTGATCCTCTGCTGGGGCGGCTTTGTCGCCCTGCTCTCCCTCTATCACTTCGCCCGGCCAGAGGTGGCTTACGGCTTTCTGGTCTATGGGGGCGTCAAGGTGCGCCAGAGCTGGGACCCCCTGCTCACCCCCTGGCTGGAGCGCGGGCTCTGGGGTTGCTGCCTGCTGACCCTGGTGGTGCTGGTGCTGGCCCGTGGCCGCAGCCGTCGGCAGGAAGATGCCCGCCACGTCAATCTCTTCATCCTGCTGCTGATCCTGGTGGCCTGCCTGCTGCTTTACTACCGGGGCTGAGGGCCGTCGCCGTCATCCAGCCCCTGAGAGGTGGGGCGCTTGCCTATCTGGCGCTCCACGCTGTCGAGCATCTGGTTGTAGGCGAGCGCCACCCGGCCAATCTCGTCCCCTTCATCCCCCTCCAGCCTGTGGCCGAAGTCGTTGCGATCGGTGGCCTCCTCCATGGAGCGGGTCAGCTGGTTGAGGGGGCGGACTATCCAGGTGCGGATGACCCAGAGGGTGAGCAGGAGTCCCAGCCCGAAGATGAGGGTGAGACTCAGGGCCGAGGTGAGGATGTTCTGCTCCACCCGGGTAAACAGGGTGTCGAGGGAGTAGTCAAAACGCACCGCTCCCAGCACGGTGTTTTCCGGCACCTGGTGGCAGCTGGTGCAGTCGGTACCGCGAAAATCCTTTCTGGCCAGCAGCGGGCGGGTCACCACCAGCCGGCTGTGCATGCCGTCATGTTCTACCTCCAGGCTCCCCTTGCCCGCCAGCGCCAGGGCATCAAACCTGTCCTTCGGGGCCTCGACGTCACGGCCCGGCCCGTACTGCTTGTTGACCGCCGCCCCGCGCACGATGCGGGCATCTTCCACGTGGGCGTGATCGAGAAACTTGGCGCGCAGGGTGTCGCGGGCGTCCATCTTGCCAGTCAGCATCAGCATGTTGAGGCCGTCGAAGTAGGCCTCGGTCTGCTCGCGGCTCTGTTCCTTGATGAGGGTCAGGATGAGGTCACGCTCGCGCACCGCCTGATAGGCCGCAGAAAACACCAACACCATGGAGAAGATGAAGAGCAGGAAGAAGTTGATCTTGGCAGCAATGGAGAGGCGCATGGGACTGGTACATCTGTTGGGTAAAACCCGCGCAGTCTACTCTCCTCGCCGGACGGGTTTTGGTGTCTTGCTCACATTCTGATGAAAAAGCGCCAAAAGGCCCTGCGTTCTCATGCAGGGCCCGTTCAGCCGGACTCAATATTCGCCGCTGGTGATGGCCTCGTGGATGGCGCCGGTCAATACCCGCAGCTCTTCAGGGGTGATGACGAAGGGGGGCATCAGGTAGATGAGCTTGCCAAAGGGACGGATCCAGGCGCCCAGCTCCACGAACTTGCGCTGGATGCGCGCCACGTCCACCCGCTCCTTCATCTCCACCACCCCGATGGCGCCGAGCACCCGCACATCCGCCACCGCCGGGTGCAGGGTCAGCTCCACCAGTTCGGTTTTGAGTTGGTGTTCGATGGCTTGCACCCGCTCCTGCCAAGGGGAGGCGAGCAGCAACTCGATGGAGGCATTGGCTACCGCACATGCCAATGGATTGCCCATGAAGGTGGGGCCGTGCATGAAGACGCCCGCCTTGCCGTCACACACGGTGCGAGCCACATGCTCGGTAGTGAGCGTGGCCGACAGCGTCAGGTAGCCGCCGGTAAGCGCCTTGCCCAGGCACATGATGTCGGGGCTGATCCCTGCCCAGTCGCAGGCAAACAGCTGGCCGGTGCGGCCAAAGCCGGTGGCGATTTCATCTGCTATGAGCAGCACGCCGAACTCGTCGCACAGGGCGCGCACCCACTGCAGGTAGCGGGGGTGGTAGAAGCGCATACCGCCCGCCCCCTGGACGATGGGTTCTAGCACGATGGCGGCAATTTCCTCGTGATGATCCGCCACCAGGGTGGCCAGCTCCACCACGCTCTGCTCGTCCCACTGGGCGTGGAAGCGGCAGCTTGGCGCTTCGACGAAATGGTGTTCGGGCAGGAAGCCCTGGTAGAGCTCGTGCATGCCGCCATCCGGGTCGCACACGCTCATGGCGCCGAAGGTGTCGCCGTGATAGCCGCCCCGAAGGGCAACGAATTTGGCGCGGGGCGTCCCTTTGGCATGCCAGTACTGCTGGGCCATCTTGAGGGCCACCTCCACCGCCACCGAGCCGGAATCCGCCAGAAAGACCCGATCCAGCCCCTTCGGGGTGATTTCCACCAGTTTGCGGCAGAGCTCGACCGCCGGGGCATGGGTCAGGCCGCCAAACATCACGTGGGACATCTTGCCGAGCTGGGCGGTGGCGGCCGCGTCGAGCTCAGGCACCTGGTAGCCGTGCACGCAGGCCCACCAGGAGCTCATGCCATCCACCAGCTCGCGCCCGTCCGTCAGGGTGAGGGTCACCCCTTTGGCGCTGGCCACTTCATAGCAGGGCAGGGGATGGGTGAGGGAGGTATAGGGGTGCCAGACGTGGTGCAGGTCGAATTCTTGATTGGTCATTTTGTGTTCTGTTGTCAATTGATTTGATCTGGTCGGTGTTGACAGTCTACGCGTGCTCTCTACACTAGCCAACAATTTCAGCCACTTGGCTTCGCGAACGCCCTGGCATCGCGCTGTCCAGCTGGCGGGTCTTGCGGCGAACGCTCTCTTGAGCGCGGCGCAGGATCCCACCAATAACAACCGGAAGCCATGTATGAATGCTCTCACCGCGGGTGCCCACACCCTTCGTCACGACTGGACCCTGTCCGAGGTTCAGGATCTCTTTGCCCTGCCATTCAACGATCTGCTGTTCCAGGCCCAGACGGTGCACCGCGCCCATTTCGACCCGAACGAGGTGCAGGTAAGCACCCTGCTCTCCATCAAGACCGGGGCCTGCCCGGAAGATTGCAAATATTGTCCCCAGAGCGCTCGCTACCACACCGGGCTCGAGACCGAGCGGCTGATGGAGGTGGAAAAAGTGCTGGAGCGGGCCCGGGAGGCCAAGGCCAACGGCTCGTCCCGCTTCTGCATGGGGGCGGCCTGGCGCAACCCGAAAGAGAAGGACATGCCCTACATCCTGCGCATGATTGAAGAGGTGCGCGGGCTCGGCATGGAGACCTGCATGACGCTGGGGATGCTGACCGCCGATCAGGCGGCGCGTCTCGGGGCTGCGGGGCTCGATTACTACAACCACAACCTCGACACCTCGCCAGAGTTTTACGGCGACATCATCACCACCCGCACCTATCAGGACAGGCTCGACACCCTGGAGCATGTGCGCGGCGCCGGCATGAAGGTCTGCTCCGGCGGCATCGTCGGCATGGGGGAGCAGGCGAAAGATCGGGCGGGCCTCTTGATGGCGCTGGCCAATCTGCCGCGCCACCCGGAGAGCGTGCCCATCAACATGCTGGTCAAGGTGAAGGGGACGCCCCTGGAGAACCAGGAGAACCTGGACCCGTTCGAATTTATCCGCACCATCGCCGTGGCGCGCATCATGATGCCGGCCTCCCACGTGCGCCTCTCCGCCGGGCGGGAGAAGATGAACGAGCAGATGCAGGCCATGTGCTTTATGGCCGGGGCCAACTCCATCTTCTACGGCTGCAAGCTGCTGACCACTCCAAATCCGGACGAGAACAGCGACATGCAGCTCTTCAAGCGTCTCGGCATCCGTCCCGCCCAGCGGGCCCAGAAGCCGGATCAGGTTCAAGAGGAGGAGCTGCTGGCCGAGGTGAACCGCCAGAGCGAGCCGAGCGAACTCTTCTACGATGCCACCCGTTCCCGCGCAGATGTCCTCCGTCCATGATGACGCCCGTTGTTACCGACCCCTTTGCCCTGGGGGAGGCGCTGGCCGAGCGTGAACAGGCCACCCTGCTGCGCCGACGCACCCCGGTGGATGTGGCGAGCGGCGGGCGGATCCGGGTCGGGGGGCGCGATTACCTCAACGTCTCTGGCAACGACTACCTGGGCCTTGCGGGTCACCCCGCCATCAAGGCCGCCTTCACGGCGGGGGTGGCGCAATATGGCACAGGTGCAGGTGCCTCGCCCCTGGTGACCGGCTACAGCCGCGCTCACCAGCAGCTGGAAGAGACGCTTGCCGACTGGCTCGGGGTGGAGGCGGTGCTGCTGTTCAACTGCGGCTTCTCCGCCAATCAGGCGGTGCTCAAGGCCCTGCTCGGCAAGGATCACCTGCTGTGGCAGGACAGGCTCAACCACGCCTCCCTGCAGGAGATGGGGAGCCAGCTCCCCTGCAAGATGAAGCGCTTTTGCCACAACGACATGGCGGCCCTTGAGCGGCTGCTTGAGCCAAACCGGGGCCTGATCGTCTCGGAAGGGGTCTTCAGCATGGACGGGGATCAGGCCCCCTGGGCTGAGCTGGCCACACTCGCATCCCGAAGCGGCAACTGGCTGATGATTGACGATGCCCACGGCCTCGGCGTGCTGGGTGCTGAGGGGCGCGGCACCCTGGCGGCCCAGGGGGTTGCTCCTGCCAGCGTGCACATCCAGATGGGGACCTTCGGCAAGGCGCTCGGGGTGGCCGGCGCCTTTGTGGGTGGCAGTCGCGAGCTGGTGGAGTACCTGGTCAATTTTGCCCGCCACTATGTCTACAGCACCCATATGCCCCCCGCCCAGGCGTGCGCCGTGCGCCAGAGCATCGAGCTGGTACGCGTAGCCGACGAGGCCCGTGCCCACCTGGCTCGCCTTGTCGCCCGGTTCCGGCAGGGGGCGCAGGCGCTCGGCTGGCGGCTTGGGGCAAGCGATACCCCCATCCAGCCGCTGCTGGTGGGGGAGAGCGTCGCTGCCCTGCAACTGGCCGAGCGGCTGCGGGAGTGCGGTGTCTGGGCCGGCGCCATCCGCCCGCCCACGGTGCCGGTCGGCACGGCGCGCCTTCGCATCACCCTGTGCGCCGCCCATGGCGAAGATGACGTGGATCGCCTGCTCGAGGCCCTGGGACCCCGCCCATCCACCGACGAGAGAGGGGGCGCCCATGGTGCATGAGCGTTTCCAGTCGGTGGACAAGGCACAGCTCGCCCGCCGCTTCGGGGCGGCGGCCCGCCACTATGACGCCCACGCCCGCTTCCAGCAGGAGGTGGGGCAGTCGCTGCTGGCGCGCATGGACGAGGGGGGCGTGAAAGAGGTGCGCTCAGGGGCCGGGCTGGATCTGGGTTGCGGTACCGGTTTCTTCCTGCCTGCCCTGGCGCCGCGCTGCGAGACGCTGATCGGGCTGGATCTCGCTCCCGGCATGCTGGCCCAGGCGGCCCTTCGCGGCAGCGGAGCCCGCCTGGTGTGCGGCGACGCGGAGGGGCTGCCCTTTGCCGACCAGAGCCTGGACTGGGTTTTCTCCAGCCTGGCCCTGCAGTGGTGCGAGCGGCCGGCCCAGGCCTTTGCCGAGCTCAACCGGGTGCTCAAACCCGGTGGACAGGTCTTCTTCTCGACCCTGCTTTCGGGGTCACTGTGGCAACTGCGGGAGGCCTGGCGGGCCGTGGACGGTCGTGACCATGTCAATCGCTTCCTGACGTTGCCCCAGTTGCAGCAGGCGGCCCGTGACGGGGGCTTCGAGGCCCCGGCACTCTGCCCGCTGACCTGGTCCCTCGCCTACCCGGCGCTCAGCGGACTGCTGCGCGACCTCAAGGGGATAGGTGCGAGCCAGGTCAACGACGAGCGGTCTGCGGGCCTGGGTCATCGCCAGCGCCTGGTGCGACTGGGGGAGGCCTACGAGCGCCACCGTCAACCGGACGGCCTGCTGGCCGCCAGC
>NZ_CDBK01000079.1:0-503 GCF_000819785.1 Aeromonas caviae | reverse complement strand
ACGGCCTGCTGGCCGCCAGCTACGAGGTCTGCCTCGGGCGCCTGGTGCGGCGCTGACACAAAAAGACCCGGCGCACCCACCCCTTCAGCGGCAGGACGCGCGCCTGCCTTTCACCATGGATATCGGGGTGCCTCTGCGCCCCTGCACTGCATCGAGGAATCATCATGGGGACATCCTATTTCATCACGGGCACGGACACTGACGTGGGCAAGACCCTGGTGGCCCGCACCCTGTTGCTGGCGCTTGCCGCCAGAGGCATTCGCTGCGCCGGGTACAAACCGGTGTCGGCTGGCTGCACCCGCACCCCGGAGGGGCTTCGCAATCTGGATGCCTTGCTGTTGCAGCGGGCGGCCACGGTTGCGCTGCCCTACGAGCAGGTCAATCCCTATGCCTTCGAGCCGCCCATCGCCCCCCATATCGCCGCCCGTGAGCGGGGGGCGAGCATTCCCTTCGAGGGGCTGTCCGCCGGCTTGCGGGAGATTGAGGGAGCTGGGGCCGAACTC
>NZ_CDBK01000078.1 GCF_000819785.1 Aeromonas caviae | reverse complement strand
GATAACTAGATCTGTACAGTTAATGGCATAGTCGACAGGTCTCGCTAAAAGCACCCACGCTCAAATTATGGTGCTTTAATGGGTGCTTTTAAGATGAAGCTATCCGATATTTTACGAGATCTTATGAGACAAGCAAGTTTGCTATGTACATGTGTTTAATATGATTTTTGTGTGCTTTCTGAGACGTAATGAGACATTGCGAGAACGTACTTTTTACGACTCATAATCGATTGGTCGTGGGTTCAAGTCCCCCAGGGGCCACCATTTTCAGACAAAGCCGCTCTTTTGAGCGGCTTTGTCGTTTCTGGCGCTCACCAGCGCCTGTCCAGATCCTCGGCATAGAGTGCTATGGCGCGCCGGTAGGGAAGCAGGGCGGGATCCGTGGTGGTGGTCGCGAGGATCCCCAGCAGCGTCTCCATTCCCTCCTTGCTGCGCCCCAGGTTGTAGCAGGTCATGGCACGAAACACCTTGAACTCCAGGGCATCGGGGAAGCGGGACAGGGCCTCGTCAAAGGTGGCCAGCGCCTCGGCATGACGGCCCGTGGTGCGATAGGAGCTGCCTAGTCCAAGCAGGGCTCCGCGCAGCGACGACTCGCCAAGCCCCAGCGACACGGCCTTCTGATAGAGCGGAATGGCCTCGGCCTCTCGCCCCAGCATGTCGTGCAGTCCGGCCACTTCGTAATGCAGCTCGGCGTGGGTTGGGTGCTCGATGAGTTGAAGCAGACCGTGCTGACGGGCTTCCTCGATCCGTCCCTCGGCCTTGAGGGTGTTCAACTGTTTCATATGCGCTCCTGCATGGGGATGAAGGATCAGTATGCCTGCCGACAGGCTGGCGGGGAACGGGTCATGGGGCCATGAAAAAGGCCTCCCGCCGATGGCGGGAGGCCTGGTTCGGCACCGGGGCGCAATGGCCCTGGCGTGTGTCCAGCCTTACTGGGCGCTCAGGCTGTAGGCCAGGGTCTGGTCGTTGAAGCGCACCACATAGGCACCGACCACTGCCGTGGTGATGTCTGCCCCGGCCAGCTCGGCCACGCCATCCTTGTTGGTGTCACCGTAGTTCTGGGTCCAGTCCCCCTTGACGTCGAACTTGAAGCGCTGGCCACCGTTGCCATCACCGCTGCCGGTGAAGGTGACGCTGGCCTGCCAGAGGTGATCCCCGACCAGGGACATGGGGGTGGTGCCCCAGTTGTTGGTGGTGCCGCGAATGTTGAGGCTGGCGACATTCTTGGCATAGGTGACGCTCACCGGAGTCAGGCTGTATTGCAGGGTCTGATCGTTGAAGCGTACCCGGTACTGGCCGGTGACCGGGGTCAGGATGTCACTGCCGGCCAGTTCGGCCACTCCATCTTTGTTGGTGTCACCATAGTTCTGGCTCCAGTCTCCCTTGACGTCGAACTTGAAGCGCTGGTTTGCCTGACCATCGAAGGTGACGAGAGCCTCCCACTGGTTGTCGGCGACCAGCGTCATGGCAAGGGAGCCCCAGGCATTGGGAGTGCCGCGGAAGTTCAGGGTGGGCAATACGCTGGCGTAGGTGCCGTTGTCGTCGGTGACGGTCACGGTGGCGCTGGCACTGGCGGTCAACCCTTCCGCATCGGTCACGGTGACCGTCACGGTATGGGTACCCGGGGTATCGAACCGGACCGTCTCCGTGGCGGCTGTGCCCCCACTGGACCAGCTGTAGCTCACCACGCCCCCGTCGTCGCGGGAGGCGGAGGCATCGAACACCACGCTCTCACCCGCCTTGACGCTGAGGGTCTTGGGAGAGAGGGCGGCGACCGGCGCCTGGTTGCTGGTGAGGGGGGTGACCGTGTAGCGCAGATCGCTCTCGCTCAGGGTGATGCGGTAGCTGCCCGCCCCGCTGACCAGGATATCCTTGCTGCTGCCCTTGTCGGCGATGCCATCCCCTTCGTTGTCGCCGTAGTTCTCGGCCCAGTTGCCGAAGACGTCGAACTTGAAGCGCTGGGCACCGGTGGCGTCACCGTTGCCGGTCAGGGTGAGGGTGGCGGACCAGACACGGTTGGCATCGACGGTCATGGGGGTGTTGCCCCAGGCGTTGTGGGTGCCGCGCAGGTTCATGCTGCTGAACTTGTTGCCCGGCAGGACGGAACCGCCGCAGGGGCTGGCCTTGGTGCAACCGGCGATGATGGCGGCCGCCTTCATGCCGGGGACGTTCAGGCTGGCCTTGCCGCTGCCATCGACGGTGACATAGCCGCCGCTGCAGTAGTCATTGCCCCCCAGGAGGTTGCAGTACTCGCCGGCCGGCAGACCGGTCTGCACCGAGGCCACCAGGCTGCCGCTCTCGTTGTTGATGGCGACGAAGCCCTTGTCACCGCGGCTGAAGGCGATCTGGTTGTTGCCGTTGTCCCACCAGTTGCTGACGGGCTGGCCTTCGGTCCGGTTGTGGAACAGGGCCATGTTCATGATGGTCGGTCGGCGCTGTTCGCAGTTCCACTGGCTGTCCGTGCAGGGCGTGCTGCCCGGCGCCCCCTTGTCGGTTTCATAGGTACCCATGTTTTCGAAGCGATAGCCCGACATCACCTGCTTCCAGCCATAGGGCCAGGCCATCATGAAGGTGTTGGCCAGATCGTAGCGGGCACCGCTCATGAAGGTGAGCATGCCGCCACCGCCGTGGCCGCGTTCGCGGTCGTGGTTGACAACGAAGACGAAGGCCTTGTTGGAGGGGAGCAGGCCCCAGCTCTCGCCCAGGGTCTTGAGGTTCTTGATCTGGCCGTTGAAGTTGGCGGCGAGATCGGTGCCGTATTTGAAGTCGGTGACGGTGTCGATGTAGGTGTAGCGGCCCGGCTGGATGTCGGGGGACTCCCCGCCTGCGCCGATCACCTCCAGGTAGGCCCTGGGGCTGCCTGCCTTGTCGAGGATGGCCTTCACATCGGCCGGCGCCATGTGCTTGGCCGCATCGATGCGAAAGCCCGACACGCCCCAGCCGAGCAGGGTCTTCATGTAGGTGGCGATCTGATCCTGGACGTAGGATGAGCCGGTATTGAGGTCCGGCATGCCGTAGAGGGCGCCGTTCCAGACGTTGTTGCTGTCACCGTAGTTGGTGATGTCGCCGCTGTGATGGAAGTCGTTGTAGCCGAACTGGGGATATTGGTATTGCCCCGAGTTGTAGCTGCCGCCGCCGGTGGCGGTGCCCGAACCCGATGCCAGCTGATTGAAGACGGCGTCGGCATAGACCTTGACCCCGGCCGCGTTGCAGCGGGCGATCATGCTTCTGAGCTCTGCCTCGCTACCGCCGAAGCTGTTGAAATTCTTGAAGCTGACCGGTTGATAGACGGTCCACCAGACCTGGCTGCCCTGCTTGTGCTCGGCGGGTGGGGTGATCTGGACGCCACCGAACCCCTTGGGCCCGAGCACGGTCTCGCACTCGTTGGCGATGTCGTTGAACTTCCATTGGAACAGGTGAACCATGACTCCTTCGGCGCTGGCAGTGTGGCTGAAAGAGCCGAGTGCCGCCGCCAGCAGGGCGGTTCGAAACAGTGTGTTGTGCATGACGATTTTCCCTTCGATCTTGTTATTGACGTATCACTGTCGTGTAGTCGAACGGACAACAAACAACCTCGTTCAGCTCCGTAGCATTCATGAAATCGATGTGGTTGAAAATCGAACAGGCTGAATTAATTAAGAAATGTGAATGAAAATGCTTTCATGCCATTCGGTGGCAGCAGGAGGGGGCAGAGGGGGGCAGATCGGTGCGAGATCCCGTCAAGCAGGTAGCGAAGGGGATGAACAGGGGCCCCGCAGGGCCCCGTGAACGTTCAGACGTTGGGTTCCTGCTGCCCGGCACTGGCCCGGGCACGACGCCCTGGCAGCATGCGGGTGACCAGGTTGCTGCGCTGGCGCCAGGAGGTGTAGGCGATGGCGCACAGGTGCAGGGCGATCATGCCCTGGAGTGCCCAGGTGCACCACTCGTGCCAGTCGTCCGCCCCCAGATCGAAGCCGGTCTCGGTGTTCTGGAACCAGCCGGTCCCTGCGGTGGCGAGTACCAGCAGCCAGAGTGCCCAGACCGCCAGCTTGCCGCTGCCGTGATGGCCCGGGGTGGGCGGGGTCCGTCCGCGCAGGGCGTCGGCCTGATGGCGAAAATCCTCCCGGCTCGGGATGAGGGCACGCAGGCGGGCGTGGCCGCGAGCGAAGGTGAGCCCCCACAGCAGGCGTATGCCGATGAGCACCATGACGGCGTATCCCATCCGCTCGTGCCACTCCTCGCCCGCCTCGTTGAGCCAGAGGTTGCCGATACAGATGGCCGCCACACCCCAGTGGGTGAGGCGCACCAGAGGATCCCAGTGGAAGGGATCAGCCTTTCTGCTTGGCATATTTGTGGTACTCCTTCTTTAGGTCGTTGACCTTGGCCAGGTGCTCGCGCGCCTTGGCTTCGTCACCGGCCTGGAGGGCTGCCAGGCTGGCATCCAGCTCGGTCTGCACTTCGGTCATGCCTTCCAGGAACTTCTCCTTCTTGGCGGCGGGCATGTTCTTGCCCTTGGCGACGTCCAGCTGGGCCTTCATCTCCTTGATGTATTTCTCCATGGTGGCCGCGTCGTCGGCCTTGACGGCCTGCTTGTAGTTGAAGCCGATCTTCTTCATCGGCTGCTCCAGATCGCCGGCCATGGCAGGCAGGGCCATCAGGCCGAACATCAGGGGCAGCAGCAGGGGACGCACAGTTTTCAGCATGGGATTTCCTTATGAGACGACGAGATTGCAGGTTGTTATAGCACTCATTTGAGTGCGGTTTCACGCATCATGATGCCATGAAAGGGCGATCATTGTATGAAGAAAGTGCGACCAATTGTGACGAATTGTGTAGGGGATTGCTGTGGGAATGTAGCTGAAAGAGAACGGCCACCGGATCTCGCCTCCTGCAGGGGATACAAGGGCGCGCATCTGGCCCGGGAAGGGGTCCGCAGGCAGTGAATCATGCTGCCATTTTTTATCACACATCGTTTTATTAAAGTCAGGTGAGTTTTTCAGGTGTTTTTGTTTTTGAAAGCCACCACCCATGGACGATTCCACTGCCAGCACAGACGCCGTGCAACAAAAAAAGGGCCCGCAGGCCCTTTGAGTGATCGGGATCCGGCCCTTATTCGGCCTGCTCGCGCTCGATGGCACGCCAGCCGATGTCCTTGCGATAGAAGATGCCGTCCCACTGGATGCGACCAGCCAGGGCATAGGCCCGCTGCTGGGCTTCCTGCACCGTGTGGCCGAGGGCGGTGGCGCACAGCACGCGGCCACCCTGGGTCAGGCTGGTGTGCCCTTCCAGGCGGGTGCCTGCATGGAACACCTTCTCCCCTGCCACTTCGTCCACCGGCAGGCCGCTGATGGGGTGGTTGCTGGTGTAGTCGCCGGGATAGCCACCCGCCGCCAGCACCACGCCGATGGCGGCGCGGGGGTCATAGACGGCTTCCTTCTGATCCAGCTGGCCGGCACAGGCGGCGAGGCAGAGATCCACCAGATCGGACTGCATCCGCAGCATGATGGGCTGGGTTTCGGGGTCGCCGAAGCGGCAGTTGAACTCGATCACCTTGGGGTTGCCCTCGGCATCGATCATCAGGCCGGCGTAGAGGAAGCCGGTGTAGACGTTGCCCTCGGCCGCCATGCCGCGCACGGTCGGCATGATCACCCGTTCCATCACGCGCTGGTGCACTTCGTCGGTCACCACGGGCGCCGGGGAGTAAGCCCCCATGCCGCCGGTGTTGGGGCCGGTGTCGCCGTCGAAGGCGCGCTTGTGATCCTGGCTGGTGGCCATGGGCAGCACGTGCTCGCCGTCCACCATGACGATGAAGCTTGCCTCTTCCCCGTCCAGGAACTCTTCGATCACCACCCGGGCGCCGGCATCGCCGAAGGCATTGCCGGAGAGCATGTCACGCACCGCCGCTTCCGCCTCGTCGAGGGTCATGGCGACGATCACCCCTTTGCCGGCGGCCAGACCGTCGGCCTTGATGACGATGGGGGCGCCCTTCTCGCGCAGATAGGCCAGCGCCGGCTCCACCTCGGTGAAGTTCTGGTAATCGGCGGTGGGGATGGCGTGGCGGGCCAGGAAGTCCTTGGTGAAGGCCTTGGAGCCTTCCAGCTGGGCGGCGGCGGCGGTCGGGCCGAAGATGGTCTGATCGGCGGCGCGGAAGGCATCGACCACCCCTTTCACCAGGGGGGCTTCCGGTCCGACGATGGTGAGGCCGATCTGGTTCGCCTTGGCGAAGGCCAGCAGGCCCTCGATGTCGGTGGCCTGGATGGCGACGTTCTCGATGCCCGGCTCAAGCTGGGTGCCCGCATTGCCCGGTGCCACGAAGACCTGGGTCACCAGGGGGGAGTGTTTGGCCTTCCAGGCCAGGGCGTGTTCACGGCCGCCGTTGCCAATGATCAGTACTTTCATCGTCTCGCTCGCTTCTGTCTGAGTTCACTGGCGCTGCGGTGGCAACCTGCCAGTGGAAAGGATCCGGTGCTAAAGAGGCAGGGCCGCCATCGGCGGCCCTGGGCTGTCAGTGACGGAAATGACGCATGTTGGTGAACACCATGCACATGCCGTGTTCGTTGGCGGCGTCGATCACCTCCTGGTCGCGCATCGAGCCACCTGGCTGGATGACGCAGGAGATGCCCGCGGCAGCGGCGGCATCGATGCCGTCGCGGAACGGGAAGAAGGCGTCGGAGGCCATGACGGAGCCCGCCACGGTCAGCCCTTCATCCTCGGCCTTGATGCCGGCGATCTTGGCAGAGTAGACGCGGCTCATCTGGCCGGCGCCCACGCCGATGGTCTGGCCGTTCTTGGCGTAGACGATGGCGTTGGATTTGACGAACTTGGCGACCTTCCAGCAGAACAGCAGATCCTGCAGCTCGGCCTCGGTGGGCTGACGCTGGCTGACCACGGTCAGATCCCCGAGCGTCACCATGCCCAGATCGCGCTCCTGCACCAGCAGGCCGCCGTTGACGCGCTTGAAGTCAAAGCCTTGCGCCGGGGCAGTCCACTGGCCGCACTCCAGCAGGCGCACGTTCTGCTTGGCGGCGACCGCCTCGCGGGCAGCCTGGCTGATGCTGGGGGCGATGATCACTTCCACGAACTGGCGGGCGACGATGGCCGCGGCGGTCTCGCCGTCCAGTTCGCGGTTGAAGGCGATGATGCCGCCAAAGGCCGAGGTGGGGTCGGTCTGGTAGGCGCGATCGTAGGCAGCCAGCAGGTCGTCACCGATGGCGACGCCGCAGGGGTTGGCATGCTTGACGATGACGCAGGCCGGTTCGCTGAACTCCTTCACGCACTCCAGCGCTGCGTCGGTGTCGGCAATGTTGTTGTAGGAGAGGGCCTTGCCCTGCAGCTGGATGGCGCTTGCCACCGAGCCCGGCGCGGCCTGCTCTTCGGCGTAGAAGGCGGCAGCCTGGTGGCTGTTCTCGCCGTAGCGCATGTCCTGCTTCTTGATGAACTGGCTGTTGAAGGTGCGGGGGAAGCGGGACTCTTCGTCGCCTTCCTTGTTTTCGCCGTAGGAGGGCACCAGGGTGCCGAAGTAGTTGGCGATCATGCCGTCGTAGGCGGCGGTGTGCTCGAAGGCGGCGATGGCCAGATCGAAGCGGGTGGAGAGGGTCAGGCTGTTGCCGTTGCCATCCATCTCGGCGATGACGCGGTCATAGTCGGAGGCCTTGACGACGATGGTGACGTCCTTGTGGTTCTTGGCAGCGGAGCGGACCATGGTCGGGCCGCCGATGTCGATGTTCTCGACGGCGTCTTCCAGGGTGCAGCCGGGCTTGGCCACGGTGGCGGCGAAGGGATAGAGGTTGACGACGACCATGTCGATGGGGGAGATAGCGTGCTCGGCCATGATGGCGTCATCCCGGTCGCGACGGCCGAGAATGCCGCCGTGTACCTTGGGATGCAGGGTCTTGACCCGGCCGTCCATCATCTCGGGGAATCCGGTGTAGTCGGACACCTCGGTCACCGGCAGGCCCGCATCGGCCAGCAGCTTGGCGGTTCCACCGGTGGAGAGCAGGGCCACACCACGCGCGTCGAGTGCCTTGGCAAATTCCAGGATGCCAGTCTTGTCAGACACACTCAGCAGTGCACGGCGAATGGGTCGAGCTTGTTCCATCACACTATCGTCCTCAGCATAACGGGGACCGTTCCATGGGAGGCGAGGCTCAACACACAGAGAGTCCCCAAATAAATGGAAGTGGGGGATTTCGCAAACCACTCTCGCCCGGGGCGCCGTTGGCAAAAGCGTTTTAGGAAATGCCCGCTTGACGCGACGCTCTCTTGTGGGCGCGTATTCTACACAAAAAATGTGACCTGTGGTGGATTTTTTAAAGAGACAAACCCTTATGGGATGCGGCGTTAAACGTTTTCTGGTGAATTTTTGTGAAACGTTTGTCTTTTCAGTGTTTTGGGGATAAATGGCCGGCAAGTGAGGGGTTAGCTGCTGCTTTCCTGCCTTTGACTGGCAATCGCCGGGCAAAGAGGTGATAGTGGAGGCCGGTTTATATTGAGTACCATGTCGGGAATGTCATGCGGGGGGAGAGGACCATGTATCGGATCGGTGAACTGGCCAAGGCGTGCGGGGTGAAGGCCGACACCCTGCGCTTTTACGAGAAGAACGGCCTCATCTCGCCGGGCATTCGCAACGAATCCGGCTATCGCCTCTACGGCGAGCAGGACAAGCGGCGGCTGGAGTTCATCATCCGCGCCAAGTCGGTGGGGTTCTCCCTCGCGGACATCGGCGAGCTGCTCGCCCTGGACACCAACAAGGCCAAGGTCACCTGCCAGGAGGTGAAGGCGGTGGCCGACACCAAGCTCGAACAGGTGGAGCAGAAGCTCCTGGAGCTGACCCGTTTTCGCGAGAACCTGAAGGCCCTCTCCGACATCTGCTGCGGCGGCCCGCGCTCGGCGGAGCATTGCGCCATCCTCGAGACCCTGGAGTCCGGCGCCCCTTCCCGCCACGAGCACCACGACCATGAGCACTGAGCTGCGCCGGCCCCGGGTCTCCGCCTTTCTCGCCCTCTCCCTCGACGGTTTCATCGCCGGGGAGGGGGGCGATCTGGCATGGCTGGCCCCCTATGGTGGCGACGGGCCGGAGGAGACCGGCTATAGCGCCCTGATGGCGAGCGCGGACACCCTGCTGATGGGGCGCAACACCTACGATATCGTGAGCGCCTTTCCCGAGTGGCCCTACGGGGACAAGCCGCTGGTGGTACTGACCCACAGGCCCGCCGACCCCCGTCCTCGAGTCGCGTTCAGGCAGGGGGCGCTGGCGCAGGTGCTGGACGAGTTGTGGCAGGGGGGAAGCCGTCACCTCTATCTGGATGGCGGGGAGCTGGTGAGGCAGGGTCTGCAGGGGGCCCTGGTGGACGAGCTGACCCTGTTCTGGGTTCCGGTCACCCTGGGGGGCGGGATCCCGCTCTTTACCGGGCCTCTCCCCGCAGGGTTGAGACCGGTGTCGAGCGCCGTGCTGCCAAGCGGCCTGGTGCGGGTTATCTATCACCCCGCCTGACAGCTTGCACGGGGGAGGCAAGAGGCGCACAATCGGCGCGTTTTTCGCCACCTGCCCTTCCAGGCAGGGACGACAGGCAAACACGACAACCCCATCAAGGAGCCCATATGGCCAAGAAGAAGGTGACCTGTGTCACCGCCGAACCCGCCTGCGAACATCAGCGCGGCATCATTCAGGACAACCACCTCAAGGCACTGGTGACCTCCCCCCTGTTCCAGGCCCGGGTCGAGCCGAGCAAGAAGGGCAAGGGCAGCTATCAACGCAAGGCCAAGCACGGCAAGCGGTGGGAGCCCGGCCAACAGCAGATGGTAAGCGTCTGCTGCTGAGCGGGTTCCTGCTTTGGAACCAGTCCACGATCTTGCTGCGAGGCCGTGATCAAGGCTCATGTGCTGCTCGCAATCCTCATGTGTACTTACACACTCCGGTTCCTGCGCTGCTCTTCACCTTGCTGACAGCCTCTCGCGACAGACCGTGAACAGGTTCTTGGAACCAAAATAAGCGGGGCGCTCATGGCGCCCCGCTTGTGTTCCATCTGGTTAAAGGCGGTTACCTCATTCGTCCATAAAGAGTTCGAGCAGCACGTTGAGGTAGCGATGCCCCAGGGACGTGAGCTGCCAGCTGTCGCCGAGATCCTCGATAAGCTCCTTGGTCCGGGCGATGGCGAGCATGGTCTCTACCCGCTCCAGCGGTAGCCCCGTGAAGGCCTCGAACTCCGCCTTGGGGGCGGGTTCAAACAATCTGAACCGGTTCATGAAGTACTCGAGCGGCAGATCGTCCGCGCTCACCTGCCATTGGCTGTCCAGATAGGGGCGGTTCGGATCCAGATAACCTTTCGGGTGCTTCACCTTGGCGGTGCGCAGGATCTGCTGGTTGGCAAGATCCGTCACCTTGCCGTGGGCGCCGCAGCCGATCCCCAGATAGTCGCCAAAGCGCCAGTAGTTGAGGTTATGGCGGCACTGATACCCCTCTTTGGCATAGGCCGAGATCTCGTACTGCTGATAGCCCCGGGCGGTCAGCATGGCGTGGCCCTGCTCGTAGATGTCCCACAGGGTGTCATCTTCCGGCAATGTGGGGGGTTTGGAGGCGAATGCCGTGTTCGGCTCTATGGTGAGCTGATACCAGGAGAGGTGCGGCGGCGCGCAGTCGATGGCCTGCTGCAGGTCGTAGAGCGCATCGTCCAGGCTCTGATCCGGCAGGCCGTGCATCAGATCCAGGTTGAAGGTGGGAAGCGCGATGGCGTGGGCCAGTTCGGCGGCCTTGCGCGCCTCCTCGGGGCCGTGGATGCGGCCGAGCCGGGTCAATTTCTCCTGCTGGAAGCTCTGCACCCCGATGGAGATGCGGTTGATACCGGCCCGCTGGAAGCCGGCGAACTTGTCCGCCTCCACCGTGCCCGGGTTGGCCTCCATGGTGATCTCGCAGTCCGGGGCGAGGGCGATGCGTGCGCGCACCCCGTCCAGCAGCGCCTGCATGGCGTCGACGGAGAGCAGGCTCGGCGTGCCGCCACCGATAAAGATGGAGGAGAGGGGGCGCCCCTGGGCCCAGTGCAGATCCTGCTCCAGATCCTCCAGCAGGGCCGCCACGTACTCGAGGTGGGGCAGCTCCCCCTTCTGGGCGTGGGAGTTGAAGTCGCAGTAGGGGCACTTCTGGACGCACCAGGGCACGTGGATATAGAGGGAGAGGGGCGGCAGTTGCAGCATGGGATTTCCAGTATTCAACAATCAAAAGGGGTCGGGTGGCCCTGGTTGCCGGTGACAACGGGCGGGGCGCCGCGAACGAAACGGGGGCCGACGGCCCCCATTGTAGATGACAACGCGGCGGGAGACAGCGCTTTAGTTGACCGCCGCCAGGGCCGCTTTGAGCTTGGCCAGGGCCTGGCCACGGTGGCTGAGCTGGTTCTTGAGCTCCGCTGGCATCTGGGCCGAGGTGCAGTCGTGATCGGGCACGAAGAACACCGGGTCGTAGCCGAAGCCGTGCTGGCCGCGGGGTTCGTCGATGATCATCCCTTCCCAGCTGGCCTGGCAGATAATGGGGGTGGGATCGTCGGCGTGGCGCATGTAGACCAGCACGCACCAGAAGCGGGCGCTTTTCAGGTAATCCGGCGCGCCCTTGAGCTCGGCCAGCAGCTTGTCGATGTTCTCCTTGTCGCTGGCACCGGCACCGGCAAAACGGGCGGAGTAGACGCCGGGGCGGCCGTGCAGCAGATCCACTTCCAGGCCGGAGTCGTCGGCCACGGCGGGCAGGCCGGTGACGCGGGCGGCGTGGCGGGCCTTGATGATGGCATTCTCGACGAAGGTGGTGCCGGTCTCGTCGGCATCGGAGACTGCAAACTCGCTCTGCGGGATCACCTGGATCTTCATATCGGCCAGCATGGCGGCCAATTCCTTCACCTTTTTCTGGTTCCCTGTTGCCAGGACAAGCTTGTTCATCACACACCTCCGCAAAAATAATCTGCGCATTCTATGCGGGGGAGGGGTTTAGTAAAAGCGCCAATTGCCCGGGATCCGGTGCCAACGGGGGAACCTGGTTCCACCCCCTGAGAGGTAGAAGAGATACATGTTTCCAGCAGGGAATAACCGAAGTGATTAAATACCATTTCAATTCATTACTCTGAGTCAGTAGACTCGCGGCCCAATCGATATTCCTAGGGCTTGAGGTGACTGATGCCATTGATTCTTTTGCTTGTACTCCTGGTGTTGTTCAGCCCGCTGGCCATCGACATCTATCTGCCTGCCATCCCCCAGATGGCCGAGCAGCTGGGGGCCGAAGTGACCCTGATGCAGGGCACCATCACCTGGTTCCTGTTCAGCATGGGGCTGGGGCAACTGCTGGTGGGGCCGCTCGCCGATCGCTACGGGCGCAAACCCATTGCCCTGGGGGGCGTGCTGCTCTACGGCCTGAGCGCCCTGGCAGCCGGCTTTGCCGCCAGCCTGGGTGAGCTGATGCTGGCGCGAGTGCTGCAAGGCTTCGGGGCCTGCGCCACCTCTGTGGCCGCCTTCTCGGTGGTCCGTGACAGCTATGGCCCCAAGAAGAGCGGTCAGATGATCTCCTATCTGAACGGTGCCATCTGCTTCATCCCCGCACTGGCGCCCCTGCTGGGTGGCTGGCTCACCGCCAAGGCGGGCTGGTCGGCGAACTTCTGGTTTATGGCCGGTTACGCCGTGGTGGTCGGTAGCTGGCTGCTGTGGCGGATGCCGGAAACCCGTCCTGAGGAGACCAGCAGTGCTGGCCCGCTCATCAGCTGGTCCCGCTACAGCCCGGTGCTGCGCTCCCCGAGCTTCCTGTTCAACGCGGCGCTGTGCATGCTGGCGATGGCGGTGATCCTCGCCTACGTGACGGCGGCGCCGGTACAACTGATGGTGACCCTGGGGCTGGACATGAGTGGCTTCAGCTACTGGTTCACCGCCAATGCGGCCCTCAACATCCTGGCCTGCTTCCTGGCCCCGCGCTTCATCGCCCGGGTAGGGCCAAGACGGACCCTGCGCATTGGCCTGCTGGTGCTGCTGCTCTCCGCCATCACCCTGACCCTGGCCATGCACATCCCGCACCCGCTGGCCATGATGGGCCCGGTGTTCCTCTCCAGCATCGGCTTTGCGATGATCCTGGGCGCCGCCGCGGGCATGGCGCTGGCCCCCTTCGGCCACTGCGCCGGGACTGCGGCCGCCCTGCTCGGCCTGTTCCAGATGAGCGGCTCCGGCGCCCTGGTGGGGATCACCGGTTGGCTGATGCCGGATCCCCTGAGCCAGCTGGCCCTGCACATGTGGCTGCTGCTGCCCCCGCTGGTGATGCTGATGACCCGCCAGGGCCGGCGCTTGTGTTTGCAATAAATCCTGTGCTCTGATGAGCACACTCAGGGGGCCTTGAGCCCCCTTCTCTTTTTCAGGCGACCCGCCTGCCTCGCATGATCACAGACCCGTGGAGAAAACCGGATGAGCCACACAATCAACGCCGCCCTGGTGGGATACGGCTTCGCAGGACAGACCTTTCACGCCCCCTTCCTGGCCACGACCCCAGGCCTGACCCTGCGCTGGGTGGTGAGCCGGGATGCCGCCAAGGTACAGGCCGCGTTGCCCGGCACCCGGGTCGGCACCCTGGAGCAGGTGCTGGCCGATGACAGCCTCGATCTGGTGGTGATCGCCACCCCCAACGACACCCATGCCCCCATCGCTCGCGAGGCCCTGCTGGCGGGCAAGCACGTGGTGATCGACAAGCCGTTTGCCCTGGATCTGGCCGAAGCGAAGGCGCTGGTCGAGTTGGCGGAGAAGCAGCAGCGGCTGCTCAGCATCTTCCACAACCGACGCTGGGACGGGGATTTCCTCACGGTGCGCCGTCTGCTGGCGGAGGGGGCGCTGGGGCAAGTCGCCCAGTTCGAATCCCACTTCGACCGTTATCGCCCCGAGGTGCGCCAGCGCTGGCGCGAGGCGGGCGGCCCGGGCTCCGGTCTCTGGTTCGATCTCGGCCCCCATATCCTGGATCAGTCGCTCCAGCTGTTCGGCCAGCCGGACTGGTTGCAGGCGGATCTGGGCAAGCAGCGCCCCGGGGCCCTGGCGGACGACTACTTCCATGTGGTGCTGGGTTACGGCGAGATGCGGGTCATTCTGCACGGCAGTTGTCTGGTGTCGGCCGTGATGCCCCGCTTCGTGGTGCACGGCAGTCAGGGCTCCTTCATCAAGTTCGGCATGGACGTGCAGGAGGAGCAGCTCAAGGAGGGCAAGCGGCCCCCGGCGGCGGACTGGGGCGTGGATCCCGCCCCCGGCCAGCTCAGCCAGATCCGGGACGGTCAGCTCCTGCAGCAGACCGTGGCTGGCGAGGCGGGGGACTACGGCGCCTACTATCGCGGCGTCTGCGCCGCCATCCGGGGAGAAGGGGAGAACCCGGTGCCGGCCGACGAGGCCCTGGCGGTGATGGCCTTGCTGGACCTGGCCCGGGAGAGCGACCAGCAGGGGCGGCGCCTGCCTTGTCAGAAGCTGTCTGACTGACGGCGTTATCCGACAGCGCCGAGAGCCTGACAGAAAGACAATGGCTGACTGGCAATCGCCAGGTAATTGGCGATTTGTTGTGCGAATTTGGTGGTGAATGGGTGTTTTATATTAATATTTGTCGTTGCAGCAGTGTTTCTTATCATGCCAACGAGAAAATATCATTGTGATACGCGTTTTCATCGGCCGCATATGGGGATATATTTCGCGCGCCTTCGGGCTCCAGCGGCCGGTGTGCCGACAGGAGCCGGGGCGTACAGTGATGGTCCCTGCACCATCTCTCCATCTTTTTTTGAGGGTATGCACATGAACAAAGTACTGGTAGCCGGTATCCTGGGTCTGATGTTGACCGCCTGTGGTCAGAAAGAAGAAGCTGCCGCTCCGGCTGCGACCCCGGCCGCAGACGTTGCTGCCACTGTCGAGAAAGCCGCTAGCGAAGCGTCTGCTACCGTCGAGAAGGCTGCTTCCGAAGCTTCCGCTACTGTCGAGAAGGCTGCCGCTGACGTGGCCACCAAGGCTGAAGCTGCCGTGAGCGATGCCAAGGCCAACTAAGCCAGCGCCTCATTGAAAAACGGGCCCGGCGCACTCGCGCCGGGCCCGTTTTTTTATGGCCATGACGGGGCGTTGCCCGGTCAGCCGAGGGGTTCCACCAGCAGGATGTGGGAGTCGGCCCCCACCACCTTGACCCGGCTGCCGGCCGGCAGCGGTGCGTTGCAGCGCACCGTCCAGACGGTGTCGTCCAGATGTACCCGGCTCATCCCCTGGCTGACCTCGTCCAGCAGGGTCAGCTCGCGGCCCATGTAGCTTTGCATCCGCTCGTTGATGGGAGCGGCGGCATCCAGCCCGGAGCGATCCCGGCGATGCTGCCAGCGCCACCAGGCCCAGGTGGTGAGCAGGGATTGCAGGGCGAAGAGCAGCAACTGCGCCTGCCAGCCGAAGGGCCAGACCAGCAGCAAGAGTCCCACCTCCAGGGCGGCGATGCCGGTCCAGAGCAGGAAGCCCACCGACCCCATCACCTCGATGGCCAGCAGCACGAAGCCGAGCCCCAGCCAGTGCCAGTGGGTCAGCCCCTCGAACAGGGCTGTCATGATTTGCCCGCCTTGCCGTCTTTGTTGAACAGCTCGGCCATGCCCGCCACCGAGCCTATCAGGCTGCCCGCTTCCAGGGGCATCATGATGATCTTGCTGTTGGGGCCTTCACCGATGCGGGCCAGGGCCTCGGTGTATTTCTGGGCCACGAAGTAGTTGATGGCCTGCATGTCGCCCTCGGCGATCGCCTGGGAGACCATGTGGGTCGCCTTGGCTTCCGCCTCGGCGGCCCGCTCCCGCGCTTCAGCGGCGAGGAAGGCGGCCTGACGTTCACCCTCGGCTTTCAGGATCTGGGACTGCTTCTCCCCCTCGGCCTTCAAGATCTTGGACTGGCGCACCCCTTCGGCCTCCAGCACCTCGGCCCGCTTCTGGCGCTCGGCCTTCATCTGGGCGTTCATGGCTTCCACCAGGGCGAGGGGCGGGCGCACATCCTTGATCTCGATCCGGGTCACCTTGATGCCCCAGGGGGCGGTGGCGGCATCCATGGTGCGCAGCAGCTTCTCGTTGATGGTGTCGCGCTGGGAGAGCATTTCGTCCAGTTCCATGGCGCCGAGCACGGTCCGCATGTTGGTCATGGTGAGATTGCGGATGGCACTGGTGAGATCATTGACCTCGTAGCCCGCCTTGCGGGCATCCACCACCTGCACGAAGCTGATGGCGTCGATGGTGACGTTGGCGTTGTCCCGGGAGATCACCTCCTGGGCCGGGATGTCCAGCACCTGCTCCATCATGATGATCTTGTGGCCGATGCGGTCGATGTAGGGGATCAGCAGGTTGAGGCCCGGGGAGAGGGTGCGGGTGTAGCGGCCGAAGCGCTCCACGGTCCAGTTGTAACCCTGGGGCACTATCTTGATGCCGGCACTCAGGGTGGCGAGTACCAGGAATATGAAGATCCCCAATACAATCAATGACTCATTCATGATTAAGCTCCTTATGAAACACTTTCACTAGCCTAGGGTCTGGTGCCATCCACCACAAGCAGATTCGCTTCTCTATTGCCGCCACACGGCTTTACTAATTACCAAAACGCATTAAAGAGCATTTTTTATTATTTTGAGGGATAAGCGCTCCTGCCTATAGTCGCCCCAGATGTCGCGATGCCGAGGAGCGGGCCCTGATGGATTATTTACCTATGTTTGCCAGGTTGGAAGGCCGCCCGGTACTGCTGGTGGGCGGGGGCGAGGTTGCCCTGCGCAAGGGGCGCCTGCTGCTGGCGGCAGGTGCCCGGATCACCCTGGTCTCTCCCGTGCTCGAGCCCGAGTTCCATGAATTTGCCGGTCGCTTCACCCATGTGGCGGCGCGTTTCGATCCGGCCCACCTGGCAGGGCAGATCCTGGTGGTGGCGGCGACCGACGATCTCGAGGTCAACGCCCTGGTCTACCAGAGCGCCACCGAGCGCGGTCTGTTCGTCAACCTGGTGGATGACCCCGAGCGCTCCAGCTTTATCTTCCCCTCCATCATCGATCGCAGCCCCATCGTGGTGGCCGTCTCCAGCGGCGGCAAGGCCCCCGTGCTGGTGCGCCTGTTACGCGAGCGGCTCGAGAGCCTGCTGCCCCGCCATCTTGGCGGTCTGGCGGAGCTCTCCGGCCGGGTGCGCAGCCGGGCCAAGCAGGTGCTGGCCTCCCTCTCCGATCGCCGCCGCTTCTGGGAGCGCGCCTTTGCCTCCAACACCCTGGCCGGTCTGATTGAGAAAGCCGATTGGCAGGGTGCCGAGCAGTGGCTGAACGAGGGACTGGACAAGGCCCGTACCGAAGTGGGGGAAGTGGTGCTGGTGGGGGCGGGCCCGGGGGATCCTGGCCTGCTGACCCTCAAGGCGCTGCAACAGATCCAGCAGGCCGAAGTGGTGCTCTATGACCAGCTGGTCTCCCCCGAGATCCTGGACCTGGTGCGCCGCGACGCCACCCTGGTGTCGGTCGGCAAGAAGGCGGGGGCCCACAGCGTGCCCCAGGAAGAGACCAATCGCCTGCTGGTGGAATACGCCAAAGCGGGCAACCGGGTGGTGCGCCTCAAAGGGGGCGATCCCTTCATGTTCGGCCGTGGTGGCGAGGAGCTGGAAGTGCTGGCAGAGGAGGGCATTCCCTTCTCCGTGGTGCCCGGCATCACCGCCGCCGCCGGTGCCACCGCCTATGCGGGCATTCCGCTCACCCACCGCGACCATGCCCAGAGCGCCGTCTTCATCACCGGCCACTGCCAGAAGGAGGGCAAGGAGCCCGACTGGCAGCAGCTTGCGGCCACCAACCAGACCCTGGTCATCTACATGGGGCTGATGCGCTCCGATCATATCCAGCAGCAACTGGTGAGCCATGGCCGACGCGCCGCCACCCCCATCGCCATCATCGAGCGGGGCACCACGGCCCGTCAGCGGGTGCTGACCGGCACCTTGGCGGATCTGGCCGAACTGGCCCAGCAGGCGGTGAGCCCGTCGCTTATCGTCATCGGTGAAGTGGTGGCCCTGCGCCAGCAACTCGCCTGGTTTGGCGAACAGGGGCAAGGGCAGGAGGCAGAAAGCGGCCACGAGCTCAAGCTGGTGAGCCTGGCCTGAGAGGCGAGACCCGAATCGATTTGACGGTGCGGCCAAGGCGGCACCGAACTGAACCAACACCGCGCCCTGACCAGGCGCGTTAGCAATGAACCGAGGACCCAGACATGGACCGTGAAAGACTGACCCAACTGCAGCCATCCGATGCACAGAGCATCCGTGCAGGTGTCACCCGCGAGCGACTGACTCACCTGCAGCAACTGGAAGCCGAGAGCATCCATATCATCCGCGAGGTGGCCGCCGAATTTGAAAACCCGGTGATGATGTACTCCATCGGCAAGGACTCCTCCGTCATGCTGCACCTGGCCCGCAAGGCCTTCTATCCGGGCAAGATCCCCTTCCCCATGCTCCACGTGGACACCAACTGGAAGTTCAAGGAGATGATCAAGTTCCGGGACGAGACCGCCAAAAAGTTCGGGCTGGATCTCATCGTCCACAAGAACCCGGACGGTCTGGCCATGGACATCAACCCCTTCGTGCACGGCAGCAGCAAGCACACCGACATCATGAAGACCGAGGGGCTCAAGCAGGCGCTCAACAAATACGGCTTCGACGCCGCCTTCGGTGGTGCCCGTCGCGACGAGGAGAAATCCCGCGCCAAGGAGCGCGTCTACTCTTTCCGCGACAAGTCCCACCGCTGGGATCCGAAGAACCAGCGCCCGGAGCTGTGGCGCGTCTACAACAGCCAGGTCAACAAGGGGGAGAGC
Organism: Aeromonas caviae; assembly: GCF_000819785.1. Taxonomy (GTDB): domain Bacteria; phylum Pseudomonadota; class Gammaproteobacteria; order Enterobacterales; family Aeromonadaceae; genus Aeromonas; species Aeromonas caviae. Next base: position 45,782 of record NZ_CDBK01000078.1, on the reverse strand, counting down.
ATCCGTGTCTTCCCGCTCTCCAACTGGACCGAGCTGGACATCTGGCAATACATCTATCTCGAGAACATCGACATAGTCCCGCTCTACTTTGCGGCCATGCGCCCCGTGGTGGATCGCGGCGGCATCAAGATCATGGTGGATGACGATCGCATGCCCATCGGCCCGGAAGACGAAGTGAAGCAGGAGCTGGTGCGCTTCCGTACCCTCGGCTGCTACCCGCTGACCGGGGCCATCGAATCCAATGCCACCACCCTGCCGGAGATCATCGAAGAGATGCTGATCACCACCTCGAGCGAGCGGCAAGGGCGGCTCATCGACCACGATCAGGCCGGCTCCATGGAGCAGAAGAAGCGTCAGGGCTATTTCTAAAAAAATGTTCTAAGGAATCGCAACATGAACAACCACATTCAGACCGCCATCAGCGAACAGGGCATTGAAGCCTACCTGCACGCCCAGCAGCACAAGAGCCTGCTGCGTTTTCTCACCTGCGGCAGCGTGGACGACGGCAAGAGCACCCTCATCGGCCGCCTGCTGCACGACTCCCAGCAGATCTATGAAGATCAGCTCAAAGCGCTGGAGTCCGACAGCCAGAAGCTCGGCACCACCGGCGAGAAGCTGGATCTGGCCCTGCTGGTGGACGGCCTGCAGGCGGAGCGCGAGCAGGGCATCACCATCGACGTGGCCTACCGCTATTTCTCCACCGCCAAGCGCAAATTCATCATCTCGGATACCCCGGGCCACGAGCAGTACACCCGCAACATGGCCACCGGCGCCTCCACCTGCGATCTGGCCATCATCCTGATCGACGCCCGCAAGGGGGTGCTGGATCAGACCCGCCGCCACAGCTTTATCGCAAGCCTACTCGGCATCAAGCAGTTCGTGGTGGCAGTGAACAAGATGGACCTGGTGGAGTTCAGCCAGGAGGTGTTCGATCGCATCAGCTTGGAGTACCGCGAATTCGCCAAGAAGCTCAGCGTCGACACCATCCACATCGTGCCGGTCTCGGCCCTGGACGGTGACAACGTGGTCAACCCGAGCGACAAGCTGGCCTGGTATCAGGGCGAGACCCTGCTCTCCTTGCTGGAGTCCGCCGAAGTGGAGCGCGAGCTGGAGCGCCACCCGGTGCGCCTGCCGGTGCAGTACGTGAACCGCCCCAACCTCGATTTTCGCGGCTTCGCGGGCACCCTGGCCTCCGGCATTCTGCGGGTGGGCGACAAGCTTGCTGTGCTGCCGTCCGGCAAAGAGAGCACGGTGACCCGCATCGTCACCTTCGACGGGGATCTGGAGTACGCCCTGCCGGGTCAGGCCATCACGGTCACCTTCGCGGACGAAATCGACATCAGCCGGGGCGACCTGCTGGTGGATGCGGTGAAAAAGCCCCAGGTGACCCAGAACGTGCTGGCTCACATCGTCTGGATGGGGGAAGAGTCCCTGCAACCGGGCCGGGTCTATGACGTCAAGCTGGCCACCAAGAAGAGTCGCGGTCAGGTGGAGGCTATCCGCCACCGCATCGAGATCAACAAGCTCGACGAGCTGCCCGCCTCCGAGCTCAAGCTCAACGAGATCGGCCTGTGCGAATTCAGCCTGACCGACCCGGTGGCGTTCGACCCCTACAAGGAGATCCGCGACACCGGCAGCTTCATCCTCATCGACCGGCTGACCAACGTCACCGTGGGCGCGGGCATGATAGTGGAAGGGCTGGCGGCCAAGGTGATGGCAGGGCAATACAGCGAGTTCGAAGTGGAGCTCAACGCCCTGGTGCGCAAGCACTTCCCCCACTGGCAGGCGCTGACCATCAGCAACGATTCCGGCAAGGAGTAAGCCCATGACCTGGCAACAATCCCTGGTGCTGGGTCTGCTGGCTGCCCTCGTCGCCCTGCTGATCCAGGGCAAACTCCGGCCGGCGCTGCTCTTCTCGGGCGCCGTGCTCATCACCTACCTGAGCGGCCTGGCGGACATCAACGCCGTGGTGGCGGGCTACACCAACAGCGCCCTGCTGACCCTGGTGTTGCTGCTGCTGGTGTCGCTCGCGGTGGAGAAGACCCGGGTCATGAGCTGGTTTGCCAACCTGGTGGGCACCGGCTCCTTCAACAAGGTGCTGGTGAAGGTGTGGTTTTCCACCGCCTTCCTGTCGGCGTTCGTCAACAACACCGCCGTGGTGGCGTCCATGCTGGGGGCGGTCAAGCGCAACCCCAACCATGCGCCCTCCCGGCTGCTGTTGCCCATGTGCTTCGCGGCGACCTTTGGCGGCGTGCTGACCCTGATCGGCACCTCCACCAACCTCATCGTCAACAGCTTCCTCATCAAGATGGGGGCCAAGCCGCTCGGCATGTTCGACTTCTTTATGGTGGGTGCTGGCACATTATTGACAGGGCTGGTGGCCGTGCTGCTGTTTGCCCGCCACCTGCCGGAGCAGGACACCGAGATGAGCCGGGAATCCGGCTATTTTCTCGAAGCCAAGGTGGGCCCCGGCTCCCCCATGGCCGGGCGCAGCGTCAAGGAGAATGGCCTGCGCAGCCTGAAAAGCCTCTATCTTGCCGAGATCATCCGGGGCAACCAGGTGATCTGCCCGGTGCAGCCGGAACACGAGCTGCACGAGGGGGACATGCTGCTGTTCTGTGGCGACGTGGAGAGCGTCGGCGTGTTGCAGGAGCTCAAAGGGTTGGATCTCTACGGCCAGCACCGCCTCAACGGCCAGCACCTGGTGGAGGTGATCGTCAGCCACAGCTCGCGCCTGGTGGGTCAGACCATCAAGGATGCGGAGTTTCGCACCCATTTCGATGCGGTAGTGCTGGCGGTGCGCCGGGGCGAGACCCAGCTCACCGGCGGCCTGGGTCAGATTGAACTGCACGCAGGGGACACCCTGCTGCTGGCGCCCGGCCCCAAGTTTGCGGGCAACAAGTCCCTCTCCCGGGAGTTCGTGGTGGTGAGCGGGCTGGAGGCCTCCACCCGGCTCGATGCCACGCGCAGCGCCGCCGTGGTGGCGGGGTTCCTCGGGGTGCTGACCCTGTCGGTGCTCGATCTGGTGCCGCTCTTCAAGGGGCTGCTGGTGATGCTGGTGGTGCTGCTGTTTTCACGCATCCTGACCCTGGACGAGATCCGCCGCCGCTTTCCCCTGGATATCTGGCTGGTGGTGGGCGGGGCGCTCGCCATCGCCGATCAGCTGGAGAAGAGCGGCCTGGCCAAGCTCATCGCCGACTGGCTGATGGGGGAGTTCAACGGGGCCAGTCCCTTTATCGCCTTCGTGGGGATCTACCTGTTTACCCTGGTGCTGACGGAGCTGATGAGCAACAACGCGGCGGCGGCCCTGGCCTTCCCCATGGGATTCCAGCTGGCGCTCAGCATGGATGTCTCCACCATGCCGTTCATTCTGGCGGTGCTGTTCGGGGCGAGTTCCAGCTTTATCCTGCCCTACGGCTACCAGACCAACCTGATGGTCTATGCGGCGGGCAACTACAAGATGCCGGATTATCTCAAGCTGGCCCTGCCGGTCTCCCTGGCCTACAGCATCGGGGTGATCGTCATGGTACCCCTGCTGTTTCCGTTTTAAGGTCTGATACCGGGGGGATGTGTTAAGGGCTGCTTATGTTAACGCGGCTTTTATCAAGGCTGCTTATGACACAGGGGAGTGCCAGGGCACTGGCATCCAGGCGTGAGCGCCAATCAGGGGGGGTTGCATGCGCAATCTCAGGGCATCAGCACCTTGCCGCCTCATGGTGCGAGGCGGCTCCCTGCGGTAACGGACAGTGTCAGTATTGAGGCGTGAGCGCCAATCAAGGAGTGTTGGGTGAGCAATGCCATGGCATCAGCACGTTGTCGGCTGATAGTCCGAGGTGGCTCCCTGTGGTGCCGGACAGTTTAAGTTTTGAGGCGTGAGCGCCAATCAAGGAGTGTTGGATGAGCAATATCGTGTGGCATGCCCATGCCGTCGACAAACAGAGCCGGGCCGAGCAGAAGGGGCAAAAGCCGCTGGTGATCTGGTTTACCGGGCTCTCCGGGGCGGGCAAGTCCACCCTGGCGGGGGCACTGGAGCAGGCGCTGGCCGCCTCGGGCAAGCACACCTACCTGCTGGATGGGGACAATGTGCGCCACGGCCTGTGCGGCGATCTCGGCTTCGATGACGCCGCCCGCCAGGAGAATATCCGCCGGGTCGGCGAAGTGGCAAAACTCATGGTGGATGCGGGACTTATCGTGCTCACCGCCTTTATCTCGCCGTTCCGTGCCGAGCGGCAACTGGTGCGCAATCTCGTGGGTGAAGGGGAGTTTGTCGAGGTGTTTGTGGATGCGCCCCTTAGCGTGTGTGAAGAGCGCGACCCCAAGGGGCTCTACAAGAAGGCGCGGGCGGGGGAAATTCGCAACTTTACCGGTATCGACTCCGCCTACGAGGCACCGGAAAATCCGGAGATCCATCTGCTCAACGCCGGCAAGCCGGTGGAAGCGCTGGTGGATGAGCTGCTGACCGCCCTGCGGCTGCGGGGGCTGATCGACTGAGATTGGTTGCCGATACCGAGGGTTGATATCAGAGGGGGCAAGTGCCCCCCTCGTTTATTGCCTGCCAACTATTCCTCTTGTTGTTAGTAGCTAAAGGCTTAATGAGGCATATTACATAGGGATGAAAAGATGGACTTTTCTTTGACTAACGCTCGCAACAGCGGGAAATTGGGAACGCCAGCGAGTAATTTTTCCAACTGCTTGCGCTTGTTAGGCATTATACTTTTTGACCACAAAGTAGCACATAGAAGAACAGAGGTTTCGCCCCAATCTAACAAACTCTTCGTGGCTAAAGCCGAGCGGAACATGGGCTCCATTACTGATAAATGTAAAAACAGAAGCTAATGCCTGTTCCTCTTGTTGATCAATAAAACCATTGCTCTTCAAATATGCTAGAGAAGGCCCCCAGGTATTTCCATTGCGTGATGTGGTAAAACCTTGCGCAAACGCAATTTCCCTTATTAACGTTTCAAGAGCTATACGTATATTTGTAAGGCTACCGTTATAGTCAGGCTGTGCTTTTACAAAATCCTCAGCAGACGCTTTAACTGATCGCTCTATTCCGATTGTATTTTGTAGTAACGAATTGTTAAGCTCTTTCAATAAGGCATCTTCAACAGGTTCATGCCCCTGAAAATTTGGATCTAGAGCCTCTATTGCTTGCTCTTCTATCTTGTAACCATCAAGTAACAAGGACTTTTTGAGTATGGAGTACTGGTCATCAAACTTATATTTTGGATTGGTTTGGTTTCTCAGTGTTCTATTTGTATGGATCAACTCAATAAGTAAGTCAGACAGAACTTCCTCTGAAGATGAGGTTATTTGGTCACTAATGCCAGCGGGAGAAGAAACCAACTGTGGCTCAAGCCCAAATTTTTCGAAAAGAACATAGACAGTTGGTTTTTCTACAACAGCGAGGAGTTGGCTAAGTGAAAATTTTGTTCTTCTTGATATTTGCATATTACCTCGAACTTTGATTTTTCCTAACGCCACCATAACGGGTCAAAGTTGCGTAGCAGCGCAGATCAGAGCCCAGTGTAGTTGGGCTGCCCCTTGAGGACCTTGTTATACATAACAAACCGCTATCGGTGCTGAGTGTTCATTGGGGGCTGTAGGTGCTGAATTAGCATTCTTTCCCATGAGTCACGATTGGACTTAAGTGGAACGACAGCGGCATGGATATGAGTTGCACCGAGTTGGACAGCCTCATTCAAACGCTCGTGATTAGGAAGGCGGGAAGAGAAATCGTCAGTTTGGCCTACATACAAAGCCCTCCAGTTTCCATTTTCCAATTGGTAGCTGAATATGTACAGGCCTGAGACGGAATTCCAGCCTTGATTTTGACCAAAGACATCGAACTGAATATGTTGGCCGTTTCCAAGCGGCCAGTTGCATTTAGACATTTTTACACTCCATTGTTAGCTTTATGTATAACGCCAGCTTAATGGGCGTATAAAATTTTGACTAAACTTAAGGAATAAAGTGACGCAAGCCAAGACTTTTGCGTCTTTTATTGAAGCGATTGTCAGGCATCAATGAAGTCATACTCACCGTGTTCATTGATTTTTAAAGGCCAAAATGGAGCTTCTCCATTGATCATAAGCTTTATGTGATCTAAACCGAATTTTTCGGTCATCATCGACACTATTTCTTCTGGTGAAAACTCTTTTTGTAATCTGTATTTTGTTTGCTTATGAAGTTTTTGGGGCTCCAGCGTAGGATCGTAATATCGCCCATTCCATTTAATAACAGCATGTTCGAACTTGTAACCAGTATGAGTTGTGATCTCAACCAAAACATAGTGGATATAAAATTCATCTTTAGTCAGGGTTTGCATCACCGTTAAGAATGAATTCATAAAGCACATATTGGGTTTTATTAACCCCAAACGACTAACTAAATGATTTAGCTCTTTGGGCATATCTGATATTTCTAGCTCACCTAGTATAACTTTATTGTTTTTTTTACAAAATAACTTATCAAAAATTCTCATAATATTCTCCTTGGTGCTTTCTATTTAATTTAATTCCGCAGTGATATGGATATGAGATATAATATTTTGAACTATCTTTGACGTAGAGCAGGTTCGTTTGACCTCCTTCATTTGCGTAACAATTACCACTGTTTAGAAAAACAGCGAAGATATTAGCTATGGTGAACGTCAGCATGGTTACCGCCCAGAGTTTCAGTATTCAGCCTGCTCAGCCCGCTTCAATAAGTTGCCGCTGGATTTATTGGCTGGATTGCCTAGTTTCGACCTTAACCACATATTTATATCGCTGACGACCTCTTTGCGCTGACTTTTCCCGTCACTGTTTTTCAATCCATGATCGAGTTCTTCGTAACGCCGATATTCAATATTGTTTTTTCCTAGGTCTTTAAGGCGCTGCATCAATTCATCTGTTTTCTGAGGTGATACCGAAGTATCCATTCCCCCCTGCACGATTAGCAAAGGAGAATTTACTTTTTTAAGGGTATCCAGCTGATCGATGGAGAGCATCTGCTGCCACCAATGATAACCATGTCCGCTCACCTCAAGCTCAAAGGATTTGCTGTGAAGAACATGCTCGGCAAACCCTTTAAAACCGTCGATCTCTTTTCTCGCCGCTTCGGGATTTTTATGCTTTACCTCGATGCTGTGTGAAACGTCATCGATAAACCAGCGGCCACCGCCATTAAAGGCGATGGTGGCATCGATATAGTCGACTTCTGTGGTTACGAGGTTGGCGATAACGGCTCCTTCACTGCCGCCCAAGAGGATGAACTTTTTGTATTGCCCGTCTTTTCGAACGATATCGAGCACAGCCTTGATATCCGCGACCCGCTGCGCAGGATTGTCCTTTTCAAGGTACTGGGCAGGGCAATCCTTGCGTTCGGCATCTTCACTGTATTTTAATTTACGATTGATGCCGTACTTTTCGATTAGCAACACATCAGCTTCTGGCCAGACATTTTTATACTCGGTGAGTATGGAGTCTATGTTAAGCACGCTATTGCAATCAGAGCCTTGCAGGATCAACAGCAGTGTATCTGTGTCATGGACATGTTGGACAAGATAATAGGAAATAAACGAACCATCATCCCTGCTAACTGTGCGAGTCATGATCTCCTGAGGGTTCACCGAACTTGTCAAAAAGAGAAAACCAAAAAATAGTAATAGAACTTTCATATTGAATATGATGGTTGTGGTTTTTAATGATTGATACTAAGAAAAATGTGGCAATCACATGCTATCAATTTTATCAGTTTATCTATTTGGGAATGTTGAATGATTTAAATTCCATAGGCTAAACCTTGCTTATTTCTGAGCACTAGCTGATAGGCGTGATCTCGCATTAAAAACATCATCAACTCAATATCCTTAAGTTGAGATAATTTGATAGGATGGGCTTCCCATCGAGGTGGGGGGTGACCGGCATCGTTACAATGAATAAGATATATTCGTTGTTTGCTCCGATACAGGGCGAAAAAACTCATGTCACATTGTTTAGCTATAGATAAATAAGGTTCAAAAGAAAGTTCATACAAATTCATTTCATCATATTCAGTTGAGCTTATGTAGCGAGACATCTCGTAATATGTATCAGGTAAGTTCGCGTCTTGGCTTATGGAATCAAATAACTTGATAACTTCTTGAATATGAGAAAGTTTTATTATTGGTTTTCTTTTCAAACCTTTACCTCTTTGGTCGTGATTTTCCGAACATTCAGGCAAGGCTACCGCCCCTGAATTTCAGCCTCCAGCCTGCTGCGCTTTTCCTGTGGCTCCGGTCTGGTTCATGGCTGACTCCGACAAGAGGTGATCCCGATTGCCATGTTACCGAACGGAGCTGGTTAGGGAAGAGGGATCGGGCGATTTCTCGGGCAAGATCAATAAATTGGGGGGCCAGCGGGGCCTGCGTCAGGTTGGATAAGAGGGATCTCAAGGCGCAACGCTCAACGCTCAACGCTCAACGCTCAACGCTCAACGCTCAAGGCCCAACGCCCAATATTCACGGTGTATGGATGGGGGAGTGAGCGAGGTCATTGCCCTGCCGAGGGTCATGCGGTGCAGCCGAGAGGGTCGGCGTGGCAAGGGCGAGCAGGTGGTTGGGAGGGGGCGAAAGAGCCGCGAGTTCAGTCGAGGACTCGAATTTGAAACCCGCTCAGACTCCTATGCTCCACCCAAAAGAGGGGCCCGCTGCCGGTGACGGCAGGGGCCCGTTTTTATTGTTAGCGCACGGTCTTGATATGGGATTTGCTTTCCTCCGTGAAGGCTTAGCGGGCCAGCAGGGGTTGGCTGCTGGTCAGGGCGGTGCTGGTTGGTCGGGTGGCGGGATGCTGCTGGAACTGGCGTACCAGCCGCTCCAGATCCCCGAGCTGCTTCACGAGGGCAATGATGCCCTGCACGGCGTGGCGGCTGCCCTGGCTGGAGTCGTCGGCCAGACGCTTGATGTCCAGCACGCTGTGGTGGATGTCCTGGGTGACCAGGGACTGCTCCTGCACCGCCTGGGCTATCTGGTTGCTGCCTGCGGTCACCTGCAACAGGCGTTCGCTTATCTGTTGCAGGATATCGCCGGTGGCGGCGGCCTTGAGGCGGCAACTGGCGGAGAGCTGCTCCCCTTGCGCCATGGCCTGCTGGGCATCGTCGGCGCTGGCCTGCAAGAGGCTTATCATCTGCTGGATCTCGCCGGTGGAGGATTGGGTCTTGATGGCCAGGGTGCGGATTTCGTCCGCCACCACCGAGAAGCCGCGACCGGACTCGCCCGCCCGGGCCGCCTCAATGGCCGCATTGAGGGCCAGCAGGTTGGTCTGGTTGGCGATGTTGTTGATGACGTCCAGGATGCCGTCGATGGCGCGGCACTGGCTGGCCAGCGCCTCTATCACGGCGCGGGAGGTGAGCAGCTCGCCGTGAACCCCTTCCACCGCCGCCACGGTATCGAGCACGCTGCGATTGCCCTCCCGAAACAGCACGGCGGTGTTGTCCAGGCTGTCCGAGGAGGCGCTCGAGCTGTGGGAGACCTCGCGAATGGACGCCGTCATCTCGGTGATGGCGGTCGCGACCTGGTTGGTCTGGGCCTGCTGTTGCTGCAGGTTGCCGGTGATGGACTCGGCATTGTTCAGATCCGTCTGCGCCGCCTGCACGATCTGCTGGCAGGTCTGCTGGGTGCGGGCCAGCACCGCATTGAACTCGGCCTGGTTCATCTTCATGGCGAGCTCGACGGCAGCCAGACGATCGACCCGGCCGGTATACAGCAGTTGCATCAAGGGGTTGTCGAAACGGTGGCGGGCCAGGGTCTCCAGCCGGGCGAGGCGCCGGGAGAGGGTCTGGCAGATGACGAGCGCAACCACCAGGGGCAGGGCGCCGATGAGCAGAGGCCAGCCCGGGCCGTGCTGATAGCCGAGGGTGACCAGACTGGCCAGCAACGCCATCAGGCAGAGGTGGATCCCCAGGGTGTGGCAGCAGGGGGGCAGGCGCAGGGCCCGGGGGGTCTTGCCGCGGCGCATCTCTTCATAGACCTGCTCCGCACGCTGCTTGATCGCGTCGTCCGGCGCCGTGCGCACCGACTGGTACTCCACCACCTTGCCGCTTGCGTCCTGAATGGGGGTGACGAAGGCGTTGACCCAGTAGTGATCCCCGTTCTTGCAGCGGTTCTTGACCGGGCCCATCCAGCTTTTGCCTTCCCGCAGATGGCGCCACATGTCGGCAAACGCCTGGGGCGGCATGTCGGGGTGGCGGACCAGGTTGTGGGGTGCCCCTTGCAGCTCCTCCAGGGTGAAGCCGGCTATCTGGCAGAACTCGTCGTTGGCATAGGTGATGCGGCTCTCCAGATCCGTGGTGGAAATCAGGTTCTGGTGCGACGGGTAGAGGCGCTCACGCTGGGTAACGGGTTGATTGACTCTCATGGTACTTCCTGCCTGACAGAGGAAAGAGAGTCTGGTTGCAATTCGTACACCAGAGTGCCCAAAACCGCTTAAATTGCGCTCTATATGTCTCTTTTGCGCTCAAAACCCGTAGTGGGGGGAACATGGCCCGGGCTCGCGTCCGCCTCTGCCGTCAGGATTCGCTTTTTGGGAGCCGTTTTGGCAATGGCAGGGCGGGTTTCGCAATTTGGCAAGGCGGGGCCGGGGCCTCCGCCAGCCTCAGGCGGGCAGATCCGGCTCGCTGACCGGGGCCGGCATCTGGGTCTCTATCTGCAGGTGGGTGGAGAGCAGGGTCTTCAGATCCTGCAGGTACTCCTCCAGGGGGGGCTCGTCCAGCAGCAGGGCAAGCTCGTTGCCGATGGGGGTGAGCCGGTAATAGAGCAGGGTGAGGTTGCTCTGGCGTTGGCGCAGACGCCAGCGCTGGTTGCCAAAGGCCAGCTCGACCCCGTCGGCGGGCAGGGGACCGGATTCGAGCTCGCCACGGTGCAGCAGCCCGAGATCGCACAGCAGCAGCAGGGCGCTGTAGGGCACCCGGTATTTGCCGAGCCCCATCCGGGTGACCTTGGCGCGACTGAGCAGGCTGGCCCCCTTGTGCATGCCCAGCAGCAGGCGCTGCTCGTCGCTGCCCTCGTAGTGACAGGAGAGGGCGCAGATGCGCTGGAACAGCTGGGCTTCGCGCTGGGTCATCTCCTTGAGGGTATTGAGGGCCCGGATGGAGAAGCGGCCCGGGGTCGCCACTTCCAGGGCGAAGATGCGGCCCCACAACTGCTGCATGGGGGTCATGCTGATGTCTTCGGCCAGTTGCAGGAAGCGGGTGAGCCAGTCGCTGTCTATCTCGCCGCCGGCGGCAGTCTCTTCGCAGTGGCGCGCGGCCATCACCATGATGGATTCCAGATTGCGCTGGCGGGTGGCCTGCTCCGCCAGCTGGCGAAAGGTGGCGCGCTGCTCAAAGGTGCTGTCGCTGTTGCGGGTGAGCATGCCATCGATGCCGCGGCTGCGGGCCAGGCGCAGGGTCTGCTCCTGGCTGCTCAGGATGGAACTCTCTTTCTTGGGGGGCAGGTCAGCCATGCTGGCTCCGTGATGGCAAGGTCTGGTAGTGAATGTTACTCCAACCAGATCCATGAACAATCCCTTTGCCGGGGTCGTCACGGGATAAAAAAATGGCCTCCCGGGGGAGGCCATCAGGGGCTCACTCTTCGTAGACGCTGACCTCGACCGCGTCCATGGAGTAGGAGGCGGTGGCCATCTCGTGGCTGGAGCTGACGGTGTGCATCTTGCCCTTGACCCAGATGGCGTCCCAGAGGTCATCCACCGGCGCCCCCTTGGGGTAGCTCACGTAGATCACCTGGTTGGTGGGCGGGGGCGGCACGTGAATGCAGGCGCCAAAGTAGGGGACCAGCAGGAAGGCGGTGACGGTCTTGGCATCCCCTTCCAGGGGCACCACGAACCCGGGGATCCGCACCTCCTGATTGTCCAGCTTCTTGTTGACGCCCCCCACCGGTTGCGGCACCGAGGAGAAGTCGCCATCATGGCTGACCTGGGGCGGTGGCAGCAGTTTTTCCCCCTCCGGGATGAGGATATCCCAGTCGATGGTCTTGTAATCTGCGGCCATGGCAGGCAGCACCAGCAGGCTGGCCAGCAGCGCCACTATTTTCCACTTCATCATCTGTTCTTCTCTCTTGGTCGGATGCGTCGGGTCAGACGCGAATGCTCATGCCGTCGCTCAGGCTGTAGCGGTAAGCGCGGGCGGCAGGCAGCAGCCCGATCACCATGCCCGCCAGCCAGACCAGGCCCAGCAGTTGCCACTCATAGGCGCTCGGCAGACCCAGGCTCATTTGCAGGCCATAGTGGCTGAGCAGCCAGGGGCTAGCAAGCCCCTGACCGAGATAGAGCGCGGCCACCCCGAGGGCGATGCCCGCCGTGGTGAGCGCCATCGCCTCCAGCGCCAGCAGCAGGAAGAGGTGGGCAGGGCCCGCCCCCAGCGAGCGCAGAATGGCGAGCTCGCGGCGCCGCTCGTTGAGGCCGGCGAGCAGGGTGGTCAGCATGCCGATGAGGCCCGCCACCACCACGAAGCCCGCGATCACCGACAGGGCGGTCTCCGCCACGCTCATCAGCCCCCAGAGCTCCTGCAGGGCGGCCCCCGGCAGGATGGCCATCAGGGGCTCCCTGGGATAGGTGTTGACGCTGCGCTGCAACTGGAACGCCAGGATCCGGTTGCTCAGCCCCACCATGAAGGCGGTGATGGTCTTGGGGGTGAGATCCAGCGCCATCGCCTGTTCCGGGGTCACGTTCTTGCTGTGACGACCGGTGTCCCAGCCCAGATGGATCGCCTCTATGCCCGCCAGCGGCACATGAATGGTGCGATCGATGGGGGTGCCGGTGGGGGCCAGGATCCCCACCACCTTGAACGGCATGTTGTCGTGCTGGCTGAACGAGGTGTTGCCGGCGCCATGGGCGATGACGATGGATTGATCCAGGTGATAGCCGAGCTTTTCGGCCACCTGGGCACCCAGCACCGCTTCAAACGGTGTTTCGAAGGGGCGACCTTCGCGCAGGACGAGCGCCTGCTGCTGGCCGTACTTCAGGTGGGTGAAGTAGTCCCCGTTGGTGCCGAGCACGCGAAACCCCTTGTGGGAGTCGCCAAGGGAGAGGGGGATGGTCCAGGCGATACCGGGCCTGGCCTTGATGGCCTGGTAGGAGTCCCAGCCCACGTTGTTGGTGGGGTTGCCGATGCGAAACACCGAATAGAGCAGCAGGTTCACCTGGCCGGAGCGGGCGCCGACGATGAGATCGGTGCCGGAGACGGTGTTGGCGAAGCTGTCCCGTGCCTGACTGCGCACCCGCTCCACCCCGAGCAGCAGGGTGACGCTGATGGCGACGGCCAGCAGGGTGAGCCCGGCGGTGAGGCGACGGGCCCAGAGACTTTGCAGGGCGAGTTTCAGCATGAGAGCCTCCGCAGTGAAGGGGAGATGGCCGGACGGGCTGCGAGATGATGGCGTGTGGTCATGCCGCCCTCCGGTTGAGCTGTTGCAGGTTCTCCACCCGGGGGAAGAGGGGTTCCAGATAGGGATCGTGACTGACGAAGACCAGGGTAGACCCCTGCTTGTCGCACTCCTCGAACAGCAGCCGGATGAAGGCGGCCCGGTTGTCGGTGTCCAGGGCCGAGGTGGGCTCGTCGGCGATCACCAGAGGAGGGGAGCCTATGAGGGCGCGGGCGGCGGCAACCCGCTGCTGCTGGCCGATGCTGAGGGCGTGGACGGGGCGATGGAGTGCCTCATCCGGCAGTTGCAGTTCTGCCAGCAGGCGGCGCGCCTCCTGCTCGGGGCTCCCTGTCAGGCGGGCCCGCTTGGCGGGTGAAAAGGTGAGGGCAGCGGTGACGTTGTCCTGTACCGAGAGAAACGGCAGCAGATTGAACTGCTGGAAGATGTACCCCAGATTGGCCGCCCGGAACTGGTCACGAGCGCGGCTGGAAAGCCGGGCCAGGGGCTGGCCCAGCACCTCCAGGGTGCCGTGGTTGGCGGTCTGGATACCGGCCAGCAACCCGAGCAGGGTGGACTTGCCACAACCCGATGGGCCCTTGATGAAGACGCGCTCACCCTCGTGGATGCGAAGGGCGGGCAGATCGAGGACGGCTTCGTGACCCGGCCAGGCAAAGGCCAGATCACGGATCTCAACCACGGCATGTTTCATGGTGTTACCAGCCCAGTTTGTTGGCGGACGGAGTCAGTTCGGCGGCGGTCTGGCCGGTGGGCAGTATGCCCTGCACGCTCAGCTTCTCCAGGCTCGGGTAGAGGCTGAACAGGGTGGCCTCGAGACCGGTGAGCTTGGCCGGGGTAGCGCAGGTGTAGGTGTACATGGCTCCCATGTCCGCATGGCCCGCGTCGTCGTGATGGTGTTCATCGTGAGCGCCATCAGCCTTGTCGTGCTCGTGCTCGTGCTCGTGCTCGTGCTCGTGCTCATGGTCATGATCTTCCTTGGCGGCCTGCAGCTCTTGCTGGGTCAGCTTGCAGCCGGCGGCAGGGTCGAAACGGAAGAGAGCGTCGGGCTGCTGGAGGCGGGCCACCGCCTTGGCATACTGCGCTTTCTCCTCATCGGTGTTGGCGGCATGCTCGAAGCCCACCAGATCGGCGGCAGGGGCCTGCAACTCGATCATCAGCTGGTTGCCGTCGAGTACCAGGTTGAGGTGGCCGTGACCGTGCTCATGGGCACCGTGGCTGTGGCTTTCGTGTTCGTCGTGATGGGCCTGGGCGCCGAAGGCGGCAGCGGCCAGCAACAGGGTGACTGCTTTCATCGTTAATCCTTTTGAATGAATAGAGAAAAGATTGGTTCAAAAAAAGAAACAATGAAGGGGCGGCGGGGCGCGGATACGGCGATGTCCCGTAGTGCCGGTGGCCGCCCTCGGTTGGGGAGTGCCGATATACCGGTCGATGCCAGAGGAGAGGGGAGGGAGAACGGGGGTCGGCGTCAGTGCCAGCTTGCCATCCAGATGCAGGACGCAGAGGGTGCAAGCATGACCGTGATCGGGCAGGGCTGCTTCAAGGGGGTGCTGTGCCAGCGCCGGTTGCATCCACAACCAGCCCAGCAGCAACACCCAGATTGTCAGTGTGGAAC
This sequence comes from Aeromonas caviae, assembly GCF_000819785.1. Lineage (GTDB taxonomy): Bacteria > Pseudomonadota > Gammaproteobacteria > Enterobacterales > Aeromonadaceae > Aeromonas > Aeromonas caviae. Next base: position 30,777 of record NZ_CDBK01000078.1, on the reverse strand, counting down.
GACCCATAGACCCTTGTGGAAAGGGCGCCATCAGCGCCCTTCTCTCTGATTCAGAGATGGGACTGGATGAGCCCCATCACCTTGGTTATCTCGGCGGCATCGAGCTGGCCATCTTTGGCAAACAGCACCTTGCCCTCTTTATCCAGCAGTATGATGGCCGAACTTTCCGGGGTGAGCGCCCAGGCGTTGCGGGCCATCCCCTTGGCATCCAGCACCATGGCGGACCAGGGGAACTCTTTCTTGCTGTCCTCGGCACTGCTCTTCACGAAACCGGACGTGCCCCAGATGGCGTCATTGCTGTTGATGATGGTGACGGTCTGGTACTTGTCGTGGGGCAGCTTGGCCGCCTTGATCGCCTCGATCATGGGGGCATTGAGCTCCTTGGCGCTGGAGCGACCCGCGATGTGCTGGATCAGGAAGACCTTGCCGGTCAGGACCTTGCTCTGCCAGGGCTGATAGCTGATCTCCTTCTCCTTGAGCACCAGCTCCCCCTTGTCGCTGATGTTGACCAGCGGCACCTGGGTTGATTCCTTGATGTTGTGGGCCATGACCAGGGTTGGCAGCAGCGCCAGAGTAAGCACGAGATGTTTCATCCGGATGACACTCCTTTGTGATGTTATAACGATTTTTGGGTCGAGGGAATGGGACCCTGAACATCCTAAACTGATCGGATCTGTTTAAAAAGTGTTAAATAATGCAGGGTGCGACGGTGATCTTGTCAACATGGTCGCCATCCCCCCAATGACGGCGGCAAGGATGGCATGTCATCCATCAAAAGCAAGTGATGGTCAGAAGAGGCTAGTAGAGCGGTTCACTGATCAAGGGAATCTGGGCCATGGTCATCTGCTGGGCCAGCAGGGGAGAACCGGTGAGCAGCACGTGGCGCTGATTGCCGATCACCAGGGTGTCCCCCTCAAGGCCGCTGTCGGCCGTGATGGCGAGCCAGGCCGGCGAGACGCTGCCGATGCTGATGTTCGGATAGATGATGCTGAGGCTGTACTGGGGCGCCAGCTCCGCCAGCAGACTGGCCATGAGCAGCGCCTTCTCGTCGCTGTCGGCCTTGTTGTCCTGCAGGGCCTGCAAGGGCGGAGCGAAGTGGTCCATCTGCTCGGGCGGGGTGGGGATGCCGCTCAGCCACTCCTGCAGCAGGGTGACGCTGGTGGCGAGATCCTTGGCCGAAAACTGCTGTGCCAGGGGTTTGAGGTCTCCCTTGAACTGATAGAACAGCTGGGAGTAGTTGGGGCGCACGCAGGGCAGCTTCTGATTGGCCGGGTGCACGCAGGGCTGGACCCGCATCTCGTAGAAGGCGTCCTCCTGATATTGCCGGTAGGCCTGCCAGAACTGGGCGGATTCGAGGCTGCTGTCGTGCAGGGTAAAGGCCTGTTCCAGGTTGCGGAACTTGGTGGCCGTCTCCGGGCTGTGCTGGTTGATCTGGTTGATGCTGTTGTAGAGGCGCGGACTGATGTAGGAGTAGAGTGTTTCCAGCGGGAAGTTGAGGGCGGTGTCGAGCTGTGTCATCTCGTGACGGCTGGCTGAAAAGGTGCGCTCATCCGCCGTCAATTGCAGGTGCTTTTGCTGACCATCCGCAGATTGCCACTGCCAGCTCAGGTTGATCTCGTTGGCCTGCGCCATGGTGCCGAAGAGCAGACTGCACAGAAAGCCTTGTGCCAGTTTCATGGTGCGCCTCCGCCTGGGTTGATAATAAACAACTAGGTGAGTGACCGGCATTTGGATTGGTCTGGTGACAGATATATTGGTAATTATCTGATCTGACTTTAAATTTAATTCAGGAAATAAGTCATGGGGGAAATCATCATGAAGCTTGTTTCACGGTTTCTGCTGATATTGGTGGCCACGCCAGCGCTGGCGGGGCAGGTCATCGTCAATCAGGGATTGTCCAGCGCGGATACCTTCGCCCTGCGGGATCAGCTGGCCCGGGAGCATGAATGGCAGGAGTGGCTGCGCTTCCAGCAGGCCATCAAGTGGCTGGAGGTGCTGCCGGTCAACTGCGATCTGGTGGGAGGTGCCGGTCAGGAATATCGCTGTGGTGATGACTATTACCGCCCCTATCGGCAAAACGGGCGAGACCTCTATATCCAGGGGGATCCCCCCGGAGCGTCCCCGCAACGACCAATAAAAAAGGCGCCATAAGGCGCCTTTTTTTGCGAGGGATACGCTTATTTTGCAGCGTAACGCTCGGCAGAGGTCTTGATCTCGGCTTCGGCAGCGGCCTTGTCGCCCCAACCTTCCACCTTGACCCACTTGCCCGCTTCCAGCTCTTTGTAGCGCTCGAAGAAGTGCTGGATCTGGGCTTTCAGCAACTCGGGCAGATCGTTCACATCCTGGATGTGATCGTACTGCTTGGTCAGCTTGGAGTGGGGAACGGCCACGATCTTGGCGTCTTCGCCTGATTCGTCGGTCATCTTCAGCACGCCGACCGGGCGGCAACGGATGACGGAGCCGGCCAGCAGCGGGTAGGGAGTCGGAACCAGCACGTCGACCGGATCCCCGTCCAGGGACAGGGTGGCGTTCACATAACCGTAGTTGCACGGGTAGAACATCGGGGTGGACATGAAACGGTCAACGAAGATGGCGCCGCTGTCCTTGTCGACTTCGTATTTGATCGGGTCGGCGTTCTGCGGGATTTCGATGATGACGTAGATGTCGTCAGGCAGGCTCTTGCCGGCCGGTACCAGGTTCAGGCTCATGACGTTTCCTTTGAGTGTTGGAGTCAAGTTTGCAGGCCGACATTATAGCGATGTCCCGTCAAATGACCATATTTCAAGGGCCGGGTGGCGTGGCGGAGGGTGGCTTTTCCCCGCGCTTGCCCGATTTCTGTCGTCTGCGGGCGCCGATGCCTTCGCTCCCCATGGGCGCGGCTTGTGCCACCGGGTCAACAGACCCTAGAATGCGCACTCCCTTTACTGGAAAAGGCAGCGGTATGCACATTCACATTCTCGGGATCTGCGGCACCTTCATGGGTGGTCTGGCGGTGTTGGCAAAACAGCTTGGCTATCGGGTGACCGGCTCCGACGCCAACGTCTATCCCCCCATGAGCACCCAGCTCGAGCAACAGGGCATCGAACTGACCGAAGGCTACGACCCCTCCCAGCTCGATCCTGCGCCGGATCTGGTGGTGATCGGCAATGCCATGAGCCGTGGCAACCCCTGTGTGGAATATGTGCTGGACCGCAATCTGCCCTATATCTCCGGCCCCCAGTGGCTGCTGGAGCACGTGCTGAAAGATCGCTGGGTGCTGGCCGTCGCGGGCACCCATGGCAAGACCACCACCGCCAGCATGCTGGCCTGGGTGCTGGAGTATGCCAAGCTGGAACCCGGTTTCCTCATCGGCGGCGTGCCGGGCAACTTCCCGGTTTCCGCCCGTCTCGGCTCGGTTCCCTTCTTTGTGATTGAAGCGGACGAATATGACTGCGCCTTCTTCGACAAGCGATCCAAGTTTGTCCACTACCACCCGCGCACCCTGGTGATGAACAACCTGGAGTTCGACCACGCGGACATCTTCCCGGATCTCGCCGCCATCCAGCGCCAGTTCCACCACCTGATGCGCACCGTGCCGAGCAACGGCCGGGTGCTCTTCCCCAAAGGTGATGACAACCTTACCGCCGTGCGCGAGATGGGCTGCTGGAGCGAGGTGGAGCTGGTGGGCCAGGACGACGCCAAGTGGAAGGCGGTCAAGCTGGCCGATGACGGCTCCGCCTTCGAGGTGTGGCTGGATGGCGTGAAACAGGGGGAGGTGCACTGGGAGTGCATCGGCGAGCACAACGTCAACAACGGTCTGATGGCCATCGCCGCCGCCCGTCATGCCGGTGTCATGGTGGAGCACGGGATCAACGCCCTCTGCCAGTTCAAGTCCCCCAAGCGGCGCATGGAGCTGAAAGGGGAAGTGGCCGGCATCAGCGTCTATGACGACTTCGCCCACCACCCCACCGCCATCGAGACCACCCTGGGCGGCCTGCGCGCCAAGGTGGGCAAGGCCCGCATCATGGCGGTGCTGGAGCCCCGCTCCAACACCATGAAGCTCGGGGTTCACAAGGAGGAACTGGCCGGTTGCTTCGACGGCGCCGACGAGGTGTTCTTCTTCCAGCCCCCCAACATCGGCTGGGATCTGGGGGAGGTGACGGCCCACATGACCCGGCCTGCCCGGGTATTCGAGGCCCTTGATGCCCTGATTGGCGCCCTGGTGGCCGAGAGCCGCCCAGGGGATCATATTCTGATCATGAGCAACGGCGGCTTCGGCGGCATTCACGACAAGCTGATCGCCCGCCTCAAGGAGCTGCAGAGCGCATCATGAACAAGGCCATCACCCTGGCGCTGACCGGCGCCTCCGGCGCTCCCTATGCCCTGCGCCTGCTGGAATGCCTGGTGCAGGCAGACTATCGGGTCTTCCTGCTCGCCTCCTCGGCGGCCAGGGTTGTGCTCAAGACCGAGCAACAGCAGGATTGGCCGGGCTCCCCCAGGGAGCTGTCGGCGTACCTCTGTCGCCAATATGGTGCCAAAGAGGGTCAGATCGTCGCCTGCGGCAAGGAGGAGTGGTTCTCGCCGGTGGCTTCCGGCTCGGCGGCCCCCAAACAGATGGTGGTCTGCCCCTGCTCCATGGGCACCGTCTCGGCGATCGCCAACGGCACCTCGGACAACCTGCTGGAGCGGGCGGCGGACGTGGTGATCAAGGAGCGAGGCCAGCTGATTCTGGTGCCCCGGGAGAGCCCCTTCTCGGCGATCCATCTGGAGAACATGCTCAAGCTTGCCCGTCTTGGCGTGACCATCATGCCGGCGGCGCCAGGGTTCTACCATGAACCCAAAAGCATCGAGGATCTGGTGGACTTCATGGTCGCCCGCATCCTCGACCACCTGGGTGTCGAGCATGAATTGACCAGTCGCTGGGGTTATGCCAACCACTGATACGGTGGGGAGCGGACAAAAAAGCGGCGCCGGGCTGTAAAGCCCGGCGCCGCTTTGTCAACATCTGCGCGAGTCAGCTGGCCTGGATGGGGGCAGTCACGTACTTGAACAGGAAATCCGTCACCTCTTCCCGGCTCGGACGCTGTGGCTGATTGATCATCTGCATCATCACATAGCCAAAACCGGTCAGGGAGCGGGCCAGATCCTGCGCCGACAGCACGCTCTGGATCTCGCCGTTGTCGATGGCCCGTTGCAGGTGGGGGGCAATGCGCTCCAGCGCCTTGTCCAGCAGCCTGGTGTAGCGAGGCCACACTTCTTCCCGCACCGAGGAGCTCCACTCCAGCCAGATGCTGGCGTGATCGGGCTTGTCATAGGCGGCGTCAACGAACAGCTTCACGTGGCGGTGAATGCTCTCCCTGGCGGAGCCCTGACCGTTGTAGGCCTGTTCGAGGATCTGCTGTACGAAGGCTTCGATTTCTGTCAGCACTTCGTCGACCAGATCTTCACGAGTATTGAAATAGTTAAAAACGGTCGCAACCGAGACCTTTGCCTGTTCGGCTATCTCGGCATGCCCCGCACGGCCGATGCCGCGACGGGAAAATACCTCGACGGCACACTCCATCAATTGATCACGGCGAGCCTCCGGCGAAAGCCGGGTTCGACGTCTTATTTCTGCGCGTGGTTCCATAGTTTTTTCATCTAATAGTTATTGATTATGGTGTTTATAGTATTGTCACCGATAATGCCCGAAGGCTTGCTAACTCTATCAATTAAAATAAGCCGATAAAAGCATCACGTATGCCTGACGCCCACTGGTTGGAGTGGTAGAATCCTCGGTTTTGACGTTAATGAACGGCCAATAACCCTTTGGTCATTATTGGAGTATGTGATGAAACACATTGTCGAGGTGATGATCCCCGAGGCCGAGGTTGCAGCCCGGATCGCCACGCTGGGTGAAGAGATTACCGCCCGTTACCAGGGCTCCGAGGAAGTGGTCATGATCGGCCTGCTGCGCGGCTCCTGCGTCTTCCTGGCGGATCTCTGCCGTCAGTGCCAGTTGCCCATCACCCTGGACTTTATGACTGCCTCCAGCTATGGCTCCGGCATGCACAGCACCCGTGACGTGCGCATCCTCAAGGATCTGGATGACGACATCAAAGGCAAGGACGTGGTGATCGTCGAGGACATCATCGACACCGGTTACACCCTCAACAAGGTGCGCGAGATCCTCTCTCTGCGCGAGCCGAAATCCCTGGCCATCTGCACCCTGCTGGACAAACCGTCCCGCCGCGAGGTTCAGGTGCCGGTGGACTGGCTTGGCTTCTCCATCCCGGACGAGTTCGTGGTGGGCTGTGGCATTGACTACGCCCAGAAGTACCGTAACCTGCCTTTCATCGGCAAGGTGGTACCGCAAGAGTAAGCCGGGTCCGAAGTAGCAAGGCAGGCTGGCCGGCCCGCCATCGACTGTCTTCAGGCGGCGTCACAGCCGCCTTTTCTGTCTCGAGATGGGCTCATCCATCACAGGGGTTGCAATGAACGCATTGGAAATCAGCGGTCTGAAGAAGACCTATCAGGGGGGCGTCGAAGCCCTCAAGGGCATCGATCTCACCGTCAAACAGGGGGATTTCTTCGCCCTGCTCGGTCCCAACGGGGCGGGCAAATCCACCACCATCGGCGTGATCAGCTCACTGGTCAACAAGAGTGCCGGCAAGGTGAAGGTATTCGGTCATGACATCGATACCGATCTGGAGCTGGCCAAGTCCCAGCTCGGCCTGGTGCCCCAGGAGTTCAACTTCAGCCAGTTCGAGAAGGTGAGCCAGATAGTGACTCACCAGGCCGGTTTCTATGGAGTGCCGCGGGCCGAGGCCAAGGTGCGCGCCGAGAAGTACCTGCGCCAGCTCGATCTGTGGGACAAGCGCGACATGGCGGCCCGCACTCTCTCCGGTGGCATGAAGCGCCGGTTGATGATTGCCCGCGCCCTGATGCATGAGCCCAAGCTGCTGATCCTGGATGAGCCGACCGCCGGGGTGGACATCGAGATCCGCCGTTCAATGTGGAGTTTCCTCAAGGATCTCAACGAGCAGGGGGTGACCATCATCCTGACCACCCACTACCTGGAAGAGGCTGAGATGCTGTGCCGCAACATCGGCATCATCGACAAGGGGCGCCTCATCGAGAACACCAGCATGAAGAGCCTGCTCGGCAAGCTGGGTCGCGAGACCTTCCTGCTGGATCTGGTGCCGGGTTCCACCGTACCGGCCCTGCCCGAGTTCAACGGCCGGATGCAGGATGAGAACACCCTGGAAGTGGAGCTGGAGAAGAGCCAGTCCCTCAACAGCCTGTTCGAGCAGCTCTCCGCCCAGGGGGTGAAGGTGCTCAGCATGCGCAACAAGGCGAACCGGCTGGAAGAGCTGTTCGTCAATCTGGTAGAGGAGGGTCGCAAAGCATGAACCCCATGACCTATTACATCGCCTTCAAGAGCATTCTGGCCAAGGAAGTGAGCCGCTTCACCCGGATCTGGATCCAGACCCTGGTGCCGCCCGCCATCACCATGAGCCTCTACTTCGTCATCTTCGGCAACCTCATCGGCTCGCGCATCGGTGACATGGGTGGCTTCAGCTACATGGAGTTCATCGTGCCCGGCCTCATCATGATGTCGGTCATCACCAACTCCTACTCCAACGTCGCCTCCTCCTTCTACAGCGCCAAGTTCCAGCGCAACGTGGAGGAGCTGCTGGTGGCGCCGGTGCCCAACTACATCATCATCGCGGGGTATGTGGGCGGTGGCGTGGCGCGCGGCCTCTGTGTCGGCCTCATCGTCACCCTGGTGTCGCTGTTCTTCGTGCCGCTGCAGATCCATCACCTGTTCAGCGTCTGCGTGACCGTGCTGCTCACCTCCATCCTCTTCTCCCTGGGGGGGCTCATCAACGCGGTGTTCGCGAAGTCGTTCGATGACATCAGCATCATCCCGACCTTCATCCTGACTCCCCTGACCTATCTGGGGGGCGTCTTCTACTCCATCACCCTGCTGCCGCCGTTCTGGCAGGGGGTTTCCCAGGTGAACCCCATCATCTACATGGTGAACGCGTTCCGCTACGGCTTCCTCGGGATCTCCGACGTGCCCCTCGGCACCGCCTATCTCATCATCATCGGCTTCATCCTGGTGCTCTACGGGATGGCCTGGTGGCTCATCTCCCGCGGCACCGGTCTGCGCCACTGAGGCGCGCACCTGCCAGCAAAAAGGCGCCCTCGGGCGCCTTTTTATTTGCACATGTCGGTCTCAGAGGGCCGGGGCATCGTAGTCCGCGGGCTCGTCGCTGTAGACGCAGACGTTCCACTTGGCCGCGAGGCCATCATCTGCGAGGCAGTAGCGCTCGAAGAAGGCCTTGATACCGGCGCGCTGGCAGTGGGCCTCGAAGCTCGCCATGTCGCGCCAGATCTCGTTGAAGACGATGGGGAAGCTCTCCCCCTCGGCAAAGGGGCTCTGGATATGGCGGGTGACGATGTACTGCAGGCAGCCATCTTCACGCAGGGTGTCGGGTTCGAGCCCTTGCAGGACGCGGAACAGGGCCTGCTCCTGGCCCGGCTTGGGCTGGAACTGGGCGATGCAGTAAACCTTCTTGGACATCGTGGTCTCCTTGCCGTGTCTCAACCCCGCAGGGCGACGACCCGGTTGTCGATGAGGCGGGCCTTGCCCAGATAGGCGGCCATCAGGATCACCAGGCGCTGGCTCTCGGCGCTGGCGGATTCCAGGGTGTCGGCATCGACGATGTCGATGGCATCCGTCCTGAATCCCGCGTTGTCGAGGCGTTGGCTGGCCTGGGCAACCAGGGAGGGGAGGTGACTGTTCCCCGCTTCAATCTGCCCGGCAATCCAGTTCATGGTGCGCGCGAGCTCGGGGGCGATGGCCCGCTCGGCAGCGGTCAGATAGCCGTTGCGCGAAGAGAGGGCCAGCCCGTCTTCGGCCCGCACGGTCGGCACGCCCACGATCTCGATGGGCATGGCCATGTCGGCCACCATCTTGCGAATGAGCGCGAGCTGCTGGTAATCCTTCTCGCCAAAGCAGGCCACGTTCGGCTGTACCAGATTGAACAGCTTGGTGACCACGGTGCTGACCCCGCGAAAATGCCCCGGACGCAGCGCCCCTTCCAGCAGGCTGGAGATGCCGGGCACCTCGACGAAGGTCTGGCTGGCGAGCCCCTGGGGATACATGATCTCCGGCGTCGGGGTGAAGACCAGGTCCACACCGGCGGCCTCCAGGGCGGCGCAATCCTGCTCCAGGGTGCGGGGGTAGTTGGCGAGATCCTCGGCCTTGTCGAACTGCAAGGGGTTCACAAAGATGCTGACCACCACCTTGTCGCCATGGCGGCGGGCCTCCTCGACCAGGGTGAGATGACCCTGATGCAGATTGCCCATGGTGGGCACGAATGCGATGGCGCGGCCTTCGCGATGCCATTGACCGATCTGCTCGCGCAGCGCGGCGGGATTGTTCACAACCAACATCGTCAGTTCACCTTCAGATGAATCAATAAAAGAGGGGGTCGTCAGGGGGGAGTGAGAGACGGGGGCACAGGCCCCCGCGCTCATGACGACAGAAAGTCAGTTGAAGCAGTGCTCGGGGCCGGGGAAGGTTCCCTCGCTCACCTGCTGCACGTAGAGACGAATGGCGGCACGCATGTCACCGGTCTCGGCCAGGAAGTTCTTGGTGAACTTGGGCACATAACCGGAGGTGATGCCGAAGGCATCGTGCATCACCAGGATCTGGCCGTCGGTGGCAGGGCCGGCACCGATGCCGATCACCGGAATGCGCAGCGCCTTGGTGATGCGCTCTGCCAGAGAGACGGGCACGCACTCGAGTACCAGCAACTGGATGCCAGCCGCTTGCAGCTCCAGCGCCTGGCGGTAGATCTCCTGGGCGTGGAACTCGTCGCGCCCCTGCACCTTGAAGCCGCCAAACACGTGGACGGATTGCGGGGTCAGGCCGAGATGGCCGCACACCGGCACCCCGTTACGGGTGAGGTGGCGGATGGAGTCACACAGCCAGTCCCCCCCTTCCATCTTCACCATGCGGGCACCGGCCGCCATCAGGCGCGCCGCGTTCTGGTAGGTCTGCTCCGGGGTGGCGTAGCTCATGAACGGCATGTCGGTCACCACCAGGGCATTGGTGGTGCCGCGCACCACGCAGCGGGTGTGATAGACCATCTCGTCCATGCTGACCGCCAGGGTGTCGTCTCCGCCCTGCAATACCATGCCGAGGGAGTCGCCGATGAGCAGCACCTGGGCGCCCTCGTCGTCGAACAGCTTGGCGAAGGTGGCGTCATAGGCGGTGATGGCGGTGATTTTCTGTCCGTCCTGCTTCATCTTCTGCAGGTGGGTAGTGGTGATCTTGCTCATTACGTTGTTCCTACTCTTCTCTACTCGCCTGCTGCACCGGCCAGGATCGCGAGTCCATTGCGCGGGCAGCGGGCAATCAGTTCGGTGAGCGGGGTGCCGCAGGGCAGCACCAGGGAGGGGGCTATCTCGGCAAGGGGGAGCAGGACGAACTCCCGCTCCTTCATGCCATAGTGAGGCACCGTCAGGCGCTCATGCCGGATGACCTCGTCGCCGTACAGCAGCAGATCGAGATCCAGGGTCCGGGGGCCCCAGCGCTCATCCTTGCGCACTCGCCCCTGTGCCTGCTCGATGCGCTGCAGCTCGTCCAGCAGCGCCAGAGGGCTGAGGCGAGTGGCAAGGCGCGCCACGGCATTGACGTAGTCCGGCTGATCCGCAGGGCCCATGGGGCGGCTGCCGTAAAGGTGGGAGGTCTGCAGCAGCTCTGACTCGGGCAGGGTCGCCAGCGCGGCGATGGCGCGACGAGCCTGGCCGAGAGGGTCGGCGAGGTTGGAGCCGATGGCGACGAAGACCTCGATCATCGGCGGATCCTTACTCTGCCGACTTCGGCTTGCGGCGACGGGGGCGACGGCGGTTGCGGCCATTGCCGCTGCGCTTCTCGCCATCACCGCTGCGGGAGTCGGCGCGCTCGCCGCTCGCCGGGCGGCGGGTCGCCTCCCGTTGCAGTTGCGGGCGCACGTCCGGGTTGGAGGCCACATAGCGTTCCCACCAGCTCGCCAGCTCGCCGAGGCCGCGCTCGACCCGGTTGCGCAGCAACAGGAAGTCGAAGGCCGCACGGAATTTCGGGTGCTCCATGGCGCGCTCGGGGTGCTTGCCCTGGCGGCGGGTCAGGCGCTGCTGCAGGGCCCAAATGTCGCGCACGTCCGTGGTGAAGCGGCGCGGCACGGCGATGATCCGCACCTGGTTGTCCAGCACCTCGTTGATAGCCAGCATGAAGGCATCGTACCAGGGCAGACCGCTCTCGTTTTCCAGCACCCGGCCGCGGGCCTCGACGGCGCCCCACAGCAGGGTGGCGTAGAGGAAGGCGGGGGTGACGCGCTTCTCTTCACGGACCCGGGTATCGGTGTCCATCAGCGCCTGCTCGATGAACTGCTCGTAGGGCGAGTTGCCGTGGGGCGTGAACAGGGCGGCTACCTGGGGGAACAGCGGCTGGAACAGCCCGTATTCCCGCAGCAGCTTGTAGGTGGCCAGACCGTCCCCCGCCAGGAACAGCTTGAGGGTCTCCTCGAACAGGCGGGCGGCCGGGATGTCCTGCAGCAGCGGGGCGAGCTCCCGGATGGGCGCGGCGGTGCGCGGGCTGATGGTCATGTCGAGCTTGGCGGCGAAGCGCACGGCGCGCAGCATGCGCACCGGATCTTCCCGGTAGCGGGTCTCGGGGTCGCCAATCAGCTCCAGTCTGCGCGCGGCCAGGTCTTCCAGCCCACCCTCGAAATCGTGCAGGGTGAAATCCTTGGCGCTGTAGTAGAGGGCGTTGACGGTAAAGTCGCGACGCTCGGCATCCTCTTCGATGGTGCCGTAGACGTTGTCTCGCAGCAGCATGCCTTCATCGGACTGGGCCGACACATGCTTGCTGGTATTGACCTGATGGTGGTGACCCCGGAAGGTGGCCACTTCGATCACGTCACGACCAAAGACGATGTGGGCCAGGCGGAAACGGCGGCCGATGAGGCGGCAGTTGCTGAACAGCGCCTTGATCTGCTCCGGCGTCGCGTCGGTGGCGATGTCGAAATCCTTGGGGGTCTTCCCGAGCAGCAGGTCACGGACGCCGCCGCCGACCAGGTAGGCCTCATAGCCCCCCTTGTTCAGGCGATAGAGCACCTTGAGGGCATTCTCGCTGATCTCTTTGCGCGAAATCGGGTGCTGGTCACGGCTCAAGGTACGGCGCTGTCCGGCGACACGGGCCGGAATGGGGGACTCCACCGACTGCTCGCCGTCTTCCTTGCCGAGCACTTTGCGGCAAAAGTTTGCGATCTGGGAAAAAATGGTACACCTCGTTATGACTTCAAATTGACGGGAGGCCAAAAAAATAGCGGCCTATCATAGCTCAGCCCCAACCAAATGAGAAACGGTGTGGCCTGCTTCCCCTTGATTGGTCCTTTTGGGGCAAGAAATACAGCCAGGGCTAGCTTTGCCCTTGCGGGATCTTCTGCTGGCGGGGCACCCGGACCAGCTGCCAGTGGGCGATGCCCCAGCCGATGATCTCGTCGATCCGGCTCGCCATCAGCTCGGGCGGCGGGCACTGACCGAGAAAGTGCAGCGCCTGCCACAGGGCCGGTCGTACCTCGTCCTGCGACAGCGCCGGCGCATGGTTCTGCTTGGAGAGCTTGTTGCCATCCGCTTGCACCGCCAGCGGCAGGTGCACCCAATCGGGGATGGCAGCCCCCAGAGTCTGGTAGAGGGCAATCTGGCGCACCGTGGGTTCCAGCAGATCGGCGCCGCGGACGATCTCGGTGATGCCGCTGTCCATGTCATCCACCACCACCGCCAGGTTGTAGGCGTAGAGCCCGTCCCGGCGGCGCACGATGAAGTCCTCCTCCGCCAGCGCTGCGGGGACGGTGATCTCTCCCTGCAGCGCATCCTCGAACCGATAGACCGGGTGGTGCTGGCGCAAACGGGCGGCACACCCCTCGGCGGTCAGCCCTAGGGCGCGGCAATGGCCGTTGTAGAACCCCCCTGCGGCCATGATTTCGCGCCGGGTACAGCGGCACCAGTAGAGATCCCCGGCCCGGTAGAGCTGATCGATGATCTCGTCATAGCGGCCATGGCGCGCGCTTTGGAACATCACCTCCCCATCCCAGCCAAGACCGTGTGCCTCCAGGGTGGTGAGGATAAGGTCAGCCGCTCCCGGCATCTCCCGCGGGGGGTCGATGTCTTCGATGCGCACCAGCCAGCGGCCCTGCTGTGCCCTGGCCTGCAAGAAGCTGCCAAGGGCGGCGACCAGGGATCCGAAGTGGAGCGGACCGGACGGTGAGGGGGCGAAGCGGCCCACATAGGGGCGTCGGGAGGGGGGGGAGGTCATGACCATGGCAATTCGGGTAGGCGATGCATTGAGGCTGCATTCTGGGACGGCCCGACCAAAAGCTCAATAAAAAAGGGAGCCTGGGCTCCCTTTTCGTTTCTGTGGATGGGCGGCATCAGCCAGCCATCTGTTTTTCCTTGATCTCGGCCAGCGTCTTGCAGTCCACGCAGAGGTCTGCGGTCGGACGGGCTTCCAGACGGCGGATGCCGATCTCGATGCCGCAATGCTCGCAGTAACCGAAGTCATCTTCTTCGAGCAGCAGCAAGGTTTTCTCGATCTTCTTGATCAGCTTGCGTTCACGGTCGCGGGTGCGCAGTTCGAGAGCAAACTCTTCTTCTTGCGCGGCGCGATCCACGGGATCCGGGAAGTTGGCAGCCTCATCCTTCATGTGGTCGACGGTGCGGTCAACTTCCTGCATCAGTTGGTTGCGCCAGGCTCCCAGGATCTTGCGAAAATGTACCTTCTGTTGGTCATTCATGTACTCCTCACCGGCTTTCATCTGGTAAGGCTCTACACCCGCAATGGCCAGGGGGCCCAGAGATTTCCTGTTTTCGCCTGTTGGCATGCCCTGTCTCCTAATTCAGCACGCTACCCGTGCCATCCATAAATTGAGGGCGACATCTATAGCAGAAGGGTCAACGGGAGGCAAACAAGCCTTATCAATAATGTTACCCACTTCTGCATTTATTCTCCGCCCTCGGGTAGCATATGGTCAGATTCAAATGGGATAAAATCCTGAGCCACCATGCCCTGCACCCCAACATGGGGGCGATAGCATAAAATTTCAACCCCTGCCGCCATCGCCTGTTCAACAAGCTGACTATAGTGCGGATCGATATGGGCTGCAGGGCGCATTCTCGCGATGCCGGAGTGCAATACCATGAACAGCAGCACGGCCCGGTGCCCTGCCGCCTTCATGGCCATCAATTCACGCAAGTGCTTGGCGCCGCGGGTGGTGACCGCATCGGGGAAGTACCCCATGCCGGGTTGCTCCCGCTCGTCGAGCAGGGTGACGGATTTCACCTCGATGTAACAATCCGGTCTGTGGTCATCTTCCAGCAGCAGGTCGATGCGGCTGTTCTCTTCCCCGTATTTCACTTCGGTGCGCAGCCTGGCATAGCCTGCTAGGGGGGCGAGGGCGCCCTGTTCGATGAGCTCCCGGGCGATCTGGTTGGCACGGGCCGTGTTGACGCAGATGAAGTGACCCGCCGGGCTCTCGGCGATTTCCCAACTGTTTGGCAGCTTGCGCTTGGGGTTGTCGGATGTGGAGTACCAGACCCGGGTGCCCGGCAGGGCGCAGCCGGTCATGGCACCTGTATTGGCGCAGTGGATGGTGATCACCTCGCCGTTGTCGAGCGCGACATCCGTCAGAAAGCGCTTGTAGCGGGAGATCAGCTGCCCGGACTGCAGGGGGGGATCGAAGATCATGGGGTGAGCTCCTCGCGGTGCGGGTTTTTGACGCGGGCCCGCAGGGGCCAGCAGGCGAGCGGTTCGTAGTGGACGCCGTCCGGCGTGCTGACGGATTGATAGAGGCAGAAGCGATCGGCCCTGAGCAGAAAATCCGGCGCAGGCAGCTCGCCGGGGGCCTCGCCCGCCTTGCGCGACAGGGTGACGTGGGGGCGATAGCCCTGCTCGCCGTTGCCCAGCCCGAGCTTTTCACCGTGGCGGCGCAGCGCCCTCGCGAGCACGGTCAGCTCGTTCGGCCACTCACCGGGCCCCACCCAGGCGGCTTTGGCGCGCTGAAACCAGCCGGTCTGATCCAGATGGACGCTGAAAGGGGGGCAGTGCTGTCGCTCGGCGGCCGCGATCAGGCGAGCCTGAGTCGTTTCGTCGGCCTCCCCGAGAAAGGCCAGGGTCAGGTGCAGGTTGCTCTCGGGCACCGGCTGACCGGGCCAGGGGCGCTGGTCTCGCCAGGTCGCAAGCTCGGGGGCAAGCTCTGGCAGGGGCAGGGCAAAGAAGAGTTTGGACATGCGGCGTGTCGGTCCTCGTGATGGGCATCGGATAAGGGCCATTCTATGGCAGCCGCTCCCGGGATGTCTTGCCGTGTTGCACCTGATGCTTCCTGCCCCTGCCCGGCAGGGGCGCTTACGATGGCCGGGAGGCTGTGGCAGAATGGACCCCTTTTCAGGAGTGTCACAGAAGGTGCCCATCGCTTTGTCTTCCCTCCCCATCGTCCCGGTGTTGCCCGAACTCTTTGCAGCCCTCGACAACCATACCAGCGTGATCCTGCAGGCGCCCCCCGGTGCGGGCAAATCGACCCTGCTGCCCCTGGAGCTGGTGCGCCAGCACCGGCTGCCCGGGCGCATCATCATGCTGGAGCCCAGGCGCCTCGCGGCGCGCAACATCGCGAGCTTCCTCGCGCGTCAGCTGGGGGAGAAGGTGGGCGAGCGCATCGGCCTGCGAGTGCGCGGGGAGAGCCGCACCAGCAGCCAGACCCGGCTCGAGATCGTGACCGAGGGGGTGCTGACCCGGATGCTGCAGCAGGATCCTGAGCTCACCGGCGTGTCGCTCGTCATCTTTGACGAGTTCCACGAGCGCAGCCTGCACGCCGATACCGCGCTGGCCTTCGCCATCGAAAGCCAGCAGGGGTTGCGCGATGATCTCAAGCTGCTGGTGATGTCCGCCACCCTGGATGGCATGGCCCTGGAGCGCCTGCTGCCAGGCGCCCCCGTGGTGCGCTCCGAGGGGCGCGGCTTTCCCATCGAGTACCACTATCGCCCCGCCAATCGCCAGCAGTGGTTGGAGCCCCAGGTCGGCGCCGTGGTGCTGGAGGCGCTCGCCAGTCAGGCTGGCAGTGCCCTGGTGTTCCTGCCGGGACAGGGGGAGATAGAGCGGCTGGCACAGTGGCTGGAAGGGCGGTTGCCAGGGGATGTGACCCTGGCTCCCCTCTATGGCCGTCTTGACCTCGCGGCCCAGCAAGCGGCCATCGAGCCTGCGCCTGCGGGTCGTCGCAAGCTGGTGCTCACCACCAACGTGGCGGAGACCTCCCTCACCATCGAGGGGATCTCCGTGGTCATCGACAGCGGACTGGAGCGGCGCGCCACCTTCGATATCAAGAGCGGCGTTACCCGGCTGGAGACCCGGCCCATCGCCAAAGCCTCCGCCACCCAACGGGCGGGGCGGGCAGGGCGGCTTGGCCCCGGCGTCTGCTACCGGCTCTGGAGCAGCGAGGTGCAGGAGCGCCTCGCCGAGCAGAGTCCCCCCGACATCCTGACGCAAGAGCTCACCGGCCTGCTGATGGACGCCGCCCAGTGGGGGGCCCGGGTGGAGGCGCTGCCCCTGCTGGACATGCCGCCCCCTGCCGCCGTGGCCAGCGCCCGGCGGTTGCTGGTGGCCCTGGGCGCCATGGCCCCGAAGGGTGAGCAACAACTTACCCCGGCAGGCCGTGCCATGGTGGCCTTCGGCACCCATCCCCGCCTTGCCCGCATGCTGCTGCGGGCCCGCGAGCTGGAATCCGAGGGTCTGACAGGGATTGTCGCCGATGCGGCTTTCCTGGTGGCGCTGCTGGAAGAAGATCTGCGAGGATCGGAGCGCCTGTCCGTGCTGTTCCACCGCCGTCAGGGCGCCCTGCGCCAGGGGGCGGCCCGCTGGTTCGAGCGGCTCGGCGTGCGGGCAAGCAGCCCGCAGGGTCAATGGCTGGGGTTGCTGTGCGCCCTCGCCTGGCCCGATCGCATCGGCAAGCTGCGCAGTGGCAGCCGCTATCAGCTCAGTGGCGGGGTGAGCTGCGATCTGGTAGAAGGGCATCCCTGCCAGGGGCAGGGGGCCATCGTGGCCGTCGAAATGGGTCAGAACGAGCGCGGCAGCCGCATCTTCATCGCCGAGCCGGTGGCGCTGGATGAGTTGGTGCGCCAGCTGTCCGAGCTGGTGAGCGAGCGCCAGTGGTTCGACTGGGACGATCGGGAGGAACGGGTGCGTGCGGAGCGCCAGCAGGTGCTCGGCGAGCTGGTGCTCGGCCAGCGGCCGCTGACGGATCTCTCCGATGAACAGAAGGGGCGCTGCCTGCTGCAGGGCATCCGGCGCAAGGGGCTGCACGTGCTGCCCTGGGACGAGAGTAGCGAGGGGCTGCTGGCCCGCTTGCGCTGCGCCCGCGACTGGCTGCCCGACGAAGCCTGGCCCGCCATGGATGAGGAGAGCCTGCTGGCCGACCTCGAGCAGTGGCTGCTGCCGGCGGTGAGCGGCATGACCCGGCTGGAGCAGTTGAAGCGGCTCGACATGAGCGACATCCTGCGCCAGTCTCTGCCCTGGCCCCTGCCAAGGCGGCTGGACGAGGCGCTGCCGAGCCACTTCACCGCACCGACCGGCAGCCGGGTACGGATCCGCTACCAGCCGGGTCAGGCGCCGGCGATCCCGGTGCGCATCCAGGAGATGTTCGGGCTGGGCGCGACCCCATGCGTGGCCGATGGCCGGGTCCCCCTGGTGGTGGAGCTGCTCTCCCCGGCCCAGCGCCCCTTGCAGATCACCGCGGATCTCGCCGCCTTCTGGGCGGGATCCTATGAGCAGGTGAAAAAAGAGATGAAGGGGCGCTACCCCCGTCACTACTGGCCGGACAACCCGCTGGAGGCGATGCCGACCCGGGTGACCAAGAAAAAGATGGGATTGCAGGAGTAGCCGACGGGGCAGTGATCGGTCGGTACGATCAGAACAAGATGGCGGTGGCACAGTCCCCTCCACAACAGGCATCGCAGGCCGCTCGCATCAGCGGGATGGCGAGGAGAACGACAAGAGGATTTATGGCAACCCAACGACGCAAGCGCACGCCCAAGAAGGCGGCGCCCAAACGCACCATCTGGCGCACCCTGTTCTGGCTGGGCTTCAAGCTCTCTCTGGTGGTGGCGGCCTTCATGGTGGTGTTTGGCATCTATCTCGACACCAAGGTGCGCGAGCGCTTCGACGGGGAGAAGTGGCAGTTGCCGGTGATGGTCTACAGCCGCCCGCTGGAGCTCTATCCCAGCCAGCGGCTCTCCCAGACCCAGATGCTGCGCGAGCTCAACATGCTGAGCTACAAGCAGGTGCGTCAGCCCCATACCCCGGGTGAGTACGCGGTGAGCGGCAATCGCATCGAGCTGGTGCGCCGGCCGTTTGAGTTCCACGACGGTGCCGACGGCGCCCGTGGCCTGCGTCTCACCTTCAACGGGGCGCGCCTCGAGGGGATCCAGTCCCTGGAGAACCAGCGCCAGCTCGGCTATGCCCAGATGGACCCGGTGCTGCTCGATCGCCTCAACACCGAGGATCGGGAAGACCGCCTGCTGGTGCGCCTCTCCGAGGTGCCGGACAGCCTGCTGGTGACGTTGCTCACCACGGAAGACAGGGACTTCTACCAGCACGGCGGTGTCTCGCCGGTGGCCATCATGCGCGCCATGGCAGCCAACCTGCTGGCGGGTCGCACCGTGCAGGGGGGCAGTACGCTCACCCAGCAGCTCGCCAAGAACTTCTTCCTGACCCGTGAGCGCAGCCTGTGGCGCAAACTGCAGGAAGCCTACATGGCGGTGCTCATCGACTACCGCTACAGCAAGGACGAGATCCTGGAGGCCTACCTCAACGAGGTCTATCTGGGGCAGAACTTCTCCCAGGGGGTCTACGGCTTCGGGCTCGCCTCCTACTTCTACTTCGGTATTCCGGTCAACGAGCTGGACATCGATCAGGTGGCCCTGCTGGTGGGCATGGTGAAGGGCCCCTCCTATTACGATCCCTGGCGATTCCCCGACCGGGCCAAGGCGCGCCGGGATCTGGTGCTGAAACTGCTTGCGGATCACGGCAGCCTGACCCAGGCCGAGTATGACCTGGCCAGCAAGCAGCCCCTTGGCATTATCGCCCGCGGCCAGATGAGCTATGGCCGTACCCCGGCCTTCATGGGGCTGCTCAAGCGGGAGATCCAGAACCGCTTCGGCCCGGATCTGCTCAAGCAGTCCGGCCTCAAGATCTTCACCAGTCTGGATCCCATCGCCCAGCACGCCGCCGAGCAGGCGGTGGAGTCGGGTCTGGCCACCATCGAGAAGCAGCGTGGCAAGAAGAAGCTGGAGGCGGCCATGGTGGTCTCCGACTGGCACAAGGGCGAGGTGGTCGCCATGGTGGGGGGACGGGATCCCCGCTACGCCGGCTTCAACCGGGCACTGGATGCCCGCCGTCAGATTGGCTCCCTGGTCAAACCGGCGGTCTACCTGACCGGCCTCTCCAACGGCCTGACCCTGGGCACGCCGCTTAAAGATCAGCCGATCCGCATTCGCGGCCAGGATGGCCAGATCTGGACGCCGCAGAATTACGACCGCAAGTTCCGCCAGAGCGTGCCCCTGATGGAGGCGCTTGCCAGCTCCCTCAACGTGCCGACCGTCAACCTCGGGATGCAGATAGGCCTGGACAAGGTGGTGGACACCCTGCACAAGCTGGGGGTGCAGCAGGAGATCCAGCCCTATCCGTCCCTGGTGCTGGGGGCGGTGGCGCTCTCGCCCATGGAGGTGAACCAGATGTACCTGCCCATTGCCAACCAGGGGTTGACCCAGCCCCTGTCGGCCATCCGGGCCGTGGTGAATGGCGAGGGGCGCCAGCTCTACCAGCATGACGAAGCGGCCAAGCGAGTGACGGATCCCCAGGCAAGCTGGCTTACTTTGTTCGCCATGACCAAGACGGTGAGCCAGGGGACGGCCCGTGCGCTCGGTGCCAAGTTCCCCGGGGCCACCATGGCAGCCAAGACCGGTACCACCAACGAGCTGCGAGACTCCTGGTTTGCCGGGATGGACAACAACGAGCTGGTGAGCGTCTGGGTCGGCCGTGACGACAACACCCCGGCCGGGCTGACCGGTGCCAGTGGCGCCTTGCAGCTGTTCAGCGGCTACATGAGCCAGCGAGGGGTCAACAGCCTGGGGCTGAAGATGCCCGAAGGGGTTAGCTGGGCCAACTTCTCCCGCTCGAGCGGTGCCCGGGTGGCCAGTGATTGTCCCGGCAGTCTGCAGGTGCCGGCCAAGCTGGCCGGGCTGGCCGAGCCCATGAGCTGTGCCAGCCCGGTCTCGGACCCGGCGAATGCCCTGGACAACTGGTTCAACGGTTTCTTCAACTGACGAAGACGGGCAGCGCAGGCTGCCCGTTTTGCAAGGATTGCCATGACCCATCCCCTGTTTGAGGCCATCCATCACGTGGCCATCATCGCCAGCGACTATCCGCGCTCGCGCCACTTCTATCACCAGGTGCTGGGGTTGCCCATCATTGCCGAGACCCTGCGGGCCGAGCGTCAGTCGTGGAAGCTGGATCTGGCGCTGCCGGACGGCAGCCAGCTGGAGCTGTTCAGCTTCCCGGCGCCGCCGCCCCGCCCCTCCAGGCCGGAGGCGTGCGGGTTGCGCCACCTGGCGTTTCGGGTGGCGGATCTCGACCGGGTCATCGCCCACCTGGAGCTGCACGGGGTGGAAGTGGAGCCGGTGCGGGTGGACGAGCTGACCGGCAAGCGCTTTACCTTCTTCGCCGACCCCGACGGCCTGCCGCTGGAGCTGTACGAGGCAGCGCGTTAGGCTGCCTGTTGCAACCTGGATGATCGGTTTGACCATGAAAAGGCCGCCCTGGGAACAGGGCGGCTTTTTTCATGGGGTTGGAGAGGGGATCATGCTGTGGTCAGCAGGGCGACCGCCACCGCCATCACCATCATGCCGAGCCAGCCGACGGGTCTGAGGCGCTCGCCGAACAGCAGCAGGCCCCCGAGGGCGGTGCCCAGGATGCCGATGGCGCCCCAGGTGGCATAGGCCACGGCCAGATCGATCTTGCCGGTACTGACCGCCTCGCTGAGCAGAGTGAAGGCACAGAGCACCAGCAGAATGCCGAGGACGCCCCACCCCTTGTCGCGAAAACCGATGGAGCGGTTGATCGCCATGTTGGCGCCGATATCCAGCAGGGCGGCGCCCAGTACGATGATCAACGGGTGCATGGGGCTTCCCTCCTCTGGCGGGTGGGGGCTGGTACATCATGGGTCTCGCCCAGGGTCACCATGACAATCCCCACTATGGCCAGCGCCAGTCCGATCCACTCCTGGATGCTCAGCTCGTAGCCGAGGAACAGGACGGAGACGGCGGTGATGAGGGCGATCCCCAGCCCTTCCCACAGCGCAAACGCGATACCAATGGAGATTGTCCTGGCGGCCTTGGCGAGCAGCAGGTAGGAGAGGGTGATGAGGAGCCACATCGGCAGATAGTGGATCCAGCCGCTCTCGCTCTTTGGGATCAGGGCCATGGAGGAGGTGCCGGCGACCTCGGTCAGGATGGCCCCCGTCAGGAAGAGGCGGGCCAAAAGCAGGGGACGGGATGACATGCAGTTTCCTTCTGTTGCTGCGACGAAGAGAGGATAACGGCACCCGAAACGGGCAAGGTTATCGCTGAGCGTCGAGAAAGCTGTCGCTGCTTGTTTGCCTTGGGGGCGGGGCAGGGGATAAGGTGGTGATGGAATAATCTGCCGCCAGTTTGAAGTCATGAAGCTAAATCAGATACAACTCTTTGTAGAAACAGCAGACAGTGGTTCGATAGCCAATGCCGCCAGACGACTTGGCAAGAGTCGCAGCGCCGTGAGCTCGGCGATTGCAACCCTGGAAGTGGAGCTTGGCGTCGAACTTTTCGAACGAGGGGCGAACCAGAGCCGACTGACCGAAATCGGCGAGCAAGTGCTGGACGACTGTCGGCGGCTGTTGCAGGCCGCCAACAGCCTGAAGCTCAAGTGCGAGCACCATGCCTCCGGTGCCGAGGTGGCGCTGCGGGTAGCCCGGGACGACGCCATTCCCGAGGTGGTATGGCGCGAGATGCTGGGGGCGCTGCGTCGCCAGTTTCCGGGCACCAGCATCTCCCTGGTGCTGGCCTCACCGCCGGAGCTGCCGGCCCTGGTGGAAGAGGGGTTCGTGGATGCCGCCTTCGGCCTCATCACCGAGGAACAGGAGCGCAGCGGTCTTTGCATCGACGTGCTCAACCCGATCCGCACCCTGATGGTGGTGGCGCCAAGCCACCCGCTGGCTGGGCTGAAGCGGGTGTTGCAGCAGGATCTGACCGATCACACCCAGGTCACTCTCTCCTATGTGGACGCGTTTTCGGTCAAGAGCCTGCTGCCCATCGGGGGGCAGCATATCGGGTTGTCGAGTTTCGAACTGATGCGGGATGCGGTGCTGGATGGTCTGGGCTGGGCGGTGCTGCCTTCACCCCTTATCCAGAGCCAGCTGCGCCAGGGGGAGCTGCTGACCCTGAAGCACAAGTTCAGCCTGCAGTGGCGCGATTACGGAGTCTATCTGTCGGAGAACGCCCATCACGGCCAGGTGCTGGCCTGGCTGAAGAAGGCCATAGAAGCCTATCTCGAACCCTTCGAGTAGCCGCCAACCGGGGCGGGCACCCCGGTTGGCAGTGAGAGGGGATCAGCGCAGGCCGTGACGGGGGACGCGCTGGCGGGAGCGAAATGGCAGCAGCAGGAGGCCGAGCAGCAGATCCCCCGTCAGGGAGGTCAGCAGACCCGCCGCCACGCCGCAGAAAATGGCGGCCTGTTTGAGGGGGACCACATAGCCGTAGTTGTGCAGGGTATCCTGCCAGAGGGTGGGATCGGCGCGCAGCAACAGGTGGGAGAGCTGCTGGTACCAGGGGCTCTCCCGCACGGCGATCTCCCCCTGAAGGTGCTGCTGCTGGTTCACCAGTTGCTGGAGGCTGGTGGCATCCTGGGTGAAGACGGGATCCTGGCTGGCACCGTAATGGGCGACCAGCGCCTGCAGATCGCCATTGAAGTGCTGGTCCGCCGTGCGCTGGAAGGGGGCCAGCGCCAGACCTGCCTGCTGCAGCCGGGCATCCAGCCGCTGGAAGTAGAGATCGACCAGCCCGGGGATCTGTACACCTGCCAGCAAACCGAGGGCAAACAACATCATGCGAAGGTAGCTGCGCATCATCATCATCCTGAACGAAGGGAGCGCCCATACTAGCCGCAACCGGTGGGAGAGCCAAGGAGGGGGCGCGCTTGCCCACCTGGTCGGCGGCGCCAAAAGAAGAGCCGATGGAATACCTTTGTTACACGAATTCTTACACTTTTGTGATGCAAATCATCTTGCGGCTGGCCTAGAATGAGCGTTTTTCGAAGGACACGTCGGCATGAGCAAGTTCATTCCTTTCTATCTGGCCGGGGGCCTCATCGCCTTCAGTTGGGGCGCCCTGCCTGAGCACGGCCCCTGGGATGGGTGGGATCTCGCCCTCTTCCAGCTGGTCAATGGCTGGATTGGCCACTCCCCCCGTTGGGCCGATCTGGTGGCCATCACCAACAACCGCCTGTTCGATCTGGCCGCGCTGGCCTGCATGGGCGGGATCCTCGCCAGTTGCTTCTTCCGTGCCGACGGGCAGGAGCGCCGTCGTCTGGTGGCCATGGGGGTCGTGATGCTGCTGGGGGCCCTGGTGATCAATCAGCTCGGGCATCTGTTGCCGGTCAGCCGTCCCAGCCCCACCCTGATGGTGGACGGGGCACTGCGCCTGACCGAGATCAGTGCGATTCCCACCAAGGACTCCGCCGGTGACAGCTTCCCCGGTGATCACGCCCTCTTCCTGATGA
The DNA here is from genome assembly GCF_000819785.1 of Aeromonas caviae. GTDB lineage: Bacteria > Pseudomonadota > Gammaproteobacteria > Enterobacterales > Aeromonadaceae > Aeromonas > Aeromonas caviae. The sequence continues at coordinate 6,911 of NZ_CDBK01000078.1, read as the reverse complement.
TCTTCGCCGGTTTTGCCCTGCGCTATCTGCCGCGCTGGGCCGGGGTGGTTGCGGTGGTGATGGTGCCCCTGTTTTCGGCGCCCCGCATCCTGGCGGGTGCGCACTGGATGACGGACGTCTATGTAGGCGCTCTTTGCCTCTCCCTGATCTGCCTGCCGCTGCTGTTGCTCACTCCCGTGTCGGATCGCCTGATCGACCGCCTGGCTCCCCGGTTGCCACGCTGGATTGCCTGACGGAGAATGAAAAAAGAAGGCGGGTCACCCCGCCTTCTTTCGTTTACGCCTCACCGGTGCTGTGGTCGTCGCGAAATGACCAGGACTACGCCCGATGAGCCCGGGCTGTCGCCCTCCCAACCAGTATGGATAGCCCCATTCGGGTTCTGCCAGCCAAAATAGTCGGGGCCAAACGTTTGCATCCGTCCTCTCATGATCCTGGCCAGGATTTTTTCCCTCCGCTGCCTTAGAATCGCCGCCCGTTGTTGGAGGTCTCCCCATGCTTGTCACTTTTCTGCGTCTCTTGTTTATCGGTTGTGCCCTGGTCTTTCTCGTTATGCTGGTCCGTGCCTGGTGGCACAAACGGCGTCATGGCCAGCTCGAAGCCACCCCTTTCTGGCCGGTGGCGGCCATCGGCTTTGTGGCCAATTTTCTCGATACCCTGGGGGTAGGGAGCTTTGCGGTGAAGACCGCCTGCTACAAGCAGTTCAGGCTGATCGATGATCGGGTGCTGCCCGGTACCCTCAACGGCCAGTGCGTGCTGCCGACCGTGACCCAGGCTCTCATCTTCATCGGCGTGGTCAACGTGGATCCCATGACCCTCATCAGCATGATGGCGGCGGCAGCAGCCGGTGCGGCCTGGGGCGCCCGTTACGTGGCCTCCTTTGATCGCCAGACCATCCGGCTGGTGATGGCGGTCTCCCTACTGGTGGTCGCCGGTCTCATCTTTGCCGGCCTGCTCGGGCTCTTCCCCCTCGGTGGCGAGGCCATGGGGCTGAGCGGTTACAAGCTGGGGATCGCCCTTGCCGGCAACTTCCTGTTCGGAGCCCTGATGAACGTCGGTATCGGCCTGTTCGCCCCCTGCATGACCCTGGTCTATCTGCTCGGCATGAACCCGCTGGTGGCCTTCCCCATCATGATGGGATCCACCGCCGTTCTCAGCGTCTTCTCGGCGGGGACCTTCATCCGCAAGGGGGCTTTCGATGCGCGGGCCGTGCTGGCGGTGGCCATCTTCGGCCCCATCGGCGTGGTGCTGGCGGCCATGCTGGTCAAATCCATGGAGATGGAGATGCTCAAATGGCTGGTGGCCTTCATCGTCATCTATACCTCCTGGACCATGTACGCCTCCTGGCGGGCGGCGCGGCGACAGCCAGCGCCCGCGCTGGCAGAGGCGACGAGCTAGCTGGCGTCGGCGAGGCCCGCCTGCACGGGCACCCCGCGTTGGTATGTCATCCCGCTCGCCCGGTTCTGGCGCGTCTTCTGATGCCTCTGGCAGCCCCCTCCGAGTGAGCGGTCTGCTGGCTGGAGGCGACCAGTGCGGCTTCCGCCCTGGCACCGAGAAACACATAGAGCCCCAGCGCCAGTAGCAACCCCACGGCGCACCCCATCACCCCCACCGCAGGCCAGAGCAGTTCGCTCTGGCCGAGGGATCCCTTGAACAGCAGCAGCAACCCCTCGATGGAGACCGCGATCAGGATGGCGGCGATAAAGCGGGTAATGGTGCGCCGGATGGCGCTGTGGCGGAAGATGTCCTTATGCAGCAGCACCTCCTCTTCGAGGATGGTCTTGCCGAGATCGAACACCGCCAGCGCGAGCGTGAGGAAGATGATGGCGCTGAAGGCCCCCAGCCGGTTCTGCTGGGTGCCGCACAGGAGCAGATAGAGCTGTTCCAGCCCGTGCCAGATGAGGGTGCCGACGATGAGAAACAGGGCCAGACTCAGGACGACGTAGACGGCCCTGAACCAGGGAATGGCGCGCCGCCGCTCCCTGTCCCCCATCAGCCAGGCGATCAGCTGGTGCAGGTTGATCTCCAGCTCCCGGCCATGGCCCTGCACCAGCAGGCGCAGCTGCCCCTGGGCCGCCGGAACGGGCGCCAGTATGGCTGGCCTGATCTGGGGGGCCAGGCTCTTCACCTCCTCGACGAAGGCATAGGTCTTGAGAGATGCCTCGGGGAGGGTGAGCAGCCCCAGCAGCAGGGGGGCCAGCTCGGTTTCGTACTCCTGATAGCGCCGCAGCACATCGATGGGGCTCATCTCTGCCATATACACCTCGGTCCAATGGGCTCCTGAGCAGGGGCCTGCAAATTGTGGGCCCGATTTATGACAGCCCGTGTACGGCGCGGCGCACCAGCAGGTGGCAAGGCTCCGGTGAGGGACTTAAGGATGCACCACTATGGTGCCTTGTCGGGACGAGCAAACAAAAAAGGCCCCATCGGGGCCCTCTGCACATCTTGCGGCTTGTCAGCCAGCCAGCTTGGCGAAGCTGCGCTCGGCGGCCGCCAGAGTGTGTTCGATCTCCTTGTCGCCGTGGGCCAGCGACAGGAAGCCCGCCTCGTAGGCGCTCGGAGCCAGATAGACACCCTCTTCCAGCATCAGATGGTAGAAGCGCTTGAAGCGTTCCATGTCGCAGCGAGTGACCTGCTCGTAGCGGGTGATCTCGGGCTCGTCGGTGAAGAAGAAGCCGAACATGCCGCCCACGTAGTTGATGGCAAGCGGGATGCCGTGCCTGGCGGCGGCGGCTTTCAGCCCCTCGGCGACACGGGCGGTCTTGGCGCTCAGCTGCTCATAGAGGCCCGGCTCCAGCAGCAGGTCCAGCATGGTGAGGCCGGCGGCCATGGCCACCGGGTTGCCGGAGAGGGTACCAGCCTGATAGACGGGGCCGGTCGGGGCGATGTGCTGCATCACCTTCTTCTTGCCGCCGAAGGCGCCTACCGGCATGCCGGCACCGATGATCTTGCCGAGGGTGGTGAGATCCGGGTCGATGTTGTAGTGGCCCTGGGCACCGCGCAGGGAGACGCGGAAGCCGGTCATCACCTCGTCCAGGATCAGCAGGGCGCCGAATTCGTCACAAATGGCGCGCAGCCCTTCCAGGAAGCCGGGCACCGGCGGGATGCAGTTCATGTTGCCGGCTACCGGCTCGACGATGATACAGGCGATCTCGCTGCCGTACTGGGTAAAGGCTTCGCGCACCGAATCCAGATCGTTAAAGACACAGGTGAGCGTGTGTTTGGCGAAATCGGCCGGTACGCCCGGGCTGTTGGGCTGACCCAGGGTGAGGGCGCCGGAACCGGCCTTGACCAGCAGGGAGTCGGCATGGCCGTGGTAGCAGCCTTCAAACTTGACGATCTTGTCGCGACCGGTGTAGCCGCGGGCCAGCCGGATGGCGCTCATGGTCGCTTCGGTGCCGGAGTTGACCATCCGCACCTGCTCCATGGAGGGGACGATCTGGCGCACCTTCTCGGCCATCAGCACTTCGATCTCGGTTGGGGCACCGTAGCTCAGTCCCTTCTCCACCGCCTTGATGACCGCGGCCTTGATGGCCGGGTGGTTGTGGCCCAGCAGCATGGGACCCCAGGAACCGATGTAATCCACATAGGCCTGACCATCCACGTCATAGAGGTAGGCGCCATCGGCGTGATCGATGAAGCGGGGTGTGCCGCCGACCCCGTTGAAGGCGCGGACCGGTGAGTTGACGCCACCGGGAATGGTCTGGCGGGCCTGTTCAAACAGCTGATCTGATTTTGACATGGATCATCCTTAATGGGATTTTGGTCGTTACCCGGGCGCAGGCTGCCGATTGCGGCTCGGCAGGGGATGGCGGGAGGAGTATGCTTTGCGCTCTCGCCCCGGACTCTCGCCCGTGATACATGAAACGGGCCGACTATAGCAGAAAGGCCCAGAGCTGGGCAGCCGAGGCCGAGGTGTGTCTGGTCCTCGTTAGATGAGCGTGATTATCCATGGAGCAACAAGCCATTCCTTCCGCCGACGCGGCCTCGCTGCGTCGTCCTCCAGTCTTGCAGCGCCTGATACGGCGGGACAAGATGCCGCTGCTGGTGCTCCTGTTGGCGGCCCTGGTCGGCCTGCTGGCAGGTCTGGTGTGCGGATTGTTCGAGTCTTGCGTTCACTGGCTGGCCCAGCAGCGTGTCGACTTGCTGGCCGATCGCCCCTGGTGGCAGCTCGGCCTGCTCGGCTTTGGTTTCAGCGCCCTGCTGGGGTTGGTCGGCTATTTCCTCACTCATGCCTTTGCCCCCGAGGCGGGGGGATCCGGTATCCCGGAAATTGAAGGGGCCATGGACGACCTGCGCCCGGTACGCTGGTGGCGGGTGTTGCCGGTGAAGTTTTTTGGCGGGGTCTGTACCCTGAGTTCCGGCATGGTGCTGGGGCGAGAGGGGCCCTCGGTGCAGATAGGGGGCAACCTCGGCAAGATGGTGGCGGATATCTTCCGGTTGCCCAAGGAGCATGGCCATGCCCTGCTGGCTGCCGGTGCGGCGGGTGGTCTCGCTGCGGCCTTCAATGCCCCGCTGGCAGGGATACTGTTTGTCATGGAAGAGATGCGACCGCAATTTCGCTACTCCTTCCTCGCCATCAAGGCGGTCGGGATTTCGGCCGTCATGGCGACCCTGATGCTGCAGAACATGAAAGGGCAATCCCCCGTCATCATGCTGCCTCACTACGACGCTCCGGCCTTGAAGGCGCTCTGGCTGTTTCTTTTCATGGGGGGCTGCTTTGGTGTGCTGGGGTTCGTCTTCAACAAGCTGGTGCTCGCCTGTCAGGATGGTTATCTGGCATTGCATCAGAACAAGCGCCACCGTTTCGTCATCATCGGCATGGGGGTGGCTGGAACCTTTGGCATGCTGTCGCTGTTCGCCCCTTCGGTCACTGGAGGGGGAATCGAGCTCATCCCGCATCTGACGGGGGGAGACTATGCGATGGCGACCCTCTTCATCATCTTCTCGGTGCGACTGGTGGGTACCCTCATCTGCTTTTGCTCGGGGGCCCCTGGTGGTGTCTTTGCGCCGACCCTGGCGCTGGGCACCCTGTTCGGGGTGATCTTTGGTCACCTGTTCCACTCTGCATTTCCCGATCTCGGCATCGAACCGGGCGCCTTTGCCATCGCCGGCATGGGGGCGCTCTTCGCCGCCACCGTGCGTGCCCCCATTACAGGCATCGTGCTGGTGACCGAGATGACAGACAACTATCAGCTGATCCTGCCCATGATGATCACCACCATAGGGGCAACCCTGGTGGCGCAATGGTTGGGGGGGCGTCCCATCTATTCCCAGATCCTGGAGCGAACTTTACGGCTTGCTGCGCGTCAAAACCGGGGTGAAAGCAGCATCGCGACCGGTTAACTCTTTGTTTATCCGTATCAATCCGGCATGGTCGCGTATAGTGAAAAGAAACCGGCCGTGTTGATGTCGGCATATAGAAGAGGCCTTATGTCCCAAATCGTGAAGTTATTGGTGGTGCTGGCCGTGGGGGCATGTATCGGTTATGTCGTCGGGAACAGACAGGAGCTGGCTCAGAGCAGCCTGATGACGGTGCAGCAAGAGACGTTGGAGCGTCAGAGCAAGGCCATTGCACAACTGAAGACGGATCTCGGCGTCAGGGAGACCCTGCTGGCGACCCAGAAGGCCGCCTTCGAACAACTTCAGCAGACGCTCAAGGATCAGGAAGCCCAGGTACAGGAGCAGAAACGTCAGCTGGCCTTCTTCGAGCGCATCATGCGTCCCACCGGCGAACAGGTGGGGGTATCCATCGACAATCTGACAGTGCAGGAGACGAGTGTGCCGGGTCGCTACCACTATCGTCTGGCGCTCACACAACCCGCCAAGAAGCGGGAGCTGTTTCGGGGGCAGGTGCAGATCCGGCTCGAAGGCAGTCTGGCTGACAAGCCCAGGATCCTCAGTGGCCGGGATCTTGGCATGAAGGTGGGGGAGGGACGCTACGCGTTGCGATACTTCCAGCTCTTGGAGGGCAATTGGCAGCTTCCCTCAGGCTTCATCCCGGACAGGGTGAGAATCCTCATCCCGAAGGAGGGTCGGCAACCGGCCCAGGAGCTGGTTGCTGAGTGGAACGAGGTGCTCAAGCCTCTGATCGCTCAACCAGCCCCCTTGCCGGCAGCACAGTAAGAGAGTGGTGAATACTTGAACTAAATGGTCGGGTATTGGATAATTTCGCGGTTTCCATGTTTGTGGATGTAACGGTTGTGAGGTCAGCAATGAGTGCAGTAGCAGAAGCCCCCTTGCCCATCCAGATGACGGATGCGGCAGCCAACAAGGTAAAGACCTTGATCACCGAAGAAGAGAATCCCGAACTCAAGTTGCGGGTCTACATCACTGGGGGGGGCTGCTCCGGTTTCCAGTACGGTTTCACGTTTGACGAGAAAATCAATGATGGCGATACCGTGGTCGAGAAGAGCGGCGTCACCATGGTGATCGATCCCATGAGCCTGCAATACCTGGTCGGCGGCAGCGTGGATTACACCGAAGGCCTGGAAGGTTCCCGTTTCACCGTGACCAACCCCAACGCCACGACGACCTGCGGTTGCGGTTCCAGTTTTTCCATCTGATCTACAAGCCGCGTGATATGAAGGGCCCCGAGGGGCCCTTTTCATTTTTGTATGCCTGGCGTGGCTGGCATGTAGATCTTGATGTGGCGAAAACGGGTACCGATTGGTAGCGATAGAGAAGGTATGCAGGCTCATTTAGATGAATCGTTGATGGTTTTTTAGTCTTGTTGGTTGTTGATTAAACACCTGAGCGTCTTTTTCAAATAAACACGTAGTTTTCGCTTGTCAGCGAGAATCATATCCCTATAATGCGCCTCCATCAGCACGGCGCAGTGCGCGTCTGGTCCACCTTGCAAAGCAAGCTGGTGAGGGTTATAGTTTCAGACCCTGCTCTTTAACAATTTGAAT
>NZ_CDBK01000077.1:474-1066 GCF_000819785.1 Aeromonas caviae | reverse complement strand
GATATCGGCCCTCACTCCTCTGGTCGGGCAACTGGCGGCAGGAGTGCCCATCGTGCTGCTGCACAACGGCATGGGGATCGCCGATCAGGTGGTCGCACTCTTCCCCGACAATCCGGTGATCGCCGGCGTCACCAGCCATGGCGCCATGCAGAGCGGCCACTTCGTGTTCCGCCACACCGGCAAGGGGGAGACCTGGCTGGGCCCAATCAACGAAGCGGCCCGTGCCCATGCCCACCTCGCCGACGAGCTGGCCAGCGCCCTGGGTCAGGCCGGTTGGGATGAGCAGATCCTGACACGCCAGTGGCAGAAACTCGCCGTCAACTGCGCCATCAATCCCCTCACCGCGCTCTACAAGCTCAAGAACGGCGAATTGGCCGGTCCGCGTTTTGCCGATGCCCTGCAGCAAATCTGCGTGGAAGTGGCTGACGTCATGCGGGCAGAAGGTCAGCCCACCGGCAGCGAAGAGCTGCTACGCCGCGTCATGATGGTGGTGGAGCTCACCGCCGACAATTACTCTTCCATGTATCAAGACATGGAACAGGGCCGCGAGACCGAGATCGAAGCCATCACCGGCTTCCTGCTGGGCAAGGCC
>NZ_CDBK01000077.1:0-332 GCF_000819785.1 Aeromonas caviae | reverse complement strand
GCTTCCTGCTGGGCAAGGCCGCCCTTCACGGTATCGCGGTGCCGGTCAATCAGGGCCTCTATCAGGCCGTCAAAGAGAAGCGCTGAGCAGAGCAGCTGGCAAGCAAGGAGTGCAAGATGAACGTACTGGTACTGGTGGCCCCCGGGTCGGAAGAGATAGAGACGGTTGCCATCGTCGATACCCTGGTTCGGGGTGGCATCGATGTGGTGCTGGCCTCCTGCTGCCCCACCGGAGCGCGCCAGATCCGCGCCTCTCGCGGGGTGCAACTGGTGGCGGATTGCCATCTCGACGAGCTGACCACCCGTGACTTCGATGCCATGGTCGTGCCGGGC
>NZ_CDBK01000076.1 GCF_000819785.1 Aeromonas caviae | reverse complement strand
GGGAACTGGGAGCGATTCAGGGAGTGGAGAAGGGGCATAGAGAGGGGCGTTAGGAGACCAATGTCTGCCCGAGCCTGCGGGTCAAAGCCAGTGAATCAGCGGGCCAACGCCAGTAGAAACTGTGAGGTAGGAACTGGTTGCACACCGGCTAACGGCCATAAAAAAACCGGCGCCTTGGCGCCGGTTTTTGGTCACCGAGACGCTATTACAGAGAAGCGGTGAAGGTACGGGTGATGACGTCTTGCTGTTGCTCCTTGGTCAAGGAGTTGAAGCGAACGGCATAACCGGATACGCGGATGGTCAACTGCGGGTATTTCTCCGGGTTTTCCATGGCGTCCAGCAGCATTTCACGGTTCATCACGTTGACGTTCAGGTGCTGACCACCTTCCAGGTTGGCTTCATGGTGGAAGTAACCATCCATCAGGCCGGCCAGGTTGGCTTTCTGGGCTTCCATGTCTTTGCCCAGCGCGTTCGGCACGATGGAGAAGGTATAGGAGATACCATCTTTGGCGTAGGCGAACGGCAGCTTGGCAACGGACGTCAGGGAAGCAACGGCACCCTTCTGATCACGACCGTGCATCGGGTTGGCACCCGGGCCGAACGGCGCACCGGCGCGACGACCATCCGGGGTGTTACCGGTCTTCTTGCCGTACACCACGTTGGAGGTGATGGTCAGCACGGACTGGGTAGCCACGGCACCACGGTAGGTGTTGAGCTTCTGAATCTTCTTCATGAAGCGCTCGACCAGGTCGCAGGCGATGTCATCGACGCGAGCGTCGTTGTTGCCGAACTGCGGGTACTCGCCTTCGATCTCGAAGTCGATGGAGACGCCATCGGCATCACGTACCGGCTTGACCTTGGCGTACTTGATGGCAGACAGGGAGTCAGCGGCGACGGACAGACCGGCGATACCACAGGCCATGGTGCGATAGACGTCACGGTCGTGCAGCGCCATCAGGGAGGCTTCGTAGCTGTACTTGTCGTGCATGTAGTGGATGATGTTCAGGGCGGCGACATACTGCTTTGCCAGCCAGTCCATGAAGTGATCCAGCCTGTCCATCACGTCGTTGTAGTCGAGGTACTCGGAGGTGACCATTTCGGTCTTCGGACCGACCTGGATCTTGAGCTTCTCGTCCATACCGCCGTTGATTGCATACAGCATGGTCTTGGCCAGGTTGGCACGGGCACCGAAGAACTGCATCTGTTTGCCGACGATCATCGGGGACACACAGCAAGCGATGGCGTAGTCATCGTTGTTGAAGTCCGGACGCATCAGGTCGTCGTTCTCGTACTGAACGGAAGAGGTCTCGATGGATACCTTGGCGCAGTACTTCTTGAAACCGACCGGCAGCTTCTCGGACCACAGGATGGTCAGGTTCGGCTCAGGGGACGGGCCCATGGTGTACAGGGTGTTCAGCATACGGAAGCTGTTCTTGGTGACCAGGGTACGGCCGTCAACGCCCATACCGGCCAGGGTCTCGGTGGCCCACATCGGGTCGCCGGAGAACAGTGAATCGTATTCCGGGGTACGCAGGAAGCGAACCATACGCAGCTTCATGACCATGTGGTCCATCAGCTCCTGGGCTTCTTGCTCGGTGATCAGGCCTTTTTGCAGGTCACGCTCGATGTAGATGTCCAGGAAGCTGGAGGTACGACCGAAGGACATGGCCGCGCCGTTCTGGGACTTGACTGCCGCCAGGTAGGCGAAGTAGGTCCACTGGACGGCTTCTTTGGCGGTCTTGGCCGGTACGGAGATGTCGCAGCCATATTTGGCAGCCATCACCTTCATCTGGGCCAGGGCACGGTGCTGCTCGGAGATCTCTTCGCGCAGACGGATGGTGGCTTCCAGGTTGACACCGTTTTCCAGGTCAGCCTGCAGGGACTTGAACTGAGCCAGTTTGTCGGCCATCAGGAAGTCGATACCGTACAGGGCAACACGGCGGTAGTCACCGATGATGCGGCCACGGCCGTAGGCATCCGGCAGACCGGTGATGACGCCGGACTTGCGGCAGTTCAGGATGTCTTTGGTGTAGACGTCGAACACGCCCTGGTTGTGAGTCTTGCGGTACTCGGTGAAGATCTTCTCGACCATGGGGTCCAGCTGGCGACCGTACACTTCGCAAGAGGTCTTGACCATCTTGATACCGCCGTTGGCGATGATGGCGCGCTTGAGCGGCTTGTCGGTCTGCAGACCAACGATTTGCTCCAGGCTCTGATCGATATAGCCGGCATCGTGAGCGGTAATGGTGGAGGGCAGGTCGGTATCAAAATCGACCGGCGCGTGAGTGCGGTTCTCGATCTTGATGCCTTCCATGACCTTGTCCCACAGCTTGGTGGTCGCTTCGGTCGCGCCAGCCAGGAAGGACTCGTCACCTTCATACGGGGTGTAGTTCTTCTGGATGAAGTCACGGGTGTTGACAGAGGTCTGCCATTCACCGGCTGCGAAGCCTTCCCATGCTTTTTGGAACTGTTCGTTAAGTTCTGCCATTTTCATTACCTCTCAAGGTATTTATGTGTCTGCCGCCATCCTTAATGATGGCGACGGAAGATAAACCAGTAAGTCAGCCCAACCATGACGCCACCACCAATGATATTACCGATGGTGACAGGGATGAGGTTGTGCAGGACGAAGTTGGACACGGTCAGGTCGGCAAAGGTCGCCGGATCCTGGCCGATGGCCTGCCAGAATTCCGGGCTCGCGACGCTGTGGATGGCGATACCGACCGGGATCATAAACATGTTTGCGATACTGTGCTCAAAACCGGAGGCCACGAACATGGCGACGGGGAGCAGCATCACCATCACCTTGTCGGTGGCGCTGCGGGCGCCGAAGGCCATCCACACGGCGAGACACACCATGAGGTTGCAGAGGATGCCAAGGGCCACGGCCTCGAAGAAGGTGTGATGGATCTTGTGCTGGGCCACTTTCATGGCGTTCAGCCCCCACTGACCATCCGCTGCCGTGTATTCCGCCGACATGATGATGAGGCCGACGATGATGAGACCGCCGATGAGGTTGCCGAAGTAGACCAGTCCCCAGTTCTTGAGCAGCTGGGCCCAGCTGATGCGATTCGCCGCCTTGGCTACCAGGGTGAGGGTAGTGGAGGTGAACAGCTCGGCGCCGAGCAGGACGCAGAGGATGAGACCGAGGGAGAAGCAGATGCCGCCCACCAGCTTGGACATGCCCCAGGCCATGCCGCTTGAGCCCGTGGTGACGGTGATATAGAAGACGAAGGCGATGGCGATGAAGGCGCCAGCGGTGATGGCCAGGGGAATGACCTTGTATGCGGGCTTGGTGGCCTTGGCATAGGTAATGTCTTCGGCCAGGGCGGCGATGGCTTCGGGCTTCAGACAATCAAAGGGAGATTCTGCTTTCAATTCTCAGTACCTGCATATTTTGCCTGTGGAAATCATAACAAAGGGGCTGATCCCCAAAATTGACTCCGATCAAGAATTACAGATTGTGAATGTAATTTTACTACAGGATTTTTCGCCATCCGGAAGCGTTTCTTTACACCAGGTTTCAGGTGAAACAGAAACGAGTCTGTTATTAATTTTATGATTTTTAAGAACTTATAAAGGGCGCCCTGAAAAACGTACCGGCAAGGCACCTGTGCAGCCGCACTGCACCATGAGTGCCAAATTAACAACCCCCTAAGAGGTATTTTTTGTCTTTTATTTCATCTTTGTGGCACGGCCAGCCAAAGCGTAGACCATAAAACAGAAGGGGCCATAAGGCCCCTTCGTCACGCTAGCATATCAGTTCCAGGTATGGATTCGTTTGGCTTTTTGCAATTTCTCGTAAGCGGCCAGCAGTTTCTGGTGCAGCGGGAACTGGGAGAGGGAGAGATCGGCGGCTTCCAGACCGTGGAAGCGCGCCTCGCCGCGGGCGTTGGCCCACGCCTGCGCCAGGGTCTCTTCCCCGAACATGCGGGCGAACACCGGGCGGTACTGCTCGGGGTCGCGATCCTCGTCGAGGAAAAGCTCGACGCAGGCGCGCAGGGCGCGGTAGTAAGCGGCGCGATCCGCCGGGAACACCGACTGGTTGAACTCCATGGTCCAGTCGATGAGGTCGAGGGCGCTCTCCAGGTCGCCTGCGGCCAGCGCCAGCATGGCTTTGAGCTCACCGACGCGCAGGGTGTGCAGGGCAGTGCCCTTGGCGGCGGCGATGCCGAGCAGCTCGCGCACCCGGGTCCGCTCGTCGTGACCCTCTTCATCCAGCTGGTCGAACAGGGCCATGTACTGCTCTGCGTCCCACTCGAGCGCCGGCAGCGCCAGGATGGTTTCCCGCAGGTGGGCCCCCATGGTGTTGTTGGCCAGCAGCAGATCTTCCACCGGATAGATGTCGGACATACCGGGCACCAGGATACGGCAGGCGTAGACACCCAGGTGCTCGTAGTCGGCGATGTAGACCGGCTGCTCCAGCTCGTGGAAGATGCCGATCAGGTGGTCGAACTCCTCTTGCGAGGTGCCACGGAAGTCCCAGTCGGCAAACTCGAAGTCGGACTCTTCCTTGAACAGATCCCAGCTGATGAGGCCGGAGGAGTCGATGAAGTGGGTCTCCAGGTTGTGGTGATCCGCCACCTGCTCGTTGTCGAACGACGGCGGCACGAAGACGTCCAGATCCTTGAGGCTGCGCCCTTGCAGCAGTTCGGTGACGGTACGCTCGAAGGCGACCTCGAAGCGCGGGTGGGCGCCGAAGGAGGCAAAGCAGGTGCCGTTGCTCGGGTTGAGCAGCACCACGCAGATGACCGGATAACGGCCGCCGAGGGAGGCATCGAAGCTGTAGATGGGGAAGCCTTCGGCCTCCAGTGCATCGATGGACGCCTTGATGCCGGGGTAACGGGCGATGACCTCGCCCGGGATCTGGGGCAGGCTGATGGCCTCGGCGATGATCTTGTTCTTCACGTGGCGCTCGAACACCTCCGACAGCCCCTGGGTGCGGGCTTCGGTGCGGGTGTTGCCGGCGCTCATGCCGTTGGAAACATACAGGTTGCCGACGATGTTCATCGGGATGTAGACGGTCTGGTGATCAGATTGGCGCTCGAAGGGCAGGGCGACGATGCCGCGTTCCTCGTTGCCGGATTGCAGGTCCACCAGCATGTCGGCGGTCACTTCACCGTCCGGGTTGTAGAACTTGCGGGTGAAGGGGTCGAGCAGACCAGTGGGAAGCTGATCCCCCTCGATGGGGAACCACTTCTCGTTCGGGTAGTGGACGAAGTCGCCATTGGCTACCTGCTCGCCCAGGTAGAAATCGGCGAAGAAGTAGTTGGTGGAGAGACGCTCGAAATACTCGCCAAGGGCGGAGGCGAGCGCCGCCTTCTTGCTGGCACCCTTGCCGTTGGTGAAGCAGAGGGCGCACTCCTTGTCCCGGATGTGCACGGACCAGACGTTGGGCACGGGGTTGAGCCAGGAGGCCTCTTCGATATCAAACCCCAGGGCTTGCAGCTTGGTCTGGAAGCGTTCGATGGAGTCTTCCAGCGCTGCGTCCTTGCCGGGAATAAAAGTGTGGTCGGTCATCACAATGTCCTGATTTTATGGGCTCATGTTTGGACGCAGATAATAGCATGAGTGACGGGGAAAGCGGCCAGGGCAATGGTGTGGGCTTGCCCAGGTCTGCATTGGAGGGGCGGGGTGTGGTAGTGGGGCCGGGCGGTGCGCTGCGGGGCGGTGATTTTTCATGGGAAAGAGGGTTGGGTCATCAGTTTTACTTAACATAATTAAGATAAAGTAAATTTTATTATGACCCTGTGCCCTTCATCATGGCGTCAACCGTTGGCGGGGGAAGGAAAAGAGGAGAACGCCCGTTCCGCCACCCCGTCTTGATGAGCCTTGACCAGGAGTGCTGAATGTTCCCGATGATCCCCCGTATAGACCCCGAGATAGCCAGGTTGGCGCCGGGCTTTTGTGCCCTCAGCATCGTGGTGGAAGCCGCCCCCGTGATTGACACTCTGGTGGGGGAGCGGGCCCTGGCTCGGGCATGTGCGGCCCTTGGCACCGACGAGGCCCCCTGGGCCCTTGAACATCTGGCCGCTTGGGATCAGGTGTTCAAGGGGTTTGGCGCCAAGCCTGCCCGCACGCCCTGCTCGGCCCAGGCACTGCGCAAGCGGGTGCTGCGCGATGGCGTCTTGCCCGCCATCGACCCCGTGGTCGATCTCTACAACGCCATCAGCATCGAGTATGCCATTCCCGTGGGCGGGGAGGATCTGGCGGCCTATGTGGGAGCGCCGCGCCTGGTGATTGCCGATGGCAGCGAATGCTTTGACACCCTCAAAGAAGGGCTGCCAACCCAGGAGGCACCGGCTCCCGGAGAGGTGGTGTGGCGGGACGATCTCGGCGTCACCTGTCGCCGCTGGAACTGGCGCCAGGGGATCCGCACTCGCCTGAGCCTCTCTTCCCCCCGGATGTGGTTCATTCTGGAGTGTCTGCCGCCGATGCCGCGCACGGCCTTGTGGGAGGCCGGTGACAGGCTGATTGCCGGTCTCACGCAGATGATGCCTGGGGCCCGCATCGAGCAGACGTTGGTGGAGTGATTGAAGGAGCAGACGAAAAGATAAAAGGAGGCGCCCCATGCTCGCCCGGGCGGTCATGGGGCGGATCTTGCTCGCTATGCCACGTCTGTGCCGCCCGCCTTTACCCACCGCCTGCGAACACATCAGCAAGCAGAGGAACACAGCAACACGCCGGGCTGACATCGCCCCCTGGAGCTTGCCACGTCGGGGCCGGTGTACCCGGCCCTTTCAGCGCGCCTAACCGATGAATTTCAGACCCAGAATGCCGACGATGATGAGCAGCAGGCAGAGCACCCGGGCCAGGGTGGCCGGTTCGTTGAACAGCCAGATCCCCATCAGCACGGTGCCGACCGCGCCGATACCGGTCCAGACCGCGTAGGCGGTGCCAAGGGGCAATTGCTTGACCGCCATGGCGAGCAGCAGCACGCTCACCCCCATGGCACTCAGGGTCAGCAGGGTGGGGAGGGGACGGCTGAAACCGTCGGTGTATTTGAGGCCGATGGCCCAGGCGACCTCGAACAGGCCGGCCAACAGCAGGAGCAACCACGACATAAGGCAGATTCCGCAGGAAGCAGGGTCGTCCCTGCGTATCAGGAGGCCTCGGGGCCGTCCCCGAGGGGCAGCGGGGCTGCCGGTCGGTCTCAATGATGCCCCAACTGGAGGCAGGATGCCAACCGGCTGCCCGCAGGTCGGCCAGGCCGACGGATATTGCAGCGAATGGCACAGAATATTGCGCAATTCGACTTGCGCCCGCCGTCACAATCCGTAATGTGGACAGACGCATTTTTTGCAACTCATATATTGTGAATCCCTTGTAAACGGCTGGCGCCAAGGCAGGGGTCACGGGTACCACACACGATTTCTATAAGCAGCTATCCAGGGTAGGACATTATGAAAAAAGTAGGTTTGGTCGGTTGGCGTGGCATGGTGGGTTCGGTCTTGATGAGCCGGATGCAGGAAGAGAAGGATTTTGCCCGCATTCAACCCACCTTCTTCACCACCTCCCAGGCCGGTGAGGCCGCCCCCAATTTTGGCGTCGATGCCGGCACCCTGCAGGACGCCTTCGATCTCGAGGCGCTGGCCGCGCAGGACGTCATCATCACCGCCCAGGGCGGCGACTACACCAAGGATGTCTATCCGCGCCTGAAAGCCGCCGGCTGGCAGGGCTACTGGATTGATGCCGCCTCCTCCCTGCGCATGGAGAAGGACGCCGTTATCATCCTGGATCCGGTCAACGGCGACGTCATTGAAGATGCCCTGAACAACGGCATCAAGACTTTCGTTGGCGGCAACTGCACCGTCAGCCTGATGCTGCTGGCCCTGGGTGGCCTGTTCAAGGCCGATCTGGTGGAGTGGGTGAGCGTGGCCACCTATCAGGCGGCCTCCGGTGGTGGTGCCCGCCACATGCGCGAGCTGGTCACCCAGATGGGCATGCTGCGGGATGAAGTGGCGGTGGAGCTGGCGGATCCCGCCTCCGCCATCCTCGACATCGAGCGCAAGATCACCGAGAAGACCCGCTCCGGCACCCTGCCGGTGGACAACTTCGGCGTACCGCTGGCCGGTGGCCTCATTCCCTGGATCGACACCAAGCTCGACAACGGCCAGAGCCGTGAAGAGTGGAAGGGCCAGGCCGAGACCAACAAGATCCTGGGTATCGAAAACGCCGCTATCCCGGTGGATGGTCTGTGCGTGCGGATCGGGGCCCTGCGCTGCCACAGCCAGGCCTTCACCATCAAGCTGAAAAAAGATGTGCCCTTGGCCGAGATCGAAGCCCTGCTGGCCGCCCACAACGACTGGGTCAAGGTTATCCCCAACGATCGCGACATCACCGCCCGCGAGCTGACCCCGGCTGCCGTCACCGGCACCCTCAGCATCCCGGTGGGTCGTCTGCGCAAGCTCAACATGGGTCCGGAGTACCTGGCCGCCTTTACCGTGGGTGACCAGCTGCTGTGGGGCGCCGCCGAGCCGCTGCGCCGCATGCTGAACATCCTGCTGGCCCGCTGAGGTAGCGGCAGCAGGGAACAAGGAAGGCCTGGCCTTTCTTGTTCCCCTCTTCGTGCCTGTCCATAAAAAAGCGGCATCCCTTGGGATGCCGCTTTTTAATTTATCCAGTTTGACTCTTAGATGTTCTGTGCTTCGTTTGGCACGATGACAGAGGCATGATTTCCTTTCGGCCCCTGCTGCAGTTCAAAGTTGACTGCCTGACCTGCTTTCAAGGTCTTGTAACCTTCCATTTGAATCGTGGAGTAGTGAGCGAAGATATCTTCACCACCGCCTTCCGGACAGATAAACCCAAATCCTTTTGCGTTGTTGAACCACTTGACTGTTCCGGTTGCCATACATCTACATCCTTTTATTGATTACCCTGAAGTCGTTGAGTAACCTGCGCCAGCCTTATATAACTAGGGCATGACCCCGTAGCAGACGGGCGCCGATTAGCAAGTAACCAATCTAGTCCAACTTTTAAGCGAGTCAAGAAGTTGTTAACAACCGATGTGATCTGGTTAACAAGTCTATTGACAATCTTGAGCGACACGGTAGTAATCTAGAGGTACCAAAGCGCAACTATGAGCAAGCAGAAAGAACTCTTTGCTAATGAAGAGATTGCAGAGGCAGAGAAAACGAAGCTGCAACCGCCACCCATGTACAAGGTCGTCCTGAACAACGACGACTACACACCGATGGAGTTCGTGGTGGAGGTGCTGCAAAGGTTCTTTGGTATGGATCTGGAGAAGGCCACTCAGGTGATGCTGAGCGTGCATTATAGTGGTAAGGGAGTCTGCGGCACATTTACCGCCGAGATTGCCGAGACCAAAGTGGTCCAGGTCAACACCTATTCACGTAACAACGAACATCCACTGCTATGTACCATGGAAAAGGCTTGAATCTGATGACTTGATGGCGATAACGACACCGCATTGTTGCTGTACTGAGGGGAGGTGCCTATGTTGAACAAAGATCTAGAAAAGACGCTGAACGAGGCTTTCAAGCTGGCCCGTGACGAGCGCCACGAATTCATGACCGTCGAGCACCTGTTGTTGGCCCTGCTGGATAACAGCTCAGCCCATGAGGCGCTGAGTTCATGTGGTGCGGATGTGGAACAGATGCGCAAAGAGATCCGCGCCTTCATCAATCAAACGACCCCGCTCATCCCCCGTGACGACGAAGACAGGGAAACCCAGCCGACGCTGGGCTTCCAGCGCGTGCTGCAACGTGCCGTCTTCCATGTCCAGTCGTCCGGCAATACCGAGGTGAGCGGTGCCAATGTCCTGGTCGCCATCTTCAGCGAACAAGAGTCCCAGGCCGCCTACTTCCTGAAAAAAGCCGAAATAAGCCGCCTGGATGTGGTGAACTTCCTGTCCCACGGGGTGCGCAAGGACAACAAGCCCGAGAGTGGTGGCAACAATGCGGAATCTGATGACGAGGTATCCTCTGCCCAGATAGAAAGCTTTGCCACCAACCTCAACCAGCTGGTGCTGGAGGGGCGTATCGATCCGCTCATCGGCCGTGATCAGGAGCTCAATCGCACCATTCAGGTATTGTGCCGCCGCCGCAAGAACAACCCCTTGCTGGTCGGGGAAGCCGGCGTGGGCAAGACCGCCATCGCCGAAGGGCTTGCCTACCGTATCGTCAAGGGGGATGTGCCCGAGGTGATTGCGGGTAGCACCATCTACTCCCTGGACATGGGCTCTCTGCTGGCGGGCACCAAGTATCGTGGTGACTTCGAGAAGCGCCTCAAGGTGCTGCTCAAGCAGATCGAACGTCAGGAGGGGGCCATCCTCTTCATCGACGAGATCCACACCATCATTGGGGCCGGTGCGGCTTCCGGTGGCCAGCTGGATGCGGCCAACCTCATCAAGCCGCTGCTCTCCAATGGTTTGCTGCGCTGCGTGGGCTCCACCACCTACCAGGAATATGCCCAGATCTTCGAGAAGGACAGGGCTCTGGCTCGTCGCTTCCAGAAGATCGACATCGTCGAACCCACAGTAGACGACACCACTCGCATTCTGATGGGACTCAAGAGCCGTTATGAGTCTCACCATGGCGTGCGTTACACCGTCAAGGCGATCCGGGCGGCGGTGGAGCTCTCCGCCAAGTACATCAATGATCGCCATCTGCCTGACAAGGCCATCGACGTCATCGACGAAGCGGGTGCAGGGCAACGCCTCTTGCCCGTCAGCAAGCGCAAGAAGGTGATCAATGTGCCGGAAATCGAGGCCATTGTTGCCAAGATTGCCCGTATACCAGAGAAATCTGTCTCCTCCTCCGACAAGGAGGTGCTGAAGAATCTGGAGCGCAATCTCAAGATGGTGGTGTTCGGGCAAGACAGGGCCATCGAGGTGCTGACCGATGCCATTCGGTTGTCACGTTCAGGGCTTGGCAACGAACGCCGACCTGTGGGCTGCTTCCTGTTTGCCGGCCCGACCGGGGTGGGCAAGACCGAAGTGACCCAGCAACTGGGCAAGGCGCTCGGGGTCGAGGTATTGCGATTTGACATGTCGGAATACATGGAACGCCATACCGTGTCCCGGTTGATCGGGGCTCCTCCCGGTTACGTGGGATTCGAGCAGGGAGGGCTGTTGACCGACTCCGTCCTCAAGCATCCGCACTCCGTCGTGCTGCTTGACGAGATCGAGAAGGCGCACCCGGATGTCTTCAACCTGCTGCTGCAGGTGATGGACAACGGTACCCTGACGGACAACAACGGGCGCAAGGCAGATTTTCGCAATGTGATCCTGGTGATGACCACCAACGCAGGGGTTCAGGAAACCCAGCGCAAGTCCATCGGCTTCCAGCAGCAGGACATGAGCCACGATGCCATGGCGGTGATCAACAAGACGTTCAGTCCGGAGTTCCGCAACCGGCTCGATCACACCATCTGGTTCAACCATCTCGACATGGGAGTGATCCATCAGGTGGTCGACAAGTTCATCGTCGAGCTGCAGGTTCAGCTGGATGCCAAGGGCGTTTCACTGGAGGTGTCTGAAGAGGCGCGCCACTGGTTGGCAGAGAAAGGGTATGACAGGGCAATGGGAGCAAGACCCATGGGCCGGGTCATTCAGGAGCACCTCAAGAAGCCCCTGGCCAACGAGATCCTGTTCGGTTCCCTGGTCGATGGCGGTATTGTGAAGGTTGAGCTGGTGAACAACAGCCTCAGCTTTGATTTTCAGGTCAACGTTGAAGCTGTCTCTCACTGACTGTGAGCAAGGCCGGAAATGACAAAAAACCCCAACCGAGAGGCTGGGGTTTTTTGCTGAATTCCTGGCTTAGCGAGAGCGGAAAACAATACGTCCCTTGGAGAGATCGTACGGAGTCAGAGCCACCGTTACTTTGTCCCCAGTCAGGATACGGATGTAGTTTTTGCGCATCTTGCCGGAAATATGAGCGATAACCACGTGACCATTTTCCAGTTCCACACGGAACATGGTATTGGGCAAGGTTTCGAGAATGGTACCCTGCATCTCAATACTGTCTTCTTTAGCCATTGAATCCTCTTGATAAGCCACAACAAAAAACCGCTGGATCATGCCGGATTTAAGGCTATGTGTAAAGTTTACTCGGGCTTGGTGTCGATTTTTTTCCATTCGCCCTGTACCAGCAGCTCATGGGGCAGGTATTGGCGCTTGTAATTCATCTTGCGGCACTCCTCCACCAGATACCCCAGATAGAGCCACTGGCGACCGGTACGTCTGGCCAGTTCCAACTGGCTCAGGATGGCGAAGGTGCCGAGCGACCGATCGGCATAGTCGGGGTCGAAGAAGGTGTACATGGCGCTCAGAGAGTGGGGAAGCAGGTCCGTGGTGGCCACGCCGATGAGGCGTCCCTCCTTGCGTATCTCCAGATAGAGGGGGGGCATCCAGTCGCAGTGCAGGAACCCCTTGTATTGGGTCCGGCTCGGTGGATACATGCTGCCATCCCGATGACGCTCACGGATATAGCGTTCATAGAGCTGGTAATACTCGGGCTTGTCGTCATAGCTCAGTACGAGTTCGAGATCCCGGTTCAACTGGCGGATGCGTTTCTGCCCACGGCTCGGGGTGAAGCGTTCACTGTGTATGCGCAAGGATTGACAGGCGCTGCAGGCGGGGCAGTGAGGACGATAGATGTCGTTGCCACTGCGCCGGAATCCTGCCGTCAGCAGCCGTTCGTACCCGGCGGCGTTGAGCAGTTCATGGTCCATCAGGACCAGCAACTGCTCCTGCTCGTGACCGAGGTAGCTGCACGGGTGCCTGGGGGTCAGCCCGACCTTGAGGATCACTTCTTCACTCATAGGCTGATTCTCCTCGGTTGCCAGCATCCCTCTTGCAACGGTTGCCGGGTCAGGGTGGCCAGGGTGGTCAGAAAGCGCTGCCTTGGCCACTCCTGGACGCCTAGCGTGGCCAGAAAGTCGTTTTGCATCTGGCAGTCGATGAGGGCACCGCCGTGCCCTGCAAAGTGGCGACAGAGGGCCACCATGGCCAGTTTGGCGCCATTGTCGATGCGGCTGAACATGGATTCACCACAAAAGAGTCGGCCCAGGGAGAGGCCATAGAGGCCTGCCTGCAGCTGATCATCCTGCCAGATTTCGATGGAGTGGGCATGACCGAGGCGATGAAGGCGCCGATAGGCGTCGATCATGGGGGCACTTATCCAGGTGCCGCTGGCGGTGCGACGAGGGGCGGCGCAGGCTGCAATGACGTCATCAAAGGCGCGATTGATGTAAATCTCGAAGGGGGTGCGGCGCAAACACTTCTGCAGGCTGCGGCCGATGTGGAGTTCCTCGGGCACGATGACTCCCCTGGGGTCCGGTGACCACCACAGCAGTGGCTGATGGGGTTCATTCCACGGAAAGATCCCGCTGTGGTAAGCTGCCAGCAATCGAGCGGGGGAGAGATCTCCCCCAATCGCGAGCAGCCCGTTGGGCTCTTCCAGCGCATGGCTGGGGGAGGGAAACCAGCACAGCTCATCATCCAGTTCGGTAAGATAGCGAGACATAAGGCAGAGGTTCATAGATGAAGGCCATTATCCTGATAGTATCCAGCTTGCTTGGCTTTGTCACGGCGCCGGCCTGGAGTGCTGTGTATGAACGCAACACGGCGCGTCCGGTGGAGCAGGTGGTCTTCGGCCAGGTGGATGCGGTGCGCAACATCACCCAGCGCCAGATGGTGGAATCAGAGCATTCCGGCTGGAAAACCCTGGGAGGGGCCGTGCTTGGCGGGCTGCTCGGGAACCAGTTTGGCGGTGGGCACGGGCGGGAGATTGCTACTGCGGTCGGGGCGCTGGCGGGAGCGGCGGCAGTGCAGCAGTTTCAGTCAGGGGGCAGCGTGGTGGAGAACAAGCTGGTGGAGCTGCTGATCCGCAACGAGCAGAACGGGCTCATCAACGTGATCCAGGATTACGATCCGGCCATGGTCTTTGCGCAGGGCGACAAGGTGCGCATCCTCTATTTCAGCGATGGGGTGCGGGTCGACAAGACCTATTGAACGGTGAAGAAGGGATTGACCCGGCGGCCACCACACAAGGGGCGCCGGGCGGTACTACACGGAGTGCCTCTGCTGATGCTTGCTCAGACGTCCTGACAGACTATCTTGTCTCGCCCGGTATTCTTTGCCTGATACAACTGGCGATCTGCCTCGCTCAGCGCCTCGTCCATGGAGAGCCGCCCGACATTGATGACGCCGAAACTGGCGCGTACAAAGAGCGATATCTCCCGCGACAGCGGTTGCTGGCGCATTTGCAGACGAAGCCCTTCCAGCCGCTTGAGCAGCACGGGAACGGGGCAGTGGGGCACCATCAGGGCAAATTCTTCACCACCGAATCGGGCTATCATGGCATCCGGGAAGAACTGGGTGAGCAGCCTGGCCAGATGACAGAGCAGCTGATCGCCGATGGCGTGCCCCCAGTGATCATTGACCTGCTTGAAGTGATCCACGTCGAGCACGCACAGGGAGAGCTGCGCCTGATGGCGCTGATGCTCCTCGAACCACTTTTGACCCTCGTTGAACCAGTAGCGTCTGTTGTAAAGCCCGGTCAGGTAGTCTCGGTTGGCCGATTCCTGGATGTTGTTAAACTGCTCAAGGGCCTCCAGGTTGTGGCTGACCCGGCACTGCAGCTCCTCGGGTTCAAAGGGCTGATTGAGAAAATCATTCGCCCCTTGCTTGAGGTAGCGTGCCGAGAGGCCGTGCTTGTCCGACACCGAGATGCCGATGATGGCGAGCTGCTGCTTGCTGTAGCGCTCGCGCAGCATTCGCACCAGGCTGATGCCGTCGATCTCCGGCATGTAGTAGTCCACCAGCATCAGGCGAATGGCGGGGTGCTGCTCGAGCTGCGCCAGCGCATCGCGGGCAGAATTGGCCTCGTGCACCTGCAACAACTGCTTGCGCAACTGGGCCGCGGTGCGGTGACGGGAGGTGCGTGAATCGTCGACCACCAAGACTTCGATGGCCTGGTTGAGGTAGAGGCGGTGCACCAGACCGACGGCATATTGCAGGGAGTGACGTGAATCCTTCATCACGTAGTCCAGCACCCCGGCCTCCAGCCAGGCTTCCCGCTTCTCTTCGCTGATGTCGGCCGTCAGGATCACCACCGGCAACCCACGCTCCCTCAGCACATTGACAGCCTCTCCGCCGGGGGCGTCCGGCAGGGTGAGATCCACCAGGGCGACCACATAATCTTCCCCATGGCAATCGCGAGCCCCTTCAAGGGTGTCGAAGGCGTCGATTTCCAGCCCGGTCTGCTGCGCAATGGCCTGGGTCAGCATGCGGCGTACCGTCAGGCTGTCTTCCACTATCATTATTTTTCGTTTCATCCTGCTCCTTGCAATAAAAAAGGGCATGCCAACTGGCATGCCCTTTATATCCTTCCGATTATTGTGCGTCCAGATATCGCTCAGCATCGAGGGCGGCCATGCAGCCGGTCCCTGCGGAGGTGATCGCCTGGCGGTAGACGTGGTCGGCTACGTCGCCGGCGGCGAACACGCCCGGGATACTGGTCTGGGTTGCGAACCCTTCCAGTCCGCCACGCACCTTCAGATAGCCGTTTTCCATCGCCAGCTGCCCTTCGAAGATCTGGGTGTTGGGCTGGTGACCGATGGCGATGAAGACCCCCATCAGCGGCAGCTCGGAGGTGGTGTCATCCCGGGTGCTGCGCAGGCGCACACCGGTGACGCCCATGTCGTCACCCAGTACTTCGTCCAGGGTCTGATGGGTGTGCAGGACGATATTGCCACTCTCGACCTTGTCGTTGAGGCGTTTGATCAGGATCTTCTCGGCGCGGAACTCGTCGCGGCGATGAATGAGGTGCACCTTCTTGGCGATGTTGGCCAGATAGAGTGCCTCTTCCACGGCGGTGTTGCCGCCGCCGACCACGGCCACTTCCTGGTTGCGGTAGAAGAAGCCGTCACAGGTGGCGCAGGCGGAGACGCCGCGGCCCTTGAAAGCCTCTTCGGAGGGCAGACCCAGGTATTTGGCGGAGGCGCCGGTGGCGAGGATCAGCGCATCGCAGGTGTATTCACCGTTGTCGCCCTTGAGGCGGAAGGGACGCTCGGTCAGCGTCACTTCATTGATGTGATCAAAGAGGATGCGGGTATCGAACTTCTCTGCATGCTCTTTCATGCGCTCCATCAGGGCCGGGCCGGTCAGCCCTTCCGCGTCCCCTGGCCAGTTTTCCACTTCGGTGGTGGTGGTCAGCTGACCACCTTGCTGCATACCGGTGATAAGCAGGGGATTGAGGTTGGCGCGAGCGGCATAGACGGCCGCAGTGTAACCTGCCGGACCGGATCCCAGGATCAGCAGTTTGCTGTGAGTGACTTGGCTCATGATGTGATTTCCGAGACGTGATGAGTTTGCGCGATTGTAGGTAATTCGTGATCCGGGGTCAAAGGCCAGCGCATCGATTGGGGCAATCGCCAACAACAGGGGTGAGCCGGGGATGGCAGGCATAAAAAAACCGCCCATCGCGGGCGGATTTTCACTCATCTACCTCCCTTTGCAGGGACGCGATCAGTTCAGCAGGGTCAGGGGATCCGTGTAAGCCAGGTTGTGGGCCACGGCAACCTCCTTGCAGGTGATTTTGCCCGCCATCACGTTCAGGCCGTGCAACAGGTGGGGATCGGCGAGCAGTGCGTTGCGATAGCCCTGTTCGGCCAGCTTGATGATGAAGGGGAGGGTGGCGTTGTTCAGGGCCACGGTGGAGGTCCGCGCCACGGCACCCGGCATGTTGGCCACGCAGTAGTGCACCACCTCGTCGACGATGAAGGTGGGATCTTCATGGGTGGTGGCATGGGAGGTCTCGACACAGCCGCCCTGGTCGATGGCCACGTCCACGATGGCTGCACCGGGTTTCATGCGAGCAATGTGGTCACGGCTGACAAGTTTTGGCGCAGTGGCGCCAGGCACCAGCACGCCGCCGATGACCAGGTCCGCCGCCAGCAGATGGCGCTCCAGGGTCTCGCGGTTGGAGTAGACCACCTTGGCAGCCCCTTGGAACTCGCTGTCGAGACGGCGCAGGGTATCGACGTTGTTGTCGAGGATGGTGACGTCGGCACGCAGGCCGACGGCCATGCGGGCTGCGTTGGAGCCCACCACACCACCACCGATGATCACCACCTTGGCCGGTTCCACACCGGGCACACCGCCGAGCAGCACGCCGCTGCCGCCACGGGATTTCTCCAGTGCCTGGGCACCGGCCTGAATAGACATGCGTCCGGCCACTTCCGACATGGGGGCCAGCAGGGGCAGACCGCCACGACCGTCCGTGACGGTTTCATAGGCGATGCAGACGGCACCACTGTCGATGAGATCCTGGGTCTGGGCCAGGTCCGGCGCCAGATGCAGATAGGTAAAGAGGGTCTGGCCGGGACGCAGCATGGCCCGTTCCACTGCCTGGGGTTCCTTGACCTTGACGATCATCTCCGCCTTGGCGAAAACTTCGGCAGCGGAGGCCAGGATCTCGGCTCCGGCAGCCAGATAATCTGCGTCACTGAACCCAATGCCATTTCCTGCGCCGCTTTGGACGAAAACAGTATGGTTTCGTGCTGTCAGTTCACGTACACTGGCCGGAACCATGCCTACGCGATATTCATGGTTTTTTATTTCCTTAGGTACACCGATAATCATGCTATCCCTCGTCTATCGATTGGTGGTTTATGTTGCCTAGATGTTAAGCGACATTTGCGCCTAGTATATTCAGGTATTGACAGGATTTGTGACCATTATTATAAAATGACTGGTGATTCTTTCCAAAAAATAGCCAAAGGATGGAATTAAATGATGGAAGCTAAGAGTCGGCTAAAGGATTTGGACAGGATTGACCGCAACATTCTGAATGAACTGCAAAAGGATGGCAGGATTTCGAACGTTGAGTTGTCCAAACGAGTTGGCCTGAGTCCCACACCGTGTCTGGAACGGGTTCGTCGCCTGGAGCGACAAGGGTATATCGAAGGATATGCCGCCATTCTGAACCCTCATTATCTGGACGCGTCTCTGCTGGTGTTCGTGGAAATTACCCTCAATCGTGGCGCCCCCGATGTGTTCGAGCAGTTCAACAAGGCTGTTCAGGTGCTCGAAGAGATCCAGGAGTGCCATCTGGTGTCCGGTGATTTCGACTATCTGCTCAAGACCCGCGTCAGCGACATGTCCGCTTACCGCCGCCTGCTGGGTGAAACCCTGCTGCGTCTGCCGGGCGTCAACGACACCCGCACCTACGTGGTGATGGAAGAGGTCAAACAGAGCAGTCGTCTGGTGATCAGCACCCGATAAGCGGGGTTGTGCTGTGACTTGCAAGTTCCATGACGAGTCACGATAGTCAGAAACGAGCGGCCGGTCCGCTCGTTTCTTCTTATAGAGAGTTTCAGGCCCGCCATCAGGCACTGGCTGACAATCGGTGGGCTTTTCAGGGATACTAGGCCCCCTATCCCCGCATTCATGTTTTCACAAAGGAGCCGGAGTTTGGCCGATAAAAAGCTGTTTACTCCTTTATCAGGTACACAACGGATCTTCGAGGCCGTCTTGATCGCCATCACCCTGATGGCTGCCTATCTTTTGCTTGCCCTGTTGACCTACCATCCCGCCGATCCCGGCTGGTCGCAAACCTCCTGGCAAGGGGAGGTGAAAAACCTCGCGGGCAGCGCCGGTGCCTGGCTCGCCGACATCACCATGTTTACCTTCGGGGCCTTCTCCTATCTGGTGCCCCCCCTGGTAGTGCTGCTTGGCTGGAGCCTGTTCTGGCGCCCGAGCAAGCTGCTGGAAGTGGATTACCTCACCCTGTCGGTACGGATCATCGGCTTCGTGCTGACGGTGCTTGGCATGTCCGCCATCGCCAGCATGAACTTCAACGACTTGCAGAACTTTTCCGCCGGCGGCCTGGTGGGGGATGTGATCGCCTCCGCCGTGGTGCCGCTGTTTGGCGGCGTGGGGGCCAACCTGATGCTGCTCTGCTTCGTGGCGACCGGCATCACCCTCTTTACCGGCTGGTCCTGGCTCACCATTGTCGAGCGCATCGGTGCCGCCTGCACCGGCTCAGTCAGCGCCATCTACCATTTCCCCACCACCCTGGGCCGCTGGCTCACCGGTGGCTGGCGCCAGCCCCGTTATGAGGGGCCGGATCCCCTGCTGGAAGGGGGCGTGGGCAGCTTCGATCAGGAAGAGGATGACGAAGACCCCCACGGCAGCTGGACACGCAACCCCAAGGCGAAGAATCGCGCTCAAAAGACAAAAGCTGACGAATGGCTGCCGGAGCTTGACGAAGACACCTTCCAGTTCGATCCGCAGTTTGACGACGAAGAGGACGAGGCTCCGGCGCCTGCCGCCAAGGGCAAGCGCGTGGCCAATGGCCGTCCGCGTCCCGCCGTGCGCCAGGAAGAAGATGACCTCGACTTGCCCTGGGCGGAGGGGGATGACGAACCCGATGCTCCCGTTGCCGCGGCGCCGGTGAAAGCCAAGCGCCGTCCCCAGCCCGGTCTGGCACCTTTGCCGAGCATCGATCTGCTGGACAGGCCGCCCGCCAAGACCCAGATGATGAGCAAGGACGAGCTGGAGCGCATGGGCCGGCTGGTGGAGGCGAAGCTCGCCGATTACAACGTGCAGGCCAAGGTGGTGGGCGTCTATCCCGGTCCCGTCATTACCCGCTTCGAGCTGGACCTGGCGCCGGGCATGAAGGCGAGCAAGATCACCAATCTTTCCCGGGATCTCGCCCGTTCTCTCTCTGCCAGCAGCGTGCGGGTGGTGGAAGTGATCCCGGGCAAGACGTTCGTCGGGATCGAGCTGCCCAACCGGGTACGCCAGACCGTCTACCTGCGGGAAACCCTCGACTGCGAGGCGTTCGCGGCCAGCCGCAATCCGCTCACCATGGGGCTGGGTCAGGACATCGCGGGGGAACCCGTGGTGGTGAACCTCGCCAAGATGCCCCACCTGCTGGTGGCGGGTACCACGGGCTCGGGCAAGTCGGTGGGGGTGAACACCATGATCATCTCCATGCTCTACAAATCCTCCCCCGAGGATCTGCGCTTCATCATGATCGACCCCAAGATGCTGGAGCTCTCGGTCTATGAAGGCATTCCGCATCTGCTGACCGAGGTGGTCACCGACATGAAGGATGCCGCCAACGCCCTGCGCTGGTGCGTAGGCGAGATGGAGCGTCGCTACAAGCTGATGTCCGCGGTCGGGGTGCGCAACCTCAAGGGGTACAACGACAAGGTGCTGGCCGCCATCGAGGCGGGGGATCCCCTGGTCGACCCCCTGTGGCGTCCGGGCGACTCCATGGATCAGATGCCGCCGGAGCTGGAAAAACTGCCCCACATCGTGGTGGTGGTGGACGAGTTCGCCGACATGATGATGATCGTCGGCAAGAAGGTGGAGGAGCTTATCGCCCGTATCGCCCAGAAGGCGCGGGCGGCTGGTATTCACCTTATCCTCGCGACCCAGCGTCCGTCGGTGGATGTCATTACCGGCCTCATCAAGGCCAACATCCCGACCCGTATTTCCTTCCAGGTGTCGAGCAAGATCGATTCCCGCACCATCCTGGACCAGGGGGGCGCCGAATCCCTGCTCGGCATGGGTGACATGCTCTACATGCCTGCGGGCACCTCCAACCCCACCCGTGTCCACGGTGCCTTCGTCGATGACCACGAGGTACACAAGGTGGTGGCGGACTGGAAACTGCGTGGTGAGCCGGATTACATCGACGAGATCCTCTCCGGCGAGTCGGACGGCGAGGGCGGCGGTGGCGACTTCGGCGGGGGCGGCGATGAAGAGCTCGATCCCCTGTTCGACGAGGCGGTGGCCTTCGTGGTGGAATCCCGCCGTGGCTCCACCTCCAGCGTCCAGCGCAAGTTCAAGATCGGTTACAACCGGGCGGCCCGTCTCATCGAGCAGATGGAAAACCAGGGCATCGTCAGCGCCCCGGGCGGCAACGGCCAGCGCGACGTGCTGGCACCGCCGCCGGTCCGTGACTAAGCCTCACATCATCCTGGCCATGCCCTCTGCGGGCGTGGCCTTTTATCGAGAACCTCCCTATGAAGAGCCTGATGAAAAAACAACTGTTGATGGGTTCCATTCTGCTGGTCGCCAGCAGCCAGGTATGGGCCGATGCGGCCAGCGATCTCAAGGAGAAGCTCTCCTCCGTCAATGTCTTCTCCGCGACGTTTGCCCAGACCGTCTATGACAGCAAGGGCAAGGAGCTGCAAAAGGCGAGCGGCTCCCTGCTGGTGCAGCGGCCCAACCGCTTCAATTGGCACACTACCTCCCCGGACGAGAGCCTGATCGTGGCCGATGGCAAGGATGTGTGGGTGTACGACCCCTTCGTCGAGCAGGTCACCGCCCTCAAGATGAAGGATGCGGTGCTCAACACCCCCTTCGTGCTCATCGCGGGCAACGACAACAGCCTCTGGAAGAACTATGACGTGACCCAAGAAGGGGATGTCTACACCGTCACCAGCCGCAACAAGGACGAGCTGATCGCCTCCTTTCGCATCACCTTCGACCGTCAGAACAACATCAGCCGCTTCGACGTGAAAGAGGCGCAGGGGCAGTGGAGCGAGTTCGTCTTAAGTGGTTTTGATCGCAAGCCGGTGCTCAAGGGCAACGAATTTGTCTTCAAGATCCCGAAGGGGGTCGAGCTGGACGACCAGCGTTGATGAGCCAGCCGTTACCGGCGTTATCGTCTGACCGGTCGTCATGGACGACCGGTCAGCTGCAAGGTCAATGCAGATGAGCAATTTATCCCTGGATTTCTCCTCGGACTTTCGTCCGCTGGCGGCCCGGATGCGGCCGCAAACCCTCGAGCAGTACATCGGCCAGCAGCATATCCTGGGGCCGGACAAGCCCCTGCGAAAAGCGATCCTGGCGGGGCACTGCCACTCCATGATCCTCTGGGGGCCCCCCGGCACCGGCAAGACCACGCTGGCAGAACTGGTTGCCCACTACTGCCAGGCGGAGGTGGAGCGGCTCTCGGCGGTCACCTCCGGCATCAAGGAGATCCGCGCCGCCCTCGACAAGGCGAAGGAGAACGGCTGGCGCGGGGTGCGCACCATCCTGTTCGTGGATGAAGTCCACCGCTTCAACAAGAGCCAGCAGGATGTCTTCCTGCCCCACATCGAAGACGGCACCATCACCTTCATCGGCGCCACCACCGAGAACCCCTCGTTCGAGCTCAACAATGCGCTGCTCTCCCGGGCCCGGGTCTATCTGCTCAAGAGGCTGGAGGAGCAGGACATCCTCGCCATGATCGATCAGGCGATGCAGGACCCGCGCGGGCTCAATGATCCGGCGCTGACCTTCGCCCCCGGGGTGAAGGAGGCGCTGGCCAAGGCGGTGGACGGGGACGGGCGCAAGTCTCTGAACTATCTGGAGCTCCTGGCCGACATGGCCGAGGCCGACAGCTCAGGGGCGCGGGTGATCGACAGTACCCTGCTCGCCGCCGTGGTGGGGGAGCACGTGGCCCGTTTCGACAAGGGCGGCGATCACTTCTACGACCTCATCTCGGCGGTGCACAAGTCCATTCGCGGCTCGGCGCCGGATGCGGCCCTCTACTGGTATGCCCGCATGGTGAGCGCCGGCTGCGATCCCCTCTACATCGCCCGTCGCTTGCTGGCCATTGCCTCGGAAGATGTGGGCAACGCCGATCCCCGTGCCATGCAGGTGGCGCTCTCGGCCTGGGACTGCTTCCATCGCATCGGCCCGGCGGAAGGGGAGCGGGCCATCGCCCAGGCCATCGTCTACCTCGCCTGCGCCCCCAAGAGCAATGCGGTCTACACCGCCTGGAAGGCGGCGCTTCACGACGCCAAGAACCTGCCGGACTTCGAGGTGCCGCCGCACCTTCGCAATGCCCCGACCAAGCTCATGAGCGAGCTGGGCTACGGCGCCGAGTATCGCTACGCCCACGACGAGCCGGGGGCCTATGCGGCCGGCGAGCAGTACTTCCCCCCGGAGCTTGCCGGCAAGCAGTACTATCAACCCACCGAGCGGGGGCTTGAGAAGCAGATAGCCCAGAAGCTCGACTATCTGCATGAGCTGGACAAGCAGAGTCCGCGCAAGCGATAGGAAAGACCTTCAGGTTCCTTGCCCGGAAAAGGGCACGGCCAGGGCATCAGGGGAGGAGGCTCCCGGCAAAAACGGGCGCAATAGTCCCTGTTCGGGCGGGGGGGCGGTCTGCTACACTGCCCGTCTGACCCCGGTTGTCTTGGCCTTGCACCATCTTCTTGATTTCGAAGGCCCGATTCCGAAGGCAAAGGGGTGCGCCAACCGATGTTAACTTCCGGATCTGTTTCCCAACCCGGTCACGATGACCCGGGCCCAGATCCCATTAAAAAAAGTAGGTAAACCATGCTGGATCCCAAATATCTGCGCAGCGACATCACCGAAGCTGCCGCTCGTCTGGCGACACGTGGCTACGTTCTGGACGTAGCGGCGGTCAATGTTCTGGAAGAGAAACGCAAGGATCTGCAGTCCCGCACCCAGGAGCTGCAGGCCGAGCGCAACGCCCGCTCCAAGTCCATCGGTGAGGCTGCCCGTCGTGGTGAAGATGTTGCCCCCCTCAAGGCCGAGGTGACCAAGATCAACGACGAGCTCGAGACCAGCAAGGTCGAGCTGGAGGCCCTGCTGGCCCAGCTCAAGGGGATCGCCGACGCCATCCCCAACCTGCCGAGCGAGACCACCCCGGTGGGCCGTGACGAGAACGACAACGTGGAGGTCCGCCGCTGGGGCACTCCCCGTGAGTTCGATTTCCCGGTACGCGATCACATCGATCTGGGTGAGGCGGCCAAGGGGGTCGACTTCAAGAACGGCGTCAAGCTCTCCGGCGCCCGTTTCGTGGTAATGAAGGGCCAGATTGCCCGTCTGCACCGCGCCCTGGCCCAGTTCATGCTGGACCTGCACACCCTGCAGCACGGCTACACCGAGTGCTACGTGCCCTATCTGGTCAACCCGGACAGCCTGTACGGCACCGGCCAGCTGCCCAAGTTCTCCCAGGATCTCTTCAATACCGGCATCGAAGGGGAAGGGGAAGACGAAGGCAAGGTGCGCAAGTTCTCCCTCATCCCGACCTCCGAAGTGCCGCTCACCAACATGGCCCGTGACGAGATCTTCGACGAGCAGGAGCTGCCCATCAAGATGACCGCCCACAGCCCCTGCTTCCGCTCCGAAGCGGGCTCCTACGGTCGTGATACCCGTGGCCTCATCCGTATGCACCAGTTCGACAAGGTCGAGATGGTGCAACTGGTGCACCCGGAAAAATCCTGGGATGCCCTGGAAGAGATGGTGGGTCACGCCGAGAAGGTGCTGCAACTGCTGGAGCTGCCGTATCGCGTGATGGCGCTTTCCACCGGTGACATGGGCTTCTGCGCCGCCAAGACCTACGATCTGGAAGTGTGGCTGCCGGCCCAGAACACCTATCGCGAGATCTCCTCCGTCTCCAACTGCACCGACTTCCAGGCGCGCCGCATGCAGGCTCGCGTGCGCATCGACGGCAAGCCGCAGCTCATTCACACCCTGAATGGTTCCGGTCTGGCGGTGGGTCGTACCCTGGTGGCCGTGCTCGAGAACTACCAGCAGGCAGATGGCCGCATCGCCATCCCGGCTGCGCTGCAATCCTACATGGGCGGCCTGACCCACATCGGGTAAGCGCTCGTTGCTGACGACAACGCCATGGCATGCCATGGCGTTGTGCATTCTGGGCCCGGGAAACCCGCCGCAAGGGGAAGGGATAGCTCCCTTCGGGCCTGTAACACAATTTTATCAAGCATTGCGCAATCGTTTTTGTTAGACTGCGCCGCAATTTCGCAGGACATCTTTTTCTATGGTCTGGATTGATTACGCCATCATCGGCATCGTCGGTTTCTCCGCCCTCATCAGCCTGGTGCGCGGCTTTCTCAAGGAGGCCATGTCTCTGGTCACCTGGTTCGTCGCCTTTTTCATTGCCAGCCATTTCTATCCCGATCTCGCCGTCTATTTCACCTCTTTCTCCGATGCCATGGTTCGCAACGGTCTGGCCATCGCCGCCCTGTTCGTGGCGACCCTGATCCTGGGGAGCGTGGTGAACTACGTGGTGGGCCTGCTGGTGGAAAAGACCGGGCTTTCCGGCACAGACAGGGTGCTCGGGGTCTGTTTTGGCGCCATTCGCGGGGTGCTGATCGTCAGCGCCCTGCTGTTTTTCATGGATACCTTCACCAGCCTCTCCCAGAGCGACTGGTGGGTGGCGTCCAGGCTGGTGCCGGAGTTCAAGCCGGTGATCCAGTGGTTTTTCGGGTTCATGATGAACTCGTCCAGTTTTCTTCAACAGGTACAGTGACTTCGAGGTAGCAAAGACATGTGCGGTATTGTCGGTATAGTTGGCACCACCCCCGTCAATCAGGCCCTCTACGACGCCTTGACGGTGTTGCAGCACAGGGGACAGGATGCCGCCGGGATCGTGACCATTGACAGTGGAAACTTCCGGCAACGCAAGGCCAACGGTCTGGTGAAGGATGTGTTTGAAGTGCGCCACATGCAGCGCCTGAAAGGGAATATCGGCATCGGACACGTCCGTTATCCCACCGCAGGCAGCTCCAGTGCGGCAGAGGCGCAGCCGTTTTACGTGAACTCCCCCTACGGCATGGTGCTGGCCCACAACGGCAACCTCACCAACGCCAAGGAGCTCAAGGAGCAGCAGTTCAAGGTGGCCCGCCGCCACATCAACACCACCTCGGACTCCGAAGTGCTGTTGAACGTGCTGGCCCACGAGCTGGACTTGTGCGACAAGATGGCGCTGCGCCCGGAAGATATCTTCTCGGCGGTGCGCAAGGTACACCAGCAGATCCGCGGCGCCTATGCCGTGGTCTCTCTGGTGATCGGCCACGGCCTCATCGGGTTCCGTGACCCGAACGGCATTCGCCCGCTGATCCTGGGTCGCCGGGTCGACGAGCAGGGGCAGGTGGAGTACATGCTCGCCTCCGAGAGCGTGGCCCTCGACGCCATCGGCTTCGAGACGGTGCGTGACGTCGCCCCGGGCGAGGCCATCTACATTACCGAGCAGGGCCAGCTCTTCTCCGAGCAGTGTGCGGAGAACCCGCAGATGAACCCCTGCATCTTCGAATACGTCTACTTCGCCCGTCCCGACTCCTTCATCGACAAGGTCTCCGTCTATGCCGCCCGCCTCAACATGGGTCGCAAGCTGGGCCAGAAGATCGCACGGGAGTGGGACGATCTCGACGTGGACGTGGTCATCCCCATCCCCGAGACCTCCTGCGACGTGGCGCTGGAAATCGCCCACACCCTGGGCCTGCCGTACCGTCAGGGCTTCGTGAAGAACCGCTACATCGGCCGTACCTTCATCATGCCGGGCCAGACCCAGCGCAAGAAGTCGGTGCGCCGCAAGCTCAACGCCATCAGCTCCGAATTCAAGGGCAAGAAGGTGTTGCTGGTGGACGACTCCATCGTGCGGGGCACCACCTCCGAGCAGATCATCCAGATGGCCCGTGAAGCAGGGGCCGCCAAGGTCTACTTCGCCTCGGCCGCGCCGGAAATTCGCTTCCCCAACGTCTACGGCATCGACATGCCCACCGCCAACGAGCTCATTGCCCATGGCCGTGAAGTGGAAGAGGTGTGCAAGCTTATCGGTGCCGACGGCCTCATCTTCCAGGATCTGGAAGATCTGGAAGAGGCGGTGCGGGAGATCAACCCCGAGCTGCGCCACTTCGAGACCTCGGTCTTCAACGGTCACTATGTGACCTCCGACGTGGATCAGGGTTATCTGGACCACCTCAATGCCCTGCGCAGCGACGACAACAAGGCCGTGCGCGAGTGGCAGGAAGGGACCAGCAACCTCGAGATCTTCAACGAAGGCAGTTAAACGTTTTCAGATTGCCAGCGTGATGAACAACAGGGGGGCCTCGGCCCCCCTGTTGCATGGATGCGCCTTGCGGCGAAACTGAGGGGGGCCTCAGGCCAGATCCTCCCCGTTGCTCGCGATCACCTTCTTGTACCACCAGAACGACTTCTTGCGCCGGCGGGCCAGGGTGCCATGGCCAGCGTCGTCCCTGTCCACGTGGACGAAGCCATAGCGCTTGCTCATCTCGCCGGTGGAGGCGGAGACGAGATCGATGCAGCCCCAGCTGGTGTACCCCATCAGGGGCACGCCGTCCTCGATGGCATCCCCCATGGCCTCGATGTGGGCGCGCAGGTAGGCGATGCGGTAGTCGTCCTCTATCTCCCCTTGCTCGTTCACTTCGTCCACTGCACCCAAGCCGTTTTCCACCAGGAAGAGGGGCTTCTGGTAGCGATCGTGCAAGGTGTTGAGGGTGATGCGAAGGCCCAGGGGATCGATGCCCCAGCCCCACTCGCTCACCTCGATGTGGGGATTGCGCAGGGACTTGACCACGTTGGCCTCGCTGGTGTTGCCCGCATTCATGTCGGCGGCGGCGCAGCGGGAGGCGTAGTAGCTGAAGGAGACGAAATCCACGGTGTGCCTGAGGATCTCGTCATCTTCCGGCCCCTTCACCAGGGTGACCCCCTTGTCACGAAACACCCTCTGCGCATAGGCCGGATAGGCGCCCCTGGCCTGCACGTCGATGAAGAGGAGGTTCTCCCGATCTTTCTGGAGGGCGGTCCAGACGTCGGCGGGCTTGCAGGAGTAGGGGTAGAAGTTGCCCCCCGCCAGCATGCAGCCCACCTGGTTGGCCGGGTTCACCTCGTGGGCGATCCGGGTCGCCAGGGCGCTGGCCACCAGCTCGTGGTGGGCGGCCTGATACTTCACCTGATCCTGGTGCTCCCCTTCCTCGAACACCAGCCCCGCCCCGGAGAAGGGGCTGTGCAGCAGGATGTTGATCTCGTTGAAGGTGAGCCAGTACTTCACCAGGCCGTCGAACTGCTCGAAGCAGGTGCGGGCGTAGCGGGTGAAAAACTCCACCATCTGGCGGTTGCGCCAGGAGCCGTACTCGGTCACCAGGTGCATGGGCACATCGAAGTGGCACAGGGTCACCAGGGGCTCGATGTTGTACTTTCTGCACTCCTCGAACACCGCGCGGTAGAAGGCGATGCCCTCGGCATTGGGCTCGCGCTCGTCCCCCCTGGGGTAGAGACGGGCCCAGGCGATGGAGGTGCGAAACACGGTGAAGCCCATCTCGGCCATCAGGGCGATGTCCTCCCGATAGCGGTGATAGAAGTCGATGGCCCCGTGGCTTGGGTAGAACTCGTCATCTTGCAGCGCGATGCGCTTCTCCTGGCCGAGTTTGACCGCCATGCGGCGCGGGCCATGGGGGATCATGTCTACCGTGGTCAGCCCCTTGCCCCCCTCGAGATAGCCGCCCTCCGCCTGATTGGCGGCCAGGGCACCGCCCCAGAGAAAGCCCTCGGGAAATCTTGTTAACGACATTGGTTACCTCTTGTCATGTCTGAATGGGGTGTCACAGCCCGGCCTGCGCCTGGCTGGTGGCGACGGGTTGCACGGGCGCGGCGCGGGGGGCCGGGCTCTCGACCGGGATGTCCTCGAACCCCATCACCAGAGTCAGCACGAAGGAGAGCACCACCGAGAGGGCCATCACGCCGAACACCCAGGCGATGGTCATGGGGTTGGCCGGATCGAAGAACTGCACGCTGGTAAAGAGCCCGGGGGCGGCCATGGAGTGGCTGGCGAGCCCCGCCATGCCGGCGACGGCACCGCAGACAAAGCCGCTGATGAGGCTCGCGATGAGCGGACGCTTGAGGCGCAGGGCCACACCGTAGAGTGCGGGTTCGGAGATCCCCGCCATGATGGCGGAGGCGGCCGCCGCGAGCGCCGTCTGGCGCAGTTCCGGGTTACGGGTGCGCCAGGCCACCGCCAGGGACGAGCCGCCAAGAGAGAGATTGGCGCCGATTTCGGAGGGCATGACCATGCCTTCCTTGCCGGTCTCGGCGATGGTCTGGATGATGGTCGGGGTGAAGACGCGGTGCATGCCGGTCATCACCAGCAGGGGCCAGAGCGCCCCCATGATGGCCACCGACAGCCAGCCCAGGTAGTCGTGGACCGTGTAGACCAGGCCGGAGATGGCGGTGCCAATCCAGATGCCGACGGGGCCGATGAAGAGGATGGCGAGCGGTGCCGCGATCAGCACGATCAGCATGGGTTTGAGGAAGTTCTTGGTGACCGCCGGGGTGATGCGGTCGACCCAGCCCTCGATGTAGGAGAGGCACCAGGTCATCACCAGCGCCGGAATGACGGTGTAGGTGTATTTGACCGCGGTCACCGGGACCAGGGCGAAAGTCACCTGCTCCCCTTCGGCGGCTCTGGCCATCAGCTCGATGAAGCTGGGGTGCACCAGCACGCCTGCGATGGCGATGGCCAGGGACATGTTGGTCTTGAACTTGACGGCGGCGGAGGCGGCCACCATCAGGGGCAGGAAGAAGAAGGCCCCATCCCCGGCCACCGTGAGGATGGTGAGGGTCGAGGAGCCTTTCTCCAGCACGCCGGTCATCTCCAGCACCATGGCCAGCAGCTTGAGCATGGAGCCGCCGATGATGGCCGGGATGAGGGGGGACATGGTGCCGATCAGGGCGTCGAGGATGGCGGCGCCCATGCGGCGCAGGCTCCAGCCAGCGGAAGCCTCCGGAAGCGGAGTCTGCCCGCCACCCTGGGGCAGCAGGGCCAGCACTTCGCGATAGGCGTGGGAGACGGTGTTGCCGATGATCACCTGACACTGGTTGTCCGCCTGCACCACCCCGAGCACGCCCGTGATCGCCTTGAGGGCAGGGCCATTGACCCGGGCGGGATCGCCGAGCACAAAGCGCAGCCGCGTCATGCAGTGGGTCACGGCGACGACATTGTCGGCGCCGCCGAGTGCGGTGATGACGGTACCGGCCAGAGCCGCATAGTTTTTTGACATCGAGGTAGATCCTTTTAACCAAGTGGGCCTGCTCGCCCCCGCCGCCGCGAAGGGCGGGAACGCGCATGAAACTGAATGTGGAACCGGTTCCACATAGAGTGCGCGGCCTGAGCGTGGGAGACAAGCATCTTGTGCAGCGAGCGTCCGGATCCGTGAATGAGATCACTGAACCCGGGCCTGCACGCCATTCGTGCGACGACAAGCCGGGGGCGGTGCAGTACACTGCGCCCCGTTACGAGCAAGGGAGAACACAATGACGACGATGCTGGAGGTGGCAAGGCGGGCAGGGGTGTCGAAGGCGACGGTCTCCCGGGTGTTGTCGGGCAATGGTTACACCAGCCAGGAGACCCGGGACCGGGTGCAGCAGGCCATCGAGGAGTGCGGCTATCGCCCCAACCTGGTGGCGAGGCAGCTGGCGACCAGGCACACCCGGACCCTGGGACTGGTGGTCACCAACACCCTCTACCACGGCGTCTACTTCGGCGAGCTGCTCTCCCAGGTGGCGCGGATGACCGAGGATCGGGGGCGCCAGCTCATACTGGCGGACGGCAAGCACAGCGCCGACGAGGAGCGCCAGGCCATCCAGTATCTGCTCGATTCCCGTTGCGATGGCGTCATCATCTATCCACGTTTTCTTGGGGTGGAGGAGATGGACGAGATCATCGAGCAGCATGAGCAGCCCATCATGGTGCTCAACCGGCGTCTGAGCCGCCATCCGGCCCACTGCGTCTATGCGGATCAGCAGGCGGCGGCGGAGGCGGTGGTGGACAAGCTGGTGGCCATGGGGCACAGGGAGATCGCCTTCATTGCAGGCTCTGCGGATTCCCCCACCGGCGCCGAGCGCCTGGCCGGTTACCGGCAGGCGCTGATCCGGCACGGCATCCCGGTGCAGGAGACCTTGATCGCCCCCGGCAAATGGACCCCCGCCTGTGGCGCGGCCGCCGTCTCGGCCTTGCTGGCGCGAGGCGCTCGCTTCAGCGCCCTGGTGGCCAGCAACGATGACATGGCGATCGGGGCCATCAAACGGCTGCACGAAGCCGGTGTGATGGTGCCTGACGAGGTCTCGGTGGTGGGGTTTGACGACATCCCCCTGGCCCCTTACGTCATTCCCGCGCTGTCGAGCGTCAAGATGCCGGTGAACGGGATGATCCAGGAGACCATCAATCGCCTGATCACCATGGTGGAGGAGGGGAGCCAGGACGCACTGCCCGCCTTCAGCGGCACCCTGATCCGCCGCGACTCCCTCAGGCGTCTGACGGGCTGAGCCATGATGGCGGTGGGCAGGCCGGGCGGGATCCGTTAGCATAGGCCCCCCGGCGCCAGGCGCCGCGTGTCGTATCAACAGATGAGAGTTCAGATGGATGACCTGTTAGCCCCCGTTCGCCAGTTCCTGCATTGCGAGACCCCGGATGAGTGGGTGGAAATGGCGCGGGATCCCGCCCAGTTGCCGACCCTGCTTATCGATCACGCAAACTGCGAGAACAAGGCGGCACTCACCGCCCACAGCCTGGTGCGCCGCTACTGCCTGCCCAAGGAGAAGCGTCACCTGCTGCCCAAGCTGACCTTCTACCGGGAGCTCGATGCCTTGCCGGAGAAGGCGGAGATCCTCGGCAAGCGCACCATGGGCGAATCAGACAGGAGCGTGTTTGCCGAGCTGGAGCGCAATCCCCTGCTGTTCCCCATGGTGCGCCTCATCCAGGAGGAGTTGCACCACTTCGAGCAGGTGCTGGAGATCATGGCCGCACGGGGCATCCCCTATGGTCCCGTCACCGCCTCCCGCTATGCCCGCAGCCTGCTGACCCATGTGCGCACCTACGAGCCGGCGGCCGTGGTGGACAAGATGATCATCGGTGCCTATATCGAAGCGCGATCCTGCGAGCGTTTTGCCAGGCTGGCCCCT
The DNA here is from genome assembly GCF_000819785.1 of Aeromonas caviae. GTDB lineage: Bacteria > Pseudomonadota > Gammaproteobacteria > Enterobacterales > Aeromonadaceae > Aeromonas > Aeromonas caviae. The sequence continues at coordinate 10,475 of NZ_CDBK01000076.1, read as the reverse complement.
CATCTGGACGAGGAGCTTGGCCGCTTCTATGTCTCCCTGCTGCGCTCGGAGGCGCGTCACTATCAGGACTACCTGGCCCTGGCACAGACGTTCGCAGACGAAGACATCAGCGAGCGGGTGGCCTTCTTCGGTCGCCTGGAGGCCGAGCTCATCTGTTCGCCGGATCCGCAATTCCGGTTCCATAGCGGACTGCCTGTCAGATCTGACAGTTGTTGAGGTGACGGGGGCTGCCTACCATTCCCCTGTTCCTACTACGAGCGACGCAATCACTTTTTGAGCGCAATCCCCCGGCGACTGATGAGACATCAGGCCGGGTTTTTTTATGTCTGGCGCAAGGGGAAACGCGCCGCGGGATCAGCGGCGGTATTCGTTGTTGTAGTTCTGAATGAGGCGGCGGGTGACGTCGTGCTGGGGGTCGGCGAAGACCCGCAAGGTCTTGCCGCGCTCCACCACACGCCCTTCGTGCATCACCAGCACCTCGTCGCTGATGTGGCTGACGATCCCCAGATCGTTGGCCACCAGCACATAGCTCAGCCCCATGGTCTCCTGCATCTCCAGCAGCAGGTTGATGATCTGGGAGCGTACCGAAATATCCAAGGTCGAGAGTGCCTCGTCCGCCACCACTATCTTGGGATTGAGGATGAGCGCCCGTGCCAGCCCCACCCGCTGCTGCTGGCCGGCGGAGAGCATCTGGGGATAGAAGAGGGCGTGGTCGGGCAGCATGCCCACCATGCGCAGGGTCTGGATCACCTTCTCCCGGCGCTCCTCCTCGCTCAGGGCCGTGTTGAGGCGAAGGGGGGTCTCCAGGATCTGGCCGACCCGGATTTTCCGGTTAAGGGAGGTGTTGGGGTCCTGGAAGATCATCCGCAGCAGCTTGCAGCGTGTCTGGTAATCGCCGTGGACCATGGGTTGCCCCTCGATGGCGATCTCCCCGCCGCTCGGTTCAATCATGCCAGCCAGAATGCGGGCCAGGGTGCTCTTGCCCGAGCCCGCCTCCCCGACGATGGCCAGGGTCTGGCCCACTTCGAGATCGAACGAGAGGGGCTTTATCGCCTCCACCGCGCGGCGCCTGAACAGGCCGGTGCGGTTCTGGTAGGTCTTGCACAGGCCCCTGACCTGCAACAGGGAAGGTTCGGTCACGACGTGGTCTCCTTGGGTGTGCTCGCCGGATAGAGGGGCTGACGGGGCGGGCAGGTGCCCCGGATCAGGGTCTGGTGCCGGTTCATTTCTTCGGTTCTTCCATGTTGAGCGGGAAGTGGCAACTGAACTGATGCCCCTTGACCTTGCTCATCAGCGGCGTCTGCACGCACTGCTTCTGGGCGTAGGGGCAGCGTGGGCCGAGGCGGCAGCCGATGGGCAGATGCTGCAGCGGCGGTATCACCCCGGGCAGGGTCTCGAGCCGGGACTTGTGGCGCACCAGCTTGTCAAAGTCCGGGATGGACTTGAGAAGGGCATCCGTATAGGGGTGGTGAGGGGATTCCAGGATCTGGTCCCGGGTCCCCACTTCCACCATCTGGCCGCAATACATGATGTTGAGGGTGTCGGTCAGGTTCGCGATGGCGGCGATGTCGTTGCTGATGATGAGGATGGTGGTATTGCCCAGCTTGTTCATCTTGTCCAGCAACCGCAGGATCTGGGAGTGGGTGGTGGACTCCATGGCGCTGGTGGGTTCGTCCGCCACCAGCAGGCGCGGCTGGTTGGCGATGGCCATGGCGATCATCACCTTCTGGCACATGCCGTCCGACAGCTCGTGGGGATAGGCCCGCATGACCTTGCGGTGATCCTTGACCCCGACCCGGTGCAGCAGGGCGATGGCCCGCTTCTTGCGCCACTGGAAGCGCTGCCAGAACTTGCCGGTGAAGGCGCTGGTGGGGATGGCCTCTTCGAGCTGGGTGCCTATCTCCTCCGAGGGGTCGAGGCAGCTGATGGGGTCCTGGAAGATCATCGCTATCTCCCGCCCCATGATGCGGCGCCGCTCCTTGGGCGCCATGGTCAGCAGATCCATGTCGTTGAAGCGCATCCGGTCGGCGCGCACCGTCCAGTTGTCCTTCTGGATGCCGACGATCACCTTGGCCACCAGGCTCTTGCCCGAGCCGGATTCCCCCACCAGCCCGCGGATCTCCCCCTCGTTCAGGGTCAGGCTGACTCTGTCCACCGCCTTGACCTTGCCCTGGGGGGTGTCGATTTCGATGGTGAGGTTGCGTATGTCGAGCAGGGGCATCAGCAATGTCTCCCGTTCAGGGCGCAGCCGGGTCGCTCAGGGCGTCCGGGGGCGGGGATAGATAACAAGGCTGGCAACATCAGTCGTTCCCCTCTTTGAGTGCTTCGCGAATGCCTTCGCCCACTAGGTTGGTCACCAGCACGCTGAACAGGATGGCCATCCCGGGCAGGGTCACCGTCCAGGGGGCCAGATAGATAAGATCGCTCGAATCGGCCAGCATGGCACCCCACTCCGGCTGGGGAGACTGGGCCCCGAGACCGAGGAAGCCCACCGCCGAGATGTCCAGGATGGCGGCGGAGAGGGTGCGGGTGGTCTGGGTCACCAGGGTCTCGACGATGTTCGGCAAGATGGCCAGACGCATGATCCGCAGGGGTGGAGAGCCGTCGAGGCGGCTTGCGATGATGTACTCCTTCTGCATCTCGGCGTGGACCGCGTTGTAGGTCGCCCGGATGAAAGGCGGTATCAACGCGAGCGTGATGGCGATCAGGGTGTTGAACAGACCCGGCCCCAGGATGGCCACGACGATGATGGCCAGCAGCAGGGACGGGATGGAGAGCAGGGTATCGAGCAGGTGATGGAGCACGCTCGACTTCACCCCCTTGCTCATGCCGCCGAGGATGCCGATGGCCGAGCCGATGACCAGGGCGATGAGCACCACTAGCAGGGCGTTGCCGAAGGTGAGCCTGGCCCCGGCCACCAGACGGGAGAGGATGTCGCGCCCCAGATCGTCGGTCCCCAGGAAGTAATCGATGTTGCCGCTGTTGGCCCAGGAGGGGGCGAGCAGCAGGTGGCTGCTGTGCTGATCGTCGATGCCGTAGGGGATCACCAGGGGGCCGATGAGGGTCACCAGCAGCAGCAGCCCGAAGCACCAGAGCCCCGCCATGGCCAGCGGGTTGCGTCGGTAGGAGGCCCAGGTCTGCTCCAGGGGGGAGAGGATCTTGAGCTCCGGATAGATGTTCGATTTATCGTGCATGATGCAGGCTCCCGTGCTGGTCGCAAGGGGATGGGCACGTCTGTGCACCGGTGGCCCATGGGCCGCCGTGGTTCATCCACAGACCGCAATCAATCTTGTCTTGCATAGAGTTCTTTACGCCGTGCCGGATACATGATGGTGGTCAGCAGATCGGTGCTGACGCTGATGAAGATGACGAAGCTCGCCACCACCAGGAAGGCGCCGCGGATGGCGGCGTAGTCCTGCAGCGCGATGCTGCTCACCAGCCAGCGGCCGATGCCGGGCCAGTCGAACACCACCTCGGTGATCATGGCGGAGGTGAGCACGCTGCCAAGTTGCAGCCCCAGCAGCGGCAACACGGGGGGCAGGGCGTTCTTGAGCCCGTGACGCCAGACGATCTGGCGGCGGGAGAGTCCGCGGCTGGCGGCGGCCTTGATGTAGTTCTGTTTCATCACGTCGATGAGGGAGCTGCGCACGTGGCGGATCACCTCGGTGGTGGGCACCACGGCCAGCACCAGGGAAGGCAGTACCAGATGGCGCAGGGCGTCGTGCAGGGCCGCCTCCCGCCAGGGCTCCTGGCTCATCAGCACATCGACGATGGCAATCCCGGTGATGGAGGGCACGTCGTAGAGCAGGCTGATCTGGCCAGAAGAGGGGAGCCAGCCAAGATCCAGGGAGAAGAACATCACCATCAGCAGCCCCAGCCAGAAGACCGGGATGGCATAGCCGACGAGGCCGGCGGCCATGATGGAGAGGTCCGGGCTGCGCCCCTGATAGAGGGCCGCGAGGGTGCCCAGGGGGATGCCCACCAGCAGCGAGATGGCGAAGGCGGCGAGGCAGAGGGTCAGGGTCGCCGGGAAGTAGTGACGGATCTCGTCGAGGACCGGCTGGCCGGAGACGCTGGAGAGCCCGAAATCCCCGGCGGCGATGCGCTGGAGGAAGTCAGGATAGCCGTGCCAGAAATCCAGCACCTGGGTGATGAGGCGAAACTCCAGGAGGTAGGCCCCCAGAGTCAGCACCAGGAGGGTGATCACCAGCAGGGTGATGCGGCGCAGGATATAGAAAAACATGTTTATGCCTCCTGGGGGCGGTGCGCCGATGGCCCGACGATGGAGTGGTTATCTGTCATGGTCACTCCCGATGGGCCTGGTTGAAGGTGGTGCCGCCAAAGGGCATCAGGGTCAGCCCCTGAATGTCGCTGCGACTCACCTGGGTTCTCAGGGCATGGGCCAGGGGAATGAGCGGCAACTGCTCGTTGAGCAGGGACTGGGCATAGTAATAGTTGCGCAGGCGGAAGGCGAGCTGCGGGGTGGTCACCGCATCGTCCAGCAGCTGATCAAACGCCGGGCTGCACCAGCGGCTGTAGTTGTTGCCCCGCTCGACGGCGGCGCAGCTCAGCAACTGGCGGAAGAAGTTGTCCGGATCCGCGTTGTCGGCGATCCAGCCCGAGAGCAGGCTGTCATATTGTCCATGGGCGAGCCGGGTCTCGATGACCGGCCAGGCCTGCTGCACTATCTTGAGGCTCACCCCAATCTTGGCGAAATCGCTGCGCATCAGTTGCGCCGTCTTGAGGCCGTCCGGGTTGTAGGGACGGGCGCCGGGTTGCACCAGCACCTGCATCTCGAAGCCGTTGGGGTAGCCCGCGTCCTTGAGCAACTGGCGAGCGAGCTTGAGATCCGGCTTGCGCTGGGGCAGGGAGGGATTGTAGCCCCATGAGAGGGGCGGCAGCAGGCTGGCGGCGCTCTGGCCGGTCTCGAAATAGACCGCCTGCAGCAGATTCTGCACATTGATGGCGCTGGCGAGGGCCTGGCGCACCTGCACCTTGTTGAAAGGGGCCTTGCGGGTATTGAGGGCGAGGAAGGCGACGTTCATCCCCGACTGCACCGACAGATCCAGGTGGGAGTCCTTGTCTATCACTGACAGCTGGCTGGCAGAGGGGGTGCTCATCACGTCGCACTCGCCGGTCAACAGCTTGGCAAGGCGTTTGGAGGACTTGGGGGTGATGTCGTAGATGAGCTGCTCCATTCTGGCCTCGCCGCCCCAGTAGCCGGGGTGGCGCAGGTAGCGCACGAACTCGTTGTGGCGATACTCCTTGAAGCTGAAGGGGCCGGTGCCGATGGGGCGGCTGTCCAGCAGCGCCGGGGTGCCGGCCTTTAGCATCTGCTCCCCGTACTCGGCGGAGAGCACGATGGCGTAGTCGCTGGCCAGGGTGGCGAGGAAGGAGGCATCGGGGCGGTTCAGCTCGAACACCACCTCATAGGGCCCCTTCTTGTAGACCCGCTTGATGAGGTTGCCGAGCCCCAGGCTGTAAAAATAGGGGTACTCGCCGCCGGAGACGGCGTGGAAGGGGTGGTGTTCGTCCAGCAGGCGCTGCCAGGTGAACAGGACGTCGTCGGCATTGAAGTGACGGGTCGGGCTGAACCAGGGGGTACGGTGGAAGGTCACTCCCTTGCGCAGAGTCAGGGTATAGGAGAGGCCGTCCTCGCTGCTTTGCCAGCGGGTGGCGAGCCCCCCTTCGATGCCGAGGGTGTTGGCATTGACCTCGAGCAGGCGATCGTAGATGGGACGGGCACTGGCATCCAGGGTCGCATCCGAATTGGCAAGCTGCGGGTTGAAGGTTCGGGGTGCCCCTTCGGCACAATAGATGAGCCCGGTTTTGGAGGCTTCATCGCGTTTCTGACAGCCGCTGACTAGGACCAGGAGACCAAGCAGCAGGGGGGTGAGCATTCTCATGTTGGAACCATGTTTTCAGACAAAGTTGCCCGCCAGGGGGCGGGCGCGTTGCGGGGGGCGGCCGGGCAGGCGCTCCCGTCAGGGGTGACGTGCGCCGCGTTATCCGCGCGCACAGACCCGGTGCCAGGCATCAGCCCGCCTCCTGGTTGCCACTGTTGTCATCCCCGTCCAGCAATTGATATTTGCGCAGCATCCCCCGGAACTGGTGATAGCTCAGGGCCAGCAACTGGGCTGCTTTGCGCTGATTATACTGGGATTGCTGAATCGCTTGCTTGAGTAAATTAATCTCGTACTCCGCCACCGCCCCTTTGAGATCCAGCGGCAGGGTCGGGGTCGGGGCCGTTTCTGCCGAGGTCGGCGCGTCGGTGGAAGGGGCGGCGTCACCTCGGGCACGGGGGCGCCAGGGGGAGTCAAAGGGATTGAGCACCAGATCCGCCAGCGGCAACTGGGGGTTGCCCTGGCGATAGAGACTGCGCTCCACCACGTTCTTGAGCTCCCGCACGTTGCCCGGCCAGGGGTAATCTTGCAGCAGCTGGGTCGCCTTGCGCGAGAAGCCGGCAAAGAGCGGATACCCCAGCTCCCGGGTCATGCCGTGGGCGAAGTGTTCCGCCAGCATCAGGATGTCCTCGCGCCGCTCCCGCAGGGGGGGCAGGGTGATGACGTCGAAGGCGAGCCGGTCCAGCAGGTCGTGACGAAACAGTCCTTTCTCTGCCAGTGCAGGCAGATCCTCGTTGGTGGCGCACACCAGCCGCACATCCACCTTGAGGGGCTTGGCACCGCCCACCCGCTCGAACTCCCCGTACTCGATGACCCGCAGCAGTTTTTCCTGCACCCGGGCGCTGGTGGTGGCCAGTTCGTCGAGGAACAGGGTGCCGCCGTCGGCCCGCTCGAAGCGCCCCTGATGACGCTTGGCGGCGCCAGTGAAAGAGCCCGCCTCGTGGCCAAACAGCTCGGTCTCCAGCAGGCTCTCGCTCAAGGTGGCACAGTTGATGGTGACAAAGCTTTGATCCCAGCGATCCGAGAGATAATGTAGGCGGTGGGCGATGAGCTCCTTGCCGGTCCCCCGCTCGCCGATGATGAGTACGGGCTTGCGCAGCGGCGCGAGGCGCGATGCCTGCTCGATGATTTCTAGAAATGCGTTGGATTCACCCAACAGACTTTCCGTGGCCGTGGTCATCCCTGCCCCTGTGAGTTGAAAAATCTGGTTAATCTTACCAAAAGTTGGTTATTTTAATCATCACTTGTTTCCCCGGGACTTGAACTGCATTCTGAGTGCCCATATAAATCAACAAGTTAAATATTGTTCCAGATTGGCACACAAGTTGCCATTGTCAATGGAGACACAACCCGATGCCTATCACAGGAGTACAATCATGAGCATTTTTTCTCGCCTGGCCGACATCATCAATTCCAATCTGACGGCCCTGCTCGACAAGGCGGAAGATCCCCAGAAGATGGTGCGTCTGATCATCCAGGAGATGGAAGATGAACTGGTGAAGGAGCGCTCCAACCTGGCCCGCTTCCTCGCGAATCAAAAAGAGATCGGCCGTCAGGTGAGCCGCCATCAGGAGCGGGTCGCCGAGTGGCAGGGCAAGGCCGAGCTGGCCCTGACCAAGGGGCGCGAAGATCTGGCCCGGGCCGCCCTCATCGAGAAGAGCAAGCAGGCGGAGCTTGCCGACGCCCTGTCTCGGGAACAGCAGGCGGTGGACAGCGGCATCGAGAAGCTGGGGGAGGAGATCCGCCAGCTGGAAGCCAAGCTGGAAGACGCCCGTGCCCGCCAGAAGGCGATGGCCATTCGCAGCGAAGCCGCCAGCAGCCGCCTCAACGTGCAAAGCCAGGTGGCCCGTGGCGACAGTCAGGTCGTGGTGAGCAAGTTCGAGCGCATGGAGCGCCGCATCGACGAGATGGAAGCCCGCGCCGATCTGGGGCAGTCCGACAAGGCGCTCGCCCAGCAGTTTGCCGAGCTGGAGGCGGACGACCAGATTAGCCGCGAGCTGGAAGCCATGCGCCAGAAGCTGGGCCAGCACAATCCGGCACCGAAACAGGGAGAGTAACAGATGGAAGATCTGCTGGGTGTATTGATGGTTCCCATGGTGGTCTTCATGGTGGTGGTGGCCCCCATCTGGCTGGTGCTGCACTACCGCGCCAAGGGACGCATTGGCGCCGGTCTTGCCGATGGTGAGCGTGAACAGCTGCAGGGCTTGCTGGTGCGTGCCGAGAAGATGCAGGAACGGGTCGGCGCCCTGGAGTCGATTCTGGATGCCGAGGTTCCTGGTTGGAGAAACAAGGTATGACGGTTTTCAATGAGAGGTGTCATGACCGTGGCAAAAAGCCGGAGCGGACCGGAACCGTATTGGCGTCGATTCTGGATGCGGAAGTCCCCGGTTGGAGGAACAAGGTATGAACAGTGTCAGTCGTGAAGGGCGCAACCTGTACCGGGATCCCCAGCGAGGCAAGATTGCCGGGGTCTGTGCCGGTCTGGCAGAGTACTTCGGGGTGGAGACCTGGATCGTGCGGCTGCTGGCCATCAGTGGTCTCATCTTCGCCGGTTTCATCACCTTCACCGCCTATATTGCCGCTTGGTTCTTGCTCGACAAGAAGCCGGTCACCCTCTACTCCCAGGAAGATGTCGAGTTCGCCGAGGTGCGGATGAAGGCGCGCAGCTGGCAGGCAGGCGTCACACCTCATCAGGCCCTTGCCCGCATCGGCCAGGAGCTGGATGCACTGGAGCCCAGGGTGCAGCGCATCGAGAAGCTGGTGACCTCCAAGGAGTTCACCCTGCAACGGGAGTTCAGCAAGCTCTAATCGTGCCGGGCCGCGAGGATACTGCCTCGCGGCCGTCTCTCTGATGTGATCACAAGGAGAAGAAGACCCGCCTTGATACGCAACAAACTCGAACACTCCTGGTCGGTGCTCCAGCACAAGGCCGTTGACGCGGTGAACCGGGCCCGGGATCGCCACATCCGGCTGGCGGTCACCGGCCTCTCTCGCAGTGGCAAGACCGCGTTTATCACGGCGCTGGTCAATCAACTGGAGCACGCGGCCATCGACGGTCGTCTGCCGCTCTGGGACGCCCAGCGCCAGGGACGCATCCTCGGTGCTCGCCGGGTGCCCCAGCAAAACGTCCACATTCCCACCTTTCCCTACGAACGGGGCCTCGATGCCCTGTTTGGCGATCCGCCCGCCTGGCCCGCGCCGACCCGGGGGGTGGCCGAGGTACGCCTCGAGATCCGTTATCGCACCCGCCATCCGCTGCGTCGGCACCTGGGTGAGATCTCCACCCTCTATGTGGATCTGGTGGATTATCCCGGGGAGTGGCTGCTGGATTTGCCGCTGCTGGATCTGAACTACGAGCAGTGGAGCGAGCAGGTGCGGGAGCAACTGTGCCGCCCCGAGCTGCAAGCCCTGGCGGCAGGCTGGTTGACGCCGCACTGGCAGGCGGATCAAGCCTTCGAGGAGCGGGCCGCCAGCGAACTGGCCGCCCGCTACACCGATTATCTGCACGCCTGCAAGCAGGCGCTCGGGCTTCACCTCATCCAGCCCGGGCGTTTCGTGTTGCCCGGCGAGTATGCCGGTGCGCCGCTGCTGCAATTCGTGCCCTGGGTGTGGGAGATGCCCACACACTCCCCCGAAGACGGCACCCTCTACGCCACCTTCAAGCAGCGCTTCGAGCAGTACAAGCAGCATCTGGTACAGGGCTTCTATGAGCAGCACTTTGCAGGCTTTGATCGCCAGATCGTGCTGGTGGACTGCCTGGCGCCCCTCAATGCCGGTGCCGCGAGCTTTGGTGACATGCAGCAGGCCATCGCCCGCATCATGGAGAGCTTCGCCTACGGCAAGAGCAACTGGTGGCGCCGCCTCTTCTCCCCGCGCATCGACAAGCTGCTGTTTGTGGCGAGCAAGGCCGATCACGTCACGCCGGAGCAGCACGGACCTCTGGTGTCGCTCCTGCAGCACCTGGTGAGCCGTGGCCGGGGTCAGGCCCGCTTCGAGGGGATAGAGACAGAATGCCTGGCGCTCGCCGCCATCAAGGCCACTGAGGTGGGCAAGGGGGTGGCAGACGGACGGGAATTTCCCGCCATTCGTGGCACTACCCTCTCGGGCGAGCCCTTGCTGCTCTTCCCGGGGGAGGTGCCTGCCCAGATCCCGCCTGCGCAGTGGTGGAAAACTCAAGGGTTTGATTTTCAGGCCTTTCGCCCGCTGCCTATGAGCGCCCATCAGGCGCTCCCCCATATCCGGCTCGATGCGGCGCTGGAATTCCTGCTCGGGGATCACCTCGAATAACGGGTGGGTGGCCCGCTGTGCTCGAGGGGCGCCCACAGGAGAGAATGCGATGAACGATCAGACAAGATGGCGCACCGATGACGCCGCTCCCCTGCAAGGCAAGGTGACGCTGGAGCCCGCGCCCTCGGTGGCAAGCGAAGTGCAGCCACCGGCCCCAGCCCGGCGGCTGGAAGAGGAGAGCTTCGAGCCTCTGGACGCGCTGGACGAGCTCACCGAGGTGGAACCCGCGCTTACCGTCAGGCCTCGGCGCCGTCATCGTCTGCTGGCCTGGGGGCTGGGTGGGGT
>NZ_CDBK01000075.1 GCF_000819785.1 Aeromonas caviae | reverse complement strand
GCCCGGGCTCCCCTTGAAAGATGGCATGGATGTCGACGAGGTCGTTTTGTGCGCGCAGATCGCACTCAATGATGGCTTGGCATCATCCTTTGCCAGAGCGCGTCAAAAACCCATGTTGCAGTCTGTTTTTTGAACCACCCCTCTGGGGCAGAGATGGCAGATGGCTGATTGACCGACTTAGAGCTGTGCCAGCGACGGCATGGAGACGGCAACCAGAGTGAAAAACACGGTGAAAACGGCGGTAACTACGAACTCTTTCATGATTTTATCTCCCTTGGTTGGCTCATGATGGAACCAAGATACCACAACAGAACGATAAAACAACGAAAAATGTAATTATGAGGCGAAAATGGTTTGTCAGTGAAATACTACTGCATTTTCCCAAGTTTAAGGGCGTTTTTTGTCCTGGTAAGGGTTTTATGGTGATTTCAGTGAAAGTGGATACATATAAATCCTTTAAATACATCGAGTTATGTTGTTTTTGTGACTCTCTTCTTGATGGTTTCGATTGGGGTCTTTGTGGTGATCTCCATTTTTCAGCAGCAAAATGGCCTGCGGGATGCGCCGATTGATGTCGTCATAGGGAGGTTGGTGGTTGTCAGCCAGGTTTTGTCATCCCATGTCATGTTTTCTCACAACTTGTTTCCCAACCCCAGTCTGCAAGGCTGTTGCCAGCCAGGGTTATCCGATGAAGCCTCAATTTTCTGCTCATCCCAAACAGGATGGGAGCAAAAAGAGTACGAAAAAACGACAAAACGGCCGTCAAAGGAGCATAGAAGGAAAGGGGGGAAGGCGGGAAAATGGGGGGGCGATCTTCATGGG
>NZ_CDBK01000074.1 GCF_000819785.1 Aeromonas caviae | reverse complement strand
CTCGAAGATGCGGGCCTCGATGCGCACCCCGTAGCAGAAGTCCCGGCGGCCTTGCTGGGGCACCAGCAGATGGCACTGATCCGGCCCATCCTCTTCGACCCGGCTGGTGATGCCCCGGGCAGCGAACTCCTGACTCAGGGCCGTCAGGGCGGGCAGGGCGACCTTGTCCACAAAGGCGCGTGCCTCCTGCTCGGTGGAGGGGCGCAGCAGGTGATCCATCCGGGTGCGCCACTGCTTGCCGTTCCAGAAGTCAGTGGCGGGGGAGAGGCGCCTGGCCGAGTGCTCCTTGTCTGCGACAAGGCCGCGGCAGAGTCCGAGGCAGAGCAGCACCATGATGAAGGCAAACGGCAGGGCGGCGATGAGGGTCATGGACTGGAGCGCCGCCAGCCCCCCTGTGCTCATCAGGGTACCCGCGGTGACCCCGAGCAGCAGAGCCCAGAACAGGCGCTGCCAGACCGGTGAGCCCTCTTTGCCCTGGGTGGCGATGTTGTCGATGACGAAGGCTCCCGAGTCGGCGGAGGTGACGAAGAAGACGCTGATGAGGATCACCGCGAGGGCCGAGGTGATGTCCGCTCCCGGCAAGAGGTCAAAGAAGTTGAACAGCAGGGTGTCGATGTTGCCGACCGAGTCGATGAGGCTTGTGCCCCCCTCATGCTGGCTGGCCCAGATGGCGGCATTGCCGAACACCGTCATCCAGAGCAGGTTGAAGGCGGTGGGCACGAACAGGACGCCGAGGATGAATTCGCGCAGGGTGCGTCCGCGGGAGATGCGGGCGATGAAGAGGCCGACGAAGGGGGGACCAGGAGATCCACCAGGCCCAGTAGAGCAGGGTCCAGTTGCCGAACCAGCCCGCCTGGCGGGTCTCGCTGCTTGCACCAGAGACGCGGCGCTGGCCTGCCGAGCGGCTTGCCGCCATGACCCCTGAGCACTGGGAGCGGCTGGTGCTGCATCCTGCCTGCGATCTGCAACTCCTGGAGAGCCCCCATCCGGTGCTGGCGCTCTGGCAAATGGCTCTGCACGGCGGTGAGACGGTCAGGGCGCTGGATGCTGTCTGCTCCCTGGCACTCAAGAAACGCCCCGGACACCGGGTCGACCCCATTCCCCTGGATGCCGCCGCCTGGCGTCTGCTGCAAGGCTGCCTGCAGGGCAGGCCGCTGGCCAGCCTGCTGGCTCAGGATCCCGCCATGGCCGAACACCAGGCCCCCCTCATCACCCTCGACCTGCTGGTCGATCTGGAGCTTGCCCCATGACAACGCAAACCCTTGCCAGGCCCCTTGGCCCCCTTGTTGAACGCATCTTGCCCTGGTGCAGCGGTGGCCTGTTGCTGCTTGCCAGGCTCTGGGTCGCCACCATTTTTCTGCGATCTGGCTGGCTCAAGTTCACGGCCTGGGACAGCACCCTCTATCTGTTCGAGTTCGAATATCAGGTGCCCCTGCTGCCCTGGCAGTGGGCGGCCTATGCGGGCACGGCGACCGAGCTGTTGCTGCCCCTCTTCCTGCTGGCGGGCCTCTTCACCCGTCTGGTCGCCTTGCTGCTGTTTGGCTTCAACGCCATGGCGGTCATCTCCTACCCGGCCCTCTGGGCGGGAGGCTTTCACGATCACCAGTTGTGGGGCTGGATGCTGCTGACCCTGGCCGTGTGAGGGGCGGGCCCCCTGGGGCTCGACAGCTGGCGCCTTGCCCGTCGCTCGCCTCCGGCGTAAGGTGGCCGCACACGAGCCCTGCCTGACTGACGGGTGGGCAAGGAATGCAAAGGAGAAGAGATGAAGGTTCGCGAGGCCCTGGCGGCCGATATTCCCGCCCTGACGACACTGCGCATGGCGCTCTTTTGCGAGGTGGGGGAACTGGCCCGGCCCGATGAGGATCCGGTCCTCAGGGAGGCGACGCAGGCCTACTTCATGCAGGCGCAGGAAGAGGGCAGCGCCCGTAGCTGGGTGGTGGAAGAGGAGGGCGAGGTGGTGGCGTGCGCCACCCTGGCACTCTTTGTGCGCCCGCCCTACCCGGGCAATCTGGCGGGGCGGGAAGGGTACCTGCTCAACATCTACACCCAGCCGGCCTGGCGCAGACGGGGAATGGCGAATGCCCTGCTGGTGGCCATGGTGGCGTATGCCCGCGAGCAGCAACTGGGCAAGCTGTGGCTCCATGCCAGCAGTGATGGGCGCGCGATCTACGAACGGTTCGGCTTTGCCGGCAATCCCGCCTGCCTCGAGTGCGTACCTGGCCGTTAGCCTCCTCTTTTTCTGCACCGGGTTGATCCTCTTTCACAAGGGCTGCGTACTGGGAGCCCTTGGCGGCATCGCCGCTTTTCTATACACTGCGCGCCCCATTCGTTTCAGTCGTCCGACCACTTATGTCGGCGCTGGCGGTGCCGATACCCTCTGTGGGTGAGGCCGTGGTGCCCATGGGGATGGTCAACGAGGAAGAAGTGTCATGTTCAATCACAAACTCAAAGCGCAGTTGCAGGCATGCCAGACCCGGCTCGACGAGGAGCAGGGCATCACAGAGGCGATCAAGGCGGGTGCCGCCACCGTCATCTTCAGCCCGGAGGGGATCATCCAGGAGGTGAGCACCCCTTTCCTGGCCCTGATGGGATATGGTGCCGCCGAACTGATTGGGCAGCCCCACAGCCAGCTCTGTCCGAGGGCCTGGGGGGAGTCCGGTGACTATCGCCAGTTCTGGCGCCGCCTCGCCCAGGGGGAGGTGCAGTCAGGCACCTTCGAGCGCGTGAACCGGCAGGGGGAGACGCGCTGGCTGGAGGCGACCTATTTCCCGGTGAAGCACCAGGGCCGGGTGACCCGGGTACTCAAGATGGCCAGCGACGTCACCGAACAGCACCAGCGGCTTGGGCGGCTCGAGGCGCTGACTGAGGCGCTGGACCGCTCCCGGGCCATGATCGAGTTCACCCCGAACGGCGACATCCTCCATGCCAATGCCAACTTCCTGAGCGTCATGGGTTATACCCTGGGGGAGATCGCGGGCAGGCACCACAGGATCTTCTGTGACGAAACCTTCCTGCGCGAGCAGCCCCGTTTCTGGGAAGAACTGGCCCGGGGCCAGTTCAAATCCGGCCTCTTCATGCGCCACAACAGCCGGGGGCAGGCCGTCTGGCTGGAGGCGACCTACAACCCCATCCGGGATGGCAGCGGCAAGGTGGTGCGGGTGGTGAAGTTCGCCAGCGACATCACCGCGCGCATCGAGCAGAACCACGCGACCCGGGAGGCCGCCCGCCTGGCCCACAGCACCGCCCAGGAGACCCTGCACAGCGCAGAGGAGGGGGCGGGCCTGCTGCGCGCCGTGGTGCAGACCTCTTCCCTCATCGCCTCCCAGGTGGATAAGGCCATCGCCCTCATCGGCCAGCTCAACGAGCAGTCCAGAAGCATCGAGGCCATCGTCTCGACCATCAGCGCCATCGCCGATCAGACCAATCTGCTGGCCCTGAACGCCGCCATCGAGGCGGCGCGGGCGGGTGAGCAGGGGCGCGGGTTTGCGGTGGTGGCGGACGAGGTGCGCCAGCTGGCCGCCCGCACGTCGCTCTCTACCGACGAGATCGCCAGGGTGGTGCAGAAGAACCGCGAGCTGACCGCCAGGGTGACCGACGACATGGCCGGGGTGGCGGGCAGCGCCGAACTCGGCAAGCAGCAGATCGCCGGGGTGGACAAGCTGATGAGCGAGATCCACCAGGAGGCGGACAGGGTCTCCCAGACGGTGTCGGCCCTATCCATCTGAGGGGCTGACCGCAAGATTGCCAACAGAGTGAGCGATCGGACGGCCAGGCTGAACCCTGGCTGTATGAGGCCCCCCTTCGTCATTGTGCCGCCCGGCCCCCTTGTTTAGGCTGCCGCCTCCTTTTTATTGAGCAGGTAGACAACAATGGCTGTACGACAGAGAGGCAGGGCACTGGCCCTGCTGCTGGGAATGGGGGCGAGCCTGGGGCTCGGTGGTTGCATGGGCCAGATGGGCCTCTCTTCCATGGTGACCAAGGGCAACCTCAGCGTGGTGGACAACCGCTACGGCCGTGCCGGCGTCTTCGTGCTGCTCTCCCCCGTCTATGGCCTGGCGGCCACGGCGGATCTCTTCGTGTTCAACACCATCGAATTCTGGTCCGGCAAGAACCCCATCACCGGCAAGGCGCCCGCCCTGGTGGATCAGAAGAGCGATGCGATCATCAAGGTGAACCAGCACCTGGATCCTGCCCTCAACCAGGTGCCGCTGGCCCTGCTGCCCCAAGGGGTGCGCGAGGTACAGGTGAGCTACCCGGACGAGCGCACCGCCCAGATGGAGATCCACTACATCGACGGTCAGCGCAGCCTGATGCGGGGAGAGATGCGCGGGGAGCGACTGGATCTCTACCTGGACGACAAACTGGTCTCGACCCTGAGCCGCGAGCAGCGCGATGCGGCGGCAAGTCGGGGAGCGGGGCAGGTATAATTTGTCGCGCCCCTGATCCTTTACTCCCGACAAATGCTATACATGCCTGCGGGCAAGTACGCCCCGATGTAGAGGGAGTGGGCTATGACGGTAAACGGGTTGCGTTTGGCAGAGCTGATTGGTTCTCTCAGCCATGCCCTGGACATGACGGAAGGGCAGCCGAGAGGCCATTGCATCCGCTGCTGCTGGATAGGCTCTCGTCTGGGGGAGCAACTGGGACTGGATGCCCGGCAGCGCCACGACCTCTATTACACCCTGTTGCTCAAGGATCTGGGGTGCAGCAGCAATGCCGCCCGCATCTGCGAGCTCTATCTCACCGACGATCTTCACTTCAAGCGCGACTTCAAGCTGGTGGATGGCTCCTTCTCCGAGGTGGTCAACTTCGTGCTGGGCCACACCGGCTTGCAGGCGGATCTGCTGGGCCGTTTTCGCAGCCTGTTCCACATCTTTCGCAACGGGGATCAGATAGCCAACGAGCTGATCCTGACCCGCTGCCACCGGGGGGCGGACATCGCCCGCCAGTTGCGTTTCAGCGACGAGGTGGCCCAGGGGATCCTCTCCCTGGATGAGCACTGGAGCGGCAAAGGGCGACCGCAACAACTGGCGGGAGAGGCCATCCCGCTCTTCTCCCGCATCGCCCTGCTCTGTCAGGTGGTGGACGTGTTTCACGCCGCCGCCGGGCCGGACGCGGCGATGAGGGAGCTGCGCGAGCGCAGCGGCAACTGGTTTGATCCCGCCCTGGTCAGCGCCTTCGAGGCGCTGGCAGACGAGGCCTTCTGGCAAGGGCTGGCGGATCCCGCGTTGGCGGAGCGGGTCTTCGCCCACCCGGCGGGGCAGGGGGAGGTGGCGCTGGATGAGGATTATCTGGATGAGATTGCTGCGGCCTTCGGCCAGGTGGTGGACTCCAAGAGCCCCTATACCGCGGGGCACAGCGGCAGGGTAGCTCTCTATACCGACATCCTCGCCGCCCAGATGGGGCTGTCCGAGCCGCGGCGACGCTGGCTCAAGCGGGGTGCCCTGCTCCACGACGTGGGCAAGCTCGGGGTGAGCAACGCCATCCTCGACAAGCCGGGCAAGCTTGACGAGCAGGAGTGGGCGGCGGTGCAGATGCATGCCGCCTATACCGAGGAGATCCTGGGCCGCATCGGCGCCTTCGAGGAGCTGGCCCTGGTGGCTGGTGCCCACCATGAGCGACTCGACGGCAAGGGCTACCCCAAGGGGCTCAAGGGGGAGGCGATCACCCTGGAGACGCGCATCATCACCACCGCCGACATCTTCGATGCCATCACCGCCAAGCGTCCCTATCGGGATGCCATCCCGGTGCCGCGGGCCCTGGAGATGATGGCGGAAAACCTGGGCACGGCCATCGACCCCGACTGCTTTGCCGCCCTGAAGGCGGGGATAGAGGACTTCTCCCTCTACCTCACTCCGGAGCAGCCCCTGGCTCGTGCAAGCTAAGGCGCGAGCCAGAGACAAACAAGCCCCGCAACGGCGGGGCTTTTTTGTGGGCGGTTGCAGGCGGCGCGATCAGGGGCGGGCCGAGGGCTTGGCATAGGGTTGCAGCACCAGCCCCAGCAGGCGATGGAGGTGGGCGAGCTGCTCGATGAGATGGAGATTGAGCCAGAGGTAGCCGCCAAGGGTGGGGTCGTGTCCCTGGCCTGGTGCCTGGATTGCGTCCCCATCGAGCCGGGCGGCGGCGGCTTGCAGGCGGCCGATGGCCTGGTCGGCCGCCGTGGTATCGCCGCTCTTGAGCATGAGGGCGAGTTCGGTGAGCACCGACTCTGTCGCCTGCTGGCAGGCGCGAAGCCCCGGGTGGCTCTGCATCAGGAAATGGCTCTGGCGATCCCGCCAATAGGTGTTGGCCAGCATCTCCAGGGTGCAGACGCTGTTGCGAAGGGTGGTCTGGGTCGCCTCGAACAGCGGGCTGCCAAGGCGGGTCTCCTTGACCGCCGGGGCCAGCAGGGGGCGCAGGCTGACTATTTTGGCGAGCAGGCGGGCATGGCTTCGGGTGAGCCTGGGGCGCTCCAGCACGTTGGGGGAGAGGTGGGTGTGGTAGAGCCGCCCGGCCTGCTGCAGGGTGTCGTGCATCTGCAGACGCCAGTGGGTATAGGCCCGCTGGGGGTAGATGCTGCAAAACAGCAGGGCCAGCACCGACCCCAGGATGACGTCGCCGCTGCGCCAGAGCGCGGTCTCGATGTCCCCGGGCACCCCGCCGACGATGACCCCCAGGGTGATACCGATGAGCAGCCCCACATAGGGGCGCTTGCCGAGCGCCAGGTAGCCGCACAGGAACATGATGGCGCAGCACCAGGCCAGCATCAGGGGCAGGGAGTAGAGCTCCAGATAGAGGGCCACCACCCCGCAGGCGGCGCCAAAGACGGTGCCCACCACCCGTTGCAGGGCGCGCGACAGCACGTTGCCCCAGAACGAGATGGGGCCCATCACCACCACCAGGGTGATGAGGGGCCAGGTGCTCTCCGGCAGCTTGAGCTCCCGGGTCAGCAGGAAGGTGAGGGTGAAGGCCAGGGCGATGCGCAGGCCGTGGACCAGGCGGTAGCGGCCATAGATGAGCAGATCGAAGCGGGAGAGCGGGGCATTGAGGTGCAAGGGCGTTCTCTTATCTCGGGTCAGGGTTGTGAGGATAGCAAGGGGGACGGCATTCGCCTTGACCTGCGTCGTTTCTCCGGTTCATGGGGGCGCACCTGTCGGCAGGCGCACCATGACCCGCTCGCCGGGGGGAAGGGCCGCGCTACCCGGCGCCCGTTCGATGTGGCAGTTGGCACTGTCGTGGCCCCCATCCACCGGGCGCACCAGCAGGGTGCCCGCCTCGTCCTGACTGAGCAAGCCGGGCACAACGCCCTGCTTTGCCGATGGGGGCAGGGCCGCCAGCAGCCGGGCGCAGAGGCGAAGGGGCGGTGGGGCCTGACGGGGTTCGTGCGGGGGCAACCGGGCGCAGATGAAGTCGGCGATGGCCTCCAGATCCTCGAAGGGGAACCGGGGCAGGGTCGTGGCCTGGGGGGCGTCGCTCACGAGGGCGACGATGTCAGGATCATCGGGGAAGAGCAGGGGCCGGCCGATGGCGGCGCGATACAGCTCCACCTTGGGAAAGCGCCTGTGCTTGAACCCCTCGACCAACAGCAGATCCAGGGCGTTCGTATCGAAGCGGGCCAGCAGCGCCTCGAAGGGGGGCTCCCCCTCCGGGGTCTCCCGGATCAGGGCGTGGCGCCGGTCGGAGGCCGCCATCACCTGGGTGGCGCCCGCCTGGCGCAGGCGGTGGCTGTCCTTGCCGGGCTGGTCCATGTCAAAGGCGTGATGGGTGTGCTTGAGCACCCCGAGGCGCAGACCGCGCGCCACCAGGCGCGGGATGAGGCGCTCCAGCAGGGTGGTCTTGCCGGTGCCGCTCCAGGCGACGAAGCCGAGCAGGGGCAGGGGGCTCATGGCGTACCGCCTTCCCGTAGCCTCGCCTCCCAGGCGGCGAGTTCGGCCGGGCTGTTGAGGTTGACGAAGGCGTCGGGCAGATCGGCAAAGGGCACCACCGCCATCCGGTGGCGGGCAAACCAGGCCCCGGTCTTGCGCTCTCCGTCCGCCAGCGCCTGGCTCAGGGAGGGGCGCAGGGCGCGGCGCAGCAGGGCGACCACGGGCTGGAGGTGCTCCCCGTCGTGGGCCACCACCAGATCGGTGTCCGGGGTGATGGCGGCGCGAAAGCGGGTCATCAGATCAAGGGGCAGGGCGGGGCCGTCACAGGGAACGAACAGCACCCAGTCGTGACGGGCCGCCGTCAGCCCCGCCAGCATGCCGGCCAGCGGCCCCTGGAAGTCGGCCTGCGCGTCCCCGATGACGGGGGCAAGCTGCCGGTAGCGAGCCTGGCTGCGGTTGGCGTTGATCAGCACCTCGTCCACCTGGGGGCGCAGGCGGGTCAGCACGTGCTGGATCAGGGGAGTGCCCGCGAGGGGCACCCAGCCCTTGTCATCGCCCCCCATGCGGGTGGCGCGACCGCCCGCGAGGATGACGCCGCTGACGAGAAAAGCGGGGGAAGAGGAAAGGGTCATGGTGCTCCGTTGCTCGCAAAGGGATGCCCACAGGGGCGTGTCGGGATCTTGCGCCAAGCCGGGCGTGGGAGCAACCTTCGGCTGCCCCGGCAAAGGCGCCTTTGGCCGCAGGGTTTGTCCAAGCTCACAAAACCGGATCGGCAAACGTCATATGATCCCCAGCATTCTGAGTCTTGCTCTCCTGCCTGATGGCAACTTCATGTAAATCAAAGAGAATGACTATGGCTACCGGACAATATCTGCTGTGGAAAGATGCACAGGGTCACGATTTTCGCCCCGTTGCGCTGACGGGCACCAATCTGCTCAACGATCGCAACCTCAACAAGGGGACCGCCTTCACCGAACAGGAGCGGGCCGATTTTGAGCTGGGCGGCCTCTTGCCGCCTCAGGTGCAGACCTTCGAAGCCCAGCTGGAGCGGGTCTATGAGGCCTTCCTGAGCGCCTGCAGCGACATCGAGAAGTACCAGAACCTGCGAGCCCTGCAGGATCGCAACGAAACCCTGTTCTACGCCCTCCTGTCCCGCCACGTGGAGGAGATGACTCCCTACATCTACACCCCGACCGTGGGCAAGGCGTGCCAGGAGTTCAGCCACCGCTTCCAGAAGCCGCGCGGCCTCTACATCACCCCGAAGAACGTCGAGGATATGGGCTCTCTCGCCCGCCACATGGATGCCAAGGCGGTGCGCATCATCGTCGTGACCGACAGCCAGGGGATCCTCGGCATCGGCGATCAGGGGGTGGGGGGCATGGGCATTCCCATCGGCAAGCTCGCCCTCTATACCCTGGGGGCGGGCATCCACCCCGCCTGCTGCCTGCCCATCGCGCTGGACGTGGGCACCGACAACCAGGCGCTGCTGGATGACCCCATGTACCTGGGTCAGCCCCACAGGCGCATTCGCGGCAAGGAGTACGACGACTTCATCGACAAGTTCGTGGCCGGTGTCAAGCGCCACTTCCCCAACGCCGTGTTGCAGTGGGAGGACTTCAGCAAGTCCAACGCCTTCAACAACCTGGCCCGCTATCAGCAGGCGCTGCCGTCGTTCAACGACGACATCCAGGGCACCGGGGCCGTGGTGCTGGCGGGCATCATAGGGGCCGTCAAATCCAAGGGGGAAACCCTGGGCCAGCAGCATTACCTGGTCTACGGGGCCGGTGCTGGCGGGGTCGGGGTGGCGGATCAGATCTGCGCGGGGATGATCCGCGAGGGGCTTGACCCGCAGGCGGCGCGGGATCGCATCTACATCCTGGATACCCAGGGGCTGGTGTGTGACAACCGCGAGGGGCTAGATGAGTACAAGCGTCGCTACGCCAAGCCGGGCCTCTTGCTGGCCCAGTGGGATCTGCAGGGCAAGGCGGGGCTGACCGAGGTGCTGCGCCACGTGCCCATCACAGTGCTGCTCGGCACCAGCGGCGCCGGTGGCGCCTTCCAGGAGGAGCACATCCAGCTGATGCTGACCCACTGCGAGCGCCCCATGGTGTTCCCCCTCTCCAACCCCACCGCCAACTGCGAGGCCCTGCCGGAAGACATCTTCCGCTGGAGCCAGGGGCGCGCCATCGTCGCCACCGGCAGCCCGTTCAAGGATGTGCACCATGAGGGGCAGGATTATCGCATCGGTCAGGGCAACAACGTCTTCATCTTCCCCGGGGTGGGGCTGGCGGCCATCGTCAGCCAGATCCGCGAGATAAGCCCGGACATCTTCACCACCGCCGCCTTTGCGCTCGCGGAGTGCGTGAGCGAGGCGGATCTCGCCCGGGGCACCGTCTACCCGAGGATCAGCGAGCTGCGCAACATCTCGGTGCATGTGGCGACCGCGGTGCTCAAGGATATCGTGCGCCGCGACCCCTCTCACCCGCTCATCGGTCAGGATCTGCAAGAGCACATCCTGAGCCATATGTGGGAGCCGGTCTACCTGCCGTACCGCCGGGTCTGAGGTGCGACCTGCCCGCACGTGTCGCGGGCATGACGATGCCATAGAAACAGAGAGGGTGGCCCAGGCCACCTTCTCTTTTTTCCGCCCTGCTGTGTGTGCGGGGCAGGACGCTGACACCTATTGAGCGGGCGGGGGCACCAGGCGGTCATCGACGCTGCCGTCGCCCCGAAGCTTGTTGCCATTGGCATCGACGGCGTCCACACCGTTGTCGTCCACGCTGCCATCGCCTCGACGCTTGTTGCCATTGGCGTCGACGGCGTCCACACCGTTGTCGTCCACCCGGCCACCGGCATGACGCTCCCCGCCTGCATGCTTGTCGCCACCGCCGTGGCGATCGCCGCCAGCGTGCTGGTCGCCACCGGCATGTTCGCCCTGACCACGGTCATCGCCGCCGTGGCCGCTGTCGTCCCCGCCATTGTTTCCGTTATGGCTACTATCGCCTCCATTTCCGCTATTGTTTCCACTGTGGCTACTATTGCCCCCGCCGCCGCTGTTGCCGCCTCCGCTACCACTGTTGCCGCCGCCATCCCCCCCTTTGTTGTGCACGATCAGCCCATTGGCCACATAGCTGTGGCTGCCATCGAGGATCAGGTTGAACAGCGCCGTGGCGGGCGGGGCATCAACCCAGGAGAGGGAGGCCACCGGCAGTTCGACAGGGTGCGGTGCCAGCGCCAGGTTGCCCGCGCTGCCCCCCTCTGACCAACCCAGTAGGTGCATGCCGGTAAAGAGCGGCAGCACGGCGAGGGCCGGGTTTTCGGTGCGGGTCATGGCCGGTGCGATGGCTGCCCAGCCCCGGGTGGTGAGGAAGGGGTGCTCGGCGGTAAAGAAGGGGGGCAGATGATTGAGCCCGTAGAGCCTGCGCGCCCCCAGCGCCACCCGCTCGATGGCCTGGATGCGGTTGCTCTGCCCGTGCCTGTCCCGCACCCGATCGCCGACCCGCAGGGTCTCGATGGGGCGTTCGCAGCCATCGGCCATCAGGATGCGGGTACCGGCAATGAAGCAGGATTTGGCATGGGCCTGGTTTGCCTGCCACTGGTGGTGGTCGAAGTCATAGCTCAGCGGGGTGGCGAACAGGGCCAGGGCGATGGCCGAACCCAGCAGCAGCCGGCGCTGGCTGGGTTTGAATGAGGGCAGTGACATGGGGAACTCCTTGTCGGTGTGGGGTCACGCCTTCGAGTATAGAGAGGGGGTTGGGGCGATATCTGCGTCGACCAGTTGAAAGCCTTGTCATGTCAACTCACCGGAAAAACGATTGGCGTTGGCCATAAAAGTGCGTAAAATCGCTTCCTCGATGCTTGTAGCAGCGAATCCCGCCTAAAAAGCCAGTTTCATGCCCTCCCCAAGCAGTAAAAGGCAACAAATGACGCCATTTGGTCCGTTGGCTGCCTTGAAAACGTCTTGTGATGACTGAAAAGTGTCAAATATCCCTGTCAGTTATCAAAAAATTAAGGATACCCATGTTTTCCTTGGTCAAGCAAAGCGTCGCCGGGCTGCAAATTCTGTTTGTCGCCTTCGGTGCCATGGTGCTGGTGCCCCTGCTCACCGGTCTCAACCCCTCCATGGCCCTGCTTGGCGCCGGTGTAGGCACCCTGCTGTTCCAGCTCTGCACCCGTCGCCAGGTGCCGATCTTCCTCGGCTCCAGCTTCGCCTTCATCGCCCCCATCATCTATGCCACCCAGACCTGGGGCCTGCCCTCCACCATGTTCGGTCTGTTTGCCGCGGGCTTCATGTATTTCATCCTGGCGGCCATCATCCGCGCTCGTGGCATGGGCTTCGTGCACAAGCTGCTGCCCCCCGTGGTCATCGGTCCCGTCATCATGGTGATCGGCCTGTCGGTGGCCCAGGTAGCCTGCAACATGGCCATGGGCCGTGCCGGCGGTGAGCAGGTGGTGCCTGCCACCACGGCGCTGACTCTGGCGGGGATCTCGCTGGCGGTCACCCTGATTGCCGCCGTGTTCTGCAAGGGCTGGATCAAGCTCATCCCCATCCTGTGCGGTGTCATCGCCGGTTATGTCTCTGCCGTGCTGATGGGCCAGGTGAGTTTCGACGGCATGGTCAACGCCCCCTGGCTGGCGCTGCCCCACTTCGAGACCCCGGAGATCAACTGGGCCGCGGCCCTCTTCATGCTGCCGGTGGCCATCGCCCCCTGCATCGAGCACATCGGCGGCGTGCTCGCCATCGGCGGGGTGACCGGCAAGGACTACACCAAGGATCCGGGCCTGCACCGCACCCTGGCCGGTGACGGCATCGGCGTCTGCTTCGCCGGTTTCATCGGTGGTCCCCCCGTCACCACCTATGCGGAAGTGACCGGCGCCGTGATGATCACCCGCAACTTCAACCCGGTCACCATGACCTGGGCGGCGGTGTTCGCCATCATTCTGGCCTTCTTCGGCAAGTTCAACGCCCTGCTCACCTCCATCCCCATGCCGGTGATGGGCGGCATCATGCTGCTGCTGTTCGGATCCATCGCCGCCATCGGTCTCAAGACCCTGGTGGAGTCCAAGGTGGATCTGGGGCTGTCCCGCAACATCGCCATCGTGGCGGTGACCCTGACCGTGGGTGTCGGTGCCCTGGAGATGAAGATTGGCGACTTCGCCCTGGCGGGCGTGGGGCTGGCCTCGGTGGCGGCGATCCTGCTGAACCTCATCCTGCCCCAGCACTCCGAAACGGGTGCCATGGAGAGCGCCAAGGATTAAGCGCCTGGCTTGCTGTACGTTGAGATGATGAAAAAGAGGCCACCTTCGGGTGGCCTCTCTCTTTTGGCCTGCGTACCACTGAACCCGGGCTCCCATGTGAAGCGGCTACACTCAGGGGCACTATTGACGGGAGAGGATGAAAGGATGAAGAGGGCATGGATCCTGGCCCTGCTGGGGCTGATGGGGAGCGGCGCGGCCGAGGCCGGTGCGGTGCGCTACGAGGTCGAAGGCAAGCCGTTCGAGGGCTATTACCTGGCGGGTACCGACAAGCAGGCCCCTCTGGTGGTGCTGGTGCACGACTGGGACGGGCTCAACGGTTACGAGATCAAGCGGGCCGAGATGCTGGTGGCCCTGGGCTACAGTGTCTTTGCCGTAGATTTGTTCGGTGCCGGGGTCAGGCCGAGCACGGTGGAAGACAAGAAGCGCCTCACCGGGGCCCTCTATCAGGACAGGCCCAGGATGCGCACCCTGCTGCAAGGGGGATTGGCGGAGGCGGGCAGGCAGGGGGGGCGGCTCGACAATGCGGTGGCCCTCGGTTACTGCTTCGGCGGCGCCGCCGTGCTGGAGCTGGCCCGCAGCGGGGCGGATCTCAAGGGGGTGGTGAGCGTACACGGCGGGCTGGAGACCCCGGCCGGGCAGGACTACAAAGAGGTGAAGGGAGAGTTGCTTGTCCAGCACGGCAGCGCCGACGAGGCGGTCTCTCTGGGTCAGTTTGCGGCGCTGGTGGCCGAGCTGGAGAGCGCCGGGGTAAAGCATGAGGCGACCAGCTACAGCGGCGCTCCCCACGCGTTCAGCGTCTTTGGCTCGGACAACTACCGCGCCGATGCCGATGCCAAGTCCTGGCAGCGTTTCACCGGTTTCCTGAAGGAGGTGACCGGCTCCTGAGGGGGCCGGCTCACGCAGGCCATGGCAGTGCCATGGCTTTTTTTAGGCGCTGTCCCA
>NZ_CDBK01000073.1 GCF_000819785.1 Aeromonas caviae | reverse complement strand
CTGAATTAACTGCTGCAACTAAAAGTTGCTTTGGTCACTTCATCAGACATTGATATCAAAAATTGTTTTTGATGCTCGATGCTGTGAGTGCCCACACAGATTGCTTGATTCAAATTGTTAAAGAGCGACGCAGCTTTTGGCTGCTGCGGGAGTGGCATTCTACTCAACCGCCTTCTCGAGTCAAGCCTTATTTTCAAAGGCTTTTCGAGGCTACCGACCGGCTTGTTTGCGTTGCCGCTTGCCCTGTCGATGGAGGCGCATTATAGGGAGCGAATTCGTTCTGGCAAGAGGATAATTGCAAAAAGATGGCTTTCACCGTTCAACCGCTCACAAAGCCACCAAAAAGCATCTTAATCCAGCGAAATCAGCCTGTGACAGGCGCTGCAACGGCAAAATCATGCAGGTTGTCGTAGATGGCATCGGCCAGCTCAATCCCCGCATCAGTAATCGGCTTGCCTGTTCTGACCATTATCTTGTGACCGACCTTGGCATTGATGGCGGCTTTCAGGTCCGAAGGTTTGTCACCCACCATATAAGAGCGGTCCATGTCGATGCCCAACTCTTGCTGCGCCAACAGCAGCATGCCGGGTTCCGGTTTGCGGCAGTCGCAAGGGGCGCCGTGATCCGGGTGATGGGGGCAGAAGTAGATACCATCGAGATCCACATCCCGATCGGCCAATGACCAATCCATCCACTCGGTCAGGTTCATGAAGTCATCTTCCGTGAAGTAACCGCGGGCGATACCGGATTGGTTGGTCACCACGACCAGCAAATAGCCTTTTTTCTTCAGCAATTGCATGGCCTCAATCACCCCGGGCAGAAAATGGAAGTCATCAACCTGGCTGACATAACCCGTGTCTTTGTTGATGACACCATCGCGATCCAGAAAAATGGCGGGTTTACTCACAGCAGCTACCTCTATAGATGATTTCGCAAAAGTATCTCACAGGCCAATTAAAGCCCCAAAAGTAAAAGGGGTGGCCGAAGCCACCCCTTTCATGTGTGCATATAAAGTATCGATTAAGCGATAACTTTAGCTACAACACCAGCACCTACGGTACGGCCACCTTCACGGATGGCGAAACGCAGGCCGTCGTCCATCGCGATCGGCGCAATCAGGGTAACAACCATCTTGATGTTGTCGCCCGGCATTACCATCTCTACGCCTTCCGGCAGTTCGATGGTACCGGTCACGTCGGTAGTACGGAAGTAGAACTGCGGACGGTAGCCCTTGAAGAACGGAGTGTGACGACCACCTTCTTCTTTGGACAGCACGTACACTTCGGATTCGAACTTGGTGTGCGGCTTGATGGTGCCCGGCTTGGCCAGTACCTGACCACGCTCTACGTCTTCACGCTTCACGCCACGCAGCAGCGCGCCAACGTTCTCACCTGCACGACCTTCGTCCAGCAGTTTGCGGAACATTTCAACGCCGGTACAGGTGGTCTTGGTGGTATCTTTGATACCAACGATTTCCACTTCTTCACCAACCTTGACGATACCGCGCTCTACACGACCGGTAACTACGGTACCACGGCCTGCGATGGAGAAGACGTCTTCGATAGGCATCAGGAACGGCTGGTCGATGGCACGCTCCGGCTCCGGAATGTAGGTGTCCAGGTGGCCAGCCAGTTCCAGGATCTTCTCTTCCCACTGAGCTTCGCCTTCCAGCGCTTTCAGTGCGGAACCACGTACTACCGGCAGGTCATCACCCGGGAAGTCGTACTCGGACAGCAGTTCGCGAACTTCCATCTCGACCAGTTCCAGCAGCTCTTCGTCATCTACCATGTCGCACTTGTTCATGAACACGATGATGTACGGAACGCCTACCTGACGACCCAGCAGGATGTGCTCACGAGTCTGCGGCATCGGGCCGTCAGTCGCTGCTACTACCAGGATTGCGCCGTCCATCTGGGCAGCACCGGTGATCATGTTTTTAACGTAGTCGGCGTGACCCGGGCAATCTACGTGAGCGTAGTGGCGGGTAGCAGTGTCGTATTCTACGTGGGAGGTGTTGATGGTGATACCACGCTCACGCTCTTCCGGTGCCTTGTCGATCTGGTCGAAGGCGAAAGCTTTACCACCGAAGTGCTTGGCCAGCACGTTGGTGATGGCGGCGGTCAGGGTGGTTTTACCGTGGTCAACGTGGCCGATGGTGCCGACGTTTACGTGCGGTTTATTACGCTCAAATTTTTCTTTAGACACGACGTAGTCCTTCTAGGTTAAACCCGCCTACCGTCGTAGGCGGGGAATCTTAAATTACTTGGATTTGCGCTCTTCGATCACGGCCTGGGCGACGTTGGTCGGGGCATCGTGATACTTGGCGAATTCCATGGCGTAGGAAGCACGACCCTGGGTAGCAGAACGCAGGGAGGTGGCGTAACCGAACATTTCGGCCAGCGGCACCAGCGCACGTACGATCTTGCCGGACGGGCCATCTTCCATGCCTTCGATCAGGCCGCGACGACGGTTCAGGTCACCGATCACGTCGCCCATGTAGTCTTCCGGAGTCTCGACTTCGACCTTCATGATCGGTTCGAGCAGTACCGGGTTGGCCTTCATGAAGCCAGCCTTGAACGCCAGAGAAGCAGCGATCTTGAACGCCAGTTCGGAAGAGTCGACATCGTGGTAGGAACCGAAGTGCAGACGCACACCCAGATCCATTACCGGATAGCCTGCCAGCGGGCCGGACTTCAGCTGCTCGCGGATACCCTTGTCAACACCCGGGATGAATTCGCCCGGAATCACGCCACCCTTGATGTCGTTGACGAATTCGTAGGCTTTGCCTTCTTCCAGCGGGTACATGTCGATAACGACGTGACCGTACTGACCACGACCACCGGACTGCTTGGCATGCTTGCCTTCGATGTCCTTGACGGTGTTGCGGATGGTTTCACGGTAGGCAACCTGCGGCTTACCTACGTTGGCTTCTACCTTGAACTCGCGACGCATACGGTCAACGATGATGTCCAGGTGCAGCTCACCCATACCGGCGATGATGGTTTGGCCAGATTCTTCGTCGGTCCATACGCGGAAGGACGGATCTTCCTGAGCCAGACGGCCCAGAGCCAGACCCATCTTCTCCTGGTCAGCCTTGGATTTCGGCTCAACGGCGATGGAGATTACCGGCTCCGGGAATTCCATACGCTCCAGGATGATCGGTGCGCTTTCGTCACACAGGGTATCACCGGTGGTGACGTCCTTCAGGCCGATGGCAGCAGCGATGTCGCCTGCGCGAACTTCTTTGATCTCTTCACGCTTGTTGGCATGCATCTGAACGATACGGCCGAAACGCTCGCGCTTCTCTTTAACGGAGTTCAGCACGGAGTCACCGGAGTTGACCACACCGGAGTAAACCCGGAAGAAGGTCAGGTTGCCCACGAACGGGTCGGTAGCAATCTTGAATGCCAGAGCAGAGAACGGCTCGTCATCGGAAGCGTGACGCTCGTCCTTGGTCTCGCCATCCAGCTTCAGACCGTCGATAGCAGCAACGTCGGTCGGAGCCGGCAGGTACTCGACCACGGCATCCAGCATGGCCTGTACGCCCTTGTTCTTGAACGCGGAGCCACAGGTAACCAGGATGATTTCGTTGTTCAGAACACGCTGACGCAGAGCTTTCTTGATCTCTTCTTCAGTCAGTTCTTCACCACCCAGGTATTTTTCCATCAGGTCTTCAGACGCTTCAGCAGCGGCTTCAACCAGGTTCATGCGCATTTCTTGCGCCTGTTCCAGCAGCTCGGCCGGGACGTCTTCGTAGTCGAAGGATACGCCCTGGTCAGCTTCGCTCCAGTTGATGGCTTTCATCTTGACCAGGTCGATAACGCCCTTGAAGTTCTCTTCGGAACCGATGTTCAGTTGCAGAGGAACCGGGTTACCTTTCAGACGGGTCTTGATGTGCTCAACGCAGCGCAGGAAGTTGGCACCGGTACGGTCCATCTTGTTGACGAACGCGATACGGGGAACCTTGTACTTGTTAGCCTGACGCCATACGGTTTCAGACTGGGGCTGTACGCCACCTACGGCACAGTACACCATCACGGCGCCATCCAGAACACGCATGGAACGCTCTACTTCGATAGTAAAGTCAACGTGGCCCGGGGTATCGATGATGTTGATACGGTGCGGTTGGAACTGTTTACCCATACCGGACCAGAAAGCGGTGGTCGCGGCGGAGGTGATGGTGATACCACGCTCTTGTTCCTGTTCCATCCAGTCCATGGTGGCGGCGCCATCGTGAACTTCACCGATCTTGTGACTTACACCGGTGTAAAACAGAACGCGCTCGGTAGTAGTAGTCTTACCGGCGTCGATGTGAGCGGAGATACCGATATTACGATAACGCTCAATGGGGGTTGTACGAGCCATTGTCATCCTCTTACTAGGGCGCTTGTCCCCAGATAATTAAAGGTGCGCAGAGTCATAAGACCCTGCGCAAGCGGATTACCAGCGGAAGTGAGCGAAGGCCTTGTTCGCTTCAGCCATACGGTGAACGTCTTCACGTTTCTTGACAGACGAACCCTTATTGTCAGCGGCATCCAGCAGCTCGCCAGCCAAACGCTGAGCCATTGATTTTTCACCACGTTTACGAGCGGCATCAACCAACCAGCGCATTGCCAGAGCATTGCGACGTACCGGACGAACTTCTACCGGCACCTGATAGGTTGCACCACCGACGCGACGAGATTTAACCTCGACCGCCGGACGAATGTTGTCCAGAGCGACTTCGAACAGGGCCAGGTGCTCTTTGCCAGATTTGGTGGCAATGATGTCCAGGGCGCCATAAACGATGGCTTCTGCAACAGATTTCTTACCGTCAACCATTACTACGTTGACAAATTTAGCCAGCAGCTCAGATCCGAACTTGGGATCCGGCAGGATTTTACGCTGACCAACAACACGACGTCTTGGCATTTCAAATTCTCCGTAACTTCAGGGGTTACCCAAAACTAGAAAGTTATCTAACTAGAAACGAATTAACGTTTGGCCTTACTTAACGGAGAACCATTAAGCTTTCGGACGCTTCACGCCGTACTTGGAGCGAGCCTGCTTACGGTCTTTAACACCGGCACAGTCCAACGCACCACGAACGGTGTGATAACGAACACCTGGCAAGTCTTTTACACGACCGCCACGGATCAGAACAACAGAGTGCTCTTGCAGGTTGTGACCTTCACCACCGATGTAGGAGGTGACTTCGAAGCCGTTGGTCAGACGTACACGGCATACTTTACGCAGTGCAGAGTTAGGCTTCTTCGGGGTGGTGGTGTATACACGGGTGCATACGCCACGCTTCTGAGGGCACGCTTCCAGCGCCGGCACGTTGCTTTTCACAACGAGCTTGATGCGTGGCTTGCGAACCAACTGGTTAATAGTTGCCATCAAAAGGCTCCTGATAATGACTTCATAAACGTGTGAAAAATCCTCCCCGCAGATACGGGGACGCGAAATTTTATGCCCTGTTGTCTGGGGAGTCAAGATTTATACAATTTGCACACCGAAATGGCAAATGACAGTCGAATGACATTATGTTAAGCAACTGAGATAAAAAGGAAAAACAAGCCTAACCGCCCCAGGTCTGCGGTGATCCGTGCTCGACGATCAACCTGATCAAACCCGGCATATCGAGTTCCATCCCGATCCCGGATGACAAGCCTCTCGCTTGCAGGTCTTCCTTCATGACGTACAGGGGGACGTCTGCCAAGCGCTCGCACCACCCGGGGGCAGCCGCCGCCATCACGGCATCCTGCATCAACACCACCAGATCCCCTTCCATGCGGTAACGCAACGCCAACTCGAGATCTTGGCTCATGAAGGGAGAGTTCAATATCAGCTGTATCACGGACACCTCAGAAGCAGATGTGGGTGGTGAAACCCGCCCAGCTACGGCGAATTTCCGCAGGAGAGAGCGGAATCACTGGGATTAGCAGATCCGCCGCCGTCAGTCCTCGCTCAGCCAGTGACACCGCACAGACATAGATCTCTTCGATGTCATACAGTTCCAGCATCTTGAAGGTCGGGGCGTAGTGACGCTGCAATATAGCGTGTGGTGATTGCTCCCTCACCAGTTGCATCACGCCATCACCCACCAGAAAGAGTGCCAGGGACTCCGTCAATGCAGAGGTGGCCAGCAGAGCATCCAGCCCCTCCCGACCACTCGCCGAACCATGGGGACCACGCCGTGAGATAAACGCTATTCTGGTCATTTTGTCCCCCTAGAACTGAACGAAGCGATCAGCGGTCAGTGCGGCTTCCGCCAACTGACCGAGCCCGCTCAGGCAGAATGGCGCTTCCAGATTGAAATGCTCCCGTCCCATTCCCTTGGCCTCCTGCTCATCCAGCACGCCACGGCGCATGGCCGCAGCCACACACACATCGATGCGGATACCCTGCTGGATGGCCAACTCGCGCCACAATGCCACCAGGTCGGTCTCATCGCTGGCTGGCGCATGGAGGCCATTGGCATTGCACACCCCCTCCTGATAGAAGAAGAGGTGGGACAAGCGGTGTCCCTGCTCGACCAGACTCAGGGCAAAACGATAGGCCGTGCTGGCCGTCTGGGTGCCATAGGCGGGCCCGGTGACCAGCAGAGCAAAATTCAGACTCATGATCGCACTCCTGCACAGCGGTGTATCCATTCTACCTCACAGACGCAAAAGCCCCTCCTGGGAGGGGCTTTTCCAATGAAACAGGCTCAGACGTAAGCGATGGCTTCGACTTCGACCAGTACATCCTTGGGCAGACGAGCAACTTCCACGCAGGAACGTGCCGGGGCGGACTCGCCAAAGTAGCGGGCATACACCTGGTTGAAGGCCACAAAGTTGTTCATGTCACTCAGGAAGCAAGTGGTCTTCAGCACCTTGCTGGTATCGGCCCCTGCGGCTTTCAAGACGGCAACCAGATTCTTCATCACCTGCTCTGCCTGAGCCTCGATGCCACCGGCAACGATGTCCATGGTGGCCGGATCAAGCGGGATCTGCCCGGAGGTAAAGACCAGCTCACCCAGCTTGGTAGCCTGGACATAAGGGCCAATTGCGGCAGGCGCCTTGTCGGTTGCAATCACTTCTTTAGCCATTGTTATCTATCCCCTATCTATGGCGCTTACTCGCTCTCTTCTTCACCCTGCTTGCGCTGTCGGATGTAGAGATACACGGTATGTTTGGAAATATTCAGCTTGTCGGCGACCAGGTTGATCGAGTCCTTGATATCAAATATGCCCTTCTCGAACAACTGGGTCACGATAAAACGGTTCTTGGCATTGTTGGCCACGGAGGGATCACGATTGATCTCGTCGATGGTGTTGTCCACCGTCTGGGCAACCAGCTCTTCGACGCTGTTGGCGAAGGTCTCCGGCGATTGCCGCTCCACCTGCTGTGGTGTCGGGAAGAATTCGGCCACGAACTCGTGGAAAGGCGCATTGATGTGCAAATTGATGCAGATAAGGCCGATCACCTGCTTGTCGCGGTTACGGATGGCGATGGTGCTCGACTTCATCAAGGCACCGGTCCGACTGCGGGCAAAATAACTCTGGGTGTGATCCTGACCCGTGCTCTCGATGTCCTTGAGCATCCGCAGGGCGAGATCGGTGATCGGCGCCCCCAGAGTTCGACCCGTATTGAAACCATTCGCGATTTGGATCACGGACTCATGCAGATTTTCCAGGGAGTGGAGCACCACCTCGCAGTGCTTGCCGAACAGATCGGCCAGGCCTTCGATAAGGCCCCCATATGAACGCAACAGCTCCCTGTCTTCGTCTGTAAAAGCGCGACCGCTCAGTTGCTCTTCGGGAAGCAGTACTTCCTCGATACCGACAGCCATGTTCTACCCCTGTAATACCCATTCAACTTTCCCGAGTTTTCAGTTGCGACGGGGCAATGTCAACTTTTTTTGATTTTTTGCTCTATAACCTTGCACTGGATCATCCCCCTGCCCCAGCCCAGTGCATGCTGGGCGCCGGATGGGAAATAAAAAAAGGGCCCCTAGAAGGGGCCCTTTTCGATCACTGCAGCGGAAGATTACTCTTCGTCAAAACTGCCGGCTGCGTTGAGCAGATCCGCCAGGTTTTGCTGAGCTTCATCGGCAGTCACCTGCGGCACACCGACAGCACGGGCTGCGGCGGCACGCTGGTTGATGCGGCTGTGGTGGTAGGCAAAGCCGGTACCAGCCGGGATCAGACGACCCACGATCACGTTCTCTTTCAGGCCGCGCAGTTCATCACGCTTGCCACCAACGGCTGCTTCGGTCAGCACGCGGGTGGTCTCCTGGAAGGAAGCCGCGGAGATGAAGGACTCGGTGCTCAGAGATGCCTTGGTAATACCCATCAGGATATGACGGTAGGTAGCCGGGGTCTTCCCTTCGGCAACCAGTTTACGGTTGGCAATCTTCACACGGGCCACTTCAACCTGTTCACCTTCGATCAGGTCGGTGTCGCCAGCGCTCAGGATCTCGCACTTGCGAAGCATCTGACGCACGATGACTTCGATGTGCTTGTCGTTGATCTTAACGCCTTGCAGACGGTAAACGTCCTGCACTTCGTTGGCGATGTAGTTGGCGACCGGGCTGATACCGCGCAGACGCAGGATGTCATGAGCAGACTCGGGACCGTCCGCCAGCACTTCACCCTTCTCAACTTTTTCACCTTCGAACACGTTGAGGTGACGCCATTTCGGAATCATCTCTTCGTAGATCTCGCCACCATCGGTCGGGGTGATGACCAGACGGCGTTTGCCCTTGGTCTCTTTCCCGAAGGAGATGGTACCGGAGATCTCGGCCAGGATGGCCGGCTCTTTCGGCTGACGTGCTTCGAACAGATCCGCAACGCGCGGCAGACCACCGGTGATGTCCTTGGTACCGCTGGACTCTTGCGGGATACGCGCAACCGCGTCACCCACGCCCACGTTGGCACCATCTTCCAGGTTCACGATCGCCTTGCCCGGCAGGAAGTACTGGGCGGGAACGTCGGTGCCCGGGATCATCACATCCTTGCCGTTCAGATCGACCAGTTTCACGGTCGGACGCATCTCTTTACCGGCGCTCGGACGCTCGTTGACATCCAGCACGACGATGGAAGAGAGACCGGTCAGCTCGTCGGTCTGACGAGTGATGGTCACACCGTCGATCATGTGTTCGAAGTGCAGGCGACCCGCTACTTCGGTGATGATCGGGTGGGTGTGCGGGTCCCAGTTCGCGACGGTATCACCGGCGTTCACCGCTTCGCCATCCTTCACTTCCAGCACGGAACCGTAAGGCAGCTTGTGGCTTTCCTTGGTACGGCCCATCTCGTCCATGATGGTCAGCTCGGTAGAACGGGAGGTGATAACCAGCTTGTCAGAGTTGTTCAGAACGAACTTGGCGTTCTGCAACTTGATGCTACCGGTGTTCTTCACCTGGATGCTGCTCTCGGCAGCCGCTCGGGATGCGGCACCACCGATGTGGAAGGTACGCATCGTCAGCTGGGTACCCGGTTCACCGATGGACTGAGCAGCGATAACACCGACAGCCTCACCCTTGTTAACCAGGTGACCACGGGCCAGATCACGGCCGTAGCAGTGAGCACAGTTACCGAAGTCGGTCTCACAGGTGATGGCAGAACGTACCTTCACGCGGTCGACGGAGTTGCGCTCCAGCAGGTCACACAGCTGCTCGTCGAGCAGGGTGTTGCGCGCTACCAGCACTTCATCCTCGGTACCCGGCTTGATCACGTCTTCGGCCACCACACGACCCAGCACGCGCTCACGCAGCGGCTCGACCACGTCGCCACCCTCGATCAGCGGAGTCATCCACAGACCGTCGGTAGTGCCGCAATCGTCCTCGGTGATCACCATGTCCTGGGCCACATCAACCAGACGACGGGTCAGGTAACCGGAGTTCGCTGTCTTCAGTGCGGTATCCGCCAGACCTTTACGAGCACCGTGAGTGGAGATGAAGTACTGCAGTACGTTCAGACCTTCACGGAAGTTCGCCACGATCGGCGTTTCGATGATGGAGCCATCCGGCTTCGCCATCAGGCCACGCATACCGGCCAGCTGACGGATCTGGGCGGCGGAGCCCCGCGCACCAGAGTCGGCCATCATGAAGATGCTGTTGAAGGAGGCTTGCTCTTCCTCATCGCCCAGGGAGTTGACGTTACGCTCCTTGGAAAGGTTGTCCATCATGGCCTTGGAGACGCGATCGTTCGCGCTGGCCCAGATATCGATAACCTTGTTGTAACGTTCGCCCGCGGTCACCAGACCGGACAGGAACTGGTCCTGGATCTCGGCGACTTCGGCTTCTGCAGCAGCGATGATGTCTTTCTTGGCATCCGGGATGACCATGTCATCGATACCAACAGAGGCACCAGACAGGGCCGCGTAGTGGAAACCGGTATACATCAGCTGGTCAGCGAAGATGACGGTATCCTTCAGGCCCTGCTTGCGATAGCAGGTGTTCAGCAGACGGGAGATGAGCTTTTTGCCCAGCGCCTTGTTGGAGACGCACTTGATCCAGTTCTGCGGGTTGGCGTCCAGGTCAGCCTGCTCTGCAGCAGTCAGTACCTTGGGCTCGTCGATCAGGGCGTATTCCATGCCTTTGGGCAGGATCAGGCTCAGGATCGCACGACCAACGGTGGTGTTCTTCATCTCGGTCTTGGCAACCAGCTCACCGGCTTCGTTCTTCACGTACTCGGTGATGCGGCACTTGACGCGAGCATGCAGGTCGGCCAGACCGGCACGGTAGACCTTCTCGGCCTCTTTAGGACCGGACAGCACCATACCTTCGCCTTTGGCGTTGATACGGGCACGGGTCATGTAGTACAGACCCAAGACCACGTCCTGAGAAGGAACGATGATCGGCTCACCGGAGGCAGGCGACAGGATGTTGTTGGTGGACATCATCAGGGCGCGCGCTTCCAGCTGGGCTTCCAGGGTCAGCGGCACGTGGACCGCCATCTGGTCACCGTCGAAGTCCGCGTTATAGGCGGCACAAACGAGCGGGTGCAGCTGGATGGCCTTGCCTTCGATCAGGGTCGGTTCAAACGCCTGGATACCCAGACGGTGCAGGGTCGGTGCACGGTTCAGCAGAACTGGGTGTTCGCGGATCACTTCGTCCAGGATGTCCCAAACGACGGCTTCTTCGCGCTCCACCATCTTCTTGGCGGCCTTGATCGTGGTCGCCAGACCGCGGGATTCCAGCTTGCCGTAGATGAAGGGCTTGAACAGCTCAAGTGCCATCTTCTTCGGCAGACCGCACTGATGCAGACGCAGGGTCGGACCTACGGTGATAACGGAACGACCAGAGTAGTCGACACGCTTACCCAGCAGGTTCTGACGGAAACGACCTTGCTTACCCTTGATCATGTCGGCCAGGGATTTCAGCGGGCGCTTGTTGGAACCGGTGATGGCACGACCACGACGGCCGTTGTCCAGCAGGGCATCCACGGACTCTTGCAGCATGCGCTTTTCGTTGCGCACGATGATGTCCGGCGCAGCCAAGTCCAGCAGACGCTTCAAGCGGTTGTTACGGTTGATCACGCGACGGTACAGATCGTTCAGATCGGAGGTCGCGAAACGGCCGCCGTCCAGCGGTACCAACGGACGTAGGTCCGGCGGCAGCACGGGCAGCACTGTCATGATCATCCACTCCGGCTTGTTGCCGGATTGCAGGAAGGCTTCCATCAGCTTCAGACGCTTGGTGGTCTTCTTGCGCTTGGTCTCGGAGTTGGTCTGATCCAGCTCCTCACGCATGGCTTTGACTTCGCCTTCCAGATCGATGGCGCGCAGCAGGGCCAGAATGGCCTCGGCACCCATCTTGGCGTCGAATTCGTCGCCCCACTCTTCCAGTGCGTCCAGATAGTTCTCTTCGGAGAGCATCTGGCTGCGCTCGAGGTTGGTCATGCCGGGTTCGATCACTACATAGGATTCGAAATACAGCACGCGCTCGATGTCACGCAGGGTCATGTCCAGCAGCAGACCGATACGGGACGGCAGGGACTTCAGGAACCAGATGTGGGCAGTCGGGCTGGCCAGCTCGATGTGGCCCATGCGCTCACGACGGACCTTGGTCTGGGTCACTTCTACACCGCACTTCTCGCAGATCACACCACGGTGTTTCAGGCGCTTGTACTTGCCGCACAGACACTCGTAGTCCTTCACCGGTCCGAAGATACGGGCGCAGAACAGACCATCACGCTCCGGCTTGAAAGTCCGGTAGTTGATGGTCTCAGGCTTTTTGACCTCACCGAATGACCAGGAGCGGATCATGTCAGGAGAGGCCAGACCGATCTTGATACTGTCAAACTCTTCGGTCTTGGTCTGAGCCTTCAAAAACTTGAGTAAGTCTTTCACGTGTTTCCCCTGTCAGGAGTCTAACCTCGGCGCCCCGGCTGCCGAAACAGCGGGGCGCCCACGTCAATTCTCGAACAATAAGAGCGAGCTCTTACTCTTCGTCCAGCTCGATGTTGATACCCAGAGAGCGGATTTCCTTCAGCAATACGTTGAAGGATTCGGGCATGCCCGGCTCCATACGGTGGTCGCCATCCACGATGTTCTTGTACATCTTGGTACGGCCGTTCACATCGTCAGACTTGACGGTCAGCATTTCCTGCAGGGTATATGCCGCACCGTAAGCCTCCAGGGCCCACACTTCCATCTCACCGAACCGCTGACCACCGAACTGCGCCTTACCACCCAGCGGCTGCTGGGTAACCAGGCTGTAGGAACCGGTAGAACGCGCGTGCATCTTGTCGTCTACCAGGTGGTTCAGCTTCAGCATGTACATGTAACCCACGGTGACCTTGCGCTCGAAGGCGTTGCCGGTACGACCGTCGTACAGGGAGATCTGACCGGATTCCGGCAGATCGGCCAGCTTCAGCAAGGCCTTGATTTCGCGCTCTTTGGCGCCATCAAAGACAGGTGTAGCCACCGGCAGACCCTTACGCAGGTTACCCACCAGGGTGCGCACGTCGTCGTCAGACAGCTCGGCGATGTTCACTTGCTGGGAGTCCTTCTCGCCCAGGTCATAGACCTGTTGCAGGAACTCGCGCATCTCGTGCAGCTCGCGCTGTTCTTTGATCATGCGATCGATCTTCTCGCCGATGCCCTTGGCCGCGAGGCCCAGATGCACTTCGAGGATCTGACCGATGTTCATACGGGACGGTACGCCCAACGGGTTCAGTACGATGTCGACCGGACGGCCGTATTCGTCATGGGGCATGTCCTCGACCGGGCAGATCTTGGAGATAACACCCTTGTTACCGTGACGACCCGCCATCTTGTCACCCGGCTGGATGCGACGCTTGACAGCCAGATAGACCTTGACGATCTTCAGTACGCCCGGCGCCAGGTCATCGCCCTGGATGATCTTGCGACGCTTGTTCTCGAATTTCTTGTCGAACTCGGCCTTCAGCTCAACGTGCTGTTCAGCGATCTGCTCCAACTCGATTTGCTTGGCTTCATCTTCGATGGCCAGTTCAAACCACTTGGAACGATCCAGCTTGTTCAGACGATCTTCGCTGTAACCGGCGGCCAGCAGCAGGTTGCGGGAACGGCCGAAAATGCCGTCTTCCAGGATCTTGAACTCTTCGGTCAAGTCCTTCTTCGCTTCCTTCAGCTGCATCTCTTCGATTTCTTTGGCGCGCTTGTCTTTTTCCACGCCATCGCGGGTAAAGACCTGCACGTCAACCACGGTACCGTACACACCGTTCGGCACACGCAGGGAAGAGTCCTTCACGTCGGACGCCTTCTCGCCGAAGATGGCGCGCAGCAGCTTCTCTTCCGGGGTCAGCTGGGTTTCGCCCTTCGGAGTCACCTTGCCGACCAGGATGTCGCCGCCCTTCACTTCCGCACCCACGTAGACGATACCGGACTCGTCCAGCTTGGACAGAGCGGCTTCACCCACGTTCGGGATGTCGGCAGTGATCTCTTCCGGACCCAGCTTGGTGTCGCGGGAGATACAGGCCAGTTCCTGGATGTGGATGGTGGTCAGGCGATCTTCCTGAACCACGCGCTCGTTCACCAGGATCGAGTCTTCGAAGTTGTAACCGTTCCACGGCATGAACGCGACGCGCAGGTTCTGGCCCAGCGCCAGTTCACCGAGATCGGTGGACGGGCCGTCAGCCAGCACGTCGCCCGCCATCACCGGCTCGCCCAACATCACGCACGGACGCTGGTTGATACAGGTGTTCTGGTTGGAACGGGTGTACTTGGTCAGGTTGTAGATGTCGATGCCGGCTTCGCCAGGCAGCAGCTCATCTTCGTTGACCTT
The DNA here is from genome assembly GCF_000819785.1 of Aeromonas caviae. Lineage (GTDB taxonomy): Bacteria > Pseudomonadota > Gammaproteobacteria > Enterobacterales > Aeromonadaceae > Aeromonas > Aeromonas caviae. The sequence continues at coordinate 19,142 of NZ_CDBK01000073.1, read as the reverse complement.
GATAACGATACGGGAGGCGTCGACGTAGTCGATCATGCCACCACGCTTGGCCACCACGGTTACACCGGAGTCAACGGCCACTGCGCGTTCCATACCGGTACCTACCAGCGGCTTGTCGGCGCGCAGGGTCGGTACGGCCTGACGTTGCATGTTCGAACCCATCAGGGCTCGGTTAGCATCATCGTGTTCCAGGAAGGGGATCAGGGCCGCTGCCACAGAGACGATCTGTTGCGGGCTCACGTCCATATACTGGATCTGGTCGGCGTTCATAAAGGTGGATTCACCTTTGTGACGGCACGGGATCAATTCATCTTTCAGGCGGCCATCTTCGGTGGTCGCGGCGTTGGCCTGTGCGATCACGTACTTGCCTTCTTCAATCGCAGACAGGTAATCCACTTCGTCGGTGATCACACCGTCGATCACCTTGCGGTACGGGGTCTCGAGGAAACCGTACTCGTTGGTGCGGGAATACACGGACAGCGAGTTGATCAGACCGATGTTCGGACCTTCCGGCGTTTCGATGGGGCACAGACGACCGTAGTGGGTCGGGTGTACGTCTCGAACTTCGAAACCGGCACGCTCACGGGTCAGACCGCCCGGGCCCAGCGCGGAGATACGGCGCTTGTGGGTCACTTCGGACAGCGGGTTGTTCTGGTCCATGAACTGGGACAGCTGGCTGGAACCAAAGAACTCTTTGACCGCGGCGGAGATCGGCTTGGCGTTGATCAGATCCTGCGGCATCAGGGTGTCCAGATCGCCCAGAGACAGGCGCTCCTTCACCGCACGCTCGACACGGACCAGACCAACACGGAACTGGTTCTCGGCCATTTCACCGACGGAACGGATACGACGGTTACCAAGGTGGTCGATATCGTCCACTTCGTCGTTACCGTTACGGATGTCGATCAGGCGCTTCATGACCTCGACGATATCGTCCTTGGTCAGCACGCCAACGCCAGTCTCGTCTTCACGACCCAAACGGCGGTTGAACTTCATCCGACCTACGGTAGACAGGTCGTAACGCTCGGAAGAGAAGAACAGGTTCTCGAACAGCTGCTCGGCCGCTTCACGAGTGGGCGGCTCGCCCGGACGCATCATGCGATAGATCTCGACCAGGGCTTCCAGGCGGCTGGAGCTGGAGTCGATACGCAGGGTCTCGGACATGTAGGCACCGTGATCCAGTTCGTTGGTGAACAGAACCTCGAAGTGCTTGAAGCCGGCTTGGGACAGGTTGGCAACCGCTTCCAGGCTCAGCGCCTGGTTGGCAGTGACAACCATCTCACCAGTCTGCGGGTGCGCGTAGTTCTTGGCTGCAACTTTGCCAACAACATACTCTACCGGCACCTCGATCTGGGTGATGCCGTCTTTTTCCAGCTGACGGATGTGACGGGCAGTGACACGACGACCGGTTTCAACCACCACGGCGCCATTGGCAATGATGTCGAAGGTCGCGGTTTCGCCACGCAGGCGCTCGGGCACCAGATCCATCATCAACTTGCCATCCTTGACTTCGAAACCGATGGTCTCGAAGAAGGTGGCCAGGATTTCTTCGGAACTGAAGTCCAGGGCGCGCAGAATAATGGAGGCTGGCAGTTTACGACGACGGTCGATACGGACAAACAGGTTGTCTTTCGCATCGAACTCGAAGTCCAGCCAGGAGCCACGGTAGGGGATAACGCGAGCGTTATAAAGCACCTTACCGGATGAATGTGTTTTGCCTTTATCGTGGTCGAAGAAGACGCCCGGGCTGCGGTGCAGCTGGGAGACGATAACCCGTTCGGTACCATTGATGACAAAGGTGCCGTTCTCGGTCATGAGCGGAATTTCGCCCATGTATACTTCTTGTTCCTTGATGTCTTTGACGGTGCCGGCAGCTGCTTCACGGTCGTACAGAACCATACGAAGCTTGACACGCAGCGGCGCGGAGTAGGTCACTCCACGGATCTGGCATTCTTTTACGTCAAATACCGGCTCACCCAGGCGATAGCTGACATACTGAAGCTCAGCACTACCGGAGTAACTGGTGATCGGGAAAACGCTACGGAAGGCGGCTTCTAGGCCGTACTCACCTTCCGGGTCAGCCTCGATGAACTGCTTGAAGGAGTCCAGCTGAATGGACAACAGATAAGGCGTGTCCAGTACCTGGTCTCGCTTACCGAAGTCCTTACGTATGCGTTTTTTTTCGGTATAAGAGTAAACCATAGGGTTCCTCAGCTCGCTGATAAGTGACCCACTCTGTCCCCACGGGACAGCTCTGTCTCAACACCGTTTTGTGTTGGCCCGGACGATGAGGCGGTCCGGATTGCTGGTGCACCGAGAGTCGTGAACGGTGTGAAATACTCTCAGTCTACAGCGCAAAAAGGCTGGTGAATAAAGATTCACCAGCCTTAGCCTGTTTTATCAGGCTAATCTACATAAATGCAGATTATTTGATCTCAACAGAAGCACCGGCAGCTTCCAGCTCTTTCTTCAGAGCTTCAGCTTCGTCCTTGGACACGGCTTCTTTCAGATTGGTCGGAGCAGCTTCTACCAGGTCCTTGGCTTCTTTCAGGCCCAGACCGGTAGCGCCACGAACGGCCTTGATGACGGCAACTTTGTTGGCGCCAGCAGCAGTCAGAACTACGTCGAACTCGGTCTTCTCTTCTACTGCTTCAGCAGCAGCCGGGCCAGCCATGACGGCAGCAGCGGCAGAAACACCGAACTTCTCTTCCATAGCCTCGATCAGCTCAACAACTTCCATTACGGACATGGAAGCAACGGCTTCGATGATTTGGTCTTTAGTGATAGACATGACAAAAATTCCTGATGTTGAATAAACTCAAACAGCCTAGATAGGCGAGAATCAAGCAGCAGCTTGTTTCTGGTCGCGAACAGCAGCGATAGTACGAACCAGCTTGCCAGCAGAGGCTTCCTTCATGGTAGCCATCAACTTCGCAATTGCTTCTTCGTAAGTCGGCAGCGTGGCCAGACGATCAATTTGTGCTGCGGCGATAAACTCACCGTTAAAAGCGCCAGCCTTGATTTCGAACTTTTGGTTCGCTTTGGCAAACTCTTTGAACAGACGAGCGGCAGCGCCCGGGTGTTCGTTGGAGAAAGCAATCAAGGTAGGACCGGTAAATGCGTCGTTCAGGCACTCGTATTCGGTACCTTCTACCGCGCGACGCAGCAGGGTGTTACGCACAACGCGCATATACACACCAGCTTCACGAGCGGTCTTACGCAGGACGGTCATCTTCTCTACAGTGACGCCGCGAGAATCGGCTACAACTGCAGAAAGAGCGCCTTTGGCAGCTTCGTTGACTTCAGCAACAATTGCCTTTTTGTCTTCGAGTCCCAATGCCATTGGCTTAACTCCTGGATTGAATCCGGGTCTATTGACCCAGTACTGACACATCCCCCCTACCTTTACAACAGAGGGGAACGATGCGGTAGCAGGATTCCAGAAGAGAAAGAATCTTTCTCGCTGGGTTTCCGGCACCGTCTACGCAGGAAAAATTAAGGCTTTGCGGCCTCCTGCGGTCTTGGACGGAGGTCGAAACCCCCAACCAATCAAGGCGCAAAATTATAGATTAAATTTTGCGCCTTGTAAAACCCATCAATTAGGCCTGAGCTTCCAGGGAAGCTTGGTCTACGGCAACACCGGCACCCATGGTGGTGGAGATGCTGACTTTCTTGATGAATACACCCTTGGCGGAGGACGGCTTGGCCTTCTTCAAGGCAACCAGCAGAGCTTCCAGGTTCTCTTTCAACTGAACTTCGTTGAAGGAAACTTTGCCCAGAGTGGTGTGAATGATACCGTTCTTGTCGTTACGGTAACGAACCTGACCAGCCTTGGCGTTCTTGACGGCTTCGGCTACGTTCGGAGTGACGGTACCCACTTTCGGGTTCGGCATCAGACCGCGCGGGCCCAGGATTTGACCCAGTTGACCAACAACACGCATGGCATCCGGGGATGCGATGACGACGTCGAAGTTCATCTCGCCTTTCTTGACCAGCTCGGCCAGGTCGTCCATACCAACCAGTTCAGCACCGGCAGCCTTAGCGGCTTCGGCGTTGGCACCCTGGGTGAACACGGCGACACGGATGTCACGACCGGTACCGTGCGGCAGTACAGTTGCACCACGTACGTTCTGGTCGGATTTACGAGCATCGATACCCAGGTTAACGGCAACGTCAACGCTTTCAACGAACTTGGCAGTAGCCAGTTCTTTCAGCAGGGCAATGGCTTCGTTGATGGAGTACTCTTTGGTACCGTCAACTTTTTCGCGAATAACGCGCATACGCTTGGACAGTTTAGCCATTGTCTTACTCCTCCACTACCAGGCCCATGGAACGAGCGGAACCGGCGATGCAACGTACTTTTGCATCCAGATCGGCACCAGTCATATCCGGCTCTTTGGTCTTGGCGATTTCTTGCAGCTGAGCCACAGTCACCTTACCAACCTTGTCTTTGTTCGGCTTGGCGGAACCAGACTGGATACCAGCGGCTTTCTTCAGCAGGAAGGAAGCGGGCGGAGTCTTGGTTTCGAAGGTGAAGGAACGGTCGCTGTAAACGGTGATCACGACCGGTGTCGGAGAACCTTTTTCCAGCTTTTCTGTACGGGCGTTGAATGCCTTACAGAATTCCATGATGTTCACACCGTGCTGACCCAGAGCAGGACCAACGGGAGGGCTGGGGTTAGCACTGCCAGCCTTAACTTGCAGCTTGATATAAGCTGTGACTTTCTTAGCCATTACAAAAATACCTCAAAAATGGGTTCTAACGCCTCGGAGACATGCTCCTGCAAACGGCTCCCCAACAAATAAAGGGGCAGCGAATTATAGAGATAATCGCTGCCCCTGACAACCGTTAAACGTACAGAGATTAATCAGCCTTTTTCGACCTGACCAAAATCCAGTTCTACCGGCGTTGAGCGGCCGAAGATCAGTACGGAGACCTTCACGCGGCTCTTTTCGTAGTCCACCTCTTCAACGGTACCGTTGAAGTCGGCGAACGGACCATCGGCAACCCGAACCATCTCACCCGGTTCAAACAGGGTTTTCGGACGCGGCTTGTCGTGGGCATCTTGCAGACGATTGAGGATGGCATCCGCTTCCTTATCGGAGATAGGAGCAGGGCGATCGGAGGTACCGCCGATGAAGCCCATGACGCGCGGTACATTGCGTACCAGGTGCCATGTGGTCTCATCCATCACCATCTGGACCAGGACGTATCCCGGGAAAAATTTGCGCTCACTCTTGCGTTTCTGGCCAGCACGCATCTCGACCACTTCTTCGGTCGGGACCAGCACTTCACCAAACAGCTCTTCCATGCCATGCATCTTGATATGTTCACGCAGGGATTTGGCAACACGGCCTTCGTAGCCGGAAAATGCCTGCACGACATACCATCTCATACGCTGTTCACGTTGTTCAGTCATGGCTTATCCTTACACACCGGTAATCAGGTTGACCAACCAGACCAAGGCGCCGTCCAACACGAACAGCAGCAGCCCCATCACGGCAGTCACCGCCAGCACAATCAGGGTTGTCTGAATGGCTTCCTGACGGGTCGGCCATACGACCTTGCGGACTTCCAGGCGAGACTCACGGGCAAACGCCAGTGTTGCCTTGCCCTTAGTGGTTTGCAGGGCCACTGCACCGGCAGCGGCGATGACAACGACCACACCCAGGGCGCGGACGGCAGCAATAACGTCGCTCAGCAGGTAATTGCCCACTACAGCGGCCGCCAGGATGATGAAAACCAGGCCCCAAAGCAGGGTATCCTTGCTTCCGCCCTGACCCTCAGAACTAACACTCATACAACCCACCTGTATCTGACGTAACCAAAGACACAAAAGCCCCGTACGAGACGAGGTATATGGCAGGGGCGGCAGGACTCGAACCCGCAACCATCGGTTTTGGAGACCGCTGTTCTACCAATTCGAACTACGCCCCTGCATAAGAAAGCCCCTATTATAGGGGCTTTGCTTTATTTATGTAAGCCAAGATTAAGCGATAACTTTAGCTACAACACCAGCACCTACGGTACGGCCACCTTCACGGATGGCGAAACGCAGGCCGTCGTCCATCGCGATCGGCGCAATCAGGGTAACAACCATCTTGATGTTGTCGCCCGGCATTACCATCTCTACGCCTTCCGGCAGTTCGATGGTACCGGTCACGTCGGTAGTACGGAAGTAGAACTGCGGACGGTAGCCCTTGAAGAACGGGGTGTGACGACCACCTTCTTCCTTGGACAGCACGTACACTTCGGATTCGAACTTGGTGTGCGGCTTGATGGTGCCCGGCTTGGCCAGTACCTGACCACGCTCTACGTCTTCACGCTTCACGCCACGCAGCAGGGCGCCAACGTTCTCACCTGCACGACCTTCGTCCAGCAGTTTGCGGAACATTTCAACGCCGGTACAGGTGGTCTTGGTGGTATCTTTGATACCAACGATTTCCACTTCTTCACCAACCTTGACGATACCGCGCTCTACACGACCGGTTACTACAGTACCACGGCCTGCGATGGAGAAGACGTCTTCGATAGGCATCAGGAACGGCTGGTCAATGGCACGCTCCGGTTCCGGAATGTAGGTGTCCAGGTGGCCAGCCAGTTCCAGGATCTTCTCTTCCCACTGAGCTTCGCCTTCCAGCGCTTTCAGTGCGGAACCACGGACTACCGGCAGGTCATCACCCGGGAAGTCGTACTCGGACAGCAGTTCGCGAACTTCCATCTCGACCAGTTCCAGCAGCTCTTCGTCATCTACCATGTCGCACTTGTTCATGAACACGATGATGTACGGAACGCCTACCTGACGACCCAGCAGGATGTGCTCACGAGTCTGCGGCATCGGGCCGTCAGTCGCTGCTACTACCAAGATTGCGCCGTCCATCTGGGCAGCACCGGTGATCATGTTTTTAACGTAGTCGGCGTGACCCGGGCAATCTACGTGGGCGTAGTGGCGGGTTGCAGTGTCGTATTCTACGTGGGAGGTGTTGATGGTGATACCACGCTCACGCTCTTCCGGTGCCTTGTCGATCTGGTCGAAGGCGAAAGCTTTACCACCGAAGTGCTTGGCCAGCACGTTGGTGATGGCGGCGGTCAGGGTGGTTTTACCGTGGTCAACGTGGCCGATGGTACCCACGTTAACGTGCGGTTTATTACGCTCAAATTTTTCTTTAGACATGATCGTCCCTCTAAACTAACGCTGAGTACGCGGTGGCAAGCTAACCACAGAACAGTTTATATGATGGATTTGAATCAAGGGGAGTAGAGAGGTTGGTGCTGACAGGCTGGTTCGATTGCCGAACTCACCCTAAGGTGTGGCTCTCAGAATTACCTGAGCCATATCAGCATCTTGGAGCGGGCAGCGGGAATCGAACCCGCATCATCAGCTTGGAAGGCTGAGGTAATAGCCATTATACGATGCCCGCATTTCTCTAACCCAAAGAACTCAAACCGCAGAGAAATATGGTGGAGGGAGAAGGATTCGAACCTTCGAAGGCAGAGCCGTCAGATTTACAGTCTGATCCCTTTGGCCGCTCGGGAACCCCTCCAGTTGCATAAATGCCACAACGGTAATTCTGCTTGCACCCGTTGTTTTTGTCGCTTTTGCTGGGCAAATAGACGACAGACATCCAAGCGTCGCGCATTTTATGGTAAGGATTTTGGGGATGCAACCATTGCACCTTGCAAAATGTGCATTTATGCCGGGATCCAGGCAAAAAAACGCTCCTTCTCCGTCCCGACCGGACGCGTCCCTTGTCGCTCCCGATCCCTTGGTGTATGGTCGCCCTGCCCAAGAAACAGTGATGACACCATGACGACAGAGCATAACCCCTATTTGCAATTCACCCGCGAACAATGGGCGTTATTGCGCGATGCGGTCCCCCTGACCCTGACCGAGCACGATCTGCAGACCCTGCGCGGGATCAACGAGAAGGTGTCATTGCGGGAAGTGGAAGAGATCTATCTGCCCCTCTCCCGTCTCCTCAATCTCTACGTCAAGGCCAAGCAGCGCCGCAGCCGGGTGCTGGAGCAGTTTCTCGGTCAGTCCCGCGGCAAGGGTACCTATATCATCAGCATCGCCGGCAGCGTGGCGGGGGGAAAGAGCACCACGGCCCGTATCCTTCAGGCATTGCTGGAGCGCTGGCCGGAGCACCCCAGGGTGGAGCTGGTCACCACCGACGGCTTCCTGTTTCCCAACAAGGAGCTGGAAGCCCGTGGCCTGATGCGTCGCAAGGGGTTCCCCGAGTCTTATGACATCCGCCATCTGGTGGAGTTTGTCGCCAATATCCGCGCCGGCCACGAGAAGGTCGAGGCCCCCGTCTACTCCCACCTCATCTATGACATCCTGCCCGACGAGAAGAAGGTGGTGGAGCAGCCGGACATCCTGATCCTGGAGGGGCTCAATGTGCTGCAAAGCGGCATGGACTATCCCCAGGACCCCCATCGCGTGTTCGCGTCGGACTTCGTCGACTTCTCCATCTATGTGGATGCTGACGCCGAGCTGCTGCGCACCTGGTACATCGATCGTTTTCTCAAATTCCGCAGCGGCGCCTTCTCGGATCCCGACTCCTATTTCCACCACTACGCCAAGCTGGCCGAGAGCGAGGCGACCGAGATCGCCAACAACATCTGGCAGGATATCAACTACCTGAATCTGCAAGAGAACATCTTGCCGACCCGGGAGCGGGCCAACCTCATCCTCACCAAGGGCAACGAGCACGCCATCGAGCAGATCAAGCTACGCAAGTGACCACTGTCGCAGTGCATACATGAAAGAGGGGGCCCGCAGGCCCCCTCTTTCATTCAGTCGTCATGAGCGTATGGGTTCAGTCCCCCCGCCGCAGGGAGAGTTCCCCTCCCAGATAGAGCTTGAGCCCTTCTTCCGTCTCCAGACGCAGGGCTCCGCGTTCGTCGATCCCCCGGGCAATCCCGCGGATCACCTGCTCTCCCATCAGCAGCTTCACCGGCTGGCCGGCGAAGTGGTCGAGCCGGTTCCAGCTCTCGACGAAACTCGCCAGTCCCGTCTGTTCGAAGGTCTGCATGGCCTGCTGCAGGTGCAGCAGCACGCAGGCGGCCAGCTCGTTGCGATCCACCAGCTCGGGCTGGATATGGCGCAGCTCGGACCAGGCCTGATCGATCTTCTCCCCCTCCCGACTCGGCATCGCCAGATTGAGGCCGACCCCGATCACCAGATGGCAGCTGGCACCCGCACTGCCGCTCATCTCCACCAGGATGCCCGCCAACTTGCGGCCCTGGTAATAGAGGTCGTTCGGCCACTTGAGCGCCACCCCGGGATAACCGAGGGACTCCAGCGCCTCGACCACCGCCACGCCGACCGCGAGACTCAGTCCCATGGCGGCCGCCATGCCCTGCTCAAGCCGCCAGTACATGCTCAGGATCAGCTGGCAACCGAAGGGAGAAACCCAGGGTTTGCCACGACGTCCCCGCCCGGCGGTCTGGCACTCGGCCAGACAGCTTTCGCCGGAGCTCAGGGTGTTGACCCGCTCCAGCAGGTACTGGTTGGTGGAGTCGATGACAGGGAAGCAGTGCACCGGTGCCATCGGTGCCTCTGCCTGCAGCCGCCCCTCGTCATAGAGGGCCATGGGCACCGCCAGCCGATAGCCCTTGCCGGTCAGGCTGAAGAGATCCAGCCCCAGATCCTTGAGCGCGGCCATGTGCTTGCTCACCGCCGCCCGGCTGATGCCAAGGCGCTCGCCCAGCTGCTCGCCGGAATGAAACTGGCCGTCGCTGAGCAGGGTGATCAGAGTCTGTCTGACGGGGGTCAGGGTCATGCCAGTACCTCGTCGAGCCAGGTTTCACCGCTGCGCCCCATGAAGCGCACCTCGTGTTCCAGCACCACACCGAACTGGTGCTCCACGCTGTCGCGGACATGGGCCGCCAGCGCGATGAGCTCCATGGCGCTGGCGCCCCCCAGATTGACCAGCACCAGCGCCTGCTCCTGATGGACGGCGGCACGACCGATGGCAAACCCCTTGAGACCGCACTGATCGATGAGCCAGCCAGCCGCCAGCTTTGCCTGCCCTTCTGCCGCAGGGTAGCAGGGCATCTGCGGGTATTGCTGTTTCAGGGTCTCGGCCAGGGCGGCGGGCACCACAGGGTTTTTGAAGAAACTGCCCGCGTTGCCCAGCACCGCCGGATCCGGCAGCTTGGCCATGCGGGTGGCACAGACGGTGTCGAAAATGGCCTGTGGCGAAGGGGCATCCCCCAGCGCCGCCAGCGGGCCATAGCCGGCGACCGGGCGCCATGCCTTGGGCAGGCGCAGACCGACGGCGATGATGAAGTGGGAGTCCTGATAGTCGTGCTTGAAGATGCTGTCACGGTAACCGAACCGGCAGTCGGCCGCCGCGATGCGCTCAACCTCGCCACTCTGCCAGTTGAACGCCTCCACGTAGGCACAGACGCTGGCCAGCTCGACCCCGTAGGCACCGATGTTCTGTACCGGGGCCGCCCCAACCGTCCCGGGAATGAGTGCCAGATTCTCCAGCCCGTGCCAGCCCTGTTGCAGGGCGTGACATACCAGCTCGTGCCAGTTTTCACCTGCCGCCACGTGCAGCAGCCAGTGCTCGGACTCCTCGTGCAGCGTGATCCCTTTCAGGCCGTTGTGGACCACCAGACCGGCAAAGTCATCGCAGAACAGGATGTTGCTTCCTCCTCCCAGCACCAGGCGCGGCAAGGTGGCCAACTCCGGGTTGGTCCGCAGTTGCGCGAGATCATCCGGCCGGGTCACATCGGCCAGCCAGAGGCAGTGTGCGTCCAGGCCCATAGTATTGAGGGTCGACAGGGAGGCGTGGGGGGTGAGTTTCATCTGTGTGTTCCGACAAGGACAAGGGCGCAGTTTACCCCAGATCCCCCGGGACAAAAAACCCGGACACTTTTCGGACTCAGGGCTCTGGAGTAGAGTAACCCCTTCATCCCGCTGAGGAAGCATGCATGAACAATCAATTCGCCGTCATCGGCCTGGGCCTGTTTGGCAGCGCCTTGTGCGAAGAGTTGCAGCGCCAGAATGCCGAGGTACTGGCCATCGACATCGACGAGAGCAAGACCCGCCAGATAGCCACCCTCTGCAACCACGTCATCGTGGCCGATGCCACCGACGAGGCCACGGTCGCCGAACTGGGCCTGGCGAATTTCGACATCGTCTTTGTCGCCATCGGCGACAACCTGGAGACCAGCATCCTGACCACGCTGGTGCTGAAAGAGGCGGGCGTGAAGAAGGTCTGGGTCAAGGCCCGCGACAAGTTCCACGCCAAGATCCTGCAGAAGGTGGGCGCGGACAAGGTGATCAACCCGGAGTGGGACATGGGCCGCCGGGTGGCCCAGAGCATGCTGGACAACCGGCTGTTCGACTACCTGGAGCTGGGTCACGACATGGTGCTGACCGAGTTCGTGATCGGCTTGCAGCAAAACACCCGCACCCTGGCCGACTTGCGCCTGCTGCAGCAAAGCGATTTCCAGCTGTTGGCCATCAAGCGTGGCGAGGTGCTGCACAACGTCCTGACCGGCAAGATGGAGCTGCAACTCGGTGACATCCTGATCCTGGCCGGCAACAAGCACGCCATCGATCACTGGCTCGACACCCTATGATCAACTGGCGCAGCAACTACGCCTTCACCCTGCATCGGGAAGACAACTCCCGCTGGAGCGAGGCCAAGCTCATCCTGGGCAGTTTCCTCATCATCCTGCTGGTTGGCACCCTGTTTCTGGTCCAGCCCTCCAGCCACAAGGGTGAGGTCACCGTCATCAACGCCCTGTTCACCGCCACCTCCGCCATCAGCGTGACCGGCCTCGGGGTGGTGGATACCGGCACCGCCTTCACCCTGCAGGGGCAGATCATCCTGTTGATATTGATGGAGATTGGTGGTCTCGGCCAGATGACCATGACACTGCTGCTCATCGCCATGTTCAGCAAGCGGGTCGGGCTGCGCCAGCAGGTGCTGGCCAAGGAGGCGCTGGGCCAGGAGGGATCCGTCAACATCGTCCAGCTGGTGAAACGCATCGTCCTGTTCGCCCTGATTGCCCAGCTGATCGGCACCGCCATCATGGCCATTCGCTGGGTGCCCGACATGGGCTGGGGCCACGGCCTCTACGTCAGCTTCTTCCACGCGGTGTCGGCTTTCAACAACGCCGGCTTCTCGCTGTTTGCCAACAACCTCATGGACTACCGGGATGACCCCATCATCAGCCTGACCATACCGGCCCTGCTGATCCTGGGGGGGGTAGGCTTCACCGTCATCGTCGACCTGGTGCGCAACCGCCGCTGGCGCAAGCTGAAACTGCACAGCAAGCTGATGCTGCTGATGACCCCTGCCCTGCTGCTGCTGGGGACCCTGATGTTCTGGCTGCTGGAGCACAACAACCCGGGCACCCTGGGCAACGCCTCCTTCGGGAGCCAGTGGCTGGCAGCCTTCTTCCAGTCGGCCACCGCGCGCACGGCGGGCTTCAACACGGTGGATATCGGCCAGATGGTACCGGCCTCCCTGCTGTTCATGATGATGCTGATGTTCATCGGTGCCGGGGCAACCTCCACCGGGGGCGGTATCAAGGTCACCACCTTTGCCGTCGTTCTGCTGGCGACCCGGGCGTTTCTGACCAAGCGCCCCCATGTCACCGCCTTCGGCCGCACCCTGTCACCCCAGATAGTGACCCGCTCCCTGGCCATCATCATCGTCAGTACCATGGTGCTGATGCTGGCGATGTTCCTGCTGATGCTCACGGAGTCGCAATCATTCGACAAGATCATGTTCGAGACCATCTCGGCCTTCGCCACCGTGGGTCTGTCCACCGGCATCACCGCTTCTCTGAGCGAACCGGGCAAACTGATCCTGGTGCTGGTGATGATCTGCGGCCGTCTGGGGCCCCTCACCCTGGCGATCATGCTGGCCCGCCCGGTGGAGACCCGCATCCGTTATCCGGAAGAGAGCGTCTACACGGGGTAAGCCATCCCATCCATACAAGAGGGGCCTCCGGCCCCTCTTTCTTTTCTATGTGATCACGGCGCGCGCCAGCCTCAGGCCGCCTTGCCCCTGGTCGTCCCCTTGCCAGAGCTCTTTCCCGTACTCTTGCCAGCACTCTTGCTCGTGCGGGGGCGTGCGGCGGTGGACGCAGTCCGCTTGCGGCGGGCAAAGCGTGGCTTGCTGTCACCGGGCGCCGCCGTGGGCAGCGCGCTGAAGCTGGCGCCAGAATCCTGCCGCGCCCCCTCGATCAGGCCGTTGAGCTGCTCGGTGAGCGGCCCCATGAACTGCTGGTAGCTGCCGTGACGTTCGGCGATCTGACCCAGACTCTGCTCCCACAGTGCCGTCATGTCCGGTGTCGTGGCGGTCGTGGGCAGCGCCTGGACCAGGGCTCGCCCGGTCGGGGTGGCCTTGATGCTCTTGCCCTGGCGCACCAGGAAGCGGCGCTTGAACAGCAGATCGATGATCCCGGCCCGGGTCGCCTCGGTGCCCAGACCGTCGGTCTCCCGCAGGGTCTTGCGGATCTCGGGATCCTGCACATAACGGGCGATGCCGGTCATGGCGGCCAGCAAGGTGGCATCGGTAAACGGCTTGGGGGGCTGGGTCATCTTCTCCAGCAGTTCCCCCCGCTCGCACAGCAGTTCCTCCCCCTCTTTCAGGGCAGGCAGGGTTCCCGCCTCCTCCTCGTCATCCTCTTCCACTCCGAGCAGCGCCTTCCAGCCCGCCTTGAGGATGCGGCGCGCCTTGGCCTGGAACAGCCCTCCGGCGATGCGCAGCAACACCTTGCTGTCGTTGTACTCGAACGGCGGGTAGAACTGCAGCAGATACTGGCGGGCAATCAGGCCGTACAGCTTCGCCTCGTCGGCCCCCAGGCTCGCCTCGTTCCCCCTCTTCTCGGTGGGAATGATGGCGTGGTGGGCATCCACCTTGCTGTCGTTCCACGCCTTGCTGCGGATCCTGCCATCCGCTTCGGCGACCGCCCTGGCCAGCGCAGGGGCCGTGCTGGCGATGGCCTCCCGCACCTGGCCGGCCCGGTTGAAGTGCTCGCTCGGCAGATGGCGGCTGTCGGATCTGGGATAGGTGATGAGCTTGTGCCGCTCGTAGAGGCTCTGGCAGACGTCCAGCACCCGCTTGGCATCCATGCCAAAGCGCTTGGCCGCGTCGATCTGCAGGCTGGAGAGGTTGTAGGGGAGCGGTGCCGCCTGCTTGCGCGCCTGCTCCTCCACCGCCTCCACCCGGGCGGGTTGCCCCTGGATCCGCTCCACCACCTTGGCGGCCAGCGCCCGGTTGAGCACCCGTCCCTCCTCATCCTGCCAGGGCAGACAGGCCTCCGATGGCAGCCACCTGGCGGTGAAGCGTTCGTTGCCCTGGGTCAGCAGATGGGCCATCACCTCGTAGAACGGCTTGGGAACGAAGGCCTCGATCTCGAGATCCCGGCGCACCACCAGACCGAGCAAGGGGGTCTGTACCCGGCCCACCGACAGCAGTTCGCTGCAACCCCCCTTGCGACCAAGCAGGGTATAGGCCCGGGTCATGTTGATGCCATAGAGCCAGTCGGCACGGCTACGGGCCAGCGCCGACACCGCCAGCGGCACGAACTCCTTGTTGTCCCTGAGCTTGTCGAGGGCGCGGCGCACGGCGGGGGGATTGAGATCGCTGATGAGGCAGCGCTGAACCGGTTTGGTCTTGGGATAACCGAGAAAGTCGATCACCTCGTCCACCAGCAGTTGCCCTTCCCTGTCCGGGTCACCGGCGTTGACCACGCAGTCCGCCTGCTTGATGAGCCCCTTGATGACGGCCAGCTGGGCCTTGGTCTTGGGTTTGGCCACCAGCTGCCACTGGGTCGGGACAATGGGGAGGGATTCCATGCGCCACTGCTTGTAGGCGGCATCGTAGGCATCGGGCTCGGCCTGCTCCAGCAGGTGGCCGATGCACCAGGTCACCACGTCTCCCTGCGCCGTCTCGATGAAACCCTCCCCCTTCTTGTGAGGTTTGGGGAGGACATCGGCGATGGCGCGGCCAAGGCTGGGTTTCTCGGCGATAAAGAGTCGCATGATGGATACACCTGAATACTGTATATGTGAACAGTATACAATCCTCTCACCGCAAACCCCAAGCCCCGGGGTGGTGCGCGGCCTCCCCGTCCCGGCTTGGGCATCGCCCCCATCACAGGACACCCCGCTCCCGTTGAAGGGTAAAAGTGCGATTAAAGTTCAAAAAAGCATTTCCAAACAAAAAAAAAACCAAAAATTACTTACATGTCGAAATAAAAATCATGACCAAGGTCAACCCATCGAATCTTGGGACTACTACTATATTGGTAATACCCGAATTCGAAGGACACCGTCACCATGCTTGGAAAACTGTTGAGAAAGACCTGGTTCTGGCTTCTGCTGCTCGGGGCCCTGCTGGGGGTCGCTGCACTGGGCGTCACCGTCACCGTGCTGCACAAGACCAGCTCCACCGAGTTCTGCGTCTCCTGCCACTCCATGCAGACCCCCCTCGCCGAATATCAGGGCAGTGTCCACTTCCAGAACGTGAAGGGGATCCGCGCCGAGTGCGCCGACTGCCACATCCCCAGTGAACCCGCCGCCTATCTCTGGACCAAGATCCGCGCCGTGAAAGACATCTATCACGAGGCGATCGGCACCCTCGACACCCCGGAAAAATACGAGGCCCACAAGCTGCGCATGGCCCAGACCGTGTGGGATCAGCTCAAGGCCAATGACTCCGCCACCTGTCGCAGTTGCCACAGCTACACCGCCATGGACATCCTGGCCCAGCGCCCCAATGCCCGCGCCGAGCACCCGGTCGCCATCAAGGAGGGCCAGACCTGCATCGACTGCCACCGCGGCGTCGCCCACATCATGCCGGACATGAGCGGCCTGGCTGCCGCCGGTGCCAGCGAACTGGCCGCCGCCGCGGCCCAGACCCCGGCCAGCGTCACCACCCGCTATGCCATCGCCACCACCCCGCTCTATCTGGATGCCGGCGCCAAGACTGATGAAGGCACCCTGATGCCCTCCACCCAGGTGGAAGTGCTGGCCAACGACAACGGCCGCGCCCAGGTGCGCATCGACGGCTGGCAGCAGGACGGGGTGAGCGAGGTGTTCTACGCCGCCCCCGGCAAACGGATCCTGAGCGTGCTGGTCGGCGAAGCCGCCAGAAAAGCCCTCGTGACCGGCAAGAGCGAAACCGACAGCGCCACCAACCTCACCTGGCATCAGGTCAGCCTGACCGCCTGGGTCGACCAGAGCCAGCTCATCGGCGACCAGGGCAAGCTGTGGCAATACGCCTCCACCCTGATGTCCAACAACTGCACCGGCTGTCACGGCCTCACCGCGCTGGATCACTTCAACGCCAACCAGTGGATCGGCGTCATCAAGGGGATGGAGTCCCGTACCTCCCTCACCCCGGAGCAGGCGCGCATGCTCACCCAATACGTGCAGAAACACGCCAGCGACATGAGCGCGGCCCATTAAGGCAGGAACAGAGGACTCTCCCATGACTTTTTTCAATGACCAACAGACCAACCTCTCCCGCCGTACTCTGCTCAAGGGGCTGGGGGCCTGTGCCGCCCTGCCCCTGCTGGCTGGTCTCTTCCCGAAAAGCGCCCTGGCCAAGGCCGTCAGCACGGCGCTGGAGCAGTTCCCGACTCTGGTCCCCGCCCAGAAGGGCATCCTGACCGGCGCCCACTGGGGGGCCTTCGAGGCCATCGTCTCCGAGGGCCGCATGGTGCGGGTCCAGCCGGTGGCCGACGATCCGGCACCGAACGATCTTATCGACATGGCGCCGTTCCAGGTGCACGCCAAGAACCGCATCAAGTACCCCATGGTGCGCAAGAGCTGGCTGGAGCACGGCCCGGGTGCCAGACCGGAGCTGCGCGGTGCCGACGAGTGGGTACGGGTGAGCTGGGAGAAGGCCATCGAACTGGTGGCCGGCGAGATCCAGCGCGTTCAGTCTGATTTCGGCCCCCAGGCGATCCACGCCGGTTCCTACGGCTGGAAGAGTGTCGGCATGTTCCACAACAGCCGCACCCTGCTGCACCGCCTGATGAACCTCTCGGGCGGCTTCACCGGTTATGCCGGGGACTACTCCACCGGCGCGGCTCAGGTGATCATGTCCCACGTGATGGGCTCCATCGAGGTGTACGAGCAGCAGACCGCCTGGCCCAACGTGGTGGAGCACGCCGAACTGGTGGTGCTCTGGGGGGTCAACGCCCAGGTGACCCTGAAGAACAGCTGGAACATGCCGGATCACGAGGGGCAGGCCGGCTTCAAGGCGCTGAAAGAGAAAGGCACCCGGGTCATCAGCATCGATCCCGTCTACAACGAGACCGCCAAGCAGGCCAATGCCGAGTGGATTGCCCCGAACGCCTACACAGACGTGGCCATGATGTTGGGTGTCGCTCACACCCTCTACAGCGAGAAGAAGCACGATCAGGCCTTCCTCGATCGCTACACCGTCGGCTTCGACACCTTCCTCGCCTACCTGCTCGGCAAGGATGACGGTCAGCCCAAGAGCGCCGAGTGGGCGAGCGCCATCTGCGGCGTCGATGCCAAGGTGATCCGCCAGCTGGCCCTCGACATGGCCGCCAAGCGCACCATGCTCATGGCGGGCTGGGGCATGCAGCGTCAGCACCACGGTGAACAGCCCAACTGGATGCTGGTCACTCTGGCCGCCATGCTGGGCCAGATCGGCCTGCCGGGGGGCGGCTACGGCTTCAGTTACCACTACTCCTCCGGTGGCAGCCCCACCGCCAAGGGCGGCATTCTGGCGGGCATCTCCGCTGGCAGCGCACCGAAGAACAGCCCGGCCCCCATCCCGGTGGCCCGCATCGCCGACTGCCTCGCCAACCCGGGCAAGACCATCGACTTCAACGGCCGCAAGGTGACCTACCCGGACATCAAGCTGGTCTACGTGGCGGGCGGCAACCCCTTCCACCACCATCAGGACACCAACAACCTAGTCAAGGCCTGGCGCAAACCCCAGACCGTGATCGTTCACGAGCCCTACTGGACGGCCACCGCCAAACACGCCGACATCGTACTGCCGGCCACCACCAGCTATGAGCGCAACGATCTGGAGATGGGGGGCGACTACTCCCAGCGCTACGTCTTCCCCATGCACCAGTGCGTACCGCCCCAGTTTGAAGCTCGCAACGATTTCGACATCTTCAGCGCCATCGCCGCCAAGCTGGGTGTGCAGGAGCAGTACACCGAAGGGAAGGACGAGATGCTGTGGCTCAAGCAGATGTACGACGGCATGGCGGCCCAGGCCCGTGGCGCCCGGGTGGCGCTGCCGCCGTTCAACATGTTCTGGGAGGCCAACAACTACATCCGCTTCCCGATCCCCGAGGCCAACCGCCAGTGGATCCGTCACGCCGATTTTCGCGAAAACCCGCTGCTCAACCCGCTCGGTACCCCGTCCGGCAAGATCGAGATCTTCTCCAACACGGTGGCGGGGATGGGTTACGCCGACTGCGCCGGTCATCCCAAGTGGTATGAGCCCAAGGAGTGGGTGAAGAGCGAGGTGGCGGCGCGCTATCCGCTGTCGCTCAACACCTCCCACCCGACCCAGCGGCTGCACTCCCAGCTCGACAACACCCCGCTGCGGGACAAGTTCGCCATCGCCGACCGCGAAGCGATCCTGATCCATCCTGACGACGCCAAAGCGCGCGGCATCCAGGATGGCGATCTGGTGCGGGCCTTCAACGAGCGCGGCCAGATCCTGGTGGGGGCCCTGATCTCCGCCGATATCCGGCCCGGGGTAGTGCGGGTGTGTGAAGGGGCCTGGTATGACCCGGCCAAGCCGGGCGAAGCGGGCAGCATCTGCAAGAACGGCAACGTCAACTGCCTCACATTCGACGAGGGCTCGTCCAGTCTGGCCCAGGGCAACTGCGGCCACATGGCCCAATTGCAGATAGAGAAGTATATCGGGCCAGTGCTCGCCAACACGGCGCACGAGGTACCGGCCAACGGCTGAGTAGAGGACTGAGCAACAAAAACGGCGCCATCAAGGCGCCGTTTTCTTATCGCAGTTTGTGGTGTGGCTCAGAATCAGAAGTCACCCTCAACCATATACTCTTTCGCACACTCCACCCGCCTTGCAGCCAGAGTGGGGACAAGGTGGCTCAGAAGTCTCCTTCCACCCTGTACTCTTCGGCACACTCC